>NZ_JBITMQ010000011.1:0-73666 GCF_044466355.1 Actinophytocola sp. NPDC049390
CCGCCGATCGGACTATCCGCGGGCAAGGCCGCTACAAGGGCCGGGCTACCCCGCCACCCGTGACCGATCAACAGTGTCTGACCGGCGAGAGAACGGCATCGTGGAGCCTGCGGGGTCGCCACGTCCCTGGCTGCTCACCCACTCATCGCAGCGAGTCGAATTGTCTGCGCTTCGCTTTGGACTGGCACACCCGATTGCTCGCCACCATCAATCCTCTGACGGAACCGGAACACGAACAGGACACCACACAGGCCGGTCGTTCTGCCGCTTCCGCGAGCGCGGATCGACGCGCGCGACTTCGACTCGTCGCCTCGACGACGGGCCAGCCGCACACGTCGACTGACTTCCCCGACAGCGACAGGCAGCGACGCGCAGCGTGACCCTTGTCCGTGCTGAAGCGCAGATAGCGCAGCCCTGAACCGGCAACAGGAACGGCTGCTGCAGAAGGACTTTCCCCGGCGGGTCGTGGGCCGCCGGATGTGGCCGCACCGACCCAGCGGCCACCCAGCGGCGCGCGTGGCGAACGAATCCGACCTGGGACGGGGAAACACCCGCACCCGGCAACTGACGCGGTAGCGCGGCACTGCGAGTCCTGTGTCGCACCGCGCTTGACCGTCTCGGACGTACGGAGCGTGGATACACGTGCGCCGCGCGTCAGCGCGGCACACGAATGTCAAGCGCTGTAAGAGAAAGGAGCGCGAAGATGGCCGAACTCACCGTTTCTGGCCTGCGCCCTGTAGTCCATTCCGGACCTGTTCGAGTCGCGTTCTACGGCAAGTGTGGAAGCGCCAAGGATGCGCCGCTTTCGCTTCTGCGCCAACTGCACGCGGTCTCGGTCGCCCTGTCCGAGCGGACGCCGATCTCGGCCTGCTTTGCCGACATCGGCGTCTGGAATCGTTGGCGGGACGGCGCACCGAGGGTCCTGTCATTGGCAGGGCACCAGGTCCGAGGTGGACTCGTCGAACTGCTCCAGCAGGCACACGACCGGACTCGCGACTTCGACGTGTTGGCCTGCTTCGACGACTCACGCCTACCCAGGCGGATGACCGAGCGCCAAGCCGTACTCCGCGAACTGACCGCGTGCGGAGTTGGCGTCGCCACCCTCACCACCGCCGTGTCAGAGGACTTCCCCGGCTCGGCCACGGCGCATCAGCAGGCGTGGTCGCCGGGGTTGTTGGACTGGACCGCAGACGCGGAGAACCTGGCTCACCGCCTCACCGACCGGTCGGGCTGGACTGATGGCACGGGTGGTGATGCGCGGTGACGGAGGCACACAACACCCGCCGACGGCGTCCGCCCGGCAGGACAGACGCCAGAAGGCCACAGTCGTCCTCGGCCAGTCGGCGACGCAACGCCAAGACTGGCCAGCGAGCCGAGACCGAAGCACCGGAGGTGGTCTTCGACATCACGCTGCTCGACGGCCCCGACGGCGAAGCCCTCGCCCACCAGCAAGCCCGCGTGCTGAGGGAGGTGACCGCATGGCTGGCCCAGAACTCGTCCGCAAGTGGGCGGACGACCGCCCAGTAGGCCGCGCCCGCAGCCCGTACCGCCGACACGACGACACCGGAACCGCCGAGACGCGGCCTCGGCTGCTGCGCTTCGCGTGGGCGGGCCGTACCTCGACCTACGACCAGCAGGACCCCACGCTGTCGCTGCCTCGCCAGTACCGCGCGTCCCAACTCGTGCTGCCCGAGGACGCGCTCATCGTGGCGAACTTCTACGACATCGAATCCGGCCGCAAGGACCTCGCCGCCCGCGGCCAAAGCACCGCGCACGAGCAGTTCGACATCCCGATCCCGCGTGACGGCGGTATCCAGGACCTGCTCGCCGAGGCCGAGCGCCCGGACCGGCGCTTCGACTACGTCATCTGCGAGTCCATCGACCGCATCGCCCGCCGCACCTACATCGGCACCGATATCGAGAACCGGCTCGAGCGCGCCGGGGTGCGGCTGCTGGCCGCCGACGAGCCGTTCACCCTCGCCCACGACGGCACCGGCCGCAAAGCCAAGGTCGCCACCCAACTGCTCACCCGCCGGGTCAAGCAGGGCATCGCCGAGTTCTACGTGATCGAGATGCTGGAGAAGTCCTGGGACGGGTTCGCCGTGCACACCGAGGAGGGCTACAACGTCGGCAAGCCGTGCTACGGCTTCCAGGCCAAACGAGTCCCGCATCCGGTCCCGGCCAAGCGCGCCAAGGGCCAGAAGAAGACCTTCCTCGAGCCCAACCCAGTCGAAGCACCGGTCGTCAAGCGGATCTTCCAGTGGCGACTGGAGGAGCGACTCGGTTACGAAACGATCGCCGAGCGGCTCAACCTCGACCTGGCGACCAACCCGCCGCCCACACCGATCAACCCGTCTCGGGCTGTCGGCCGGTGGACCTACTCCAACGTGCGCGACGTCCTCACCAACCCGAAGTACACCGGGCACATGGTGTGGAACCGCCGCGCCCGCAAATCCGGCGGCAACGTACTCAACCCCGTCTCGGAGTGGATCTGGTCACCCGAACCCGTGCACGAGGTGCTGGTCGACCTCGACACCTTCATCCAGGTCCAAGAGGTCAGCGGCCACCGGTTCGGCTCCCGCACAGCCGCCGGGCCCAACACCAAGCATCCCCAGACCAAACGCTCCTACCTGTTCCGCACCTACCTGTTCTGCGACCTGTGCGGGCGGCGCATGAACGGCAAGACCCGCAAATACGTCTACTACGCCTGCGCCCCCAAGAAGGGCTACGTCCCAGCCGGCCATCCGGCCGCAGGCGGGGTCTTCGTACGGGAAGACCACCTGCTCGACAAGATCAACTCGTTCCTGTCCGACCACGTCTTCGGCGACTACCGCCGCCAACTACTCGACGCCAACCTCCGCTACCTCGACACCACGATCCAACAGGAACGAGAGCAACAGGTCGCCGGACTCCGCCGGGCCATCGCCGACACCGACCTCAAGATCAAGCGAACCATCCGCAACTTCGAACTCGTCGACGACCCCGACGAGGACTTCGTCCGCGACATCAACCATCGGCGTGCCGAACTCCGCACCCAGAAGGAACAACTCGAAGCCCAACTCGCCGAAGTCGAGCAGCGCATCCTGGCCACCCCCAACCCCGACCTGATCGACGCACTCCCCGTGACGAAGATCGAAGTCGACCAACTACCCGAAGAGCTCGCCCGCGCCCTCTTCGAAGCCCTCCGGCTGGAGATCCGCTACAACAGAGACACCCACACCGCCACCTGCCGGGTCACCCTGACCGGCCCCACCATCACAGCCGCCAGCCGGGTCGCCCACGACGCCGCCGTCATATCGCTCGACCAGGCACGCCAGCGCCGTGAGCAGCGCAAACAAAGCAAAAGGGAACAGGAGTCACCCACAGCGGGTGACAATCCTGTTCCCATCCTTGTAGTGCCCCCGGTAGGATTCGAACCTACGACACCCGCTTTAGGAGAGCGGTGCTCTATCCCCTGAGCTACGAGGGCGTTGCCCCGACAGCCTAGCGGCAGCCGGGGGCGCCGCGTCACCGCATTCGGTTGAACATCGCTCGATGGTCGATCGCCCACTGCTCGAACGTGCCGGGAGGCCGCCCGAGGATCCGGTTGACGTGCTCGGTCACGTACTCCGCGCCACCCGCTCCTGCCCAGCTCGTACCCAGGCTGACCTGCGCAATCGCTTCCGCCGGCATGCCTGCGGCCTCCAACTGTGGGCGAAGGCCGACATCGACGGTCCGCACCGGGCGGCCGAGCACGCGTTCGAGGACGGCTGCCTGATCGTCGAACGTGAGCAGCTCCGGGCCGGTCACGTCGTAGCGCCGACCGTCATGTGTGCTGTCGAGCAGGGTCGCCACCGCGACCGCGGCCACGTCGCGTGGGTCCACGATGGGTTGGCGAGCCGTGCCGAACACGTTCGGGATCTGGTCGCCTTCGGCGATCATGGCCTGGTACCGCAGGAAGTTCGACGCGAAGCTCGGCGGCCGCAGGACGGTCCACGCCAACCCGCTCGCCGCGATGGCCTCCTCCGCTTCGACGTGCCACGCGCCCACCGTGGCACCCTCGAAAGGCTCGCCACTGCCGATCGCCGACAGTTTCACGATCTTCCGCACCCCCGCGGCCGTGGCCGCGTCCACCAGCGCGATGTCGTGCTCCGCGGACGGCACGGGCGGCACGGTGACCAGGAAGACGGCGTCGACGCCGGCGACCGCGGCGGTCAGCGACACCGGGTCGGTGAAGTCGGCGCGTACCGCGTTCGGCAGGTCGACGGGGTTGCGGGACATGGCGCGGAAGGGCACGCCGCGGTCGGCGAGCAGCCGGACGACGTGCCCGCCGATGGTGCCGCTGGCGCCGGTGACAAGGATCATGGACCGACTGTCGTGCCCGCACCGGCCGGTCTATAGGAAGTTTCGGCACGGCTCGTTGTCGGCGGTCGCGGTTACCGTGGCGGCATGGGAACGCTTGTGGTGCCGAACGAGTTGCGGCCGTGGGTGGTGGGCATCGACGTGGCGGCCGCGTCGGGTGCGGACGCGGTCGACTTACCCGACCACGCCACCACTCTCGTCGTGCGCACCACTCCCGGGGAGCGACGTTCGGTGGTCGTGATGGGGCCGAGGACCCGCGCGGCGTACCACGTCGCCGATCCCGGGCCGTCGTGCGTGCGCGTGCGGCTGCGGCCGGGACGTGCGCAAGCCCTGCTCGGACGGCCTGTCCGGGATCTCGCCGACCGGGTCGTCCAGGTCCGCGTGTTGCCCGGCCTGGACGTCGACGGCCTTGTCGAGGACCCGGTCGGTGCGTTGGCGGTCGCGGTCGCGGAGCGCGGGGTGGGCGACGACCTGGTCGGTGAGGCGGCCGAGTTGCTCGCGGAAGAAGGCGTGGCAGCGACGGCGCGGCGGCTGCACGTCAGCGAGCGGCGACTACGTGCGCTGTTCGCCGACGGCGTAGGGCTCTCGCCGAAGCACTTCGCGCGGATCGACCGGGTGCGGTCGGTGCTCGCGACCGCGTCCGGCAGGCGGTGGGCGGACGTCGCCGCGTCGGCCGGGTACTACGACCAGTCGCACATGACCAGCGAGTTCCGCCACCTCATGGGTGTGCCGCCCGCCGCGTACGCCGCGGGTCGGCGGCCCGTGGCGCGCCGCTGCGGCTGACGTCATCCACAAGTTTGTTCGAAACGCTTGACATGCTTAACGCTTGCGTTAATAGTTGTCATTGTGCGAACCGAAGTGGACGAGGTGCTCGTCGCCCTCGCCGACCCTGTCCGGCGGCAGGTGGTCGACGAGTTGCGGCAGGGCCCCAGACGGGCCGGCGAGCTGGCCGACTCGGCGGGGATGAGTTTCCCGGCGATCAGCCGCCATTTACGGGTGCTGCGTGCCTCCCGGCTGGTGGAGGTCCGCGCGCTCGACGAGGACGCGCGAGTGCGCGTCTACCAGCTACGGGCGGAGCCGTTCGCGGCGCTGCGTGCCTGGCTCGACCAGGTCGAGGCGTTCTGGACCGAACAGCTCGACGCCTTCTCCGACTACGCGAAGAAGAGGAAACAGGAATGACCGAGGCCAACGTGGCGGTCGAGGTGGAGGTCGACCCGGCCACCGCGTTCGACCTGTTCACGAGGGACATCGCCGCGTGGTGGCGGGCGGACCGCTCGCTGTGGGGCGCGCCGGACGGTGAGCTGCGCTTCGAGAACGGCGCGCTGATGCAGGGCGACATCGAGATCGGGCGGGTGTCGGCGTGGGAGCCGGGGCCGCGTCTCGCCTTCAGCTACGGCCCACCCGGGGTCGACCCCGCCGAGCGGACCGACGTTGAGGTGCGGTTCGAGGCCGTACGAGGTGGCACACGGGTCGTCGTGCGGCACGGCGGCTGGGAGAAAGCGAACTGGGCAGGGCTTTTAGCGGGCTTCGCCCGGCACTCACTGGAACGGATGCTGCTCGCCCGGCTGGGGGACTTCCTCGACGCGATAGCGGACGGGAACGTCGAGTTCTTCGCGCGGAACCTGACGGACGAGGCGATGCTGATCTTTCCCGGTGATGGCAACACGTACACCAAGGAACAGTGCGTCGCCGCCATGGTCGACCACCCCATTTACCACAAGTACGAACTGACCGATCCACACATTGTCCACATTGGAGACTCGACGGCGGTGCTCACGCACCGGGCCACCGTCATGCACGAGCAGCACGAACGACCGATGTCGGTCGCGGTGTCGTCGGTGCTCGTGCACCGGGACGGCGAGTGGCGCCTCGCGCTCCACCAGTGGACCCAGTGAAGGGGAGAAACCATGTACTACGTGATCCGAGCGCCGGACCTGCCGCGCGCCAAGGAGTTCTACGCGACTGTGTTCGGCTGGACCTACACCGACGACAACCACATCCAGGGCAGCTCTCCTGCCGGCGGGCTGGCCGAGGGAAGCCCGGGTACCGATCTGTACTTCGAGGTACCCGATGCGCAAGCGGCCGTGGCACGGCTGCGTCAACTGGGTGGGGACGCTGCCGACCCGGTGTCGTACACGTCGGGGTGGAGTTGTACGGCCGAGAATGGCTCGCTCGCGTTGTGGCAGCCCGCGGAAGGATATGCGCAGACCAGCCCCAAATGCGCGGAAGGCGACCTTTTCTACTACGTCGTTCCGGTGGCGGACGACTCGGTGAAAGATCGTTATCAGGCAGCGCTGGGTTGGGAGTTATCGACGGGTTCCCATCCGAACGGGTGGAACATCGAGAACTCCGCGCCACCCGGTGGTCTCTTCGTGGACCACGCCGGACGACCTGACCTGTACTTCCGGGTGGCGGACGTCGACGAGGCCGCGCGACGCATCCGGGACGCCGGCGGAACGGCCGGGGAAACGCAACCCAATTCGGCAGGCTGGCACGCCGCGTGTCGCGATGATCAGGGGGTGGAATTCAGCATCGGCTCGCTGCGTCAGAACTGACTTCCCGTACTAGGGTTCCTTCCGACGGCGGTTTGTGGGAGGGGGTCCGGGTTTGGGTGACGGACGGCTGGAGATCGACCGCATCTCCAAGCGCTATGGCGACGTGGTCGCCTTGCGGGACACGACTTTTGACGTCCGGCCAGGCGAGCTTTTCGGATTCGTCGGCAGCAACGGCGCGGGCAAGACGACGACCATGCGCATCACGCTCGGCGTGCTCGCCGCGGACTCGGGTGAGGTGCGCTGGAACGGCGAACGGATCACGCTCGAGACCCGGCGGCGCATCGGGTACATGCCCGAGGAACGCGGGCTCTACCCGAAGATGAAGGTCGGCGAGCAGCTGATCTACCTCGCGCGCATGCACGGCCTCTCGGCGGAGGCCGCCCGGCGTTCGATGGCGGACTGGACCGAGCGGCTCGGCGTCGCGCACCGGCAGGGCGACGACGTCCAGAACCTGAGCCTGGGCAACCAACAGCGCGTGCAGCTCGCGGCCGCGCTGGTGCACGACCCGAGCATCCTCGTGCTGGACGAACCGTTCTCCGGGCTTGACCCGATCGCCGTCGACGTGATGAGTGACGTCTTGCTGGACAAGGCGGCTGAGGGCATACCGGTGGTGTTCTCCAGTCACCAGCTGGAGCTCGTCGAACGGTTGTGCCACCGCGTCGGGATCATCCGAAGTGGACAGATGGTCGCGATCGGCGAGGTCGACGAGCTGCGGTCCAGTGGCGCGGTCGAGCTCGTGGTCGTCGCGCCGAACGCCACGACCGGCTGGGCGTCCGGTCTGCCGGGCGTCACGGTGCGCGAACAGGACGGTGCCCGCACCGTGTTGGAACTCGCCGACGACGCGGACGACCAGGTCGTGCTGCACGCGGCGCTGGCCACCGGGCCGGTGACCGAGTTCAGCAGGCGGCGGCCGTCGCTGACCGAGCTGTACCGGGAAGTGGTGACGCAGGAAGCCAGTGAGGGCACGGTGCCGGAGTCCGCGCAGGACAAGGTAGGTGTGACGGCATGACCGCTCCGGATGTCCGGCTCAGCTCGTGGGACGCGACGCGGCTCGTCGCGAGCCGCGAGGTCACCACGAAGATGCGGTCGAAGGCGTTCATCATCACGACCGTCGCGACACTCGTGCTGCTCATCGGGTTCGCGTTGGTGATGAAGCTGTCCGGCGGCTCGGGCGAGACGGTCGGCGTCACACAGCAGACGCAGGTGCTCGCCGAGCCGTTGAAGGCGACGGCGGGGCAGATCGGGCAGAGCGTCGGCACGAAGGTCGTCAGCGAGGAGGAGGGCAGGAAGCAGGTCGCGGACGGTGCGCTCGACGCCCTGATCGTCGGCGGCGTCGACGGTCCGCTGCGGGTCGTGGTCGAGAAGGACCTCGACGGCGACCTCGAGAACGCGCTCAACGTGCTCGCGGGGCAGCTCGCCCTCGACCGGGAGATCACCGCGCTCGGTGGTGACCCGGTGCGGGTCCGGTCGTCGGTCGTGGGTGCGGCCGTGGACGTGGAGCCGCTGGAGGAGCCCTACCCGTACCAGCCGGAGCAGCTGGTGCTGGGCATCGTCGCGGGCATCCTGATCTACATGTCGTTGCTGCTGAACGGGCAGCTGGTGGCGCAGGGGGTGGTCGAGGAGAAGTCCAGTCGCGTGGTCGAGTTGCTGTTGTCGACCATCCGGCCGTGGCAGCTGATGGCCGGCAAGGTACTCGGCATCGGGTTCGTCGGGTTCGTCCAGATGGTGGTGATCGGCGGCGGTGGTATCGCGGCGGCGCTCGCGCTCGACGTGCTGTCGATATCCGCGTCGGCCGCCATCGGCACCGTGGTGTGGCTGATCGTGTGGTACCTGCTCGGGTTCGTCATGTACTCGCTGGTGTTCGCCGCGCTCGCGGCGTTGGTGTCGCGGCAGGAGGACGTCGCGGGCGTGATCACGCCCGCGCTGATGTTCGTCATCGTCGGTTACGTCGTCGGCATCTCGGTGCTGCCGTCCGAACCGGACAACACGCTCGCGGAGGTGCTGTCGGTCATCCCCGTGTTCGCGCCGACGTTGATGCCGATGCGGCTCGCGATGGGTGGCGTGCCGGTGTGGGAGGCCGTCGTCTCGGTCGGACTCGTCGTCGTGCTGATCCCGCTGCTGGTGTGGTTGGCGGGGCGGATCTACGCCAACGCGGTGATGCGCAGCGGGGGCAAGGTCAAGCTGCGTGACGCGATGCGACCCGCATAACCGCTGGTCACTCAGGGCAACGAGGTACGATCATTACTGTCAAGTAGACCCGCCATGACCGCCCACTGTCGGGGAGGCGTTCGTGATCAAGGTGCTGCTCGCGGATGACGAAGATCTCGTCCGCTCAGGACTCCGCACAATTCTGACCAGCGCCGGCGACATCGAGGTGGTCGCCGAGTGTGACGACGGGGTGCACGTTGCCGACCTCGTTCGGCAGCACCGACCGCACGTCGTGCTGCTCGACATCCGGATGCGGTCGGCCGACGGCATCGTCGCGCTGCGTAAGATCCGCGCGCTCCCGGAGCCGCCGGTCGTCGCCATGCTGACCACCTTCGACGTCGACGAGTACGTCCAGGAGGCGCTGCGCATCGGCGCGAACGGCTTCCTGCTGAAGGACACCGAACCGGCTGTGTTGATCAAGGCCGTGCGTGACCTGGCCCGCGGCGGCGCGGTGCTCGACCCGAAGGTCGCGGCCCGCGTGCTGTCGGCGGTCGCGGACGGTGAGCGCGCGGCCGAGCCGGCCCGGCGACTGCTGGCGTCGCTGTCCGACCGGGAGCGGGAGGTCGTCGCGCTCATCGGCCAGGGGCTGTCCAACGCCGAGATCGGCAGCGCACTGCACCTGTCGGAGGCGACGGTCAAGGGCTACGTGTCGGCGGTGCTCGGCAAGATCGGCGCGGTGAACCGGGTGCAGGCGGCACTCGTGGCGTACCGGGGCGGCCTGATCGCTTGACCTCCACCTTGCTTGAGGTCCAAGACTGGGCCGCATGCGAGCGGTAGAGGTGACGAGGCACGGTGGGCCGGAGGTCCTGGCAGTACGCGAGGTGCTGGACCCGGTACCGGCCGATGGCCAGGTCGTGGTTGAGGTGGCAGCGGTCGACGTGTTGTTCGTCGACACGCGGATCCGACTGGGCTGGGGCAAGGAGTGGTTCCAGGTCGAGCCGCCGTACGTGCCGGGTAACGGCGTGGCTGGCCGGGTCCGCGAGGTCGGCGGAGGCGTTGACGAGTCGTGGCTGGACCGCCGCGTGCTCGCGTACACCGGCGAGAACGGCGGCATGACGCCAACCGGCGGCTACGCGGAACGCGCGGTGGTGCGCCTGTCCGACGTGGTGCCCGTCCCGGATCGTCTGGGCCTGCCGGAAGCGCTGACGCTGCTTCACGACGGTCCGACGGTCGTGGGAATTCTGGAAACGGCGGACGTGCGGCCGGACGAACGAGTGCTGATCACCGGCGCGGGCGGCAGCCTGGGCACCTTGCTGATCCCCATGCTGAAGGCACGCGGTGCGGTAGTGGTCGGCGCGGCGAAGGGCCCTCGCAAACTGGACTTCGTTCGAGAATGGGGTGCTGACGAGGCCGTCGACTACGCACAGCCGGACTGGCCCACGCGGGTGGGCGGTGTGGACGTGGTGCTGGACGGTACGGGCGGTGACATCGGCACCACGGCGTACCGGCTGGTGAACCCGGGCGGCCGGTTCCTGGCCTACGGCTCCTCCGCGGGTGACTTCGCAACCACGGAGCCAGCGAGAAGCGGTGTGCGGGCGGTGTCGATTCTCGACATCGGCAAGGGGGTGGATCGAAGCGCGGCAGTGACGGACATGCTCGCGGCCGCGGTGGACGGCACGATCACCCCACTGGTGGGTCAAACTTTCCCGCTGGACAAGGCGGTAGCGGCCCACGAGGCGATCGAAGCCCGCCAGACTGTGGGAAAGACACTGCTGATCCCATAACGAGCGGACATCGAGCACGACCCGCGTGGCCTCCGGCCCCGGAATCAAGCGTAGTGGCGGGCACCGACAATCGGCGGCGGGCAGTGGGCGGTTGTCCACAGAACCGTTGTGAGCGCGGGTTTGTCGGTGCCGTGCCGTAGCGTGGTTCGAGGGGGCCGGAGGCCAGACCTCAGCGCGCCCTGCCCGGGTACGGCAGCAGCGCCATCTCCCGGGCGTTCTTGATCGCGGTCGCTACCTGGCGTTGTTGTCGCGGGGTCAGGCCGGTCACCCGGCGGGCGCGGATCTTGCCCCGGTCCGAGATGAACTTGCGCAGCAGCGCCGCGTCCTTCCAGTCCACACTCGACACACCTTCCTGCGCCAGCAGGTTCCGCTTCCTGCGTGGCGCGCCTGGACGCGGCCTCACCAGCTCGACTTGCTGACGCCGGGCAGTTCGCCGCGGTGGGCCATCTCCCGCAGCCGCACCCTCGACAGGCCGAACGTGCGGAAGTACCCGCGCGGCCTGCCGTCGACCGCGTCGCGGTTGCGGATCCGTGTGGCGGACGCGTCGCGAGGCTGACCGCGTAGTTCACGGGCCGCCGCCTCGCGCTCGGCCGTGCTCGAACCAGGGGCGGCGATGATCTTCTTCAGTTCCGCGCGGCGCTCGGCATAGCGGGCCACGATCTCGCGTCTGCGGTCGTTCCTGACGATCTTGGACGTCTTCGCCATCAGCGCTCCTCGCGGAACTCGACGTGTACGCGCGCCACCGGGTCGAACTTCCGCAGCACCAGGCGGTCCGGGTCGTTGCGGCGGTTCTTCCTCGTGACGTACGTGTAGCCGGTGCCCGCCGTCGACCGCATCTTGACGATCGGCCTCAGTTCGTTGCGTGCCATCTAGATTCGCTGTCCCTTCGCGCGTAGCTCGGCGACCACCGACTCGATGCCGCGCCGGTCGATCACCTTCATTCCCTTCGTGGACACCCGCAGCCGCACCCACCGCTGCTCACTCGCCAGCCAGTACCTGCGTCGCTGCAGGTTCGGCCGCCACTGCCGCGTCGTGCGGCGATGCGAGTGCGACACCTGCTTGCCGAAGCCGGGTGCCCGGCCCGTGACCTGACATACCGCCGACATCACACCTCCACGTATCGACAACGATTTCCATCTTCAGGTATTCCACTGTACGGTAATGACAATGATTGTCGATAGCGGGGAGGTTTGTCGTGCAGGACACCCGGTTGGTGCTGGTCACGGGGTTGGACCGGGGCGTGACAGGTTGGGTCGCAGGCCGGCTCCTACGCGAGGAGCCGGGCACGGTCGTCGTGCGCCACGACCTCAGCGGGCTCGCGGAAGGCATCGTCCGCCGCACGGTGCGCACCGCTGACGGGCCGCCGAGCGAGACGGTCCTCGAACTGGCGCACGGCTGCGTCTCCTGCACGCTGCGCCTGGACACCCTCCCTCTGCTGCGTGCGCTGGCCGCCAAACCGGACGTGCGCCGGATCGTCCTGCACCTCGACCCGGGCGTCGAGCCCGAGCCCGTCTGCTGGGCACTGCACAACGTGCTGGTCGGCGACGTCACGATCGCCGACGTCGCCACCGTCGAAGCCGTCGTCGCGGTCGTCGACGAGGGGCGCTGGCTGACCGCCGCGACCGGCGACGAACCGCTCGGCCTCACGCCGGAGGACGACCGCACGCTCGCCCAGGTCGCCATCGGACAGGTCGAGTTCGCCGACGCGATCGTGGTCACCGGTCAGGCCGCCGACGGCTGGGCCGCCGCCCGCGCCACGGCTGTGCTGGACCGGCTCGCGCCCGCCGCGCCGCGAGCTTCGTCGGTGCACCGCCTGCTCGACACCATCCCGGCCAACGCCCGCCGCGGTGAGGTGACCGACGCGCACGCCCCGCTGCTGGCCTGGAGTCCGCCGTTGGAACCCGACTGCGGCGTGGCGCTGACCGTCTTCGAGGCGCGTCGGCCGTTCCACCCGGGCCGGCTGCACGAGGCCATCGACGTGCTGCTGGAGGGCGTGGTTCGCACGCGTGGCCGGATCTGGGTCGCGACGCAACCGGACGTCGCGCTGTGGCTGGAGTCCGCGGGCGGCGGGCTGCGGGTCGGACACGCCGGCGCGTGGCTGGCCACCGTGGACGACGCCGCGTGGCAGCGCGCGAGCGAGCACCGCCGCGCGAAGGCGGCCGTGGACTGGCACCCGAGGTGGGGCGACCGGATGCAGGAGATCGCGATCCTCTCGCACGACGCGTCCCCAGGTCACCTGGTCGCGACGCTGCGCGAGGCGCTGCTGACCGACGAGGAACTGGCCGCCGACTGGCACGGCTACGAGGACCCGTTCCACGCGTGGGAACCATTGGAGGACAAGGCATGAAGAAGAACATCCATCCCGACTACCACCCGGTGGTGTTCCGGAACGCGTCGACGGGCAGTCAGTTCCTGACCCGTTCGACCGCGACGTCCACAGTGGACATCGAGTGGGTGGACGGCAACCGCTACCCGCTGGTCGTCGTCGACGTCACCGCCGACTCGCACCCGTTCTGGACCGGCGGACGACGCATCGTGGACAGCGCGGGCCAGGTCGAGAAGTTCCACCGCCGTTACGGAAAGCGAGGCAACTGATGGCCGTCCCGAAACGGAAGAAGTCCCGCAGCCGCACCAGGTCCCGCCGCGCGCAGTGGAAGGCGGCGGCGCCCGACCTGGTGGAGGTGACGACCCCGGACGGTCGGAAGCTCAAGGTTCCGGGGCGTCTGGTGGCGGCGGCTCGCCGGGGTCTGTTGTAGCGCCGGCCGACGGTGGTGCCAGCGAAACGCTGAGATTGTCCGCCCCCAGGACGTAACGTCGGCCCCCACCCATTCCCGGGGGCTCCCCGCTTGCCAGTCTACCGGTGCTTGCCGACGGTGGGGGTGATGTCGATCTTGGTTGTGGACAACCGGTGCGGCTGTGGACAAGTCACCGCGGTGACACGTCGCCGAGTTGTTTGGTGCCGTCCGGGGAGTCTCGCCACTGGGCGAACGGTTCGTTCAGGTGCCAGCGGGTGCCGTCGTGGTCGAGGAGGCGGAGCGCGCAGTGTTCGGGGTTGGACAGCGACTCGAACAGGTCGATGCTCCACGAGAACATGCGCCGGCAGAGCAACCGCATCGTCAGGCCGTGGGAGACCACCAGCACCGTGTTCGGGTGGGACGGGTCCTTGCCGATGCGCTGTTCCAGCTCGTTCAGGAACGACGCCACCCGGTCGTCGACGTCGGCACCGGACTCGCCGTGGGGGAGGCGGTAGAAGAAGTGGCCGAACTCGTGGCGGCGCTGCTTCTCCAGCTCCTGTTCCACCGGGTCCTGCAGGTTGCCCCAGTCCTGTTCGCGGAGCCGCGGCTCCGGGACCACCCGTTCGGTGGGCACGTCCAGCAGCGCGAACGTGCGCTGGGCGCGGACGTACGGGCTCACGTACGCGGCCACCGGACCGTGCAGCAACGCGCGCACCGCCGACCCCGCCGCCCTCGCCTGGGTCTCGCCTCGGACGGTCAGTGGCAGGGCGTGGTCCGGGGTTCTCGTGTAGGCCAGCTCGTCGACGTTGCCGAGGCTCTCCGCGTGGCGCAGCAGGATGATCCGCACGGCACTATCGTGCCCCGTCCGGACCTATTACAGTTCGACCGCCGGCCTATACGAGGAGTGTCACATGATCAAGTATGTCGCCTTGTACAAGCAGCCCGCCGATCCCGAGGCGTTCGAGAAGGCCTACTTCGAGCAGCACAAGCCGTTGATCGACAAGGTTCCCGGGCTGGTCCGCCAGGAGATCGCTAAGGTCGGGCGCACCTTCGTGCCCAACTTCCTCGAAGGTTCCGAGCCCTACCTGATCGCCGAGCTGTACTTCGAGTCGAAGGACGCCATGAAGGCCGCCTTCGCCTCCCCCGAGTGGCAGGCCTCCGGCGCCAACCTGACCGAGATCGGTGGCATGGAGCTGGTCGCGATGTTCTCCGCCGAGGTGGTTGAGTGACGCGCTTCGCGGCGGTCGTCGGCGGCGGGACGATGGGGGCGGGCATCGCGCACGTCCTGCTCGCCGCCGGGGACCGGGTCACCGTCGCCGAGGCCGGGGACGAGCGGGCGGCCGCGGCGAAAGAAGCAGTGGCGCGGTCGCTGCGGAAGGCCGAGGAGCGCGGGAAGCTCGACGGGACCGCCGACGAACTCCTGGCGCGGCTGGACGTCGTGAGCGCGGTGGACCGGCTGGCGGGCGACGTTCAGCTGGTCATCGAGGCCGTGCCCGAGGACGTGGCGCTCAAGCAGCGCGTGCTCGCCGACATCCGGCGGGCCTGCCCGGCCGCGTTGCTCGCCTCCAACACCTCGTCGCTGTCGGTGCGGCAGCTCGGCGACGACGTGATCGGCATGCACTTCTTCAACCCGGTGCCCGTGCAGACCCTGCTGGAGCTGGTCGTGCACGACGGGCTCGGCGCCGAGCAGGTCACCGCCGCCCGGGAGTGGGGTGAGTCGCTCGGCAAGACGGTCATCGAGGTCCGGGACTCGCCCGGGTTCGCCACGTCACGGCTCGGGGTGGTGGTCGGGCTCGAAGCCATCCGCATGCTCGAGGAGGGCGTCGCGTCCGCCGAGGATATCGACACCGGCATGCGGCTGGGCTACGGCTGGCCCATGGGGCCGCTGCGGCTCACCGACCTCGTCGGCCTCGACGTGCGGCTTTCCATCGCCGAGCACCTGACCCGGGAGCTGGGGCCGCGCTTCACGCCGCCGGATCTGCTCCGAAACAAGGTGGCGCGCGGCGAACTGGGTCGCAAGACTGGGCGGGGATTCTTCGACTGGGACTGACAGGGAGCGCATGTGATCGTCCGGCCACCTCGGGATGATGACGACGAGCAGATCTACGAGGTTTCGAGGCTGGCGTTCGGCGGTCCGCGTCAACCGGAGCCGCGCTCGCTGTGGTCGGCCCAGCCGGGCTGGCACGGCCTGGTCGCGGAGCTGGACGACCGGGTCGTCGGCACCCTGAAGGTCCGCGACTACCGGCAGTACTTCGGCGGTGCCGCCGTACCCATGGGCGGTGTCGCGAACGTGGCCGTCGCGCCCGGCGCGCGCGGGCACGGCGTCGCGAACGCGCTGATCGACGCGATCCTGCCGGAGATGCGTGACCGCGGGCAGTGCGTCTCGGCGCTGTACCCGTCGGTGCCGCCGCTCTACCGCGGCCGCGGCTGGGAGCAGACCGGCAACTACGAACGCGTCACGCTGCGGCCCGAGTACTTCGCGATGCTGCCCAGGCCGGCCGAACGGCTCGTCATGCGCCGGGGCGCGAAGGACGACATGCCCGGCCTGCACGACTGCTACCAGCGGTTCGCGCGGGACGTCGACGGCATGCTCGACCGCGCCACCGACTCGTTCAAGGTGGAATGGCTGCTCGACCAGGACATCCTCGAGGTCGTGCCGGGAGAGGACGGCACGGTCCGCGGCTACCTGACCGGTGAGCGACCCGACGGCGAGAAGCTCGTCGTCCACGACCTCGTCGCCGACGACGTCGACACGCTGCGCACCCTGTTCGCGAACCTCGCCCGCTGGGCGGGGATCATCGAGCAGATCTCGCTGCGGATCGACGACCCGGCCTGGTGGCAGCTGGTCCTGCCGCAGCCGGTGCTGCACGACGTGCGCAACCACCCGTGGATGCTGCGGGTCGTCGACCTGCCCGCCGCCGTCGCCGCGCGGGGCTGGCCCGTCGCCGCCCACCTCGCCGACACGGCCGTGGACATCGAGGTGGCCGACGAGCACGCGCCATGGCAGTCCGGCAGGCACCGGCTCGTCGTCGAGTCGGGCACCGTCCGGTGCGAACCCGGTGGTCAGGGCACGGTGCGGCTGCACGCCCGGGCGCTCGGCCCGTGGTTCGCGGGCTCCGCGGACACGGCCATGCTGCGGCGGGCCGGCGTGATCGAGGGTGACCTGGTGGCGGCGCGTGTCCTGGATCTCCTGACCGGTGCGCCCCGGTTACCCCGAATGGCCGATTCGTTCTGACCTTCTCAGGCAGGTCTCAGCACGGCGGGTAACACTGACCGCATGCGCATCCTCGTTGTCGACGACGACCGTGCCGTCCGCGAGTCGCTCCGGCGGTCTCTGCAGTTCAACGGCTACCAGGTCGACCTGGCCAGCGACGGCCAGCAGGCACTCGAGTCGGTGACGAACTCCCGGCCCGACGCGATGGTGCTCGACGTGATGATGCCGCGCCTCGACGGGCTGGAGGTGTGCCGGCGGCTCCGCGGCACCGGCGACGACCTGCCGATCCTCGTGCTGACGGCCCGGGACACCGTGTCGGACCGGGTGTCCGGCCTCGACGCGGGCGCCGACGACTACCTGCCGAAGCCGTTCGCGCTGGAGGAACTGCTGGCCCGGCTGCGTGCGCTGCTGCGCCGCCGCACGTTCGACACGAGCGGACCCGCGCCGCAGGTGCTCGCCTTCGCCGGGCTGGAGCTGGACCCGAACACCCGCGACGTCAAGCGCGGTGACCGGTCGATCAGCCTGACCCGCACCGAGTTCGCGCTGCTGGAGCTGCTGCTCGCGCACCCGAAGCAGGTGCTGACACGCAGCCGCATCCTCGAGGAGGTGTGGGGCTACGACTTCCCGACCTCGGGCAACGCGCTCGAGGTGTACATCGGCTACCTGCGCCGCAAGACCGAGGCCGACGGTGAACCGAGGCTGATCCACACCGTGCGCGGCATCGGCTACGTGCTGCGGGAGACACCTCCGTGATGTTGCTGTCCGGGGCAGCGACGTCAGCGAAGAAACGGGTGTCGCTCCGGTCGCGGGTGACGTTGCTCGCAGCCAGCTGTGTGGCAGGCGCGGTGGCGTTGGTGTCGCTGGGGGCGTACTGGACCGTCCGGGAGAACCTCTACGCGCAGCTCGACGAGTCCCTGTGGCAGAAGGCGCAGGCCACGGTCGACAACAAGTGGATCATCAAGACCCCGTCCGGCGACCAGCTGCCCGTCGGCCTCCTCGGGTTGTCGGGGGTCGAGGTCGCGGTCGTCGACGACACCGGCCACGTGTCGATCGGCACGACGGAGAGCCTGCCGCCGGTCGGCCCGAAGGAGATCGCCGTCGCGAAGGGCGAGGCGCCCAGCATCCGCACCGACGCGAAGAGCGACTCGCGGGTCGTCGCCGTGCCCTACCAGGGTGACGCGCTGGTGCTGGCGCAGTCGTGGGGGCCGACGAAGAGGCAGCTCGCGGACCTGTCGCTGGTGCTGCTGCTGATCGGCGGCGCGGGGGTCGTGGTCGCGGCCGCGGCGGGCACGGCGGTGGCACGGACGGGCCTGAGACCTGTGCAGCGCCTGACCCGGGCCACCGAACGGGTCGCCCGTACCGGTGACCTGCGACCGATCCAGGTCGACGGCGACGACGAGCTGGCCCGCCTGTCGCACAGCTTCAACCTCATGCTGTCCGCCGTGTCGGACGCGCAGAACCGGCAGCGGCAGCTCGTCGCCGACGCAGGGCACGAGCTGCGCACGCCGCTGACGTCGCTGCGGACCAACCTGGAGCTGCTGCTGTCGGCGGAGAAACCGGACACCCCGCAGCTCTCGGAGCACGACCGCGTCGAGATCCACGCCGACCTGCGTGCCCAGCTGGACGAGCTGACCCAGCTCATCGGTGACCTGGTGGAGCTGGCCAGGGAGGACGCGCCGCCCATCGCGCACGAGCGGGTGGACATGGTCGAGGTCGTCGAGCAGGCGCTCGCGCGCGCTCGGCGACGTGCCGGCGACGTGCACTTCGAGGTGGACCTGCAGCCGTGGTTCCTGGTCGGCGAGCCGCACACGCTGGAGCGCGCGGTGCTGAACCTGCTGGACAACGCGGTGAAGTTCTCGCCACCGGACGGGACCGTGCGCGTCGACCTGCGGCCCGCCGCGCACGGCTACGCCTTCCTCCAGGTCGCCGACGCCGGTCCCGGCATCAAGGACGCGGACCTCCCGCACGTGTTCGACCGCTTCTACCGCTCCGACGAGGCACGGACCCTGCCCGGCTCCGGGCTGGGGCTCGCGATCGTGAAAAGCGCGGTCGAACGGCACGGAGGTGCGGTGTTCGCGGGTAGATCGGCCGACGGCGGGGCACTCATCGCGATGAGGCTGCCCGGGAGTTCAGAGCCGATTCTGTAACTCCGCATAGGTTGGTCTCAGGCCGTTCTCAGGACAGAGGCGGAAGGTGGTCACATGAGCGGAGCTTGCGGAGCGAACCAGAAGGCACCGGACCGCGAGCGGCTTCCCGGAGCCCGCGAGGGGGAGGCATGAGCGAGGACAACCGGCCCGCCGCCGGTCAGCCCGACGGCCCGGCGGACGAGGGGACGCGGAGCGAGTGGGCGGCACCGGATTCGCCCGCCACGCAAGGGAAAGCGGGCGGCGAGGAGCCCGTTGAGCAGGCCCCGGTAGCCGCACCGGACGCGAGTGGGTCTGCCGACGGGACACCGGGCCAGCAGGCCGCGCAGTCCAGTGGGTGGGCCGCGCCCCAGCAGAGCGAGTGGGCCCGGCCGTCGTACCCGGCAGCCCCGGCGCCACAACAAGGCCAGTGGGGTGCTCCTGCGAACCCGCCGACGCGGGAGCAGGTGCTGTTCGGGTCGGCCGTCGGCGCGCCGACCCCGCCCACCGGGAACTACCTGCCCAACCCGAACCCGCCCAGCCGCCCGCAGCGGGACGTGCCACCGCGGCAGGAGCGTCGCGGCAGCGGCGCGCTCGTCGCGGGGGTCGCCGCGCTCGCGTTGCTCGTCGGCGGTGGCGCGGGGGCGGTCGGCGGGTACGTCGTCGCCGACAACACGGCGAGCGCGCCGGTCGCGAACGCGCTCGACGAGAAGCCACCGGCCCAGCAGACCTCCGCGGCTCCCGCGGGGTCGGTCGAGGCGGTGGCGGAGAAGGTGCTGCCCAGCGTGGTTCAGTTGCAGGTGCGGGGCCGGTCCTCAGCAGGGGAGGGCTCGGGCTTCGTCATCAGCTCCGACGGGCTGATCGTGACGAACAACCACGTGGTCGAGAGCGCCGCCGACGGCGGGCGCATCGAGGCCGTGTTCCAGGACGGCACCACCGCCACCGCCTCGATCGTGGGCCGCGACCCGACGTCGGACGTCGCGGTCGTCAAGGCCGAGGGCAGGACGGACCTGCCGGTCGTCGAGCTGGGCAGCTCCGACGCGCTGAAGGTCGGACAGGGCGTGGTGGCGATCGGGTCGCCGTTCGAGCTGTCCGGCACCGTCACCTCGGGCATCGTCTCCTCGCTGCACCGGCCCACCCGCGCGGGTGGCGAGGACGGTTCGCAGGCGACCGTGCTGGACGCGATCCAGACCGACGCCGCGATCAACCCGGGTAACTCCGGTGGGCCACTGGTCAACATGCAGGGCCAGATCGTCGGCATCAACTCGGCCATCTACTCACCGCGGGCCGCGAACGGGCAGGCCGGCTCGGTCGGCATCGGGTTCGCCATCCCGATCGACCAGGCCAGGCGCACCGTGAAGGAGATCGCCGAGACCGGCAAGGCGACGCAGACCGTGCTCGGGGTGAGCGTCCGCGACGGCGAGGACGGCGGCGCGCTGATCGCCGACGTGGTCGCGGGCGGGGCCGGGGAGAAAGCGGGCCTCAAGCCGGGTGACGTGGTGACCAAGCTCAACGACCGCCGGATCGACTCGTCCGACGCGCTCGTGGCCGCGGTCCGGTCCCACGCGCCGGGCGACAAGGTTCGGCTCGAGTTGGACAACGGTTCGCGCACAGTTGAGGCGACTCTTGCCGGTCAGACGGTGGAACCACAATGATTGACTCGGGAACCAGTTGAGTCCTCCGAAACGCTCGGCCGCAGGACGCGGCCGAGACCAACTCCGGCTCGATGCCCCCGGGCCGGGAAGAGCTCCAAGCGGGGCTCTGCGCGACGCCGCACGCGGACGGTAACCCCTCGCTCGCCCGCGTGCGGCGTTCGCCTGTCCGGCACCGTCAGCCGACCACGGGACGGGTGCGGGCGCGTTTCAGTTCGAAGAACCCGGGCGTGCCGGACACCAGCAGCACGCCGTCCCACAGCTTCCCCGCCGCCTCGCCGCGCGGGACCGGGGAGACGACGGGCCCGAAGAACGCGGTCACCTCGCCGTCCGGGGCGGTCACGTGGATCGCCGGGGTGCCGAGGTCCTCACCGACGGGACCGAGCCCGGTGCGGTTGCCGTCGAGCAGCGCGTCGTCGAGGTCGGTGGTGCCTGCCGCGTCCGCCAGGTCCGCGGGCAGGCCCGCCTCGGTGAGGGCGGCGGCGTACAGGTCGCGGCCGAGGGGTTGTTTCTCCAGGTGGATGCGGGTGCCGAGCGCGGTGTAGACGGCACGCACCTCGTCCGGGCCGTACTTCTGCTCGACGGCCTTCGCGACCCGTGCGGGACCCCACGCGGTGTCCAGCCACTCGCGGTACCAGGCCTCGACCGCGCGCCCCTCGTTGAGCACGGCGAGGGACAGGACGTGGAAACGCACCCGGACGTCCCGCACCCGCTCGACCTCGAGAAGCCACCGCGACGCGATCCACGCCCAGGGGCACTTCGGGTCGAACCACATGTCCACGTTCGTCATGCGGCCAACACTAGGAACTGGATTGGTCCCGTCCAAGTGCCAATCTCGACCGATGCTGTTGGGCCAATCCGACGATGACGACCGCGACCCACACGATCCCGAGCGCGACGGCGAGCCCCGTGCCGTAGTCGCGGTCGTGCAGGCCGGGGTTGGTGGCGCCGCCGTACGGCCGCCACAACAGGGGCACGCTGAGCAGCGTCAGCACACCGGTCAGCACGGCCCCGACGGTGACCGGCGCGTGCCACGGCCGGGGCAGGAACTTCGTGAGCCCGAGCCCGACGAGCCCGACGACCGGTGCGACGAGTCCGTCGTGGACGATCGGCCCGCCGACGAACCAGGCCGCGCCCTGGACGGCGTTGACCGTGCGGGAACTCGCGAAGTCCCACGCGAGGACGGCGCCGTAGCCGAGCAGGGCGAGGCCGGTGAGCGCGAGGAGCCAGCGCATCAGAGCACCTCCAGGCGGTGGACCCACTTGGTCTGCAGGACGCCGGGCCGGCTCGGCGCGATGACGCGCGCCGGGAAGCCGTGGTCGAGCGCGAGGGTTTCGCCGTTCAGCCGGAGCGCGAGCAGCGTTTCCGGGTCACGTGTATGGGTTCCGGGGAGCGTGCTCGTGCGGTAGGCGCCGCGACGTTCCAGCGAAGTCACGTGCACTTCGCTGCCCTCGGGTGCGCCGACCAGGTCGATGAGGTCGGCGATCGGCACGCCGGTCCAGGTGGCGGACTGGCTCCACCCCTCGACGCACGCGATGGGCAACTCGGCGGTGCGTTGCGGCAGGTCGGCCAACTGCGCGAGCGACAACCGCGTGGTCCCGGTCCGCGTCACGATCTCGAGCCGCCACCCGGGGTCGACGGTGACCCGCGCCGCCCCCGCGGTCCGGTTGACGGGCAACCCCTGCGGCCCGCGATCGGACCGCCACGACAGCGGGGAGACGTCGCGCAGGAACGGAACAGTGGCCCCGGCGGTGGCGACGACGGCGACTCCAGAGGCGAGGAAACCGGTCCGCAGGAAGGCGCGGCGGGACGCGTCGACGGGCGTGGCGAGCCCACGCCGCACGATCGGCAACTTGACGGCGACGTGCAGCAGCACGGACCCCATCGCGATCCACGCGACGGCGTAGTGGGCGGCGAGGAAGTAGAAGGACCAGGGATAGTTCTGGGCGACGTTGAAGAGGCCGGTGGTCAACTCGAAGAAGGCGGCGCCGGAGAGGACGAGGATGGAGAGGCGTTCAAGCGCGTGCGGCAGCGACCGGACGACGGGGCGGCTGAACAGCTTCGGGTAGACGGACCAGAGCTTCGCGAGGAGCAGCGGGATCGCGGCCACGCCGGCGACCACGTGCACGCCCTGCGTGATCCGGTAGAGGTCGGCGGGACGAGCGGGCCACCAGAACCACGACGGCGGGTGCTGGATGAGATGGCTGAGCAACCCGGTGACGAAGCAGAGCAGGAACGCCACCCCGAGCCAGAGCCCGATCCGGGCGGTGACCTTCTCGTGGTGGGCGGGGCCGCGGAACTTCGCCTCGTCGGGTTGAACCCGCTGGATGAACCGGCCGAGCCCGCTGTCGGGAGCAGGCATGAACCTGTGGACAACTCCCCGCGACCGCAGGGAACTGTCGGTGCTCGCCGTTACGCTGGTTTTCGGGGGGCCGGCGGCCGTCTTCCTCTCCTCCGAGGTCATGACTTCGTCAGCTCCGTGAACCAGCGGCCGCCCGCCGCGTGTAGCCAGGCGACGGCAAGTCCCGCGCGGTCCGCCGTCTCCGGCACCGCGTCCGCGCCCAGCCACGCCCACTCGAACCAGCGGGCGTCCTCGGTGTCGCCAGTGGACACCCGCACCTGCCCACACCGCAGCCCAGCGCCCGGCGGGTCCACCTCCACGAGCGCGCTGCCGCCCGCACGCAACAGCTCCCGCACCCGCCCCAGCAATCGCACCGGGTCGCCGCCGATGCCGATGTTGCCGTCCGCCAGCAGCGCGTGCCGCCACGTGCCCTCGCCCGGTTGCGGGTCGAACACGTCCCGCTGGATCGCCGGTGCTCCCGCCTCGATCGTCAGCCGCACCGCCACCGCGGACACGTCCGTGCCCAGCGCGGGCACCCCGCGCTCGCTCAACGCCGCCGTCAACCGGCCCGGACCGCAGCCGATGTCCAGCGTCGGGCCGTGGCAACTGCTCAACAACAACTCGTCACCGGGGTCCGGCGTCGCCCGCCAGCGCTCGGTCGGCAGGCTGATCCGCTCGCCTGTCGCCAGCTCCAGCCAGCACCGCTCGCCGAGCAGTCCCGGCTCGAAATGCGTGTCGATCATCAGACCGCCTCCCGGAACGCGTGCGCGAACCGCGACGCGGGGACCTGTGCCGCCACCCGGGCCGCGTCCTCCACGGTGTCCACATCGGACAGCACGGGTAGGTGGTCGACGCGCAGACCAAGTTCCCGCAACGCGAACAGCGTCAGCTCGCCCGTGTCCGGCCGCGACATCGGCACCGTGCGCAACACGTGCGCGTCGGCCGCCCGGCGCAGCCCCAGTGCCCACCAGCCGCCGTCCGCCGCCGGGCCGAGCACCGCGTCGGCCTCGGCCAGCCGGGTCAGCGCACCGGTCAGCAACGCGGGGCGCAGCTGGGGGGTGTCCATCCCGACCTGGAGCACGGGTGAGTTCGGAAAGCGCTCTCCGACGTCGGCGTGCGCGTTCGCCAGGCGGTCGGCGAAATCGGTACCGCGCTGCGGGATCACCACACAGTCGGAGAGCGCTCTCCCAAGCTCGGCGGATCGCTCCGCTGCCCCGAGGTCGCCGGTCAGCGCGCACACCGGTACCGCGTCGGCGACCGCACGCACACAGTCCACTGTGTCCAGCAGCGCCGCCGCGGCGAGCCGGGCCGCGTGCCGCGGACCGACCGCGGGCGCCAGCCGAGTCTTCGCGAACCCGGCCACCGGCGCCTTCGCCACGACGAGCAGCACGGCGGTCATCGCAGCACCGCCGCCATGTCGCGCACCGCGCGCATCGTGCCGCGCACCGACCCCGACACCTTCGACCGCGTGCCCGCCGCCCTCGGCCGGTAGGTGACGTCGCGCTCCACGACCGTCCAACCCGCGTCCGCCGCGCGTACCAGCAGTTCGAGCGGATACCCGAACGCGCGGTCGCGCACCCCGAGTGCCAGCAGGTCCGCCCGCCGCGCGGCACGGGCAGGCGCGATGTCCGACACCGGCAGCCCGCGCCGCCGCACGATCGTTGCCAGCACGCGGTTTCCCACCCGCGCGTGCCAGGGCCACACACCGCGGGAGAGCGCTCTACGACGGCCTACCGCGAGCCGTGCGCCCGCCTCGACCTCGGCGACCAGCGCCACCAGTTCGCCCGGGTCCAGCGAGCCGTCCGCGTCGAGGAAGCACACGATCTCGGCGTCGGCGTGCGTGAGGCCGGTGTGCACGGCGGCGCCGTAGCCCTTGCGCGGCTCGTGGACGACGGTCGCGCCGTACGCGGCGGCGACGTCGGGTGAGCCGTCCGTGGAGCCGTTGTCCACCACGATCGCCCGGTAACCCGGCGGCAGCGCCGTGAGCACCCCGGGCAGCGCGGCGGCCTCGTCGAGACAGGGGAGCACCACGTCGACGGGTGCGGTCGAGGTCGTCATGTGTTTCGACGCTAGGTCCGCCCGGGACAGTGGAGAAACCCTTGCGGTGCTTACCGAATTGTGACGGCGGGGCAATCATTACGGAGTTCTGACGGGTCGCCGGACGAGCGTGCGGAGAGCGCTCTCCCGGCCTACGGTCCACCCGTGGTCCTCGCCCCTCCCGCGACGAAGAGAAGCGTCCGCGGCGACCTCGTCGTCGGCGCGGCGGCGCTGTGTTTCGTGTTCCTCGCGACCGCCGTGGGGTTCCTGACCGACGCCCGCAACTACGGCGCCGACCTGCACCCGAAGGCGGCGCCGCGGTTCGGCGAGTACCCCGTGCTGGCCGACCTGTACCCGCGGGTGGCGCCCGCCTCCCTGTGCGCGGTGGTGGTCGCGGTCGCGGCCGTCGTGTGGGGGCCGGTGCTGGCCGAACGCCTGCGGTGGCGCGTGCTGCTCGCCGCCGGGTACGCGCTCTCCGTGGCCTGGATCTTCGCGTTGGCGCTGGTCGACGGCTGGCAGCGCGGGGTGGCGCACAAGCTCGCGTCCGGCGGCGAGTACCTCGGCGTCGTGGACGAGATCACCGACATCCCGGTGTTCCTCGCGACGTTCTCCTCCCGGATCCTCGACTTCCAGCCGGACTCGTGGCCGACACACGTGTCCGGTCACCCGCCGGGCGCGACGCTCGTGTTCGTGTGGCTCGACCGGATAGCGCTCTCCGGCGGCGGCGCGGCCGGTGTGGTGTGCGTGCTCGCGGGCGCGGCGGTGGCGGTCGCGGTGCCGGTGACCGTCGCCGCGCTCGGGCGGCAGGACCTCGCGCGTGCGGCGGTGCCGTTCGTCGCGCTCATGCCCGGCGCGATCTGGATGGGTGTGTCCGCCGACGCCATGTTCGCGGGGGTCACGTCGTGCGGGATCGCGCTCTTCGCACTCGGCGCGAGCCGCGGCGGGCGACTGCTGTGCCTGGCGGGCGGTGTGGTGCTCGGGTTCGGGATCTTCCTGTCCTACGGACTGCTGCTGATGGGCCCGATCGCGCTGGCCGTCGTGCTGGTGACGAAGAACTGGAGAGCGCTCTCCTACGCCGTGCCCGGCGCGCTGGCCGTGGTCGCGGTGTTCGCGCTCGCCGGGTTCTGGTGGCTCGACGGGTACCACCTGGTCGTCGAGCGCTACTACCAGGGCATCGCGTCGCACCGGCCCTACTGGTACTGGGTGTGGGCCAACTTCGCGTGCCTCGTCCTCGCCGTCGGGCCCGCCGCGGTCGCCGGGCTGCGCCGCACGGACTTCCTCGCGTTCGGGAAACCGCTCTCCGGGCTCGTCCGCGGCGCGGCGCTCGCAGTGGTGACCGCGACCGTCACGGGACTCTCGAAGGCGGAGGTCGAACGCATTTGGCTACCGTTCGCGGTGTGGTTGGTGCTGGCGGCCGTGCAGCTGCCGCCCGAGTCGCGACGCTGGTGGCTCGCGGCGCAGGCGGGACTGGCGCTGGTGGTCGACCACGTGTTGCTGACGACCTGGTGAGGTGGCCGTGATTCAGACGACCCAGTCGACCGTGCTCGTCGTGGACGACGACCTGACCGTGCGGGACGTGGTGCGGCGGTACCTGGAGCTGGCCGGGCACCGGGTCGCGCTCTCCGACAACGGCGAGGACGCCCTCGCGTGGATCGCCGAGCACGACCCCGACCTGGTCGTGCTGGACCTGATGCTGCCGGGCATCGACGGGCTCGAGGTGTGCCGCAGGCTGCGGCAGACCAGCGCGGTGCCGGTGGTGATGCTGACCGCGCTCGGCGAGGAGGAGAACCGGATCGCCGGGCTGCAGCTGGGCGCGGACGACTACGTGACGAAGCCGTTCAGCCCGCGCGAGCTGGCGCTGCGGGTGTCGTCGGTGCTGCGGCGGTCGGGCGGTTCGGCGCCGTCGACGGACGTGGTCGACGGTGACCTGCGGCTCGACGCCGGTGCCCGCCGCGCGACGCTCGCGGGTGCCGAACTGTCTTTGACGACCCGCGAGTTCGACCTGCTGGCGTTCCTGATGACCCACCCCGGCGAGGCGTTCACGCGTGAGCAGCTGCTGGAGAAGGTGTGGGGCTGGGACTTCGGGGACCAGTCCACTGTGACCGTCCACGTGCGACGGTTGCGCGAGAAGATCGAGAGAACACCCGCGAAGCCGTCCCGCATCGCGACGGTGTGGGGAGTGGGATACCGCTATGACCGCACGTGAACAGCCGCCGATGATCGACCCGAGCGAGCCGTTCGGTGCGATGGTCACGCACGCGTTGCACATCCTGCCGTTCGCGCTCGCGTTCGTGCTGCCGGTTGTGGCGATCGGCGGAGTGGTCCTGTACTGGGTACGCCGCCGGTCCCTGACCACGACGATGACCGTGCTGGTGCTCGTGCCGCTGGTCGCGACGCTGACCGGGGTGCTGGGCATCAGCGGGTTCATGTTCAACACGACCCTGACCACGATGTCACTGGTGTGCCTGCTGGTGCTGCTGGTGACGGTGCCCGTGGCGCTGCTGCTGGGACGTGCGATCGCGCGCCGCAGCGTCTGGGAGCGCGAGGCCCGCGAACGCGAACGTGCGGCGGAGGCGTCCCGGCGGGAGCTGGTGGCGTGGATCAGCCACGACCTGCGCACCCCGCTGGCGGGCATCCGCGCGATGGCGGAGGCGCTGGCCGACGGGGTGGTGTCGTCGCCGCCGGAAGTGGCGGGGTACGCGAGCCGGATCAGCGGCGAGACCAACCGGCTGTCGGGAATGGTCGACGACCTGTTCGAGCTGTCGCGGATCACGGCCGGTGCCCTGCAGCTGACGATGTCGCAGGTGGCGCTGCGCGAGGTGGTGTCGGACGTGCTCGCGGCGCAGGTGCCGGTGGCGCAGCGGAAGCGGGTGCGGGTGCTGGCCAACGCGGCCACGGCGCCGGTCGTGCTGGGGTCGGATCCGGAACTGGCGCGGGTGGTGCGCAACCTGGTGTCGAACGCGATCCGGCACACGCCGCCGGACGGGACGGTGGCGGTGGCGGTGAACGTCGACGGCCGGGACGCGGTGCTGGCCGTCGACGACGGGTGCGGCGGCATCCCGGACGCCGAGTTGTCGAGGGTGTTCGACGTGGCGTTCCGGGGGAGCTCGGCACGGACGCCGTCACGGACGGGCGAGGAGCAGGTGGGCGGCGGGCTGGGGCTGGCCATCGCGAAGGGGTTGGTGGAGGCGCACCGGGGGCGGATCGACGCGCGCAACCTGGGGCCCGGCTGCCGGTTCGAGGTCCGGCTGCCGCTGGCGTCGGTGTGAGGCGTGGCCGCCACGGCACTGGGCCGAACCACGTCCGCCAGACGCCTCCGGCCCCCTCGAACCACGCTACCGCACGGGGGTGACAGGCGAGGACGTTCGCTGTGGTGGTTGTGGACAGGTGGTGCGGCTGTGGACAACCGCCAGGTCGGGGACCTCGACTGTCGGTGGGTTGCCCTACGCTGGTGATCGGGGGCCGGCGGCCGCCCTCACGTCAGCGCCGCCGCGGAGCGCAGTGGGGCCTGCGCGAACTCGGCTATTCCTTGCTCGAACGTGATCTTCGCTGTGAAGCCCAGTTTCTCGCGGGCTGCCGTCGGGTCCGCCACCACGTGCCGCACGTCGCCCGGGCGGGTGCCCCCTACCACCGTCGGTGCCGGGCCCTCGCAGGCTTTCGCCAGCTCCGCGGCCAGTTCGCCGACCGTGTGCGGTGTTCCCGAGCAGACGTTCACCGGGACCAGGGTGCCCGGCGGTGTCGTGGTTTCCGCCGCCAGCACGTTGGCTTCGGCCACGTCCCGCACGTGCACGAAGTCCCGTCGCTGGTTGCCGTCCTCCAGCACCGTGGGCGACTCACCTCGTTCCAGTGCCGAACGGAACAGGGACGCCACCCCCGCATACGGTGTGTCGCGCGGCATCCGCGGGCCGTAGACGTTGTGGTACCGCAGTGCCCACACGCCGCCGCCGGTTTGGCGTGCCCACGCCGACGCCAGGAACTCCTGAGCCGCTTTCGTTGCCGCGTACGTGCTTCGCGGGTCGAACGGGGCGTCTTCCGGGACCAGGCCCGGACGCAACGGCTCGCCGCAGCGCGGGCACGGCGGGTCGTAGCGACCATCGTCCATATCGGACCGCCGACGTGGGGCCGGGGGGACCACGCCATGGGTGCGGCACTCGTAGCGGCCTTCCCCGTAGACCACCATCGACGAGGCCAGCACCAGCCTGCGCACCCCCGCCTCGTGCATCGCGGCCAGCAGCACCGCCGTGCCGTAGTCGTTGTGCAGCGCGTACTCCGGGGCGTCCGCGGGGGAGACGCCGTGGCCGACCACCGCCGCCTGGTGGCACACGACGTCCACGCCGGCCAACAGGCCCGCCAGTAGCGCCGGGTCTCTCACGTCACCCACCACGCCGGAGTACGTCCCGGGCCCGCCGTGTGCCTTCGGTAGCAGGTTGTCCACCAGCACGGGGTCGTGGCCGTGTTCGGACAGGGCCTCCGCTATGTGGGATCCGATGAAGCCGGCGCCGCCGGTGACCAGCACTCGCATGGTGGCGACCGTAGGCCCGTCCGCGGTGGTGGGCGAGTTCGTGCCGCCTCACGTCACCGAACCGTCAGATTTGTGTGGTCGCCGGGCAGGACACCGGGCTCACCTACAGCGAGTTCGTCGACGCGCGGGACTTCGATCTCGACCTCGACGAGGAGTTCGAGTTCGGGTTGCGGCACGTGCTCGCCGGCCTGGCGGGTTGCCGATGGCGGAGCGGTAGGTCCGGCTACGGTGAGCGCATGGAACGGAGCGCGCAGCGGCTCGGCAGAGCCCTCATCGTGATCGTGGACGACCGGGTGGCGCACGGGGAGCACGAGGACACCGTCGGGCCGCTGGTCACCGAGCTGTTGGAGGAGAACGGGTTCATCGTGGACGGGACCGTCGCGGTGGCCGGGGAGACCGTGGACATCCGCAACGCGCTGAACACCGCCGTGATCGGCGGCGTCGACGTGGTCATCACCGTCGGCGGGACCGGGGTGTCGCCGCGCGACGTGACGCCGGACGCCACGCAGGGTGTGCTGGACCGCCCGATCCCGGGCATCGCCGAGGCGATCCGGTCGTCCGGGCTCGCCGCGGGCGCGGTGGACGCGGGCATCTCGCGGGGGCTCGTCGGGATCTCCGGCAGCACGCTGGTGGTCAACCTGGCCGGGTCGCGGTCCGCGGTCCGCGACGGGATGGCGACGCTGTCCGCGCTGGTGCCCGCGGTGATCGACCAGCTGTCGGCCCTGGACTGATGCCCGACCGGCCGCGTCGGGAGCGTGAGCCCGACCTCGACGAGATCTTCGGCGACGTACTCCCGTCGACGACCTCCGACGAGCGCGACCCGGCGCCGCCGGAGGAACCCGACGACTGGTACGAGCGGGAACGCCCGCCGCACCACGACCGCGACTGACCGCCCGAGACACACGAGAGCGCTGGGAAGCACTGCCTTCCCAGCGCTCTCGTCGTGCTCAGGTCAGTAGGGCCGCTGCGGAGGCATGCCGCCGCCCTGCGGAGGCATCCCGCCGTACGGGGGCATGCCACCCTGCGGGGGCATGGGCGGCTGCTGCGGGGCGCCCATGGACACGGGCTGCTGCTGCTGGCGGAGCAGGTCGCGGATCTCGGTGAGCAGCTCGACGTCCGTCGGCTCGGCCGGGCCGGGCTCCTCACCGCGCTTGCGCCGCTCCTGGATCTTCTTCAGCGGCATGACGATCAGGAAGTAGACGACCGCCGCGACGATCAGGAAGTTGATGATCGCGGTGATGATCGCCGCGAAGTCGACCGTGGATTCCGGGTTGCCGGACACGATCGTCCACGCGAGGCCGGTGACGTTCGCGCCGCCGATGGCCGCGATGAGCGGTTTGATGAAGTTGTTGGCGATGGCGGTCACGATCGCGGTGAACGCCGTACCGATGATCACGGCGACGGCGAGGTCCACGACGTTCCCGCGCATCAGGAAGTCCTTGAAACCCTTGAGCATCGGCGGGCTCCTTTCACTCTGGTCTGACGCAGCAGCGTAGTGACCTACGGAGGGTGCGGGGCGGTGGGCGCGGGCTCACGGATGGGCTCACCCGATCGAGGTATTTTGGTGCCGTCAGCGGAGGGTCACCGCCACCGGACGGCCCAGGGACGCGGCGGCCACTCTCGTCGCTTCCGCTCTCGGGAGGGCCAGCACGACCAGGCGGCCGTCCGCCGTGTTGTCCGCCGGGCGGATGGTCAGGACCGCCGCGTTCTCGGCCAGGACCTCGGCCTCCGAAGCCGCCGAAGCTTCCGAAGTCTCCGTGGTCGCCGAGACCGTCACCACGTCCACGCGTAAGCCCGGGGTCAGCAGGCCCGCCACCGCCGGGTCGGCCAGCCGGAACGGCACGGCCGCCGCCGAACGGTCACCCGTGGTCAGACGCGTGTTCTCCGCCCCGAGCAGGCGGGCCGACGTGACGGGTTCGCCCGCCGTTGTGGCGCCCGCCAGCACCCGGCCCGCCACCTGGGACGGGTTGGTCAGCGCGGCGGACGGGCGTAACGCCGGGGCCAGGTGCGACACCGTCACGTCCGTCGCGCGCAGCGTCGTGCCCGGGGGCAGGTCGCGGGCGGCCACCAGCATCGGGACCGTGTCGGCGTTCCGTGCCTGGGGGCGGAGCGCGAGCACGGCCGCGGCCAGCAGCAACAGCACGGCCACCGCCCGGCGGACGGCGAGTCGGCGCGGCCAGCCGCGGAGGGGGAGTTTCATGGGGCCGACGGTACGGCCGGGGGACGACGCGGGCGGGTTGTTACCGGCCGGTTGTGGACAACTCGGTCGGCTGTGGACAGATCGTCAGGACGCGACCTTGTCCGTGGAGGACGACGACGTGGTCGAGGACGACGTGGTCGAGGACGACGTCGTGCCCGAGGAGGACGACGACTTCTCCGACGAGGACGACTTGTCCGACGACGACTTGTCCGAGGACGAGGACGACGAGGCGGTCGTCGACGACTTGCTCTCCGAGCGGCTGTCGGTGCGGTAGAAGCCGCTGCCCTTGAACACCACGCCCACCGAGCCGTACAGCTTGCGGAGCTTGCCGCCGCACTCGGGGCACTCGGTCAGCGAGGGGTCGCTGAAGGACTGCACCGCGTCGAAGCGGTGGTCGCACGCCGTACACGCGTACTGATAAGTGGGCACCGGTGGCTCCCTCTTCACCCAGGGTCGCTGGCACTCGTGACGATGGAGTGCTAACGACCATGATGCGCCAACGCGGCACCGTAGCGCAAACGCCCTCTAGCGATTCACGCGAAGCGCAAGAGGCCGCGGTTGGGTGTGAGGACCGCCGTCATCCTGATGTCGTGCGGCTCCGTGGGCAGCGCCTCGAAAATCTCCTGGTCACGCACGACGGCCACCAGGTGGGTCCCGGTGGCCGTGTCCGCGAGCGACCGGTCGTAGTGACCAGCGCCACGTCCGAGGCGAACGCCGTTCCGGTCCACCGCGAGCGCGGGCACGAGCACGAGGTCGGCGATCCGCAGCGCGAACGACCCCAGCAGCTCGCCGATCGGCTCCCGCAAGCCGTACGGACCTGGGCGTAGCGAGTCCTTGCCCTGGTACCAGCCCCAGTCGAGCGGCCCGTCACCGGTCACCACCGGGAGCAACACCCGGGCACCGAACTCCGCGAGGTCCTCCAGCATCTGCGCGGACCCCGGCTCCGAACCGATCGGCACGTACGCGCACACGGTCTGGCCGGGACGCACGATCCTGCCGCTGGTCAGGTGGGTCGACAGCGAGATGGCCTCGGAAAACCGCACCGCGGCCGGCACCCGTCTGCGTTCGGACAGCAGCTCCTTGCGCCACCGCCACTTGGTGTGTGCGGCTGACTGACTTGGATCACTCCCAGGCCGGGCCACGACATGAGGTTAGAGTCGTTGTCCATGGCGCAATCCACCGCAGTCACTTCCGGCCACGGCGCCGCCCAGGCCGCAGGCATCCGAACCGCCATAGTTCCGGCCGCCGGCCTGGGCACCCGGTTCCTGCCGACCACCAAGTCCGTACCGAAAGAGCTGCTCCCGGTGGTGGACACACCCGGGATCGAGCACGTCGCCACCGAGGCCGCGGAAGCGGGGCTCGAGAGACTCGTCATCGTCACCTCGCCCGGCAAGGACGCCGTCGCACAATATTTCCGGTCGCAACCGGAACTGGAGGAGGAGCTGCGCGGCCGCGGCAAGGAGAAGCTCGTCGCGAAGATCCAGCGCGCCCCCGGTCTGCTGAAGAAGGTGGAGACCGCGATCCAGGAGAAGGCGCTCGGTCTCGGCCACGCCATCGGCTGCGCCGAGGACAACCTCGACGCCGACGAGCAGGCCGTCGCCGTCCTTCTGCCCGACGACCTCGTGCTGCCACGCGGCGTGCTCGGCCGCATGCTCGACGCCCGCGCCAAGCACGGCGGCACCGTCCTGTGCGCCTTCGACATCCCGAAGGAGCAGATCTCCGCGTACGGGGTGTTCGACGTCGAGGACACCGACGACCCCGACGTCAAGAAGGTCAACGGCATGGTGGAGAAGCCGCCCGCCGAGGAGGCGCCGTCGACCTTCGCCGCGGCGGGCCGCTACCTGCTGGACCGGGCCGTGTTCGACGCGATCAAGCGCATCACGCCGGGCGCGGGCGGCGAGCTCCAGGTGACCGACGCGATCGCGCTCATGATCGCCGAAGGACATCCCGTCCACGTCGTCGTGCACCGGGGTGGACGTCACGACCTGGGCAATCCTGGAGGTTTCCTGCGTGCCGCCGTGGACTTTGCGCTCTCCGACCCCGAGTATGGGCCTGAACTGCGCGAGTGGCTGCGCGGACGAATCCAGGAGTAGCGGACACACGGTGAGGTCACCGCGATGAGGTCAGTCGACGAGCAGCTCGGGCGGGCGCTCGCCGCCGCAGTGCGACCCGCACCCGTGCGCGTGGCCATCTCCGAGGCGCAGGGACTGCTGTGCGCCGAGGAGGTCGTGGCCGAGCGGGCCTTGCCGGGGTTCGACCAGGCCGCGGTGGACGGCTACGCGGTGCGCAGCGTCGACGTGCAGGCGGCGGGCACCGACCCGGTCCTGCTGCCGGTGGTCGGGGAGATCGCCGCCGGGTCCCGGCAACCGCGCAGGCTCCAGCCGGGGCAGGCCGTGCGCGTCGAGACCGGCGCGCCGCTGCCCACGCTCGCCGACGCCGTCGTGCCGCTCGGCTACACCGACGGCCACCACGCACGCGTGACCGTGAACCAGCCGGTGCCCTCCGCCGCGTTCGTCCGGCGCACCGGCGAGGACGTGCAGACCGGGGATGTCGCCGTGCGGCGCGGGTCGGCGATCGGCGCGGCCCAGGTCGGGCTGCTCGCCGCCGTCGGCAGGGCCAAGGTGCTCGTGTACCCGCGGCCCCGGGTGTCGGTGATCTCGCTCGGCGACGAACTGGTCGACATCGACCGCACCCCCGGCCAGGGCCAGGTCTACGACGTCAACTCGTACTCGCTCGCCGCCGCCGCCCGGGACGCCGGCGCCGAGGTCAACCGCGTCGGTGTCGTCGCCAGCGACTCGCGGCGGCTGCGGGAGACCATCGAGGGCCGCCTGCTGCTGAGCGAGATCGTGGTCATCGCGGGCGGTGTCGGCGGCGAGACGGCGCAGGAGATCCGCTCCGCGCTGTCCGAGCTCGGCGACATCGACATGACCCGCGTCGCCATGCACCCCGGCTCCGTGCAGGGGTTCGGGCGGCTCGGGCCGGACGCCGTGCCCACGTTCTTCCTGCCGAGCAACCCGATGAGCGCGCTCGTCGTGTTCGAGGTGATGGTGCGCCCGCTGATCCGTGCCGCGCAGGGCAAGCGCAACCCGCACCGGCGCCAGATCACCGCCCGGCTACTGTCCCCGATCGTGTCGGTCAAGGGACGCCGCGGTTTCCTGCGCGCACAGCTGCTCCGGGACGAGAGCAACGGCGAGTACCTCGCCCAGCCGCTCGGCCAGTCCGGGTCGCACCTGCTCGCCTCGCTCGCCGAGGCCAACTGCCTGATCCTCGTCGACGAGGAGACCACCGAGGTCGTCGTCGGCGAAGAGGTCCAGGTCAGTTTCCTGGCCCAGCGTGGCTGAGTTGAACCACCGACAGGGCCCTGTCGGCCGCCACCCCGGATGGCCGGCTCGCCTCGGACCGCTGCGCGTGCGCGCCGGGATCCTGGAAGTTCGCAAACCCAGACTGTCCGACGGCGCGGCGTGGAGCCGGATCCGCCGCCGCGACCGGCGCCACCTCGAGACGTGGGAACCGACCGCGCCGGGCGACTGGGACAACAACAACGCCACCTTCGCGTGGCCCGGCCAGTGGTCCACACTCCGCGGCCTCGCGCGGCGCGGCATGTCGCTGCCGTTCGTGATCACCGTCGACGGTGCGTTCGCCGGACAGGTCACCGTCGGTAACATCGTCCGCGGGTCGCTGTGCTCGGCCTGGATCGGTTACTGGGTCGGCACCCACGTGGCCGGTCGCGGCGTCGCGACGGCCGCCGCCGCGCTCGTCGTCGACCACTGCTTCCGCGAGGGCGGACTGCACCGGCTCGAGGCCACCGTGCGGCCGGAGAACACGCCCAGCGTCCGCGTTCTGACCAGGCTCGGCTTCCGTGAGGAAGGGCTTTTCCGCAGGTATCTCGACGTCGCGGGCGCCTGGCGCGACCACCTCTGCTTCGCGATGACCACAGAGGACGTCCCGAGTGGACTCGTGTCCCGGCTGGTCGCCCAGGGGCGCGCTGAGCACGTGTGATCACCCGGACGCGCGTCGGCGCGCCTCCGACACAGATGTGACTGTTGTGACTAACGTGGCAGACGAGTCGTCGCACGTAGTCACACATGTCTGCGCGGGGGAGGTGCCGAGGCATGCCGAGCTCACTCGTCGTGGTCGCGCTCGTGGTCGCGTGGCTCGTCGTCCTCGTGCCGATGATCGTGCGCAAGCGGCAGGAGGTCGCGAAGACCGGCGACTCGGAGCTGGGTGCGCGCGTGCTGCGCAGCGGTGACGGAGAGGCGGACACGGGGGCGGAACCCGAGGCGGAACTCGACACATTCGACACGGAGGAGGCCGCCGTGCACGAAGACGACGCTGTCCGGGATGATTTCGAGGAAGAATTGGTGGCGAACGTCACTGACGCCTCGGAGGGTGTACCGGATGACGACCCGGGCCAGGCCGACATGAGCTACTACGAGGACTTCCCCGCGCGCCGCTACCGGCCCGGCAGAGGTGGCTTCGACCCCGAGGCCGCCGCCGTCATCGCGCGCGCCAAGTACGCGTTCCGCCAGCGCGTCGTCCTCGCCATGATCGTCGGCGCCGTGCTCACCGCCGTCGGCGCCGTCGTCTTCTACCCGCCGCTCTGGTGGGCACACGGTGCCGTCGACCTCGCCCTCGTCACCTACCTCGCCTACCTGCGCCGCCAGGTCCGCATCGAAGACGAGATCCGCGAGCGCCGCCTCGCCCGCATGCAGCGGGTCCGGCGCGCCCAGGCCCTCGCGCGGCCCCGGTACGTCGAGGAACCGAGGACCGTCGAGGAGTACGTCGAAGAGGTCTACCAGGACGAATCCGAGCCCGAGGTCCGCCGCGAACGCGTGCTCGACGGCCCCGCCGCACCCGTCACCCACCGCGGCAACGCCGTGCTCGTGGACGTCGACGACGAGGACCCCGCCTTCGACGACCTCGACGACCCCGGCAACTTGCCCTACCGCCGTGCGGCAGGCGAATAGCGGTCTGATACGCTCTCCGAGCACACAGACCAGGGGCTGTAGCGCAGTTGGTAGCGCGACTCGTTCGCATCGAGTAGGTCCGGGGTTCGATTCCCCGCAGCTCCACGCATGGGAGGCGAGTGCTCGCGGAGAGCGCTCGCCTTTTGCGTTTCGCCATTGTGTTGGGGGGCCGAGCCCCCCATCCCCCCACGGTGCGGTTTCTTCCTGACCCAGCCTGGGCGTCTTTTGGGGCCAGGAGTCAGTGCTCTTGGTGCCTGACCCGGCGTGGGCGTCTTTGGGGCCAGGAGTCAGTAGTCAGTGCTGTTGGTGCCTGACCCGGCGTGGGCGTCTTTCGGGGTTGTTACCAGTCTTGGTCGCTGTTGTAGACCGAGTTGACGTAGTTGTCTTCGTCTTCTTCTTGTTTTTGGGGCTTTGGTTGTGCTGGTGGGGTTGCTTGTGTGTCCTGCAGGGTTTCCAGGGTTTTTGTTACTCGGGGGTCCTCTCGGAAGGTGTTCAGGGTTGTTGTCAGTGCTGCTTCCGCCTTCCTTTGTGCTTCTTGTTGGGTGGTCAGGATCAGGGTGGCCAGGGTTGTGGGGGGTAGCTTCAGTGCTGCTGGGGTCAGGTGTAGTGCTGTTTGGTGTTTCGCTGTTGCTTCTGCTCGGACGGTGCCGTCCTGGGACTCGGCTGTGTGTGGGGTCGTCAGGGATGACTGGATGTCCGCCAGCGTCGTGTGGATGGGGTCGGGCACCTGGTCAGGATAGGGCGGCCGCCGGGTGGGTTTTGGCGTTTTCCCTCGGGTCGCCGGGGTGGTCCGATAGCGTCTCGGGGCGCGGTCTTCGTCTGTCTAACCGCTGGGCTTGGAGGGGCTATGCCGGACGGGTTTCAGGTGGAATCCGGGTTGCTGCGGAGTGCCGCCGGGTCGGTTGAGGAGTGTTGCTCCCTGATCGAGTCCGGGCGGAAGTCCGGTGCGGCCGCCACCGTGGGTTCCGGGTTGGCCGGGTTCGCTGTCGCCGGCGCCTGTACCTCCGCCGGGGAGGCGTCCGGGGCGGCGTTCACCGCCGTCGCCAAGTCCTGGCGGGCCTGGTCGGACGCCGCCGACCGCGGTGCCGCGGACTACTCGCGCAGCGATACGGGTGGCGAGATCCTGATCCGTGGCGCCGGCGCGGACCTGGTGGTGTGACCGTGGCTGTCGGCAAGACGCAGGCGCTGCACGGGGACATCGCGGCGCTTCGTGCCCAGGCGGAGGAGTTTCGTGCCAACGGCGCCCTGTTGCGGTCCGGCAACCAGGCCGCTGTCCGGGTGCTCGGTGACCTGCTCGGCACCTGGTTCGGCACCGCCGCCAACGCTGCCGCCGAGTCCATGGGGCGGGCCGAGCAGCAGGTTCGGAAGCTCTCCGACGCCCACACCGACGCGGCCGACGCCGCCTCCGCCGGCGCGGACGGCATCGAGGGGTACCAGCGGGTCGCCCGTGCGGCCATCCTGCAGGCCGAGGCCGAGGACTTCACCGTGGCCGAGGACGGGGCGGTGACCGCACCCTCCGCGCTGCTGTACGTCGCGGGCGACGCCGATCCAGGGCAGGCCGTGACCGCGCAGCACGCCCTCGACGAGAAGGCGCGCCAGTACGAGACGACCATCAAACAGAACCTCGCCGGCATGGCCGCCGAGGACGCCGAAGCCGCCGCGGCGATCAGCAGCGCCTTCGCGAACCTGTCCGAAGAGGACATGAACCCCGAAGGGCCGCCGTCCGACCACAACGTCGAAGACCGCTCCGGCGACCCGCTCTACCCCAACGGGGAACCGAGCCTGTCCGACATCGACCAGGGCGACTTCGGCGACTGCTGGTTGCTGGCGGCGCTCGGCTCGACGGCCATGACCGACCCGCAGAAGATCAAGGACCTCATCACCGACAACGGTGACGGCACCTACACCGTGCACTTCGCTGACGGCGACGTCACCGTCAGCGACGACGCGCTGCTGGACCAGGGCAACGACCAGGCCAAATGGGTGGCGATCGTCGAAACCGCGTACGCCGAGCACGAAGGCGGCTCGTACGACGAGATCGAGGGCGGGGACGCCAACGAAGCCTACGAGGACCTCTTCGGCGCCAACACCGGCAGCTTCGACCCCGACACCACCAGCGACCTGTTCTTCGGGGACAACAAGTCGCCCGACGACTCGTACAACGACATGCGGGAAGCCCTCGACGACGGGCGGCCGGTCACCGCGAGCGTGCGCGACCGGATCGGCATCGACGGCGGGCACGCGCTGATCGTCACCAACGTGTACGAGCGCGACGGCGTGCAGTACGTCGAGCTGATGAACCCGTGGGCCTCGAACAGCGACGACATCATCAACGGTGTCGAGGCTGCGGGCGGAGAAGCCCATTCCGACGGGAGGATCGTCATGAACATGGACGACTTCTCGGAGGAGTTCTACAAGGTTCGCTACGTAGAGGACTGGGATTAGTGAAGCGGGCCGTGGCCGCGATCCTGTTGGCGATGGCGGTCGGTGCCTGCTCAGCGGACCAGAAGGAGCAACCCATGCGGACCGACACCACGACCACCGAGCGGCCGGTCGACGGCGGCGACCAGGCGACCGACCCGGCCGAGCCGATCACGGAACTGGTCGCGGACGCCGACCTGATCGTCACGGGCACGGTCGTCGAGGCCGCACCACCCGTCGACGGCACGACGTACGGCCCGCAGACCGCCACGATCGAGGTCGAGACCACGCTGAAGGGCGACGCCGCGCCGGGGAAGCTGGCGATCACGAAGCCCGAGTCGTCCTACTTCCTCGCCGAGCGCACCGCCGCGTCGACCGACCGGAAAGCCCGCTCCGGCGGCATCTTCGTCCTGCGGAACACCGGTGACACGCCGACGCTGTTCGGCCACGTCGGAGTCCACGACCACGAGTTCGCGCCGCAGTGGTTCGCCCGCGCGCTCGCCGGCCTGCCCGCCAAGCTCCCACCGCCCACCACCGACCAGCTGGCGGACTGGGCGACCAGGGCGGACGTGATCGTGTTCGCCGCCGCCACCGGTGACGCGGGCAGCGTCGAGACACACACGCCACGGCTCGACTGGGCCGGGACCGGGACGCTGGAACCGATCGAGGTGCTCAAGGGCGACCTGGCCGGAGCCGTCGCGGTGACCAGAGGACCGCAGCCGACCACCCCAGGCGGCACCTGGGGATTCCCGGTGGGGAGGGAACGGACCGGGGTGTTCTTCCTCGACACGTCGAGCAGGCCGCCGACGGTCGTCAACACGGCCGCGCCGTGGGACGTGCACGTCCAGCAGGTCCGGCGGCTGCTACGGCGCTGACGTCGTCATGAAACCGGCCACGAGCCGCGCCACCTGACGGGTCAGCTCCTCCGGGTCGCCCGTGTGGTGGGCCAGGTGGCCGTCCAGCCACAGGCTTGCCAGACCGTGCACCAGGCTCCACAACGTCAGCGCCAGGACGTCCTCGTCCGCCTGCCGCAACACGCCCGCCGCCATGCACGCCGCCACCGTGTCGGTCAGCGCCGTGAAAGCCTCGTCGGCCGCTTCCTTGCCCTGAGGGCTCTTGTGGGACTGCGTCAGTTCCGGGCGGAACATCAGCTGGAAGTGGGCCGGGTTGTCGTGGGCGAAACGGACGTACGTCTCGATCAGGGCCGGGAGGGCCTCGGCAGGCGTGCGTGCCTCCGCCTGTGTGGTGCGCAGTGCCGTGGCCAGGTTCTTGAAGCCGTCGTCGGCCAGAGCCGTCAGTAGGGCCGCTCTGTCCGGGAAGTGGTGGTAGGGGGCGCCCGGGCTCACACCCGCGGTCCTGGCCACCTGGCGGAGGCTCACCGCGCCGATGCCCTCGGTCCTGATCAGGTCCAGAGTCGCCCGCAGCAGGGCATCCCTCAGCGCGCCGTGGTGGTAGTTCGTCCTGGGCACGTGATCAGCCTAGGTTGCCGCCGCCACACCGCTCATGTATACAGTGCTCAGATCATGTGAACGCTGTATAGATTGGGTGGTCGGCATGAGTGGACGGGTGTTGGTGACCGGGGCTTCCGGCTTCATCGCGCGGCATGTGGTCGCCGAGCTGCGGGGAGCCGGGTACCGGGTGCGGGGGACCGCGCGGCGGGACGTCGACGGCGTGGACGAGCTGGCCCGGGCCGATCTCGGGGCCGACGCCGGGTGGGCCGAGGCCGTCGACGGGTGCGACTACGTGATGCACGTGGCCTCGCCGTTCCCGGTCGGGGTGCCGTCGTCGGAGGACGAGCTGGTGCGGCCTGCCGTGGACGGGACGTTGCGGGTGCTGCGGGCCGCGAAGGAGGCCGGCGTGCGGCGGGTCGTGGTGACGTCCTCGGTCGCCGCGATCGCCAGCGGGCACCGGGACACGGTGGTCCGCACCGAGTCCGACTGGTCCGACCTGGAGCGCAGCGCCGCGTACGCGAAGAGCAAGACGTTGGCCGAGCGGGCCGCTTGGGACTTCGCACAGGAGTCGGGGCTCGAGCTTGTGGTGGTCAACCCCGGGATGGTTCTCGGGCCGCTGTTGTCCTCTGGCGTCAGCACCTCCGTGGACGTCGTTCGGCGGTTGCTGGTCCGGGAGGTGCCCGGGTCGCCGAAGATGGGGTTCCCGGTGGTGGACGTGCGGGACGTGGCGATCGGTCACCGGCTTGCCATGGAGTCGTCGATCGCGGCCGGGCAGCGGTACGTCCTCGCCGGGGACTTCGTGTGGATGCGGGAGATCGCCGCCGTTCTCGCCGAGGCGTTCGGCCCGCGTGGCTACCGCGTGCCCACCGGGGTCATGCCCACCTGGCTGTTGCGGATCGTCTCGCGGTTCGACCCCTCTGTCCGCCAGGCCCTCGACTTCGTCGGACGGACCGAGTTCGTGAGTGCCGACAAGGCCCGGGGCGAGCTCGGCTGGACCATGCGGCCGGTGCGGGACACGATCGTCGACACCGCCGAGCGCCTCATCGAACTGGGACTGGCCCCGAACCCGTCGAAGAAGAAGGTGGCTGTCTAGTCCAGGCAGAACTCGTTGCCTTCCGGGTCCTTCATGACGATGTGGCCCGCGCTCAGCGGTGGCGACGGTTCGTGGCGTTCGTGGCGGGTGGCGCCGAGGGCGACCAGGCGCTCGGCTTCCTTCTCCAGAGCCGCCATGCGTTCGTCGCCGCGCAGGCCGGGAGCGGCGCGAACATCCAGGTGCACGCGGTTCTTGGCGGTCTTTCCTTCCGGGACCTTCTGGAAGAACAGGCGCGGGCCGTTGCTCGTCGGGTCGACCAGGGCGGACGCGTCGTTGCGGTGTTCTTCCGGGATGCCCATGGCCGCCAGGGCCTCGTCCCATGTGGTGAAGCCCTGAGGTGGGGCCTGGAGTTCGTAGCCCATGACCTCGGCCCAGAAGGCCGACAACGCGGCCGGGTCGCCGCAGTCGACGGTGATCTGTACTTCGCGGGGCATGTCAGGTGGTCTTCCTGGTGTGGGCGTAGAGGTCGCGCAGCAGGCACACCTCTGACAGGTGGTGGATCGTCTCGCGGTTGATGTGGAGGATCAGGGCGGCCAGCGGGTGGTCGGCGTACCGGCCTTCCGCCTCGCCGCACGGGCGGGCCAGCTCATCCTCGCCCAGCGACTCGACGCCCGCCAGCCAGGTTTCGTACTCCTCGTCCAGCTGGGCGAGGGCCTCCTCGGCAGTCGCGGCGTAGGCGAACGAGTCGTAGTCCGTCGGTTTCCCGCCGAAGTGGGACGCGCTGCGCATCGCCAGCACGCCGACGATCACGTGGCCCAGGCGCCAGGCGATCGTCGTGAACGGAGGTGGGACCGGCTCCGGGAACGCGAAGTCGATGGTCATCTCGCCGGAACCGGCCTGCACCGGGGCTGTGCCCGTGCCGCGGGGGCGGACGCTCCAGCTGTTCGGCGCCGGTTCCCAGAAGTACTCGTCGTCGGTCATGCCGTCGAGACGGGGACGCAGCTGGTGCGTCCAGTGCCAGGAGAGCTGCTCGCGCAACAGCGGGTTCCAGTTCATGGCCGAACCCTGTCACGGATAGCGGACAGCTACGTTCCGCGATTCGTGCGACGATGACGTCCGTGACCGTCGAGGGGACTACCGAGCGGGTGCTGCGGCTCCTCGCGCTGCTGCAGCGGCGGCCGTCGTGGACCGCGGGAGAACTCGCCGCCGAGCTGGGGGTCACCGACCGGTCGGTGCGGCGGGACGTGGAGCGGTTGCGGGCGCTCGGGTACCCGGTGCACGCCACGGCCGGGGTCGGCGGTGGCTACCAGCTCGGGGCCGGGACGCGGTTGCCGCCGCTGCTTCTCGACGACGAGGAGGCCATCGCCACCGCGGTCTCCCTGCGGATGGCGTCCGGCGGGACGGTCGCCGGAGCCGGGGAGGCGGCGTTGCGGGCGCTCGCGAAGCTCGACCAGGTGATGCCGCCGCGGTTGCGTGCCGAGGTGCGGGCGGTGCACGGCGCCACCGAGACGCTCGTCGGACCCGGCGTGGAGATCGACGCGGAGTTGCTCGTGACGCTGGCGCGGGCCTGCCGGGACGCGGTGCGGGTGCGGTTCACCTACACCGGGCGCGACGGCGCCCCCGGTGAGCGGACGGTCGAGCCGGTGCGGATGGTCGCCACCGGGCGGCGCTGGTACCTGATGGCCTGGGACGTCGAGCGCGCCGACTGGCGGACGTTCCGGCTCGACCGGATGCGGGACGCGGCCGCCACCACCTGGCGTTTCCGGGCGCGGGAGCACCCGGACCCGGTCGCGTACGTGCAGCGTGCCGTCACCGAGGCGCCGTACCGGCACGTCGCCCGGATCCGGCTGCGTGCCCCGGTCGAACGGGTCCGGGAGCTGGTGCCGCCGCAGGTCGGGCGCGTCGAGGACGACCGCGACGGCTGGTGCGTGCTCGTCACGGGTGGCGTGGAGCTGGACTTGATCGCGATGCACGTGGCCCGGCTGGGCTTCGAGGCCCGGGTGCTGGCACCACCCGAGCTGCGGGAGGCCGCCGCTCGTCTCGCCCGCCGGATGGCCGAGCTCAGTCGATGACGTCGGCGCCGTCCAAGGCGGCGTCCATGGCGATGCCCGCGAACTCCACCGGCAGCGCCACGAGCACCGCGTCGCCCTCCGGCCTGCCGCGTTCCTTGATGGTGAGGCCGATCAGCGCCAGCATGCCCGCGAGGTGGCGGGTGCACCGGTCGGCGAGAGGTTCGGGGTCGACCAGCGGCACGACGTCGTCGCGTTCCCACGCCTCCACCGCACGCCGCGCCAGCTCGGTGGGCAGCCGGACCACCACGGGCGGCAGGTCCGCCTTCCGCAGGAGCTCGCCCAGCTCGGCGAGGGTCGCCGCCTCGGTCGCTCGTGTGTCCATGACCTCAGGATCCCGGGCGCGGCAGGTCCGCGCATCCGGGAACGCGCCGCCCCTGGACGCGCGGGCACCGCAGCACGTCGTCGCGCGCATGTCGCCGATTGACTTCATGTCGACTTCAAGTCGCAGCATGGGGCCATGTCCACACTGCGTGATCTGCTCGACGCCTTCGACGAGCTGCCCCAGGCCACCGAACTGCGTGCCCGTTCCTACCACGACCTCGGCGAGGTGGTCGTCGACGTCGGCTGCGGCGGCGGGCGCGCGGTCGGCGAGCTGGCCCGGCTCGGCGCCCGGGCGATCGGGGTCGACCGGGACCCGGAGATGGTCGCGGCCGCCGCGGCGCGCTGGCCCGCCGGCGAGTTCCACGTCGGCGACGTCACCGCGCTGCCGCTCCCCGACGCGTCGGTCACCGGCTACCGCGCGGACAAGGTCCTCCACGTCGTCGAGGACCCGGCCCCGGCGCTCGCCGAGGCCCGGCGCGTGCTGCGGCCCGGTGGGCGGGTCGTGCTCACCGGGCAGGACTGGGACGCGATCGTCGTCGACTCCGCCGACCCGGACCGCACCCGTGCGCTCGTGCACGCCCGCGCCGACACCATGCCGAACCCGCGTGCGGCACGCCAGTACCGCAACCTGTTGCTGGACAACGGGTTCACGGACGTCACCGTGGAGGGACACATGAGCGTGTTCACCGATGCCCTCGCGCTGCCGATGCTGGCGGGCATGGACGACGACCGGTGGTTCGACGAACAGGCCGACCGTGCCGCACACGACCGGCTCCTGGTCGCCGTTCCCGTGTTACTAGCCGCTGGGACTCGCGGCGATTGAGTGCCGGTCAAGGCGCGTTGCCCCCGCGGTTTCCGTTTCCCACCATGGGATGCGGGTGGTGCGTCCCCGCAGAGCCGCTGGCCGGCAGCGGCGCTCACGACAGCCACGCTGCCGGCCAGTTACCAGTGGGCAAGTTCTTTCCAGAAGATGACGGCTCGCGTAACTCGCCACCCCGGGCAGCGTGCGGATGGTCCGATTTCCTTCCCTACCAAGGAGGAAACCATGGGAACCATCAGAAGCGGGGCTCTCGTCCTGGCGCTGCTGGCGCCGCTCGCCGTCGTCACGACTCCCGGCGCATCGGCGGCCGAGGCGGCGACCACGCACACGATCAAGGTCGTCACCTACAACGTCGGGAACGCGGGCGGCCTCCGGGGCGACCTCGTCGACCTCATCCGGGCCGAGCGGCCCGCGGTCATCGGACTGCAGGAGGTCGCCGACCGCGAGACCGCCGTGAAGGAGGCCGCGGCCGCGACCGGGTACGTCGCGATCTACGAGTCGGATCGCAAGGCGGTCAAGCACAACGCCATCCTCGTGCGCGGTGACATGACTGTCGCCGCCCACGGCGCCCGCGAGATCTCGCCCGAGACCAGGGTGCACCCCGCGACCCCCGGCACCGGACCGGAGACACCCGACAGCTGCGGCTGCCTCGTGCCCCCGAAGTACGTCAACTGGGTCCGTGTGCGCGGCGGCGGCCACGTGTGGGTCGTCGGCGTCGTGCACCTCACCCCGTCCGCCCAGCGGTACGACCTCAACCGCGAACTGCACAACAAGCAGGTCCGCAACAGCGCGGAGTGGTTCGCGACGCGCGCGGCCGAACCGGTCATCATGGGTGACTTCAACGCCCAGCCGGGTTCGAACCTGATGGACGGGCTGCGGCGGGTGGCCAGGCCGTTCAGCGCCCCGAGCTTCGGCGACGCGCGTATCGACCACGTGTGGACCAAGAAGGACGCGACCGGATCGCGGGTCGCCGCCCTGTCCGGCTACGGCAGCGACCACCGCCCGGTCCGCGTCCGCGTGACGGTGCCCCGATGAGCGGCAGACTTCGTCGCGCCATCGCGGCGACCGCGGTCGCCGTCGCGTGCGGTGCGGGCCTGCTGACCGCGGTGCCCAGCGCGGCAGGCGCGACCGGACCACGTGACGAGTCACTGGACTTCCGGTTCCCCGCCGCGGATCCGATGCGTGTGCCGGGCACGAACACCTTCGTCGCGTTCGGCGCCAGCATGCGCGGCAACAAGCTGCCGTACACGAGGTTCGCGTTCTCCGGCGGCACCTTCCAGCGCCGCGGCGCTGTCGACGGCGACGCCTGGAGCGACGTCCGGTTCCCCGACGGCTACTGGGCCAGGCCGAGTTCACCGCTGTGGACGCCTGCGATGTATCCGCGCCGGGAGGACGGCCGGATCGTCTACTACCTGTTCTACAGCGCGGCGGTGCCCGGCCCCGAACCCGCGGGCCAGGCCAAGCACTGCATCGGCTACGCCACCTCGCTGCGCTACACGGGCGGGTTCGTCGCCAACGCCCATCCGCTGTTCTGTCCCGAGCGCGGGTGGGCGATCGACGGCGACATCAGCAGGAGGCGGGACGGCGTCTTCCTGACGTTGCGCAACGGTGCGTGGACCCGGAACCGGGTCACCGCGCTGGGGGCCGCCAGGCTGGAGTTCGACCGGCCCCGCCACGTGCGGCGGCTGGGGGAGAGCGACGTGAAGAAGCTCATCGACAACGCCGACCTGGAGTGGACCCACCACCAGAGTCCGCCGGACGACGTGCTCACGATCGAGAACCCGAACGCCGTCCGCATCGGTGGCGAGTGGTACCTGTTCTACTCAGGGAACAACTGGTACGCGAACCGGTACGCCACGGGTGTCGCCTACTGCGGGACCGCCCTGATCGACAACCGGTGCACACCCATGTACGAGCAGCGGGCGTACTTCTCCTACCGGCCCGACCCGGACGGCGAGCCGCGGTTCCGGCCGGGGCTGCCGGACAGGTTCCGCAAGAAGGGCCTGCCGGGCAACAAGCGGGGACCCGGCGCGTTCAACGCGTTCCAGGCGCCTGACGGCTCGTGGTGGGCGACGTGGAACTACATCACCGACGCCAGCCCGCTCGACGATCCGGCGCGACGGAGCAGGCTCGGGCGGTTGACCGTGACGGGCAGCGGACCCACCGCCGAGTTCAGCGTGACCTGGTAGGTCGCGGCGGCGGGCACGGTCGCCGTGCCCGCCGCCGCTTCGTGACGGACGACGCCTTGCGCGTGGCACCGGCCATCGGCGAAGCTCCGGGGTGGCCATGCGCACGCTGATCATCGACAACTACGACTCGTTCACGTACAACCTGGCACACCAGGTCGCTGCGGTGACGGGTGTGGCGCCGACGGTCGTGCGCAACGACGAGCCGGTCGACCTGGACGCGTTCTCCCACGTGATCCTCTCGCCGGGACCGGGGCGTCCGGAGCGGGCCGCCGACTTCGGCGTCTGCGCTGAGGTCATCCGCACCACGCACCTGCCGCTGCTCGGGGTGTGCCTCGGCCACCAGGGCATCTGCCACGTGCACGGGGGTGCGGTGGGGCCCGCGCCCCGGGTCCGCCACGGTGAGACGTCGGCGATCCACCACGGCGGCACGGGGTTGTTCTCCGGGTTGCCGTCCCCGTTCACCGCGGTCCGGTACCACTCGCTGGCGGTCACGCGGCTGCCCGACGTGCTCGAACCCGTCGCCACCAGCGACGACGGGGTGCTGATGGCGGTGCGGCACCGGACGCGGCCGCAGTGGGGCGTCCAGTTCCACCCGGAGTCGATCCGCACGGCGCACGGGCACCGGCTCATCGCGAACTTCCTGGACCAGCCCCGGCAGCGGCCGTCCGTGACCGTCCACGCCCGTCGCCCCGCGCCGGTGGTCCGGCACCGGCGGGTGCGGACGGCGGCGAGCGCGGAGACGGTCTTCGACACCCTCTATGCGCGGGCCGACTTCGCCTTCTGGCTCGACAGCGCCGACGAGGGCGCGGCGGGTGGCCGGTTCTCGATCCTCGGCGACGCGAGCGGGCCGCTGGCGAGGGTCGTCACGGCGGACGTCACGGCGGGGACGGTCACGGTGCGCCGGGCGGACCGCGCGGACGAGGTCGTGCGGAGCGGGTTCCTCGACTGGCTGGCGGCGGACCTGGCTCGTCGGCCGGTCACACCGCCGGACCTGCCGTTCGACTTCGCGCTGGGGTGGGTGGGTTACCTCGGGTACGAGCTGAAGGCCGAGTGCGGCGCTCGTGCCGAGCACCGGTCACCGCACCCGGACGCGGCCATGATCTTCGCCGACCGCGCGATCGTCGTCGACCACGCGACGGACGAGGTGCACCTGCTGACCCTGACCGACGACGACTGGCTCGACGACACCGAGCGCCTGCTGGCGGGCCTGCAAGATCAACTCGCCCCCCAGGACAGAACCGAAACCCCCACCCATTCCCGGGGGCGTCCCGCCGTGCCAGTCTACCAGGGGGGACCGGCGGGGGGCCCGAAGTCGATCTTGCCTGTGGACAACTCGGTGGGCTGTGGACAAGTCGCCGAACTCGGGACCTTGCGCGCACGGCACGACCGGGCCGAGTACCTGGATCTCATCGCCGCCTGCCAGGACGAGATCGTCGCGGGCGAGACCTACGAGGTGTGCCTCACCAACGAGCTCACCGCCGACGGCAAGCTCGACCCCTGGCCCGCCTACCGGCGCCTGCGCAGGGCCAACCCCGAGCCGTTCAGCGCGCTGCTGCGGTTCGGTGAGCTGAGCGTGCTCTCCGTGTCACCCGAACGGTTCCTGCGGGTCACACCGGACGGCGTCGCGGTCTCCCAGCCCATCAAGGGCACCCGGCCGCGCGGCGCCACCCCGGCCGAGGACGACGCCCTGCGCGACGGCCTGGCCACCGCCGCGAAGGACCGCGCCGAGAACCTGATGATCGTCGACCTCGTGCGCAACGACCTCGGCAGCGTCGCCACCCTCGACGGGGTGACCGTCGAGCGGTTGTTCGCCGTCGAGACGCACCCGACCGTGCACCAGCTGGTCAGCACCGTCCGCGCCACGCTCGCGCCCGGCCGCACGGCCGTCGACGTGGTGCGCGCGGCCTTCCCCGGCGGGTCCATGACCGGCGCGCCGAAGCTGCGCACGATGGCGATCATCGACCGGCTCGAGGGCGGTCCCCGTGGCGTGTACTCCGGCGCGCTCGGCTGGTTCTCGCTGTCCGGCGCCGCCGACCTCGGCATGGTCATCCGCACGCTCGTCGCCTCCGCCGACCGCGTGTCCTACGGTGTCGGCGGGGCGATCATCGCGTTGTCCACTCCGGACGACGAGGTGGCGGAGACCGTCGTGAAGGCCGCGCCGCTGCTGCGCCTGATCGGCCAGGAATTCCCAGGGGAAGGGACGCGATGACGATCCTCGACGGGCTCGACCACCCGATCGTGCAGGCCCCGATGGCGGGTGGCGGGTCGACGCCCGAGCTGGTCGCGGCCGTGTCGAACGCGGGCGGGCTCGGGTTCCTCGCCGCCGGTTACCTGAGCGCCGACGCCGTGCGTGACCAGATCACCCGGACCCGCGCTCTGACGGACCAGCCGTTCGGACTCAACCTGTTCGTCCCCGAACGCACCAGGGTGGACGACGCGGCCGTGGCGGCGTACGCGGCCGAGCTGGCCGCGGAGGCCGACCGGTACGGCGTCGCGCTCGGCGACCCCGCCGGGGGCGACGACGACTGGGACGCGAAGCTGGCGCTCCTCGCGCGGGCGCACGTGCCGGTCGTCGGCTTCACGTTCGGCTGCCCGGCCGCCGACGTCATCGCCGAGGTGAAGCGGCACGGCTCCGAGGTGTTCGTGACCGTCACGTCCGCCGACGAGGCCCGCGAGGCCGTCGCCGCCGGTGCCGACGGGCTGGTCGTGCAGGGTCAGGAGGCGGGTGCCCACCGCGGCACCTTCACCAACGAGGGCGTCGACCACACCGGGCTGATTCCGTTGCTGCGCAAGGTGGCCGCCGTCGCAGGCGTGCCGCTGGTGGCCACCGGCGGGCTCGCGACCGGCGCGGACGTGGCGGCCGTGCTGGTCGCGGGTGCGGCCGCCGCGCAGCTGGGCACGATGTTCCTGCCCTGCCCGGAGAGCGGGGCGAACCCGCTCCACCTCGCCGCGCTCGCCGCCGGTGACACCGCCACCGCCGTCACCCGCGCGTTCACCGGCCGGCCCGCACGCGGGCTGGTGAACCGCTTCCTGTCCGAGCACTCGGCAGCGGCCCCCGCGGCCTACCCGCACGTCCACCAGCTGACCCGGGACCTGCGGAAAGCGGGCGACCCGCAGGCCATGTCGCTGTGGGCAGGGCAGTCGTACGAGTTCGCCAGGCCGGTGCCCGCCGCGGACCTGGTGCGGGAACTGGCGGACGGGGCACGGACGGCACTGGCCGCCGCCGCACGGCGCTGGGCTTAGCGAGATAGGCGCGCAGCACGGCCGCGCCGATCCTCGGCAGGTCACCCGTACCGCGATACACCAGGTACAGGGGCTCGCGACGGGGCTGGAACTTCGCCTTGAACGCGTGCAGCGAGCCGAACCCGTACAGGGGCTCCACGAGCCTGCCCATGCCGTCCAGCACGCGCTGCACCGCGGACGCCCTGTGGTCACCGGTACGGACCAGCGGCGCGCCCGACAGCGACACCAGCTGGGCGCCCTCCTCCTGGAACGTCATGCAGGCCTCGGCGATCAGGAACTCGACCACCGGCCGGAAGCCGTCGGCCTTGCGGCGCATCATGTCGAGCGTCCAGCCGCGTGGTGTGCCGTCCTCGCTGAGGACCGGCAGCCAGGACGTGACGCCGTGGACCGTGCCGTCGGCGTCGACCGCGAGGCCGACGCGGACCCGCGGGTCCATGGCCTCGGTGACACCGCCGAGCGTGAACCCCAGCTCCGGGGTGCGCCTGCCGCGCAGCCAGCTCGCCGAGACCTCGCGGACCTGCCGGATGATCGCCGGGCTCTCGTCGGCCAGGGTGACCATGCGGAACGTGACGCCCTCCTTGGCGGCGCGGTTGCGGGCGGTGCGGACGTCCTGCCACTTCCTGCCGCGGAACTCGAGGCCGGGCAGGTCGACGACGGTGTCCTCGGCGACCTGGACCCGCTTGGCGCCCACCGCGTCGGCGGTGTCGGCGGTGACGGAGAACCACGCGGGGACGAGGCCTTCGCGGTCGCAGTACGCCGCGAACTCGGCCGGTGCCGTGCGTCGGAAGGATGCGGAGCCGACCGGGTCGCCGATAACGATCGCGACACCGTTGTGTCGCCGGAAGGCAACGTAACCGTCCACTCCGTACAGGTACTCGGTGCCCGGCCAGGTCGTCATCCACGACAGGGTGCCGCCGCCGTGGGTTTCGAGGAGTTCGACGGCGCGGTCGGAGCCGGTGACCTTCGCGGTGCGGCGGACGAACAGCGGGCCGAGCGGCAGCGCCACCGCGACGGCGACCAGGTGCACGACGTCGGCGAGGTGCCCGATCACGAACAGTGACCCGATGGCATAGGCGACGAGACCCGTCCGGGTCCAGAAACGCCACCGCGGGGCGAGGGTGGCGGTGCCGACCGCGGCGGCGGCCAGGGCCCCGCCGGACGGGCCGACGTCGAGTGCCGACGTCAGCGCGCTGCCGGTCGCCGCGACCAGTGCGGCGGCCACCACAACCCCGGTGACGTGGCCGATCGACCAGACCAACGCCGCCCGCGCGGTGCCGAGCCGGTGCTCGGCGAACCCCACGAACGCGGCGAAACTCGCCAGCACCGCCACGTAGCACAATGGGGTGATCGCGAACGGCGCTCCGGTGAGGACGGTCCACCAACGCCCCTCCTGGAAGGCGGCGTAACCGTACGCAACGTGATCACCCCATGGGTGTTCCGCTACCTCGGTGACAAAAGTGCCAAGGAGGACGCCAAGGGTGGTTATGACGACGAGTCCGCCTACGGTGAACGGGTGACGGCGTAACACCTGGGTTGGCACGGTGTCCTCCTTGTTCGGCACACGAACAAGCCTCGCCCGGACCACGCGAGGAGGCACTGGCGCCACCACCCGGGTTCTGGGTAGGGCCAACCCCCCGCTACCGTGAGTCTGATCTCGTCGACCGACCACTCAGGACACTTGGAAAGACACGCGAATGAGCCGTTACATCCGGGCCTCGGTGGCCCTCGCCTCGGCAGTGGCCGGGGTCGTCCTGTTCGCCGCGCCTGCCTTCGCCCAGTCTGACGACGACCCGGTGTCGGGGGACGACCGGGCAACCGCCCACTCGGGCAACGTGGTGGGGGAGAAGGACTGCGCCACGCTGTACCCGGGCAGCCACGAGGTCACGGCTGACCTGACCGCCACGGCCGACGGCGAGGGCGAGAACGGCACCTACCTCGACATCACGGCCGTCGCGGACGGCGTCGAGGTCCTCGGTGTGATCGTCAAGGGCGGCAACGCGTACAACCAGTACGACGTGACCGCCCTCGGCGACCTGCCGTGGCTCGACCTGCACTCGCCGATCAACGCCAGCGGCAAGCCCGCCGCCATCAGCCACTGGTTCGCCTGCGGCATCGGTGAGAGCACGACGACTCCCACCGAGCCCACCGAGACCACCACCACCACCACGACGACGACGGACGACTCGACGCCCGCCACGACGACCACCACGGGCGGCTCGGAGGTCAGCGGCACCGAGACGACCACGACGTCCGCCGACGTCGCGCCCGCCGCGCAGGACGAGGACCTCGCCGCGACCGGCTTCAACGGCGGCTGGCTCGTCGCGCTCGCCGCGGGCCTGCTGCTCGCCGGTGGCGCGGTGCTGACGCTCCTGCGGATCCGCGCACGTAGCTGACCCTTTCTCGACCACACGGGACGCCTCCGAACCGGGGGCGTCCCGTTTTTTGTCGGTGGCCCGTGTCATGGTGTCGGCATGACAGAACTTCCGGCGTGGCTGCGGCAGGGGGTCGACGCGATCTCCGCCTGGCAGGACTCGTTCGCGTCCTTCGAGACGCACCCGAGTCAGCACGTCGACCCCGACGCGTTCAAGGCCGGTTTCGAGGAGCTGGTCGACCGGCTGGGCGCGGCCAACTACCCGTACTTCCACCCGGACTACGCCGGGCAGATGCTCAAGCCGCCGCACCCGGTCGCGGTCGCCGGCTACCTGACGGCCATGCTGGTCAACCCCAACAACCACGCCGACGACGGCGGCGCGGCCACGTCCAGGATGGAACGTGAGGTCGTCGCCGAGCTGGCGGCGATGTTCGGGTTACCGCAGCACCTCGGCCACCTCACCGGTGGCGGCACGGTCGCGAACCTGGAGGCGCTGTTCGTCGCGCGGGAGTCCCATCCCGGGCGCGGGGTGGCCTACAGCGCGGACGCGCACTACACGCACGCCCGCATGTGCCACCTGCTCGGTCTGGAGGCGCACCCGGTGCCCGTCGACGCGGCGGGCCGGATGTCGATGCCCGCGCTCGCGGAGCTGCTGGCGACCGGCGCGGTGGGCACGGTCGTCCTGACCGCGGGCACGACCGGTCTGGGCGTGGTCGACCCGATCGACGAGGCACTGGCGCTGCGGGACCGCTACGGGGTCCGGTTACACGTCGACGCCGCGTACGGCGGGTTCTACACGCTGCTGCCGGACCTGGCGGACGCGGCGGCGTTCCGCGCCATCGGCCGGTGCGACTCGGTGGTCGTCGACCCGCACAAGCACGGGTTACAGCCGTACGGCTGCGGTGCCGTGCTGTTCGCCGACCCGTCGGTGGCGCGGTACTACCACCACGACTCGCCGTACACCTACTTCACCGAGTCCGACCTGCACCTCGGCGAGATCAGCCTGGAGTGCTCACGGCCGGGTGCCGCGGCCGCCGCGCTGTGGCTGACGCTGCGGGTGCTCGGCACGCAGGGGCTGCGGCAGGTACTGGCGGCGAACCGGCGCGCGGCCGAGGGGTGGGCGTCCCTGCTGGCCGAGTCGGAGGCGCTCACGCTGTACCAGGAGCCCGCACTCGACATCGTCACGTACTTCCCGGCACGGGACACGCTGTCCGGAGTCGACGCGGCGACCGCGCACGTGCTGACCCGGGGCATGAACGCGTCCCGCGACCCGGTGTTCCTGAGCGTGCTGCGCATGCCGGCCGACGCGTTCGCCGCCCGGGGGCACACCGTCACCGCGGACGCCGACGGGGCGCGGGTGCTGCGCAGCGTGCTGATGAAACCCGAGTCCGAGCAGCGGGTGCCGCGATTACACGAGCTGGTCACCGGGCTGGCGGCGGGAGCGCCGGGTGCTCGCTGACGTCCTGCCGTACCTGTCCTGCCCGCACTGCTCGGCGGAGCTGGTCCTGGTCGGCGGGTCGGTGCGCTGCGGGTCCGGGCACGCGTTCGACGTGGCACGGCAGGGGTACGTGACCCTGTTGCTGGGCAAGGCGGCCGTGGCGGGCGACAGCGCGGAGATGGTGGCGGCGCGGGAGGAGTTCCTGTCCGCCGGGCACTACGCGCCGATCGTCGACGCGGTCGTGGCCGCGTGCGCGGGGGTGGGCTGCGTGCTCGACCTGGGTGCCGGCACCGGCCACTACCTCGCCGCGGTGCTCGACGCGTCGCCGGACCGGGTGGGCATCGCGCTCGAGATCGCCAAGCCCGCGCTGCGGCGGGCGGCCCGTGCCCACGCACGTCTCGGTGCGGTGGGCGCGGACACGTGGCGGCGGCTGCCGGTGCGGGACGGTGCGGTCGCGGTTGCGCTCAACGTGTTCGCGCCGCGCAACGCGGCCGAGATCGCGCGGGTGCTGGCGCCGGACGGGCGGCTCGTGGTGGTGGCGCCGACGGCCGCGCACCTCGGCGAGCTGGTGTCCGGGTTGGGCCTGCTGACCGTGGCCGAGGACAAGGCGGCCAGGGTCACGGCGTCGCTGCCCGGGTTCACGGTGTCCGAACAGGACCCCCGTGAGTTCGTGATGTCCTTGGTGCACAAGGAGGTGCTGGCCCTGGTGGGGATGGGGCCGAGCGCGTGGCACGTCGACGCCGAGGCGTTGGCGGCGAAGGTGGCGGAACTGCCGTCGCCGGTGCGGGTGACCGCGTCGGTGACGGTGACGACGTACGTGAAAGGGGAGTGATGGTCCGGTACGCGATCGTCGGGGCGGGACAACGCGGCGCCGGGTACGCGGCGTGGGCGGGCAGGCACGCCGACCGCGCGCAGGTGGTGGCGGTGGCCGAGCCGCGCGCGAGCAGGCGCGAGCGGCTTGCCGGCGAGCACGGCGCGCCGCACGTGTTCGCGTCGTGGCAGGAGCTGGCCGCGGCACCGCGGCTGGCGGACGCGGCCATCGTGTCCACACAGGACGCGGACCACGTCGAGCCCGCGATCGCGTTGGCGCGCAAGGGATACCACCTGCTGGTGGAGAAGCCGCTGGCGCCGACGCCCGAGGAGTGCACCCGGCTGGTCGACGCGGTCACCGAGGCGGGGGTGCTGTTCGCGGTGTGCCACGTGCTGCGCTACCGCCCCTACACGCGGCTGGTGAAGCAGCTCGTCGACGACGGCCGGATCGGGGACGTCGTGAGCGTGCGGCACCTGGAACCGGTGGGGCACTGGCACTACGCGCACTCGTACGTGCGGGGCAACTGGCGCCGCACGGACCTGGCGTCGTTCATGCTGCTGGCGAAGTCGGGCCACGACATCGACTGGCTGCGGCACATCGTCGGCAAGCCGGTGGAGCGGGTGTCGAGCTTCGGCTCGTTGCGTCACTTCACCCCGGACCAGGCGCCGGCGGGCGCGGCGGCCCGCTGCCTGGACTGCGCGGTGGAGTCGACGTGCCCGTACTCGGCGACGCGCCTGTACCTGGGCATGGTCCGCGCGGGCCGCACCGGCTGGCCGGTGAGCGTGCTGACCGACGACGTGAGCGAGGCGTCGGTGACCAGGGCGTTGCGGGAGGGCCCGTACGGCCGGTGTGTCTACGGGTCCGACAACGACGTGGTGGACCACCAGGTGGTGGCGATGGAGTTCGCGGGCGGCACGACGGCGACGTTCACGATGACCGCGTTCACCCCGCACCTCGACCGCCAGACGCAGATCTTCGGCACCCGCGGCTTCCTGGACGGCGACGGCACCCGGGTCCGGTTGCACGACTTCCTCACCGGCACGACCGAGGTGCTGACGGCGTCGAGCACCGGCCTGGACACCGAGTCGGGCCACTCGGGCGGTGACGCCGGCCTGATGGACGCGTTCACCACCGCGGTGGCCACCGGCGACAGCGGCCCCATCCTGTCCGGACCGGCGGAGTCACTGGAGTCGCACCTGACGGTGTTCGCGGCGGAACGAGCCCGCCTGTCCGGCACGGTGGAGCGGGTCTCGCTCTGACGTCCAGGGGCCGTCGGGGAACCTTCCGCTTCGTTCGCCGGTCGAAGCGGCCTCTACTGTGAGACGACCAGCCGGAGAGGACCCGCCATGCAGGTGCGCTACAACCCCGCCCTTCCGATCGTGTTCCTCGTGCTCGGGGTGAGCAACACGATGCTCGGCCTGCTCATGCTGCGGACCGGCGGTTCGGCGTGGACGTCGCTGCTCGTCGGCCCGTTGTTCACGGTGATCGGGCTGCTGCAGCTGACCCGCACCTACTTCGAGTTCGATCCGGCGACCAGGACCATCGCCCTCAAGTCTCTCGTGGGCCCGGTCGTGCGGCGGTTCGGCGGCGCGGTGGGCGGTGCGTTGCACGTCGACGGCAACCGGATCCTCTGGACCCGGCCTGACGGGCAGGTGCGGAAGGTGCCCGTCAGCCGGTACCTGGCCCGGGGGGACCAGTGGCGTGCGGTCATCGGCCAGGTCGCCTGACCGCACGCCACCCTGTGCCCCGTCCGCGCGGGGTGGGCACGGTTCTCCGCGGCCCAGGCGGCCGCTGGCGGCGTTGCCGGAAAGCCCAAGTACACCCAGTACGAGCGGCTTCCCGGCGCCTTGCCAGCGACCACCTGGATCCACGGACAACCGACCCACCCCACGCGGACGGGGCACAGCGTCACCAGTCGATCTTCGGGGAGCGGTAGAAGTCGATCCCCATGGCCTCCCAGCGCGGGGCCTGGTCGGCGAGGCGGCTCCGCATCGACTCCCAGTCGTGCGTGGACCACGGTGACCAGCCCAGTTCGGCGAGCACCGGCAGCCTCGGGAACGCCATGAACTCGATGTGGTCGCTGTTCTCCAGCGTCTCCGACCACAGCGCGGCCTCGACACCGAGCACGGCCGACTCCGGCACACCCTGCACGAACGTGCCCGGGTTCCAGTCGTACGCGTCGTCCACCTCGGTGAAGCCCGCCCACGACAGGCCCAGCGGCGTGTTCTCGTCGTACTTCATGTCCATGTAGGCCTTGCTGGCCGGGGACATCAGCACCTTGTGCCCGCGGGCCGCGCCGTCGGCCACCAGGTCGTTCGTGTTCGTCGTGCCCCAGTACTGGGCGACGGCCGAAGTCGGCGGGGTGGCCTTCAGGTACTCGTGCCAGCCGAGCAGCTGCTTGCCGGTCGCCTCGACCATCGGGAACACGCGGTCGAAGAACTTGATGAAGTCCGGGTCCGTCGTCGAGTGGGCCTCGTCGCCGCCCAGGTGCAGGTACGGGCCGGGGGTCAGCTCCGCCACCTCGGTGATCACGTCCCGCACGAACTGGTACGTGATCTCCTTGTCGATGCACAGCGAGCTGAAACCGACCTCGATCCCGGTGTAGAGCGGCGGGGCCACCCCGTCACAGTTCAGCTCCGCGTACGACGCCAGCGCGGCGTTCGTGTGGCCCGGCATGTCGATCTCCGGGACGACCGTGATGTTGCGGGCCGCCGCGTACGACACGAGGTCCCGGTACTGGGCCTTCGTGTAGTACCCGCCCGGGCCGCCGCCGACCTCCGTCGAGCCGCCGTACGTCGCCAGGCGCGGCCAGCTGGAGATCTCGATCCGCCAGCCCTGGTCGTCCGCGAGGTGCAGGTGCAGGTGGTTGATCTTGTACAGCGCGAGCTGGTCGATGTAGGTCTTCACCTCGTCCGGGGTGAAGAAGTGCCGCGCCACGTCGAGGTGTGCGCCGCGGTAGGCGAACCGCGGGTGGTCGACGATCTTCCCGGCGGGCACTACCCACGGACCGCGCTGCTTCGTGCGGGACTCCACCGTGGCGGGAAGCAGCTGACGCAGCGTCTGCACACCCGTGAAGAGCCCCGCCGGGGTCCGTGCCTTCAGCGACACGCCCCGCCGGTCGACCGACAGTTCGTAACCCTCGGTGCCCAACCGGGCGGGGACGTACCCCAGCGACAGGTCGATGCCACTGCCCTGGCGACGGTCCGTCACCACCGGCAGCCGGTACCCGGTCGACGGCCGCAGCACGCCCGCCAGGAAGTTCCCGACGCCCTTCGCTGCGCGGTCGACGGTGATCGCCGTGTCGGACGTGATGGTGAAACCGCCGCCGTGGCGGTCAGGTGTGACCGACACAGGGGCCGGTATCACCTGGGTCATGCGGGACTCCTCCGAGGTGGTGGCCGACGCGGGAACGCCGGCGCCGAGCACGGCCATGCCGCCGATGGCCAGTAGGGACACGAGACGGGATGCGAGCGACCTGGACACGAGATCCTCCCGAATGGTTCGGACCTTCAGGTCTAACTGGTCCAGACCACCAGGTCAACCCTTGAGCGCCCCCGCGGTCGCGCCGGACACCAGCTTGCGCTGCACGATCAGGAAGAAGATCAGGGCAGGCAGCGAGTACATGACGGACGCCGCCATGATGGCGCCCCAGTCGGTGCCGAACACCGTCCTGAACGTCGACAACCACACCGGCAGCGTCTGCTTGTCCTTGTCACGCATGAACACGAGCGCGTACAGGAACTCGTTCCACGCCGTGATGAACGCGAACACCGACGTCGCCACGATGCCCGGTCCGAGCAGCGGCAGCACGACTCGGCGGAACGCGCCGAACCGGCCGCAGCCGTCGACCATCGCCGCTTCCTCCAGCTCGAACGGGATGCCCTGCACGAACCCGCGCAGCGTCCACACCGTGAACGGCAGCGTGATCGCGAAGTACACGAGCAGAAGCGACGGCAGCTGGTTGAGCAGCCCGGCGTCCTGCATGAGCAGGAACATCGGGATGAACAGGGCCTCCATCGGCGCCATCTGCGCGATCAGCACCAGCAGCAGGAACCCCTTGCGCCCACGGAACCGCAGCCGGGCCAGCGGGAACGCCGCCAGCACGCCTGCCACGAGCGAGCACAGCACCGCCCCGACCGTGACGATCAGGCTGTTCGTCAGGTGCGTCAGGAAGCCCGGCTTCTCCCACGCGCTCACGAAGTTGTCGAACGTGACCGACAGTGGGATCAGGTCGTAGTCGGGGGTGAGCATCTCGACCGACGGCTTGAACGCGCTGGTCAGCAGCCAGTACGTCGGGAACGCGAAGAAGATCGCGACGACCACGCCGGTCGTGTTCAGCGCGATCCGCTTGCCTCTCGTCGGCCTCACGAGACGTCACCTTCCCGAGTGCGCAGCAGCAGCTGCAGGTAGCGCGCGGTGAGCACGACGAGCACGAGGATCATCAGCACCGCGACCGCCGACGCGATGCCGAAGTGCCGTCCCGCGATGCCACGCAGGTACAGCAGCACCGGCAGCGTGGTGCTCTCGCCGTCCGGGCCGCCCTGGCGGATCGCCCACACCTGCGCGAACACCTTGAAGTCCCAGATCACCGACAGGAACGAGGCGAGCGTGACCATCGGCCGGATCGTCGGCCAGGACACGGTCGAGAAGGTCTGCCACGAGGACGCGCCGTCCATGGCGGCCGCCTCGTACAGCTCCCTGGGCGCCTGCAGCAGGCCCGCGTAGATCGTGAAGCAGACGAACGGGACCGCCTGCCAGACGATCAGAACGCCGATGACGACGAGCGTGCTCGCGCCGGACGAGAACCACGAGAAGCCCTGGAAGGAGTCAAAACCCAGCTTCACCAGGGTCTTGTTGAGGATCCCGTACTGCTGGTCGAAGATCCACTGGAACACCGTGGTGGTCGCGAGGATCGGCGTCGCCCACGCCAGCACGAGCGTGACCTGCACGAACACCCGGACCGGCCCGGACAGGTGCCGCATGAGCAGCGCGATCAGCAGGCCCGCCACGACCGTGCCCGCCACGACGGCCGTCGTGAACACCACCGTCCGCAGGGTGATCGTCCAGAACTCCGGATCGGACAGCACGTCCGAGTAGTTGGCGAGCCCGACCCAGACCACCTCACCGCGCACCAGCTCACCGAGGTCGAGCTTGCGGAAGCTGATGCCGATGACCTGGATCGCGGGCCACGCGAGCAGCACCAGCATCACGATCACGGCCGGCGCCAGCAGCAGGTAGGGGATCGTCTTCTCACCGATACCGGCGCGCCCGCGCCCCGACGCGCGCGCCGGTGCCGGCGGGGAGGTCCCCGCCGGCACCGAGGTGTGGATGGTCGCCGTCATCAGCCGGTGAAGGCGGCGTCCAGCGCGGTGTCCGCGTCCTTGGTCGCGGTGTCGATGTCCTTCGCGCCGGTGAGGTAGGCGGTGAGCATGTCCTTCAGCGGGTTCTGGCCCGCCTCGATGGTCGCCCACGTCGGGGTCGCGGGAACCGCCCTGCCGTTCTTCGACGCCGCCGCCATCGCCTTGCTGACCGGGTTCGCGTCCAGCGGGGACAGGTCGGTCGACGCGCCCGGCACCATGCCGGCCTCGGCGAACTGCTGCTGGTACTTGTCGGACAGGATCAGGCGCAGGTAGTCCTTCGCGAGGTCGGTGTTCGTGCTGTTGACCGGGATCGCGAGGTTGCTGCCGCCCTGGAACACGGGCGCGGTCTCACCGGCGTTCTTCGACGGGATCGGGAACGCCGACGAGTTCTTCTCGATGTCGGGGTTGTCCTTCGCGGCCGTGCCCAGCTCCCACGGCAGCGCGATCATCATCGCGACCTTGCCCTGGCCGTAGATGCCCGCCTGCTCGGGGTTCTGCTCGTCGTTGTCCTTCGGCGCGGTGGTGCCGGAGGCCTCGACCAGCTCCTTGTAGAACTCGAGACCGGCCTTGGCCTCCGGCGTGCTCATGGTCGCCTTGAACTTCGTCCCGTCGGCCTTGGCGATGTCGCCGCCCTCGTCGTAGATGAACGACAGCAGCGTGTACCAGTTCTGGCCGGGCAGGTAGAGCGCCTGGAACCGCGGTTCATCGCCGAACTTGGCGCGCAGCTTGGCGATCGCGTCCAGCCACTCCTCCCGCGACGTCGGCGGTGCCGTGATCCCGGCCTGCTCGAACATGTCGGTGCGGTAGATGACCGAACGGTTCGCGGCGTAGAACGGCGTGGAGTACTGCTTGCCGTCCCACTCGCCGGAGGACTTCAGCGACTGCAGCCACGCGTCCCCGTTCATGCTGTCGACGTCACCGGTCAGGTCGGTCAGCACCTCGAGCGCCGCGAACGAGGGCGCCTGGGTGTTGCCGAGTTCGATGACGTCCGGCGGGTTCTGGCTGGCCAGGGCAGTGGTGAGCTTGTCCTGGATGCCGTTCCACTCCTGGACCTCGTACTTGACGGTGACACCGTCGTGGGCGGCCTCGAACTCTTTGTGGAGGGCGTCCGTGAGGGTCTCGGGGGCCGAACCGTTCATCAGCCAGACGGTGAGCGTGCGCGGGCCGCCGCTGCTCTCCTCGCTGCCGCTGCCACCGGAACCGGCACACCCGGCCGTGGCTAACGCGATGGCCGCGGCACCGGCCATCACCTTCGTCAAGCGCTTCACGATCTCGTCCTTCCGTGCGCTGGCCGCGCGATCAACCCAGTGGTTCAGACCTACTGGTATAGACCTAGTGGTTTAGACCAATGGGAGAACTCTGGGCCTGTCGGCCCGCCGTGTCAAGACAATCCGGAAAGACGTTGCCCGTCTGTTTTTGTTGAGTGGCAACGAGATGCGCAATTGGTGCGGGAACATCTCACATGTGGAGCTGGTCCGTCTCGACGGTACGATTGACGGAACTCCAGTCGCCGCAGGTCCCGAAGTGCCCGTCGAGGGGGGCGCATGGACGTCGTGAGCGCCGAAGAAGTCGCTGCCCAGTTGCTCGGGGTGCCCTCGATGACGGCACTCGCCCGGGCGCAGGTGCGGCGCGCGCTGCTACCCGGTGGGCGAGTCGAAGCACACGAGTACGGCAGAAAGCAACATTCGTCCGCGTCTGCGGGAGGCGTGCTCATCGGGCTGTCGGGTTCGCCGGAAGTCCCCGATTCGATCATCGGCCCGCTCAGTGTGGTTGTGGGCGGCCTGATCGACGACGAAGGGCGGGTGCGGTCCCATGACGGCGACGGGGAGAGCGGTGACAGCACGTGGGCCCAGGCTCAGGTGCTGCTGGGGTTGCTCCTCCGACCGCATCTCGCGCCGAAACGGGACCGGCTGAACGCGCTGACCACAAGGCTGCTGTCTCTGCGCGCCGAGGGCGGCGGTTGGCCATTGCGGGAAGGGGAGCCGCCGTCGCTCACGTTCACGTTCTATCCGGTCCTGGCGCTGGCGAGAGCGCTCGATCTCGGATTCGAAGGGGTGCGTGAGGCGTTGCGCATGACCGCGCGTCATGTCGCGGAAGGGCTGTACGGGGACCGCCTCGGACCCGAGGAGCAGGTGATGGCCCACTTCGCGCTCGAGCGCATCGAGACGGCGATCGCTGATCCGGTGCCGACGGATCTCGTTCGGCACCGAATGGAACTCATCGACGCGTGCTGGAGCGCCGGTGTGGGCTTGCGAGTGCATGACCGGCCGGTCACGGTGTCACGGCAGCCGGTGTGGCACTCGATCATCTGGCGGCCGCTGCTGTACCTGTGCCTGCGGCGCTGGGTCTCGCCGCTCAGCGTGCTGGGGGTCCTCGTCGGGGGCGAGGTGATCGACTCCTTCGACCGGGAGCAGGCAGTCTGGAAGGGTCCTGCCGCCACGGTCACCCTCGGGTCCGGGTCTTCCTGGGCCTCGGCTCTGGCCTTCCGTGCCACGCTCGCGTTCGCCGGTGACCTGCGTGCGATCGGTGCGTCTGTCGCCGAGTTTCGCGCTCGTCAACGGGAGCTGTCGACGGAGAACTATGTCTACGACGTGGCCATCTCGTTCGCGGGCGCTGATCGGCCCGTTGCGGAGCGCATCGCGCACCTGCTGAAGGCGGCCGGACTGCGCGTCTTCTACGACCGCGACCAGCAACACATCCTGCTCGGCGAGGACCTCGCCGAGCTGCTGCACAACACCTATTACGCGGACAGCCGGTTCGCGGTGGTCGTCGTCTCACGTGCGTTCATCGCGTCGAAATGGGCGGGCAACTGGGAACTCAAGGCGGTCCTGGCCCGAATGCAACAACAACACGGCGGTTATGTCCTCCCGTACGTGATGGAGGACGTGCACGTGCCGGGGTTGAGTCCCACGCTCGGGTTCGTCGCGGCGAGGGATTTCACCGTCGACGAGTTCTCCGAGCTGGTGATCCGGAAATTTCGCAGTCGCCTGCGCAACACGCCGTGAGATGGTGGCCGATGCGGGGGAGTTGTCTCGTTAACATGCGGCATGCCGCCAGAGACCATGCGCGATGTCGTCACCGAGACGGAACGGGTCGTTCGCGACAGGCTCGGCGACGAGCCGACCGGGCACGACTGGTGGCACGCGGACCGGGTGCGCAGGACAGCGTTGCACATCGCGGAAGAAGAAGGCGCGGACCCGGTCGTCGTCGAGTTAGCCGCCTTGCTGCACGACGTCGAGGACTACAAGTTTTCCGGTAGCGAGGAAGCCGGACCGGCCTTCGCGCACGCGCATCTGACATCGCTGGCGGTCGAGGAGCATGTGGTCACGCACGTCGCGGACATCATCCGGCACATGTCCTTCAAAGGTGCGAACGTCGCACTTCCGCCGCTTTCCCTCGAAGGGAAATGCGTGCAGGACGCGGATCGGCTGGACGCCATGGGTGCGATGGGGATCGCCCGCACATTTGCTTACGGTGGATTTGTCGGGCGCCCCATTCACGACCCGGAGACGGCGCCGTTCATGCACGATTCCGCCGCTGATTACATGAATACGAAAGGGACCTCCCTCAACCACTTCGATGAGAAGTTGTTGTTGCTGGCGTCCCGCATGAACACCGTGCCCGGCAAGAGGCTCGCCGAGGAGCGGCACGTGTTCATGGAGCGGTTCCTCCAGCAGTTCCGTGCGGAATGGTCAGCGGCGCCGCAGGCGTAGTGGGTTGTCGAAGAACTCGTCCTCGTCCACCGGCGGTCGGGGCGCTTCCACCGGCGGTGGTTCCGGCAGGTGTGCGGGGAAGACGCCGATCTCGACCAGTTTCTCCACCGTCGCCGGGGTCGCCTTCGGCAACGAGTCGAACGCGGTCGCCACGGCGCGGTCGGCGTTGCCGGTCGCGAGCGCCTCGACGACCTGCCGCCACGTCAGCTCGCCGCGGTCGATGCGGTCCAGGACTGGCCGCCATTCGTCGGTGTGGGCGTGGCCGAGGACGAACGCCCGCACGCGCTCGACGTCCTCGTCGCTGACCGGCACCGCCTTGCGGTCGAGTGACGTGAGCTGTTCGCGGACGCGGCCCGCCACGCGCAGCGCGTGCTCGATGCGCCCGTCCAGCTCCCGCTCCGCCTGTGTCATCTCCGGGGTGTGCACGGTGATCTCCTAACCCGCGTTCGCGCCGATGTCGTCGAGTTCGGTGAGGGCGTCGTCCGCGTCGGCGACGCTCTCGTCCAGCTCCTGCTTCGTCTTCTTCAGCTCGGCGCGGTGTTCGCTGATCGCCTCGGCGGTCTCCCGGGCCTCGGTGAGGCTGCCGACCTCGGGGATCTGCTTGACGGTCTCCGCCAGCTCCTCGACCGTCGTGAAGTAGTCCGACATGGTCGAGACGATGTCCTCGATGGCGGTGAACAGGTCGAACACCGCCTTCGCGGTCTCGACGATCTGCTTGATGTCGTCGTAGAGGTCGTCGATGTCGATGCCGAACGCCCAGCCGATGTACTTGGCCGCCGACTGGATCGCGGTCCACGCCCAGCCGACGATCGGGAGCGCCTTGGTCGCGATCTTGCGGGCGGCGTCGATGATGACCTGGATGGCCTCGATCGCGAGCTGGGCGATCTTCTTGGAGACCTCCGCGATCTTGCCGAACCCCGCCGCGACGAACTCGCCCATCCGCTGCCCGGCCCACACCGCGCCGCGGTGCCAGAACAGGTCGACGAACTGGCCGAACGCCTCCGACGCCGGGCCCCGCCAGTGGTTGACGGCGAGGTTGGTGGCGTTGTCGCCCAGGTTGGCGGCGAGCAGGCCGAGGTTGTTGCCGACGCTCTCCCACGCCTTGCCGTTGGCCTCGATGCTGTTGTAGTTGCCCGCGAGCGGCGAGATGATCGAGTCGGTGAAGCCCTTCCCGCCGTCGACGTCGAACTCCGACCAGATCCAGTCGAGCACGCCGAGCACGGCGCCGGTGTCGAGGTCCTCCGAGTAGTCGGTGTCCGGCCGGTCGATGGACTCCAGTTCGAGCTGCGTGTACGTGAACGGGGACGCGCCGCCCTCCCGGTGCAGGTCGTAGCCCCGCTGCGGGTTGAAGTAGCCGTACCCGGAGCCGTAGTTGACGTCCTCGTCCGTGTCCCCCGCGAGCCCCGTGCGCTCGAACAGCGCCCGGTGGTCGTAGTCGGTGTAGCCGTAGTCCTTCGCGACGCCGATGACCGCGTCACCCAGGTCGCACAGCTTGCGCTGCATCAGGCTGAACGCCGACCCGACGAGCACCGACGCATCGCCGGTGACGATCTCGCCGAGCGGGGCGAGCAGCCCGGTGAAGCCGTCCGCGCTCATCCCCTCGTCGCGGGCGAGCCGCTCGATCAGCGGCACCGTGACCCCGGCCTCGGCCGCCAGGTACAGGCCGAAGTCGGCCACCACCTTCTCGTGGACCTCGAAACCCATGCTCGACTCCCTGATGTTTGCGTTCGCGAATTGTGATGGTCTCGGTGCATGCCGACCGTGGGCGGCGCAGGTGTGCCCGGTTCGCCTAGGGTTGGATCGTGAGCACACATTTCAACGTCGTGGTTCTCGGGGCCGGGCCCGGTGGGTACGTGGCCGCGGTGCGGGCTTCGCAGCTGGGGCTCTCGACCGCCGTCATCGAGGAGAAGTACTGGGGCGGCGTCTGCCTGAACGTCGGCTGCATCCCGTCCAAGGCGCTGCTGCGCAACGCGGAGCTGGCGCACATCTTCACCACCGAACAGAAGACGTTCGGCATCGAGGTCGACGGCACCGTCCGGTTCGACTTCGGGGTGGCCCACGCCCGCAGCCGCACCGTCGCAGACGGGCGCGTCAAGGGTGTGCACTACCTGATGAAGAAGAACGGCATCACGGAGTTCACGGGCCGTGGCACGTTCACCGGGCCGAACGCGATCGAGGTCAACGGCGAGACCGTGACCTTCGACAACTGCATCATCGCCGCGGGCGCGTCCGCGAAGCTGCTGCCCGGTACGTCGCTGTCCGAGCGCGTCGTGACCTACGAGGAGCAGATCCTCGCCGACGAGCTGCCCGGCAGCATCATCATCGCCGGCGCCGGCGCGATCGGCGTCGAGTTCGCGTACGTGCTCGCCAACTACGGCGTCGACGTGACCATCGTCGAGTTCCTCGACCGGATGGTGCCGCTCGAGGACGCCGAGGTGTCCAAGGAGCTGGCGCGCCACTACCGCAAGCTGGGCGTCACCGTCATGACCTCCACCCGCGTCGAGTCGATCGACGACTCCGGTGACCAGGTCACCGTCGAGGTCACCGACGCGAAGGGCGACAAGAAGACCCTCAAGGCCGACAAGGTCCTGCAGGCCATCGGCTTCCAGCCGAACATCTCCGGCTACGGCCTGGAGGCCGCCGGCGTGGCCACCACCGACCGCGGCGCCATCGACGTCGACGAGTACAGCCGCACCAACGTGCCGCACATCTTCGCGATCGGCGACGTCACCGCGAAGCTCATGCTCGCGCACACCGCCGAGGCCATGGGCATCGTCGCGGCCGAGACCATCGGCGGCGTCGAGACCATGCCGATCGACTACCGCATGGTGCCCAGGGCCACGTACTGCCAGCCGCAGATCGCGAGCTTCGGCTACACCGAGGAGCAGGCCCGCGAGGCCGGCTACGACGTGCAGGTCGCGAAGTTCCCGTTCACCGCGAACGGCAAGTCCCACGGCCTGGGCGACGCCCGCGGCTTCGTCAAGCTGCTGTCCGACGGCAAGTACGGCGAGCTGCTCGGCGGGCACCTGATCGGCCCGGACGTCACCGAGCTGCTGCCCGAGCTGACGCTGGCCCAGCAGTGGGACCTGACCGTCCACGAGGTCGCCCGCAACATCCACGCCCACCCGACCCTGGGCGAGGCCGTCAAGGAGGCCGTCCACGGCCTCGCGGGCCACATGATCAACCTCTGACCCGTGCCCCGGCCACTCCCGCGTGTTCATGACCGTGGGAGTGGCCTCGGCCGGGGCTCGTTCCCGCGCGTAAGAACCCCGTAATCAGCCGACCTCGCGCCACGCGTTGGTCGTGCAGTGGACCTCGCCGCCGCCCAGGTGCGCCCACCCCTGGTCCTCGACCCAGTGGACGTCCACGCCCCGCAGGGCGCGTTCGGTCACGGACTGGAAGATGTCCTCGCCGTCGACCACGGGTGCGTGCGGGTCGGGAGCGGCGAACGTGTGCGCGTCGATCGACAGCCCGTTCGGGATGCCCGGCGTCGCCGCCACGAACAGGCCGATCTCCCGGGGTTTCGTGAACAGGACCGGCACACGGACCAGGTCGGTCAGCCCGGTCTCCGCCGCGAGCACGGAGATCTGGTCGTCGATGTGCCGCGCGGCCTCCTCGTTGTCGGCCAGCAGCCGTTCGTCGGCCAGCACCTCGTCGATCGTGGCGGTCAGCCGCGCACCGGTGAACCGGGCGTCGCCGTGGCCGGCCGCCTGGGCGTTCCTCAGCGTCGACAGTGCCAGCCGCGGGTCGGCGACCATGATCGTCCAGCCGCGTGCGTTGCGGGCCTTGACCACATGGGTCGTCTCGTCGGCGTGACCCACCAGCAGCCAGGACGTGTCGATCACGACAGGCGGCTGCGTGTTCTGGCTGGTCAGGAGCCCGATGAACGCCGGGTCCGGAGTCAGGACGCTGCGCGGGTCGGACCCGTAGACAAGGCGTCCGTCCGGGTAGCCCCGGTACGGCGGCAGCGACTCGATGTTGCCGGTCGCGTTGCGCAGGTCCTTGACCGCGTCGCGGCCGTCGTCGGCCATGGCCTGCACGACCGCGACGTCCGGGCCGCGCAGGTCGCGGAACACCGCCCGGGACGCGGGGCGCGGGGTGCGGACGCCCACGTCCCAGGTGTTGGCGGAGCGGATCGCGAACCGCATGGTCCGGCCGTTGGCCGTGGCGTAGGCGGGCTCGAAGAAGTCCTGCCACCAGTTGTCCTGCCACCACAGGTCGGTCCCGGTCAGGTACCGCATCGGTGCGCCCGCCTTCTCGAGGTCGGCGCTGAAGGACTCCCAGTCGTGCGGCTCCCAGGCGCCGTCGAGCCACTGCCAGCCGTCGGGGCGACCCTGGCCTGCGCCGGGCTTCGCGGCGAACACGGTCGTGGCGCGCTGCAGGTCGTGTTGCAGCATGAGCGGCGCGACCGTGAGCCGGTGGCTGACCGTCCGGTCGCCCGCCGTGAGCGTGACCGTGACCCGGCCGTCCCAGTCCGGACGGCGCACGTCCGTGGCCTCGACCCCCAGCTCGACACCCCGCCGCAACTCGCGGGCTGTCAGCTCGGTGGCAGGCACCCAGTCGCCACGCCGGACGAACACCCGTGCGCGACCCTCGACAGTGATCCGGCCGGACGTGCTCGCGCGAGCCGTCAACCGCGCGAGGTCCTTCGCGTCGGCGCGCCCGTTCACCACGTCGTCGGCGGCGTCGTGGCACGCGGCCAGCTCGGCGTCGACTGCCGGGCCGACCGAGTCCATCTGTTCTGGCGTTACATGACACCTCCCGCTGTCGTCGTCCAGGTTCGGCAGCACGACGTCGTCACCCCGCACCGCGACCGCCGTCGCGCTCGCGGCGGGCACGAATACCAACCCCACCGCGATCGCCAACACTCCTGCGAACCCCTTGTACCGCAATGGTTCCCCCTCCCCGGTGTCCTGTCATCGAACCTAGGTCGGAACTTCGGAGCCGTCGTCCGCCTTAGGTCGTAGACGGGGTCGGCACCTCGGGGGATGGGCGCGGTAAACGACGTGACAGCCACGGGATCATGGAGGCATGCAGGCCACGTTCGACGCCGCCCTCGACGGGCTGTACTCGGCGTTCGCACGCCGGGACCGGCCGACGGCGATCGACTACTGCACGCACTGTGTCGACCCCGCCACCGTGAAGCGGCTGCTCGCACCGGTACCGCTGCGGGAAATCCCCGCCGAGACGATCCGCCCCTACACGGTCGACGTGCTGAGCACCGCGGGCGGCGCGGCGGACTTCCGCCACTTCCTCCCGCGGATACTGCACATCGCCGTCACCGACGGCTTCGGCGGCTATCCCGACCTCGGTCTCGTCATGAGCAAGGTCCGGCGCGCGGACTGGCGCGGCTGGCCCGCGAGCGAACAGCAGGCCGTCACCGACTTCATGCACGCCGTTTGGAGCACGACACTCACGCGGTTCCCGGCCGACCCCGGCGCGGAGGAACTGCTGGGCGCGATCGGGCAGATCGAGGGCGACCTCACCCCGTACCTGCGCACATGGGAGGCCGCTCTCGCGACCCACGCTGGAGCGAGCCACCTGCTGGTGTTCGTCCGTGACACGTTCGGGCGCGCGGGCAGGGAGTACTGGCTGACCGTGCCGGGCTGGCCGGACACCGCCGCCGCGACCGTGCGCGCCTGGCTCGGCGACCTCTCCGGCACGGTGGCGGCGACCGCCGAGGCGGTCACGGACGAGGAGACCGGCGACGTGCTGCTGGAACTGCTCGTCTCACTCTGACGCGCCGCGCAGGATGGGCCGCAGCGCGTCCAGCACGCCTGGGTCCTCGATCGTCGACGGCACCGGCTCGTCGCGGCCGTTGGCGATGCCGCGCATCGTCTTGCGGAGGATCTTGCCCGAGCGGGTCTTCGGCAGCCCGTCGACGACCGACACGTCACGGAACGCCGCCACCGGGCCGATCTGCTCACGCACGGCGGCCACCAGCTCGTCGCGCAGGGTCGGCTCGTCGACGTCCACACCCGCCTTCAGCACCACGAACCCGCGCGGCAGCTGCCCCTTCAACGCGTCCGCGACACCGATCACCGCGCACTCCGCGACCGCCGGGTGCGACGCCAGCACCGCCTCCATCGAGCCGGTGGACAGGCGGTGGCCGGCCACGTTGATCACGTCGTCGGTGCGGCCCATGACGAACACGTAGCCGTCCTCGTCGACGTAGCCGCCGTCGCCCGTCAGGTAGTAGCCGTCGTAGCGCGACAGGTACGACTCGACGTACCGGTCGTGGTCGCCCCAGAGCGTCGGCAGGGTGCCGGGTGGCAGCGGGAGCTTGATGACGATCGCGCCCTCGTCGCCGCGGGGCATCTCCGCGCCCGTCGCGTCGAGGATGCGGACGTCGTAGCCGGGGATCGGGACCGACGGGGAACCCGGCTTGATCGGCAGGTCGTCGAGGCCGCGCGGGTTCGCGCAGATCGGCCAGCCCGTCTCGGTCTGCCACCAGTGGTCGACCACCGGCACGCCGAGCTTCTCGCTCGCCCAGTGGTAGGTCTCCGGGTCGAGCCGCTCCCCGGCCAGGAACAGGGTCTTGAAGCCGGACAGGTCGTACTTCTCCAGTTCGGCGCCCGACGGGTCGACCCGCTTGATCGCGCGGAACGCGGTCGGCGCGGTGAACAGCGCCTTCGCCCCGTGCTCGGAGATGACCCGCCAGAACGCGCCCGCGTCCGGGGTGCCGACCGGTTTGCCCTCGTAGAGCACGGTCGTCGCACCGACGATCAGTGGCGCGTAGACGATGTAGGAATGGCCGACGACCCAGCCGACGTCCGACGCGGTCCACCACACCTCGCCCGGGTGCAGGTCGTAGATGTTGGGCAGTGACCACGCCAGCGCGACCGCGTGGCCGCCGTTGTCGCGGACCACGCCCTTCGGCTTACCGGTCGTGCCGGACGTGTAGAGGATGTAGAGCGGGTCGGTCGCCGCCACCGGCACGCAGTCGGCGGGGGACGCCTGCGCGACCGCGTCCTCCCAGTCGACGTCGCGGTCACCGAGCGTCGCGCGGGCCTGCTCGCGCTGGAGCACCACGACCGTCTCCGGTTGGTGGGTGGTCGTCCTCAGCGCCTCGTCGATGATCGGCTTGTACTCGACGATCCGCGTCGGCTCGATGCCGCAGGACGCCGCCACGATCACCTTCGGCGTCGCGTCCTCGATGCGGCTCGCCAGCTCCTTGGGCGCGAACCCGCCGAACACCACCGAGTGGATCGCGCCGAGCCGGGCACAGGCGAGCATGGCGACGACCGCGCGTGGGACCATCGGCATGTAGATGATCACCCGGTCGCCCTTGGCGACCCCCAGGTCGCGCAGGGCGCCCGCGAACACGGCCACCTCGTCGCGCAGCTCACGGTAGGTGAACGAGGCCTTGTTCCCCGTCACCGGCGAGTCGTACACGAGCGCCGGCTGGTCCCCGCGACCGCCGGCGACGTGGCGGTCGAGCGCGTTGTGGCACGTGTTCAGCACGCCGTCGGGGAACCAGCGGTACCGCGGAGCCGTGTTGTCCGTGTCGTCGCCCGTGTCGTTGTCGCTGAGGGCTCGGGTCGGCCGGGTGTCCCACTCGATCGACTCGGCGGCCGCCAGCCAGAAGGCTTCCGGGTCCGCGAGGCTCCGTCGGTACGCGTCCTGGTAGCTACCCATGGAAAGTCAACTTAGCCCTCTACGGCAACCTGGTCACCGTCGTCAGCGTCGACATAACGAGTCGACATAGGGTGGATCCGCGAACGTGTTCTTCTGGTCTCATGGACAACGGGGAGGGGAGGGATCGTGAATCTGCTCGTGGAGATGGGTAGTTCGCTCATCTCTCTCGCCCACGATCTCTTCCAGCCCAAGTTCTGCCCGGGTGACTGGGTGTGGGCCACGATCATGGCCGGGTTCCTGGTGGGGCTGCTGCCGCCGCTGGGCGCCGTGCTGATCGCGCTGGTCCGCAAGGGCACCGGCAACACCTACAACGCGGCGACGCTGTCCGTGTTCGGCCTGCTCGGGGGCGTGTTCGCGTTCCTGCTGCCGTGGCTGTACACGATGGGCACGTCCGAGACGTTCCTCACGGTGTTCACCAACCGCGAGGCGAACGTCCGCCGCAACACCGGGACCGGGCTGAGCATCGCCGAGGCCGACTCGATGGAGCTCGGCTTCTGCGGGTGGGTCAGCAACCAGGACTACTTCCTCGGTGGCCGCCCGACCGTCTACGAGGTGCTGTTCCACCCGTTCGAGAGCGGCCCGATGCTGCTGCTCCGGTACGTGATGCTGCTGGTGGTGCCGGGCCTCGCGCTGCTGTTCGTGTGGATGCAGGCGCGGCTCGCGTTCCGGCGCGGCGCCAAGTGGCCGGGCAGGCTGTTCTGGCTGCCGTTCCTCGCGGCGCTGCTGCTGAGCGTGGCCGTGAAGGTCAACGTCGCCACTTACATGTGGATCGGGGTGCTGCTCGCGAGCGTGCTCGGGTTGCTGCCGTTGCTGGTGGTGGGGCCGCCGAGCTGGTCGGTGATCGAGCGGCGGCAGAAGGCGGAGGGCGCGGCCGAGCAGCGTCGTGCCGACGCGCAGCAGCGTGCGATGCAGCCGCCGCCGCAGCCGTCACCGCCGCCGTCGCAGCAGCACCGTCAGCAGCCGCCCCCGTACGTGCCGCCGCCACCGCCGCCGCCGTACGTGCCGCCGTCGCAGAACCAGCCCGCGCGGACGCCGCCGCCGACGAAGGTCGCACCGCAGATGCGGGAGCCCGAGCCGGACCGGCAGGCGCTCGCCGCGCTCGCGGCCGACCCCGGGCCGCTGCCGTTCCCGTCGGAGAAGCCGACGTCGGTGCTCAAGCCGGCGAGCGGTCGGTTCCAGAAGCTGCGCCAGCTCGGCACGGGCGGCTTCGGCACCGTGTGGCTCGCGAAGGACACGCAGCTCAACCGCACGGTCGCGATCAAGATGGCGCACGCGCCGGACGCCGAGACCGAGGAGCGGATGCTGCGGGAGGCCCGTGCGCTGGCCGCCGTGCACCACCCGAACTGCGTGCGTGTGTACGACATCGTGTCCGAGACCGACGGGCTCGGGCTGATCATGGAGTACATCGAGGGCGACCAGCTCGCGGAGGTCGTGCACGGGCAGGGCAACCTGTCCGACCTGCAGGCCGCGCGGCTGTGGCTGACGATGGCGGGCGCACTGTCGGCGGCGCACGCGAAGGGCGTGCTGCACCGTGACGTGAAGCCGGCGAACGTGATCGTCGACCCGGACGGCAACCCGCACCTGATCGACTTCGGCATCGCGAGGTCCAAGGGCGACCAGACGCTGACGGCGGCCGGGATGATGGTCGGCACCCCCGACTTCCTCGCCCCGGAGACCGCGACGGGCGCGACGGCCACCCCTGCGTCGGACGCGTGGCAACTGGCGGCGACGGTGAGCTTCGCGCTGGCCGGTCACCCGCCCCGCGGCGTCCGCGAGAACGCCATGGCGGCCCTGATGGCCGCGGCGAAAGCCGAACCCCTGTCCCACCTCCCACAGCGCAGCACCCACCTGCGCCTGCTGCAGGCGTCCCTGGACAAGGACCCGGCCCGCAGGCCCACCCTGGCCGCCGTCCAACGCGAGATGACCGCGTGGATAGCCCGAGCAGGCCAAGAAACAGCAGGCCCGGTAACCCAGGTAGTCCCAAGAGCCCACATAAACCCCAGCTAACCCCGCGAGTCACGCGCTGAAACCCCGCGAGTCGCGTGCTCAAACACCGCGAGTCGCGTGCTCAAACACCGCGAGTCGCGCGTCAGGACATAGCGAGTTGTGGGGTGTGGGGCGGTGGGGGGGGGGGGCGGGGGGCGCAACACCAAACACCGCGGTCGG
>NZ_JBITMQ010000011.1:73676-363816 GCF_044466355.1 Actinophytocola sp. NPDC049390
TTGTGGTGGTTTGAGTTTTGCGCCGGGGCGGGGGCGCCCTGCCCCCCCCCCCCCACAACTCGGTGTGCGTGAGAACGCGACTCGCTATGTCTGGGCGCGCGACTCGCGGTGTTCTGGGGCGCGACTCGCGGGGGTTAGCGCCAGCTGGGGAGCCACAGTTCTTGTTGCCAGTGGGATTCTGTGATCGAGTCGCCGTTCAGGATGGGCCACAGCCAGACGAAGTTGGCGACGACCAGGCCCACGTAGAGGGAGACGACGAGGAGGCCGGTGCCTCTGCGTTCGTAGCCGTCCTGGGACGTGCCCATGATCTGGCCGAGGACCAGGACTATGCCCAGCACCAGGAACGCGGCCATCGGGGTCGCGTAGAAGAAGTACATCTGGCGGTCGAGGTTGGTGAACCACGGCAGCAGGCACGTCAGGTACGCCACCACGACCGCGGCGAACCGCCAGTCCAGCCTGCCGATCATCCGCCACAGGCTCCAGCCCAGGACCGGCAGCGACACCCACCACATGGCGGGCGTGCCGATCAGCATGGTGGCGCTGACGCACCGCTCCTCACCGCAGGAGACGGTGCCGCTGTCGTAGTAGTACAGCATCGGGCGCAGGCCCATCGGCCACGTCCACGGCTTCGACTCCCACGGGTGCTGGTCGGTCGCCGGGGTCTTGAGGTTCTCGTGGAAGTCCAGCACGTTGCCCGAGTACTGCCACAGCGACCGCAACGCCGTGGGTAGGAAGTCGTACCAGCCGTGGTGGTCCGCCTGGTCGGCGAGGTGCCGGTCGATGCCCGTCTCGGACGTGAACCAGCCCCACCACGTCGCCAGGTACACCAGCAGTGCGATCCCCACCAGCGCCCACAGCCCCGGCAGCACGTCCCGCATGATCGAACCGACCCACGGCCGCGACACACCCGCCGCGCGCCGGGCCGTCGCGTCCCAGAACACCGTCATCAGGCCGAACGCCATGATGAAGAAGACGCCGGACCACTTCGTTCCGCACGCCAGGCCCAGCGACACCCCGGCCATGAACCGCCACCAGCGGAAACCCAGCCACGGCCCGTACGCCGTCTCGGTCGCCCAGCCCTCCCGGACCGCCACCGCCAGCCGTTGCCGCACCTGGTCGCGGTCGAGCAGGAGGCAGCCGAACGCCATCAGCACGAAGAAGGCCAGGAAGATGTCGAGCATGCCCATGCGGCTCTGCACGTGGGACAGGCCGTCGCAGATGAGCAGCACACCGGCGATGCCGCCGAGCAGCGTGGACCTGGTCAACCGCCGCGCGATGCGGATGATCATGAGGATCATCAGCGCGCCCGCGAGCGCGGCGGTGAACCGCCAACCCCAGCCGTTGTACCCGAACAGCCACTCGCCGACCGCGATGAGCTGCTTGCCGAACGGCGGGTGGACGGTCAGCTCGTAGGCCGGGTTGTCCTCGTACCCGCCGTTGCGCAGGATCTCCCACGCCTGCGGCACGTAGTGCTTCTCGTCGAAGACCGGGGTGCCCTTGTCGGTGGGGAAGCCCAGGTTCTGGAGCCGCACGAACCCGCCGAAGACCGCGAGGATGCCCGCCACCAGCCAGCCGCGGAGGCGGTCGGTCGGCATGGGCTTGCCGATCAGGTGGAGCTCGGCGAGGTCGCCTTCGGACAGCGGTCTCCCGTCGGCGCCACCCACGTCGGGGGATACCGCGGCCTGACGGGTGACGGTGAGACTCACGGGCAGAGATGGTAGGCGGCCGGATGTGGCATCCGCGTCGGGATCGCCGAGAAGGGGCGTGTTGACTGTCGGTGATGTCTGAGTGGAGCTTGCGGAGCGAACGTCATGGCTGAGATCAGTGACCGCACGGGAAGGCTCGTGCTCGCGGCGACCCCGCTCGGCGATGCGCGGGACGCGTCCCCGCGGCTCGCGGCGGCCCTGGCGACCGCGGACGTGATCGCGGCGGAGGACACCCGCAAGACCCGCGCGCTGGCCGCGGCCCTCGACGCGACACCCACGGGCAAGGTCGTGAGCTTCTACGACGCGGTCGAGACCAGCCGGATCGGTGGGCTGGTGGCGGCCGTCGCGCAGGGGCGGACGGTCCTGCTGGTCACCGACGCCGGCATGCCCAGCGTGTCCGACCCGGGGTTCCGCCTGGTGGCGGCGTGTGTGGAGAAGGACTTGCCGGTGACGTGCCTGCCCGGCCCGTCAGCGGTGACGACCGCGCTCGCGTTGTCGGGGCTGCCGTGCGAACGGTTCTGCTTCGAGGGTTTCGCGCCGCGCAAGGACGGTGAGCGTCGGCGCTTCTTCGGCGCGCTGGCCGACGAGCCGCGCACGGCGGTGTTCTTCGAGTCGCCGCACCGGATCGCCGCGACCCTGTCGGTGGCGGCCGAGGTGCTCGGCGCGGACCGGCGGGCGGCCGTGTGCCGTGAGCTGACGAAGACGTACGAAGAGGTGCGCCGCGGCGGTCTCGGTGAGCTGGCCGAATGGGCGGCGGACGGCGTGCGCGGGGAGATCACGGTGGTGGTCGAGGGCGCCGCGCCCCGTCGGCGTGAGGTCGGCGACCTGGTCGACGAGGTCCGTGCCCTCGCCGATGGCGGCATGCGGCTCAAGGACGCGGCGGCGCGGGTGGCGGGAGAGCACGGGGTGAGCAAGAAGGCGCTGTACGACGCGGCGGTCGACATTTGACCTGGAGTGCGCTCCAGGGTGTTGGGTGGACGGTGAGACCAACACCGGAGGAGTGAACGTTGGACAAGCGCATGCTGGGCGACCTGGAGGTTTCGGCGCTCGGGCTGGGCTGTATGGGAATGTCGCAGGTCTACGGACCCGCTGACGACACGGAGTCGATCGGGGTCATCCACCGCGCCGTCGAGCTGGGCGTGACGTTCCTGGACACGGCCGACGTCTACGGCCAGGGCCACAACGAGGAGCTGGTGGGCCGCGCCATCGCGGACCGCCGCGACCGGGTCGTGCTGGCGACCAAGTTCGGCATCCGTCGCGTCGTCGGCGGTGGGGTGGTGGAGGTGGACGGCAGCCCTTCGTACGTCCGTGCGGCCGTCGACCGGTCCCTCGCCCGGCTCGGCGTCGACGTGATCGACCTGTACTACCTGCACCGGCGTGACCCGGACGTGCCGATCGAGGACACGGTCGGTGCGATGGGGGAGCTGGTGACCGAGGGCAAGGTCCGGTACCTGGCCCTGTCCGAGGTGAACGCGGAGACGCTGCGGGCGGCGCACGCCGTGCACCCGATCACGGCGTTGCAGTCGGAGTACTCGCTGTTCAACCGCGACCTGGCGGCGACGGTCCTGCCGACGGCGATCGAGCTGGGCGTCGGCGTGGTGCCGTACTCGCCGGTGGGCCGCGGCATGCTGACCGGCGACCTCGACACGATGCGCAACCTGCCGGACGACGACTTCCGCCGTGGCTTGCCGCAGTTCCAGGGCGAGAACCTGGGCCGCAACATCGCGCTGGCGGAGCGGGTGCACGGCGTGGCGCAGACGCTCGGCGTGACGCCCGTGCAGGTGGCGCTCGCGTGGCTGCTGGCGCAGGACGCGCACATCGCGCCGATCCCGGGCACCAAGCGGGTGAAGTACCTGGAGGAGAACGCGGGCGCGGCTGCCGTGCGGCTGACGGAGGACCAGCTGGCGACGATCACGTCGGCGGTGCCGGCCGGTGCCGTGTCGGGCGCCCGCTACACCCCGGAAGGCCTGCTGGCCGTCAACCGCTGACGCCCACGAGTTGTCCACAGCCCACCTGGTTGTCCACAGGCAAGATCGACATCGGGGTGACTGTCGGTGGGCACCGGTAGACTGGCATGGCGGGTGGCCCCCGGGAACGGGTGGGGGTTGACGTTACGTCCTGGGGGCAGGGTGGATTCGCGTTTTCGCTGGTCAGTGGCGTTCTTGTGTGCGGGGCGCCTTCGGGTGCGTGCCGGAGGCGCCCCGCTTCGCTAGGCGTTCTCCTTCTGGAAGGTTCGTGCGCCCCACCACACGGCGAGCACGGTGATCACGAGCAGCACGACGCTGCCGGTGAGCAGCCCGTCCACCGAGAAGTCGCCCCGGAACGACGCCCGCTCGGCGTCCATCACGTGCGCGAACGGGTTGATCCGCGACAGCGCGTACAACCACCGCGGCGCGAGGTCGGTCGTGATCGGGATCAGGATCCCCGTCAACAGCAGCAGCGGCACCGAGATCGTGGTCAGCAGCGCCGGGAACGCCTCCTCGCTGCGCACCAGCAACGCCATCGCGTACGACGCCGACGACAGCGTCACCGCCAGCAGCATCACCATGATCAGGCACAGCAGGACGCCGGCGACCGGCGCTCGCATGCCGAACACGAGGTACGCCACCAGCAACAGCAGCAGTGCCTGGACCAGCAGCTGGACGGTGTCGTGCAGGACGCGCCCCAGCAGCAGCGCCAGCCGTGACACCGGCGTCACCCGCATCCGTTCGACGACCCCGTTCCGCAGGTCGCCGAGCAACGCGAACCCGGCGAACATGCTGCCGAACAGCCCCAGTTGCACGAGCAGCGCCGGCGCGAGGATCTGCCAGCTGTCACCGGGCGGGAAGCCCGGCGTCGACGACACGATCTTCTCCATCAGCGGGCCGAACAGCAGCAGGTACAGCAGCGGCTGCATGATCCCGATCAGCACCCACGCCGGGTTGCGCAGCGAGATCGCCATGTGCCTGCGGAACACGAGCCAGATGTCACGCGCCATCGGAGCCTCCCGGGGTCTCGGCGTCGCGCAGCGTGCGGCCGGTCATGGTCAGGAACACGTCGTCCAGCGACGGCCGCTGCACCTGCAGCGACGTCATCGGGATCCCCTTGCCGTCGAGCGCGCGCAGCAGCTCCGGCAACGCCGTGTCGCCGCGCGGCACGCGGAAGCGGACCTCGTTCTCCACGGTCGTCACGTCGGTGACGCCGGGCAGCCGGGACGCGACCTCGGCGGCGTCGGTGACCGACTCGGCGGGCACCTCGACGGTGACACCGTCGCCGGACACCCGTGCCTTCAGCTCGTCGGGCGTGCCCTCCGCGACGATCCTGCCGTGGTCGATGACGAGGATCCGGTCGCACAGCGAGTCGGCTTCCTCGAGGTAGTGCGTGGTCAGGAACACCGTCACGCCGTGGTCGGCGCGCAGTGACCGGATGTGCTCCCACAGGTTCGCGCGGCTCTGCGGATCGAGACCCGTGGTCGGCTCGTCGAGGAACACCAGCTCGGGGGAGTGGATGAGCCCCAGCGCGATGTCCAGCCGCCGCTTCTGGCCGCCGGACAGCGTGCGCACGAGCCGCTGCTCCAACCCCGCGATGTCCAGCCGCTCCGACAGCTCCGCACCGCGCCGGACCGCGTCCGCCTTGGACAGCCCGTAGAACCGGCCCTGGATCTCGATCTCCTCGATCACCCGGCACTCCGGTGCGGTGCCGCCGCCCTGGGCGACGTAGCCGATCTTCTTGCGCACCCCGACCGGGTTCGCGAGCAGGTCGACGCCGCCGACCTTCGCGGTGCCCGCGGTGGGGCGCAGGAGGGTGGTGAGCATGCGCAGCGTGGTGGTCTTGCCCGCTCCGTTCGGACCGAGGAACCCGACCAGCTCACCCGCGCGGACGTCGAGGTCCACCCCTCGTACGGCCTCGACGGTACGGCCCCGGGACTTGAACGTCCGCGCGAGACCGCGTGCTTCGATCATGTCCATCCCTTCGTAGTCAAGTTTGACTAGAGCGACGACAGCATGGCCCGTCGGGTGCCGCTAGTCAAACTTGATCAGCCGGGTGTGCCGAACGCGACCTCGTCGTCGTCCGCCATCACGTAGTGGCCGGACCCGAGTCGGGCCACCAGCTCCCGCAGCCACCTCTCCTGCGCCTCGATCGACGCCAGCCACAGCCGGTACAGCTCGGTCACGTGCTCCGGCTGGCCCCAGTCCGTCCCGTGTTCGAGCAGGTCCGTGGCGCTCGCGCGCTGCCCGCCGAGCTGGGTGAGCCGGTGCCGCAACAGGCTCAGCGCCTTGTCCCTCGGCAGCGCGGGCAGGAACGTCACCGCCGCGGCGAGCCGGTACGCACCCTGCGCCGAGTCGTCGCTCTCCGCCAGGTACTTCGCGAGCAGGTGCTGGAACTCGGTCTCGCCGTCGTGGGTGAGCCGGTACGCGGTGCGGTCCGGGCCGCCCGGGTGGCCGTCGGTCGACGCCACCTCTAGCAGCTTCTCCGTCTCCATCTTCTTCAGCGCGTGGTAGATCGAACCGGGCGCGACGTTCGCCCACTTGTCCGCCGACCAGGTCAGCAGCTCGCGCCGCACCTGGTACCCGTGCGCGCTGCCGTGCATGCGCACGACCCCGAGCACCAGAAGCCGCGTGGCGGACAAGCGTGCCTCCTCATAACCCGTTCGAAACCGATAGACGCTGCTCCGTAGGCTATTCCGACATGAGCAACCCCGTGCTGACAGCGGTGGCCTGGCCGTACGCCAACGGCCCCCGCCACATCGGTCATGTGTCCGGATTCGGAGTCCCGTCCGACGTCTTCTCCCGGTACATGCGCATGGCCGGGCACAAGGTCCTCATGGTGTCGGGCACCGACGAGCACGGCACGCCGATCCAGGTCCAGGCGGACAAGGAGAACGCGTCGCCGCAGGCCACCGTCGACAAGTACGCCCGCCAGATCGGCGGCGACCTGCAGGGGCTCGGGCTGTCCTACGACCTGTTCACCCGCACCACGACGGGCAACCACTACAAGGTCGTGCAGGACCTGTTCTCCGCGCTGTGGAAGAACGGGTACGTCATCCCGAAGACCCAGCTGGGCGCCATCAGCCCGTCGACCGGCCGCACGCTGCCGGACCGCTACATCGAGGGCACCTGCCCCATCTGCGGTTACGAGTCGGCCCGCGGTGACCAGTGCGACAACTGCGGCAACCAGCTCGACCCCGCCGACCTCAAGAACCCGCGCTCGAAGATCAACGGCGAGGTGCCGGAGTTCGTCGAGACCGAGCACCTGTTCCTCGACCTGCCCTCGTTCGCGGGTGCGCTCGGCACCTTCCTCGGCAGCAGGCAGGACTGGCGGCCGAACGTGCTCAAGTTCAGCCAGAACCTCCTGGAGGACCTCAAGCCGCGCGCGATCACCCGCGACCTCGACTGGGGCGTGCCGATCCCGCTCGACGGCTGGCGGGACAAGCCGATGAAGCGGTTCTACGTGTGGTTCGACGCGGTCATCGGCTACCTGTCGGCGTCGGTCGAGTGGGCGCGCCGGTCCGGCGACGACGACGCGTGGCAGGAGTTCTGGACCAACCCGGACGCCCAGGGCTACTACTTCATGGGCAAGGACAACATCGTCTTCCACTCGCTGATCTGGCCCGCGCTGCTGCTCGGCCAGAACGGCGCCGGTGACAAGGGCGGCGAGCCGGGCGCGTTCGGCACGCTGAACCTGCCGACCGAGGTCGTGTCGAGCGAGTTCCTCAAGATGAGCGGCGCCAAGTTCTCCACCTCCCGCGGCACCGTCATCTACGTGCACGACTTCCTGCGCGAGTTCGGGCCGGACAGCCTGCGCTACTTCATCTCGGTGGCGGGCCCGGAGACCCAGGACGTCGACTTCACGTGGGAGGAGTTCGTCCGCCGCACGAACTTCGAGCTGGCCAACGAGTGGGGCAACCTGGTCAACCGGTCGATCTCGATGGCGCACAAGAACGTCGGCGCCATCCCGAACCCGACCGCGCCCACCGACGACGACGAGACGCTGAAGGCCCTGTCCCGCGGCGCGTTCGAGGTCGTCGGCGCCCACCTGCGCCAGTCGCGGTTCAAGCAGGCCGCGTCGGAGGCCATGCGGGTGGTCAGCGCGGCGAACAAGTACATCTCCGACCAGGAGCCGTGGAAGCGCAAGGACGACCCGGCGCGCCGGGACACGATCCTGCACACCGCGCTGCAGGTCGTGCAGGACGCCAACACGATGCTCACGCCGTTCCTTCCGCACGCGGCGCAGAAGATCCACGAGGCGCTCGGCGGCACCGGTGTGTGGGCGGCGCAGCCGGAGCTTCAGGACGTCGAGGACCTCGACCGGCCCGGCCAGATCAACCCGATCCTGACCGGTGACTACGCCGGTGAGCAGGCGAAGTGGGAGTCGATGCCGATCGAGGTCGGCCGTCCGCTGGAGAAGCCGTCGCCGCTGTTCGCGAAGCTCGACCCGAAGCTCGGCGAGACCGGCCCGGACTGGGCTCCTGTCGTTGACTGAGCGTCGAGGGGAGCGTCCTCCTGTTCCGGAGGCGCTCCCCTTTCCCATTGTCGACGCGCACACCCATCTCGACGCCTGTGGCGCCAAGGACGCCGCTGACGTCGCCGAGATGGTCGACCGGGCCGAGTCGGCCGGTGTCACGCGGGTCGTGACGGTCGCCGACGACCTCGCGGCCGCCCGGTGGGCCGCTCAGGCCGCCACGTGGGATCCCCGCGTGTGGGCGGCGGTGGCCATACACCCGACCCGCACGGCGGCGTTCTCGGACGCCGATCGTGCCGAGATCGAGGAGCTGGCCCGGCAGCCGCGGGTGGTGGCCGTGGGGGAGACCGGTCTCGACTACTACTGGGACTACTCGCCTCCCGAAGCGCAGCACGAGGCGTTCCGGTGGCACATCGACCTCGCCAAGCGGGTCGGCAAGCCGCTGATGATCCACGACCGGGACGCCCACGAGGACATCTACCGGGTCCTCGACGAGGAGGGCGCGCCCGAGAAAGTGGTGTTCCACTGCTTCTCCGGGGACGCGGACTTCGCCCGCCGGTGCGCCGACAAGGGATACGTGCTGTCGTTCGCCGGAACCGTGACCTTTCGCAACGCACACGCCCAACGTGACGCAGCCGCACTCATTCCCAGTTGCCAGATCCTCGTGGAGACCGACGCGCCGTTCCTGACGCCGCACCCGTTCCGCGGCAGGCCGAACGAGCCGTACTGCGCCGCGTACACGCTGCGTGCCCTTGCGCAGCTCAGGAAGGTCGATCCGGCGGAGCTCGCCGCCGAGGTGAACGCGAACGCGGAACGTGTGTTCGATCTTCCGGCGGCTACCCCACGTGAGCCCGGCGGTAGCGAGCGGTGAGGACTGCGATGATCGGGCGACTCCGGCTACTCCATCCGTGCAGTGAGCAGGATCACGACACCCGCGGAAGTGTTTGCGCAACCTGCCTGTCGCCGTTACTGTCCCGTGACCGTACCCCGGGACGAGGTGGTCCAGGGGGCGCCCGCGGTGAGGCCGGTGCAATGTCGGGGACCGGTGGCCAGCCACGGGAAGTCGCAACAACGGAGTGGTTCGCTACGCAAGCTCCGCTCAGACGAAAGCGCGTATGCCGCGCAGTAGATGGGCTCGGCTACGGCCTTCTGGAGGTATCGACCCAGTGACTGGTTCCGGAAACAGACCGGTCGGTAACGGCTTCGCCGACACCGACTGGTTCACCCCGGTCGACACGAACGCCGCTGTGAGCACCGCGGTCCTCGACCTCGAGGACTCGGACTTCCGCAAGTGGCGTGCGGAGTTCCCCGACTTCCACGACCTGCCGGACGTTGACGAGAACGCCTACTCCGGCACCCTGGCGATCACGGACCACGATGTCCGGCTCGCGCTCGGTCCGCAGGCCGACGAGCTCATGGCGGCGGCCGACGTCGACGTCGACGAGCTCATCCGGCTGATCAACGCCGAGACCACCGTTCTCCCCGTCATCCCGGACGAAGCGTCCGGTGGACGTGCGTACGCGCTGCCGCTGACCGAGACCGACGAGGCCCCGCCCGAGGTCGTCACCGGTATCAAGCGCTGGAAGAAGACGGTCCTCAAGGCCACCATCGCCTCGATCCTGGTGTCGCTGATCGGCGGCGGCGCCGCGGCGATCGCGATGAACAAGTCCGTCACCGTCGACATCGACGGCGAGGCACACCAGGTCAGCACGTACGCCGACACGGTCGGCGAGGTGCTCGAGGACGAGGGCATCAAGGTCGGTTCCCACGACGCCCTCTCCCCATCCCCCTCCGCCGCGATCAACGACGACGGCAAGATCGTCCTCCAGCGCGGCCGCCAGCTGCACCTGACCATCGACGGTGAGAAGCGGGACCTGTGGGTTCGCTCCACCACGGTCGGCGAGGCGCTGCAGCAGCTGAACCTCTCGGTCGAGGGCGCGAAGCTCTCCCACGACAAGAACGACGAGATCCCCCTCAACGGGATGGCTCTCGAGATCAAGACCCTCAAGAACATCACGCTCTTCGACGGCGGCAACGCCCCGAAGGCGATGCAGACCACCGCGGTCACCGCCAGTGAGCTGCTGGCCGACCTCAAGCTGTCCCTCGGCCCGGACGACACCATCTCCCCGGCCCAGGACCTGAAGATCACCGACGGCGCCGAGGTCCGCATCACGCGCAACGGCGTCACGGTCGTCAACAAGACCGAGAAGATCGAGCCGCCGGTCGAGGAGGTCGAGGACCCCAACGCCCTCGAGGGCACCGAGACCGTCGTCGAACCGGGTGTCGCCGGCGAGCGCATCGCGACCTACCGGATCACGGTCAAGAACGGCAAGGAAATCGCTCGCGAGGAGATCGGCTCGAAGGTCACCAAGAAGCCGGAGCCGAAGATCGTCAAGGTCGGCACCAAGCAGCCCCCGCAGCCCGTCATCTCCGACGCCGCGGTGTGGGACCAGCTGGCCTTCTGCGAGTCGACCGGCAACTGGTCGATCAACACCGGCAACGGCTTCTACGGTGGTCTCCAGTTCGACAAGCAGACGTGGGACGCCTACGGCGGCACGCAGTACGCGTCCTACCCGCACGAGGCCAGCCGCGAGGAGCAGATCGCGATCGCGACGAAGCTCCGCGACGACCGTGGCGGCTACGGCGCGTGGCCGCACTGCTCGGAAAAGCTCGGTCTGCCGCGGTAGAACCCGGTTCCCCAGCTGTGGGCCGGCTCCTGTTCGGGGAGCCGGCCCACAGTCGTGTTCGGGGTGGCCTCCGGCCCCCGGAACCCAGCGTAACGGCGGGGACCGACAGGAACGGCCGACAGCGGCGGAGCCTGTGGACAACGTGCCGGCCTGTGGACAACCGCCGCTTCACTCGGCAGGAATGTCGGTCCCCCGTGGAAGACTGGACACCGGGGGCCGGAGGCCGCCCCCACCTGGCTACGCTCGCCGGGTGACCGAGGCCGACGTGAGCGCGCTCCTCGGCCCCGCCGACATCCGGCGGCTGGCCGCGGAACTGGACGTCCGCCCCACGAAGAAGCTCGGCCAGAACTTCGTCCACGACCCCAACACGGTCCGCCGCATCGTCGCCGCAGCCGGGGTCGGGCCCGACGACACCGTCCTCGAGGTCGGCCCCGGCCTCGGGTCGCTCACCCTCGCGCTCCTGCCCGCCGTGCGCCGCGTGGTGGCCGTCGAGATCGACCCCGTCCTCGCCGAACGCCTCCCGCGAACCGTCGGCGAACGCGCACCGGACATCGCGGACCGGCTCACGGTCGTCAACGCCGACGCGCTCCGGACCACCGCCGCCGACCTCCACGGCCCGACGGCCCTCGTCGCGAACCTGCCCTACAACGTCTCGGTGCCGGTCGTCCTGCACCTGCTGGCCGAGCTGCCGACCATGACCCGCGCGCTCGTCATGGTCCAGGCCGAGGTCGCCGACCGCATGGCGGCGGGCCCCGGCTCCAAGGTCTACGGCGTGCCGAGCGTCAAGATCGCCTGGTACGCCGAGGCGCGCCGGGTCGCGACCGTGCCGCGCAGCGTCTTCTGGCCGGTGCCCAACGTCGACTCCGCGCTCGTCCTCCTCACCCGCCGCGAGCAGCCCGCGGGTGACCGGCAAGCCGTGTTCGGCGTCGTCGACGCCGCGTTCGCGCAGCGCCGCAAGACGCTGCGGGCGGCGCTCGCCACGTGGGCCGGGTCGGCCGACCGCGCGGCGCGGATCCTGGCCGAGGCCGGGATCGAGCCGACATCGCGCGGCGAAACACTGTCGGTGGACGACTATTCCGCCATCGCCGAGTCCGCACGTAAGGTCCGGCCGTAAGGGATGTGATCTGCCGGATATACGGACTCAAATCCAGGTCCGGCGGTTGCAATCCGGTGGGCATGTCAGGTGTACTACTTAGCGGTATTCCATCCCGAGCGGCCGAGAGACCTGGCTCTGTGACGCCGCAGCAACCACCCGTCGCGGGCAGGTGCTACCGCCAGGAGCGATGGAGGAGTGAGAACGGTGCAGATCCTCACCACCAGGCGAGTCATCGACCAGTGTCGTCGCACGGTCACAGGCTGTCGTCGCATGCGCTCAACCCGCTGAAGCTGATTCGAGCCATCCGACTTCGCTGAGCCCCACCGCCGGGGCCACTCACCTACACGCGCGAGCTGGGGTTCGCGCGCGCCTGGACTGGAGCACATCGTGATCACCGTCGAGAACCTGACCAAGTCGTTCCGAAGTACAACCGGCGCCGTCGTCGCGCTGGATGACATCAACCTGGACGTGCGTGCCGGCGTCATCGCCGGCGTCGTCGGACCGTCGGGGTCCGGCAAGTCCACCCTCGCCCGCGTGCTCGCGCTCCGCGAGCGCCCCGACAGCGGCGTGTTCCGCCTCGACGGGCTGAACACCGCGGCACTCGACCAGCGCAGCTTCCGCGCCGCGCGCGCCCGCATCGGTCTCGTCCCAGCCGGTGACTCGCTCCTCCCGCAGCGCACCGCGGCCGGCAACATCGCGCTGCCGCTCGAGCAGGTCGGCATGGAGGGCCCGCGCCGCCGTGAGCGGGTCGGCAAGCTGCTCGACCTGATCGGCCTCACCGACAAGGCCGCCACCTACCCCGACCAGCTCACCGCCGGTCAGCGGCAGCGGATCGCGATCGCGCGTGCCCTCGTCGGCGAGCCGACCGTCGTGCTGGCCGACGACCCGACGAGCGGGCTCGACGCCACCGGCGCCGCCGGTGTGCTGGCCGTGCTGGACCGCGCCCGCGGCGAGCTGGGCACGACCGTGCTCGTCACCACCTCGGACGCGACGGTGGTCCGCAAGATCGCCGACGACGTCGCCGTGCTCGAGGACGGCCGCGTCATCGAACAGGGCAGGCTGCTCGAGCTCGTGGCGAACCAGGACAGCCAGGTGGCGCGGTCGGTGCTGCCCGCGATCGAGACGACCGCGCCCGGCGACGCCGACGTGGTGCTGGTGGGCTTCGCGTCGATCGGCGCGCTGCTGCCGGAGGCCGGGAGCCGGTTCGGCATCGACATCGCGGTGGCCGGTGGTGGCGTGACCAAGATCGGCGAGACGCCGGTCGCGCGGTTCCGGCTCGGCATCACCGGTGACCGGGTGGACGCGGCGCTCGGCTGGCTGACCGAGCGGGGCGCGTACGTCCAGCGGGCCCTCACCGGACCGCGCGCGGTCGCCGCCGCGTCGGCCGCGTAACGGCCGGTCGGGGCGGGCCGTACGCTTGATTGCGTGCTTGCGGTTGTGCCCCGCCCCGTGACCGTCCGGGTCCCGTCGAAGGTGAACCTGCACCTCGCGGTAGGCGACCTGCGCAGGGACGGTTTCCACGAACTGACGACCGTCTTCCAGTCGCTGTCGCTCACCGACGAGGTGACGGTCGCCGTCGCCGACGAACCCGGTGTCGAGGTCCAGGGTGAGGGCGCGGCCGCGGTCCCGACCAACGGCGCGAACCTCGCGTGGCGTGCCGTGGAGGAGCTGGCGCGGTACGTCGGCCGGGACGTCGGCGAGCTGAAGGTCCGCGTGATGATCCGCAAGGGCATCCCGGTGTCCGGCGGCATGGCGGGCGGCAGCGCCGACGCGGCGGCCACCCTCGTGGGCCTCGCGAACCTGTGGAAACTGGAGATCGGCCGCGACGAGCTGGCCGGGATCGCGGCCAACCTCGGCAGCGACGTGCCGTTCATGCTGCACGGCGGCACCGCGCTGGGCACCGGCCGCGGCGAGTCGATCGTGCCGGTGCTGACGCGGCACACCTTCCACTGGGTGCTCGCGTTCGCGCGCGGCGGACTGGCGACGCCGAAGGTGTACGGGGAACTGGACCGGTTGCGGGCCGAGGGGGAGCCGCCGCGCATCGGTGAGGTCGAGCCGGTGCTGGAGGCGCTCGCGTCCGGTGATCCGCGGCAGCTGGCCCTGCTGCTCGGGAACGACCTGCAGGCGGCGGCGGTGTCGTTGCGGCCGGGGTTGCGGCGGACGTTACGGGCGGGCGTGGCGGCGGGCGCGTTGGCGGGCACGGTGTCGGGGTCCGGGCCGACGTGCGCGTTCCTGTGCGCGGACGCCGACGACGCGTTGCGGGTGGCGGCGGAGCTGTCGGGCGCGGGGGTCTGCCGGACAGTTCGAGTGGTCCACGGCCCGGTCCCGGGAGCGAGAGTGATCGGCGGCGACGACGAACCCCGCTCCGCGCCGCCTCAGGTGCACGCGTGAGCAGTTGTCCACAGGTGGGCTGGTTGTCCACAGGTGACCGCTCGCGGTCCGGTTTTGTCGGTAGGTGCCGGTAGGCTGGCATGGCGGGTGGCCCCCGGGATCGGGTGGGGGTTGAGGTTACGTACTGGGGGATTGTTTTCGCTGGTCAGCAGGGGTTTTGGTGGCCTCTGCTTGGGGTGGTGTCCTCGCCGGACGGGCTGATCTCGGGGAGGGGGCCTGCCAAATTGGGCTTGTTGAGATAGGGCAGGCAGGCCGTCTTTGTGGGGTTGTGCACGTGGCTCGGGCCGGGCGCTGACTAGGCCGGGGTTGTGGGCGGGTGACGTGGTCCTGACTCGGCTCGGTAACGTTGCCGTTCGTGGTCAACCTGGTCAATCTCGAGGCGGTCGCCAAGAGTTACGGTGTGCGGCCGTTGCTCGACGGTGTCTCCCTCGGGGTGGGGGCCGGTGACCGCATCGGTGTCGTGGGGCTCAACGGTGGTGGCAAGACGACCCTCCTCGAGGTTCTCGCCGGGGTCGAGCCGCCGGACTCCGGGCGCGTGAGCCGGGGCAGGAGCCTTCGCCAGGCCGTCGTCACGCAGCGCACCGAGTTGCCCGTCGGCTCCACCGTCCGCAACGCCGTGCTCGACCCGTTGGGCATCACCGCCGAGCACGAGTGGGCCGCCGACCCCCGCGCCCGGTCGATCCTCGGTGGCCTTGGCATCACCGCGTTCGGGCTCGACTCGCCGGTTGCCGACATGTCCGGTGGGGAGCGGCGCCGGGTCGCGCTCGCCGCCGCGCTCGTCCAGGAGCTGGACCTGCTGATTCTCGACGAGCCCACCAACCACCTCGACGTCGAGGGCGTGCGCTGGCTCGCCGACCACCTGCTCGCGCGGGGCACGGCACTCGTCGTCGTCACCCACGACCGGTGGTTTCTCGACACCGTCTGCACCCGGACCTGGGAGGTCGTCGGCGGGCGGGTCGAGCAGTACGAAGGCGGGTACGCCGACTGGGTCTTCGCCCGCGCGGAACGGGCCCGGCTCGCCGCGACGCTCGAGGAGAAGCGGCGCAACCTCGCCCGCAAGGAGCTCGCGTGGCTGCGGCGCGGCCCGCCCGCGCGGACGTCCAAGCCGCGGTACCGGATCGAGGCCGCCGAGGCCCTGATCTCCGACGTGCCGCCGCCGCGGGACTCCGTCGAGCTGCTGGCGTTCGCCAAGCGGCGGCTCGGCCGCACCGTGCTGGAGCTGGAGGACGTCACGCTTCGCGCGGGCGACAAGACGCTCGTCGAGGACCAGACGTGGCGCATCGGGCCCGGCGACCGCATCGGGCTCGTCGGTGTCAACGGGTCCGGCAAGACGACGCTGCTGCGGCTGCTCGCCGGGGAGACCGAACCCGAGACCGGCAAGCGGATCCTGGGGCAGACCGTCCGACTGGCCTACCTGTCGCAGGAGCTGCACGACCTGCCGGGCACGCTGCGCGTGCTGGAGGCGGTCGAGGAGGTCGCGCGGCGCGTCACGCTCGGCAAGCAGGAGATGTCGGCGTCACAGCTCGCGGAGCGGTTCGGGTTCCCGGCCGCCCGCCAGTGGACGCCGGTCAGCGACCTCTCCGGTGGGGAGCGGCGGCGGTTGCAGATCGCGCGGCTGCTCATGGCCGAGCCGAACGTGCTGCTGCTCGACGAACCCACCAACGACCTCGACATCGACACCCTGCAGCAGCTCGAGGACCTGCTCGACTCGTGGCCCGGCACGCTCGTCGTCGTCTCGCACGACCGGTACCTGGTGGAACGTGTCTGTGACACGGTCGTCGCGCTGCTCGGGGACGGGCGGATCACCGACCTGCCCGGCGGCATCGACGAGTACCTGGCCCGCAGGGACGCGGCGATCGCGGCGCCTCCCACGGCGAAGACGCCCGTCGACAAGCCGAAGTCCAGCGCCGCGGAACGCCGTGCCGCGCAGAAGGAGCTGGCGCGGCTGGAACGGCAGCTGGACAAGCTGTCCACCCGCGAGGCCGAGCTGCACGAGGCGCTGGCGGCGGCCGCGACCGACGCGGAGAAGCTGCTGGCGCTGGACGCCGAACTCCGTGCCGTGGTCGCCGAGAAGGCAACTCTCGAGGAACGTTGGCTGGACGTGGCGGACGTGGCCGAATAGTCGCCTATACCCTTTTGGGTATGAGTCGTTTCGTCGACAAGATGGTCGCCACCGCCAATGACGGCGGGCGGCGGCGCGGTGTCACCACGGGCGAGCCGGGCAACGCGGTGCACACCACGTGGGCGCAGGTGCACGAGCAGGCCAGGGCCATGGCGGGTGCGCTCGTCGCACACGGCCTGAGCAGGGGAGAAGCGGTCGCGGTGCTCGCCGCGGCGCCTGCCGCGATCGGCCCGGCCGTGCAGGCCGTGTGGCTGTCCGGCGGCAGCGTGACCATGCTGCACCAGCCGACGCCGCGGTCCGACCTCGCGATGTGGGCCGAGGACACCGTGCGCGTGCTCAACATGATCTCCTCCAAGCTCGTGCTACTCGGTGAGCCGTTCGACCAGCTCGCGCCCGTGCTGGAGCAGCACGGCATCGGCTACCTGCTGATCAGCGACCTGGCCGAGGGCACGCCGCTGGAGTCGTTCGTCGAGGTCGACGAGGACGCGCCCGCGCTGCTGCAGCTGACCAGCGGCTCGACCGCGGAGCCGAAGGCCGTGCGGATCACCCACGGCAACCTGCTCGCGAACATCACCGCGATGGCCGACCGCGCCGAGCTCGACCCCGAGCACGACGTGATGGTGTCGTGGCTGCCGATGTTCCACGACATGGGCATGGTCGGCTTCTACACCACCCCCATGGCGTGGGGGATCGAGCTGGTCAAGGTCACCCCGGTCGACTTCCTGACCGCGCCGCTGCTGTGGGCCAAGCTGATCTCCGACTACGGCGGCACGATCACCGCGGCCCCGAACTTCGCGTACGCGCTGCTCGGCAGGCGGCTCGGGAGCGTCGACAACGACGACGAGTACGACCTGTCGAAGCTGCGGATCGCGCTCAACGGCGCCGAACCCATCGACGAGAAGGCCGTCGCCGCGTTCGTGACCGCGGGCGCCCGCTTCTCGATGCCGGCCGAGTGCGTGTTCCCGGCGTACGGCATGGCCGAGGGCACACTCGCGATCTCCTTCGCGTCGCCCATGATCGGCCTGCGGCTGGACCACCTCGACGCGGTGGCGCTGGAGGAGGAGAACCGCGCGGTGCCGGTCGCCGGCGACGCGCCCGAGGCGGGGCGCCGCACGTTCGCGGTCCTCGGCCCGCCGCTCGACGGCTTCGAGGCCCGCATCGTGCTCGACGGCGCAGTCCGGGCCGAGCGCGAGGTCGGCGAGATCCAGGTCCGCGGCCCGTCGGTGACGCCCGGCTACCTGACCGTCAACGGTCCACTCGCGACACAGGACGCGGACGGCTGGCTCGCGACCGGCGACCTCGGGTACATAGTGGACGGTGAGATCGTCATCTGCGGGCGGGCGAAGGACGTGATCATCCTCGCGGGCCGCAACATCTACCCGACGGACATCGAACGCGCGGCGACCTCTGTGGACGGAGTACGCGCGGGCAACGCGGTCGCGGTCCGCCTCGACGCGGGCACCCGCCGAGAGCGGTTCGCGGTGGTGGTCGAGTCGCGGTTCGCCGGTGACTCGGACAGGGAGAAGTCGCTGCGCAAGGACGTCGGCGCGCGGGTCTTCGAGGCCGTGAACGCCCGCCCGTCGGCGGTGCTGGTGCTGTCGCCGGGGACGCTGCCGAAGACCCCGTCGGGCAAGCTCCGCCGCGCGGCCGCCGGTGAGCAGCTGGCGGACTCGATCAAGGCCGCTTCGTAGCGAGGGCGTCGAGCCACGCCTGCCGGAGCGCGTCGACCGTGCCCCGGTGGTAGCCGCCGGTGGTGGTGACGGCGAAGGTGAGGGTGGCGAGCTGCTCGCGGTCCGGCGAGTTCGCGAGCAGGTTCGCCAACCGCGCCACGTCGGCGGGCACGTACCCCGGTTCGCCGGGCGGCGCGGGCGGGAACGGGAACGCCGGGCGCGCGTCCACAGCGAGTTCTGACGCGGGTTCCGGCGCGGGTTCCGGCAGCGGAGGGTGTTTCGGGGCGTAGTCGGCGAGGGTCTTCGGCGCGGGTGGCTTGTCCAGCGCCGACGTCGAGCCCGCGCGGAAGGCCGACGCCGCCTGCCCGGCCGCCACGGAGGCGTCACCGGCCTCCTCGGTTGTGCTCGGCACCGCCGTGGCGGGGGCCCCGGTGTTGTCGGTGCTCGCGGCTACGCTGGGATTCGGGGGGCCGGCGGCCGCCCGCGTGAGCGGCTGCGTGCCGGGTGACGGCAGCGACGGCGGCAGCGAGAACACCATCGGGTTGGTCTGCTCGGCGGGAGTCGGCGGCGGCACCGGCCGCGGCGCCGCGGGGAACGGCACCCACGCGACGGGGGTGCCCGGCGCAGGCGTGGCGGGGCGCGCGCTGCTCGCCGGGGCCGGAGACTTCGTGTCGGCGGGCGCGCCCTCCCGGCGGCTCAGCTCCTCCACCACGAGGTCGAGGAACTCGTCCACCTGGTCCTCGTGGTAGCCGCGCCGGATGAACGGCGCCGCGTCGAACTCGGCCTGGCGGACGTCCGCCGCGGTCAAGTTGTCCCTGCCCGCGAGGGTGGCCTGCACGCGGTCGAGGAAGTCGTCGACCTGGTCCTCGTTGTAACCGCGCCTGCCCAGCGGCGCCCGGTCGAACGTCACGACGTCGACGACGATCGGGGTCAGTGGCACGTCCATCGGCACTCCCTAGCGGGCGTGGAAGAGGTTCTGCGCCGCCTCCAGGCCCTTGCCCACCAGCGCCTCCGTCGCGTCCGCACAGTGGTCGACGGCCAGTGCCAGTTCCTTGCGTTCGGTCGCCGAGAAGTCCCGCAGCACGAAGTCTGCTGGGTCCATGCGTCCCGGCGGTCGTCCGATGCCGAACCGTACCCGCAGGTAGTCGCGCGTGCCGAGGCTTTTGGAAATCGAGCGCAGGCCGTTGTGGCCGTTCTCGCCGCCGCCGAGCTTCAGCCGGACCGTCGGGTACGGGAGGTCCAGCTCGTCGTGGACGACGACGACGTCGGCGGGAGAGACCTTGTAGAAGCGCGCGGTGCCCACGACCGGGCCACCAGAGACGTTCATGAACGACCGGGGCTTGGCCAGCACCGCGCGGCGGCCGCCAAGGCGGCACTCCAGCACCTCGGCGCCGCCCTTGTGCGCCTTGAACCTGCCGCCGACACGGGCGGCCAGTTCGTCGACCACCAGGAAGCCGATGTTGTGCCGGTTGCCCGCGTAGCGCGGGCCGGGGTTGCCGAGTCCCACGACCAGGACCGGCACGTCAGCGGAAGCGGAAGTCATGTCGGAAACGCTAACCGGGCGGCCCCCGAAGGGACCGCCCGGTCAGGAGAACTCTCAGGCCTCGGCGGCCTCGGGGGCCTCGGCCTCGGTCTCTTCGCCCTCGGCGGCCTCGCCGTCGAGGTCACCGGCGGTCGGGGCCACGTTCACGGCGACGATCAGCGTCTCGGGGTCGGTCAGCAGCTCGGCACCGGACGGCAGCGGCACGTCCTTGGCCAGGACCTGCGTGCCCGCTTCGGCGCCCTCGATGGACACCTCGAACTGCTCCGGGATGTGCAGCGCCTCGACGGACACCTCGACGGTCGTCGCGTCCTGGGTGACCAGCGTGCCGGGCGACGCCTCACCGTTGACGACCACGGGCACCTCGACGTTGACCTTCTCGCCGCGCTGGACGAGCAGCAGGTCGACGTGCTCGATGTAGTTCTTGATCGGGTGGGTGGTGACGGTCTTCGTGAGCGCCAGCTCGCTCTTGCTGTCGATCTCCAGCGTCAGGACGGCGTTCTGGCCGTGCTCACGGACGACGCGGGCGAACTCGATGGCGGGCAGCGCGAGGTGCTTCGGGTCGGAACCGTGACCGTAGAGCACCGCGGGGATCTTGCCTGCGCGTCGCGTGCGGCGCGCGGCGCCCTTGCCGAACTCGGTGCGGGCTTCGGCGGCGAGACGGACCTCGGACACGGTGGTGCACTCCTTGTTGAACAAACGAACCTTGGGGGCGGCGGCGACCTGCGGCGACGGGCATGAGCGCGCGGCAGTCAAGCCGCCGCGTCGATCACGTCGGGCGATGAACGCCCGGCCTCGCCGAGGCAACCCGGATAGTCTACGCGGCCCGTTTTGGCAAGTGCACCAGGGGTGCTCGATGCCCCGTCAGGCGTTGCCGTCGAACAGGCTGGTCACCGAGCCGTCCTCGAAGACTTCCTGGATGGCCCGCGCGAGCAGCGGGGCGATCGACAGCACCGTCATGTTCGGGAAGCGCTTCCCGTCGGGGATCGGGAGCGTGTTGGTGAACACGACCTCCTTCGCCCCGCACTTCGACAGGCGCTCCGGCGCGGGGCCGGACAGCACGCCGTGTGACGCGGCCACGACCACGTCGGCCGCGCCCTCGTCCAGCAGCTGGCCGACGGCCTTCGCGATGGTGCCGCCGGTGTCGACCATGTCGTCGATCACGACGCACAGCCGCCCGCGCACCTCGCCGACCACGCGGTTCGCCACGACCTCGTTGGGCCGCAGCGGGTCACGGGTCTTGTGGATGAACGCGATCGGCACGCCGCCGAGGTCGTCCGCCCACTTCTCCGCGAGCTTCGTGCGGCCCGCGTCCGGGGACACGACCGTCACGTTGTCCGCGCCGTACTGCTCCTTCACGTACTGCGACAGCAGTGTCTGCGCGAACAGGTGGTCGACGGGGCCGTCGAAGAAGCCCTGGATCTGCGCGGTGTGCAGGTCGACGGTCATGATCCGGTCGGCGCCCGCGGTCTTGAACAGGTCCGCGATGAGCCGTGCCGAGATCGGCTCGCGGCCTTTGTGCTTCTTGTCCTGCCGCGCGTACGGGTAGAACGGCATGATCACGGTGATCCGCTTGGCCGACGCCCGCTTCAGCGCGTCGACCATGATCAGCTGCTCCATGACCCACTGGTTGATGGGCTCGCAGTGGCTCTGGATGACGAACGCGTCGCAGCCACGGACCGACTCCTCGAACCGGACGAAGATCTCGCCGTTCGCGAAGTCGTACGCCGACTGCGGCGTGATCGACACGTTGAGGTGCTTCGCGACTTCCTCGGCGAGTTCTGGGTGCGCCCGCCCGGAGAAGAACATCAGGTTCTTCTTCGGCGTTCCGGTCTTGACGGTCATGACTGGTCCTCCGATGACTCGGATGTGATCCCGAGCGCCCGCCGCGCGGCCTCCGCCGCGGGGGTACCCGGTCGCTTGCGCAGCACCCAACCCTCGATGTTGCGCTGCGAACCGGCCGAAACGGCCAGCGCACCCGGTGGCACGTCCTCCCTCAGCACGGCCCCCGCCCCGCTGTACGCGCCGTCCCCCACGTTGACCGGCGCGACGAACATGTTGTCGCTGCCGGTGCGCGCGTGCGACCCGACGGTCGTCCTGCGCTTGGTCACCCCGTCGTAGTTCACGAAGACGCTGGCGGCGCCGATGTTGGAGTACTCGCCGATCGTGGCGTCGCCGACGTACGACAGGTGCGGCACCTTCGTGCCCTCGCCGATCTCGGAGTTCTTGACCTCGACGAACGTGCCGATCTTGCCCTTGTCGTGCAGCACGGTGCCGGGCCGCAGGTACGCGAAGGGCCCGACGTTCGCGCCGTCGCCGATCGTCGACTCGCTGCCGTGCGTGCGGACGACCTTCGCCGCCGCACCGACGCGGACGTCGGTGAGCGTGGTGTCCGGGCCGACGGTCGCGCCCTCGCCGATCGACGTGGTGCCGCGCAGTTGCACGTTCGGCTCCAGCACCACGTCCCGGGCCAGCCGCACGCCGGCGTCGAGCCACACGGTGGCCGGGTCGACCATGGTGACGCCCGCGCGCATCCACTGCTCGGTCAGGCGCCGGTTCATCTCGCGGCCCAGCGCGGCGAGCTGCACGCGGTCGTTGACGCCCTCGACCAGCCACCGGTCGGCGCAGGTCCACGAGCCGCAGCGGTGCCCGTCGCCGCGGGCGATGGCGAGCACGTCGGTGAGGTACTGCTCGCCCTGCGCGTTGTCGGTGGACAGCCGCCCGAGCGCGTCGGCCAGCACGGCCGCGTCGAACGCGTACACACCGGAGTTGATCTCGGTGATGGCCGCCTGCTCCTCGGTGGCGTCCTTCTGCTCGACGATCGCGGCGACCGTGCCGTCGGCGTCGCGCACGATGCGGCCGTAGCCGTGCGGGTTGTCGACCCGTGCGGTCAGCACCGTGACGGCGTTGCCCTTCTCGGCGTGCTCGGCGAGCAGCGCGGACAGGGTCGCGGTGTCGAGCAGCGGCACGTCGCCGTACGTCACGAGGACGGTGCCGGTGAGGTTGCCGGGCAGCTCGTCGAGCGCGCAGCGCACCGCGTGACCGGTGCCGTGCTGCTCCTCCTGGACGGCGACGGTGACGGTCGCGTCGATGCCCTTCTCGACCTCGGTGAGGTGCTCGGTGACGGCGTCCCTGCCGTGGCCGACGACCACCGCCACCCGCGCGGGGCGCAGGCCGGCGGCGGCGCGGACGGCGTGCTCGACCAGCGAGCGGCCCGCGATCCGGTGCAGCACCTTCGGGGTGCGGGACCGCATCCTGGTGCCCTCGCCCGCGGCGAGAATGATCGTGCTGACTTCTCCGAGCCCGGACGAGCCCTCCGGCATGGCAGCCGTCTCCCTTGGCACAAGATCGATTTTCGGAGCCCGGCCGGACCCCGGGACTCGATCCTACGTGCCGTTCGGAAGCACCCACGCAGGGTCGGTCGCGGGCTCCTCCACGGTTTCCGGTGCGTCCGTTTCGTCCCCGGAGACGGCGACCACGTCGTTGCCGCCTTTGCGTTTGGCCTGGTACATGGCGGCGTCGGCGCGGGCGAGCGCGCGGGCGGCGGTTTCACCCGGACGGAGGGACACCACACCCACGGAGAGTGTGACGCCGTGCGAGAGGTCGTGCGGGAGCTGCGCCACGGCGTCCGCGGCGCGGCGCAGCGCGGCGGCCGCGGGCCGCAGCGGCGCACCGGGCAGCAGCACGATGAACTCGTCGCCGCCGTAGCGGGCCACCATGTCCGAGCCGCGCAGCGTGTCGCGGACCGTGCTGGCGATCACGCGCAGCACGTCGTCGCCGTCGGCGTGGGACATGCGGTCGTTGACGCCCTTGAACCCGTCGAGGTCGACCAGCGCGATCGCGAGCGGTTTCCCGCCGACCCGCGCGGACAGCTCCTCGAGCCGTTCGTCCAGCGCACGGCGGTTGGGCAGGCCGGTCAGCGGGTCCTGCAGCGCCTGGCGGGCGATCGCGCCGTGCTTGCGGGACAGCCGCTCGTGCTCGCGGCGGGTGTCGAGCGTGGTCTTGCGGGACAGCCGCTGGTCGGACAGCTGTGCCTCCAGCTCGGAGACGTACAGCTGCAGCGCGCTGGCGGTCCGCTCACCGCCGTCGTCGGCGCCCGCGATGCTGGACAGCCGTGCGAACTCGCGGATCAGGCACAGGTACAGGCCCTGCTCGATGGTCGTCGTGTGCAGGCGTTTCTGCACGGCGCCGAGGGCCTCGACGGCCTCCTCGACGTGCGCGCACTGCTCCAGGCAGCGGGCCAGCGCGATCGCGACGAAGATCAGCTCACGCTGCGGCGCCAGCTCCAGCAGGCCGGCCAGCCGTTCCAGGTGCGCGCTCGACGGGTTCGCGAGCGCGTGCGCCGCGCCGATCACCGGGACCTGCTCGGCGGCCGTCCGGTCGGGCTTGCGCCGGAACAGCGACTCCTTGAACGGCAGCTCGATCCCCTCCGCCATGGCCGCGGCCTCGGCGAAGTGCTGTGCCGCCTCCTCGTCCTGGCCCGCGCGTTCCAGGCGCAGGCCCCAGCCGAGCTGCAGACGGGTGCGGGTGAGCAGGTGCACGGAGATGTCGTGGCTGCCCGCGCCGTTGCGGATGTGCCGGTTCGCCTTCTTCATCACCTGGTCGGCGACCTCGTAGACGCCGAGCTGGGCGAGCACGGTGCCGAGGTCCATCAGCGTGGAGGTCATCAACACGTGCCAGGTGCGGCTGCCGAACATCGGGTCCGGCTCGATCTTCTCGTCGAGCATCGCGAGGCCCACCGCGACCTCGGAGAGCGCGTCGTCCTCCTCGCCGATCATCAGCAGGCGGGTGCCGCGCAGCGCGTGCGCGTCGGCCTCCAGCACGACGAGCTTGTGGTCGCGGGCGTGGGACAGGAACTCGTCGGCCATGTCGCCCGCGGCGGCCGCCGACTCGGTGTCGACGACGCGGATCGCGGTCGCGGCCCGCAGCAGCTGACCGACCAGCCTCGGCTCGTCACGGCGGCGGGTCTGGGCGAGGAGGTGGTCCATCTCGTCGACGTGGCGGGCGAGGTCGCCACGTTCACCCGCTTGGGTGATGGCGAGCAGCTCGCGGGCGCGACCGACCAGCCACGCGTCGGAGCGCTCGTCCAACGCGGGTCGGTCGACGTCGGTACGGATGCCTTCCCGCTCGCCGCCATCCACGTGGCTGTCCACCTTCATCGAAACCAGAAGCCCTGCCCGCCGGGCGCGGACAGCTCCGCCGCCAGGGATCGAACCTGGACCATCAGAACCAAAATCTGAGGTGCTGCCTTTACACCACGGCGGATCGCGGACGGAGTAATCCGTCCACGGTTGGACATCGTGGCATGCATGTCCTCCCGGTGGCAGTGGTACCCGGCCGATCGTAAGGAAGCGCGTCCAAATGGGTGTGACGCGGATCACGGGAGTGGTCCCGCCGATGCTTGGCCTGGTTCATTGGGACACGTAAGTTACGGTTGCGTAGGCGAGGCTCGCCTAACCATCTGGAAGACGGGGTAGCAAGGGATGACGACGACCCTCGACGAGACATCTGGTGGTGCCGCGCCCCAGAAGGGGCCGAAGCCGATCACGGTCGGGCGCCGCAGGAACTACGTCCAGCTGGGGGTGTACATCTTCATCCTCGTGCCCTTCGCCGCGCTCATCGCCGCGGTGCCGCTGGCGTGGGGCTGGGGTCTCACGTGGGTGGACGTGATCCTCGCGTTCGCCTTCTTCTACTTCACCGGGCACGGTGTCACCGTCGGCTACCACCGGTACTTCACGCACGGGTCGTACAAGGCGAAGCGGCCGTTGAAGGTCTTCCTCGCGATCGCGGGCAGCATGGCCGTGCAGGGCCCGCCGATCATCTGGGTCGCCGACCACCGCCGCCACCACGCGTTCTCCGACAAGGAGGGCGACCCGCACTCGCCGTGGCTGTTCGGCACCGGCCCGGTCGCGATCGCCAAGGGCTTCTGGCACGCGCACATGGGCTGGCTGTTCGACCGCGACATCACCAACAAGGAGCGTTTCGCGCCCGACCTGCTCGCCGACAAGGACATCGTGCGGGTCAACAACACGTTCTGGCTCTGGACCGTGCTCACGTTCGGGCTGCCCGCGCTGCTCGGCGGGCTCATCACGTGGTCGTGGTGGGGCGCGCTGACCGCGTTCTTCTGGGCCGGCCTCGTGCGGGTCGCGATCCTGCACCACGTGACCTGGTCGACCAACTCGATCTGCCACATGATCGGCGACCGGCCGTTCGTGTCCCGCGACAAGGCCGCGAACGTGTGGCCGCTCGCGATCCTGTCCTTCGGCGAGTCGTGGCACAACCTCCACCACGCCGACCCGACCTGCGCTCGTCACGGCGTCAAGAAGGGCCAGATCGACACGTCCGCCCGGATCATCTGGTTCTTCGAGAAGTTCGGCTGGGTGCACAGCGTCCGCTGGCCCACCCAGGCACGTCTCGCCAAGATCTCGGCGGGCTCGGACGTCTCGTAGAGCGTAATTGCCCACGGACCGTCGGTGGTTGCCTCTAGGGTGACTGAAATGGCGGTCAGGCGGCGAGCTCGCACGGCGCCTCCTCGACGCGGGGAGGCGCCGGTGCCACGGGTACGCATGACGGGTGAAGAGCGGCGGCAGCAGCTGCTGGACGTGGCGCGGTCCCTCTTCGCCGAGAAGGGCTTCGACGGCGCGTCGATCGAGGAGATCGCACACCGGGCGAACGTGTCCAAGCCGGTGGTCTACGAGCACTTCGGCGGCAAGGAAGGCGTCTACGCGGTCGTGGTCGACCGGGAGATGCACTACCTGCTGTCGTCGATGACCACCGCGCTGGCCGAGGACGCGCACCCGCGGTTGCTGCTCGAACGCGCCGCCGTGGCGTTGCTGGACTACGTCGAGGGCTCCGCGGACGGGTTCCGGATCCTCGTGCGCGCGTCCCCGGTCGCGTCGTCGACGGGGACGTTCTCGTCGTTGCTGAACGACATCGCCTCGCAGGTCGAGGACATCCTCGGGGTGCAGTTCTCCTCCCGAGGGTACGACCCGAAGCTGGCCGCGCTGTACAGCCAGGCACTGGTGGGGATGGTCGCGTTGACGGGGCAGTGGTGGCTCGACTCGCGCAAGCCCCGCAAGGACGAGGTGGCCGCGCACCTGGTCAACCTCTCGTGGAACGGGCTGTCACACCTGGAGAGCGCGCCCGTCCTGCGCGAGGAGCACTGATCGGCGCGGGTCAGCCCAGGTAGGCGTGCAGGCGGGCCGCGCCCTCCAGCATGACGCGGGTCCGTGCGACCAGTGCCGACCGCCGCGTCTCCACCGCCGCCAGCAGCGCGTCGCTGCTGCCGGACTCCCGCAGGCCCGCCAGGATCGGGTGGATCTGCTCCAGGCCGTACCCGTTCTGCCGCAGCATGGTGATCATCCGTGCGTCGCGGATGTCCGCCGAGGAGTAGAAGCGGTAGCCCGTGCCGCGTTCGCGCCGCGGCACCAGCAGGCCCGCCGCCTCCCACACCCGCAGCGCCGACGTGCGGACGCCCAGCACCCGTGCCAGCTCGCCGATCCGCAGGTCCGCGCGCGGTGGCGGCTCGGTCGACGCGACCGCCGCCAGCGCCTCGGCCGTCGCCGCCAGCTTTCGGGTCTGGTCGTGCACGTCCGCGTGTGCCTCGTTCACCAGCGCCAGCGCGGCGGGCACGGCCCCGTCGTGGACCGCGTTCATGATCGCCTTCGCGGCCGCCCAGCCGAAGCCCTTCGTCAGGGCGCGGTAGGTGAGCAGCGCGTCCCGGTGGCGTTCGTCGAGCACCCGGTAGCCGGACTCGGTGCGCGGCGCGGGTGGCAGGACGCCCCAGTCCACGTAGTTGCGGACCTGCTGCGTCGAGACCCCCGCCGCCCGGGCGAGGTCGATCGGCCGCACGTCAGGCGGGGGTGACGCGCAACAGCTTGTCGTCCGTGCCGTTGCTGGTCGTCAGGTACAGGGCGCCGTCGGGGCCGGTCCGTGCCGCACGCAGGCGGCCGAACGTGTCCGTGAACTCCTTGGGCACCGACACGGTCTCGACGTCACCCTGTTCCGTCAGGGACAGCAGGATGACCTTCGCGCCCTTCAGTGCGGTGATCACCAGTGTGCCTTCGAGCGCGCCCCACTGGTCACCCGCCAGGAACGTGGCCGCGCAGACCGCCTCGGTCATGTCGCCCGTCTGCCACTTCGCGGGCACCGCGTCCGGGAACCGTTGCAGGTCGGTCATCTCGACGCTCTCGTCGTAGCCGCCGACCGTGCCGCCCTGCGACGGGTCCCAGCCGTAGTTCCTGCCCGCCTGGATCAGGTTCACCTCGTCGTTCTTGCTGGGCCCGTGTTCGGCGGTGAACACCTGGTCGGAGTCCGGCCGCGGCGCGACGCCCTGGATGTTGCGGTGCCCGTAGGTGTAGACGTACCGCTCGTTGCGGTTCGCCGCGTCGACGAACGGGTTGTCCGGCTTGGGTTCGCCCGTGTCCAGGTCGAGCCGCAGCACCTTGCCGCCCAGGTTCGTGCGGTCCTGCGGGAACGTGCCGTGCGCGGTGTCACCGGTGCCGACCAGGAGCGAGCCGTCGCGGGCGAGCGTGGGACGGCAGCCTGAGTGCCTGCCCGACTGGGCCAGCGGCAGGCCGGTCAGCAGTTCCTTCTCCCGTGTCGCGATCCGGCCGTCCTCGGCGAGGCGCCACGTGACGAGCCGGATGTCGTTCGGCTCCCCGTTCTCCGTGTGGGTCTGGCAGGTCGTGAACCGGCGTGTCTGCGCGAAGTCCGGGTGCACGACGAGCCCCATCAGGCCGCCCTCGCCCTGGACGTGCACGTCGGTCAGGTCCGCCTTCACGGTCGTGACCGTCGCGCCCGGCTTGTTGCTCGACAACAGGGCGATCCGCGCGGGCCGCTGGGACACGAGGACCTTGCCGTCCGGCAGGAACCCGACGTCCCAGCCGTGCGCCAGGCCGCCCGCGACCGTCTCCACCTTCAGCCGCGGCGTCTCCGCGGCGCTCGGCGTGGTCGGCGCGCTCGTGCCGCTGCGCGGAACCTGTCCCGTTCCCGCACGCTCGGCAGGCGCGTCGGTACAGGCGGTGAGCACGGCCAGCGCCGCTCCGACAACGAGAAAACTCGTCCGGGTTCGCATGGGTCCAGAATGCTGCTCCGCGCGTCGCACTGCTGTGTGGTGACGCCGGCGTAGGAGAGGGCGAATGAGCGACGACTGGTGGACAGATCACCGGCAGAACAAGCGGCTCGCGGGGCTCGAGGAGGACCTGAGCTACGTCTCCGCGTCGTTGTCGCAGGCACGGGCGTCGCAGAACCGGCTGAAGGCCGAGCTGTCGAAGGTCAGCGGCTCGCTCGAGCAGCGGCTGAACCGGCTCTCCGCGGCCTTCGACGCGTTCGTGGAGATCAGTGACCTGCGGGTGACGCTCGGGTTGTTCGACTCGCACGGGCGGGTGCGCCACCAGGCCAAACAGTTGCTGGCGGGCTCGGGTGCCGGGGACGTGTCCGACGCGGACGGCTACTGGCTCGCGCCCGCGCTGATCGCGTTGCGCGGCGTGGCCGACGGTGTGGTCGACGAGGAGGCGCTCGCGCTGGCGACGGCCCGCGATCCCTTGCGTGCCTGCGCGTTCCACGTGCTGCTCACGTCGGTGCTCGGTGGCCGCTCGACGGTGCCCTCGCTCGCGCCCGCCATGCCGGCACTGCCCGCCGAGGTGCCGTCCTACCAGCGAGCGGTGTGGCTGCTCGCGGCCGACGGCTTCTTCGGCGCGGACGGGTGGGACCTGGCGCGGGAGCGGTGCGCGGAGTTCGCGACGGGCGTGACCGACGGCTCGCTGGTCAGCGCGCTGCGGGACGTGGCGGCGCCGCGTGCCGCCGTGCAGGTGCCGAAAGAGCTGGACGGCGGCGGTTCCCTGCCGAACTCGCTGCAGGCGTGCGAGAAGCTCGCCGTGCTGCGGACGTGGGTCACCGAGGCGCTGGACGGCTACACGAACGAACCCGACGGCGAGCCCGACGAGCTGGCCCGCACGTCGCTGGAGCTGCTGATCGACGAGGGCAGCCCGGTCGAGCTGCCGCTGCTCGCGCGGGAACGCGAGCTGCGGTCGGTCATCGAGGGCACCGAGACCGCGAAGTCCACGTGGGACAGCCCGGTCGGCACGGCGAGCGAGCTGCTGCGTGCGGACCTCGCGTCGGACCGTCCCAACCGCAGGGCGCTCGCGACGCGGGCGAGCGGATCCGTGTTGGTCACGGTGGCCGAGGAGCTGGCGGAGACGGCACGCGTCGAAGCGCCGTCGTCCCTGGACGTCCGCACCCGGTTCGGCCGCGTGACGATCACCCCGTCCGGTCCCGACGCCACGTCCATGCGGAAGGCACTCGACCTGGCGGAGCGGTCGGCGCTGGTCGACTCCAAGCGCCGGGAGGTGGCGATCGGCGCCGCGGTCGTGGGCGTGATCTTCCTGGTGCTGGGGATCGTCGCCGGATGGGGCTGGCTGTTCGTGGCCGTGGCGGGCCTCGGCACGGCCGTCTACCAGTGGCTTTCCGCGGACAAGGAGCGGCGCAACGCCGTGCTCGCGGGCGAGCACGCGACGAAGTCGCTGGTCACCGACGTGGAGAAGCGGGTGGAGGCGTTCGCCAAGACGCGCCGCGAGCTGCGGGAACGGCAGGCCGCGGTGGACGAGGACCTGACCGCCGTGCGGACGGCGCTGGCGTGAGATCGTGAACGCGTGACGCTGAGGCTGGAGTTCGAGGACGCGGTCGCGACACTGACCATCGACCGCCCGTCGAAGCGCAACGCGATGAGCTACGAGATGTGGTCGGCCGTGCCCGGCCTGCTCGACAAGGTCGCCGCGGACGACGGGGTGCGTGCACTCGTCATCCGGGGCACCGACCACTTCTCCGCGGGCGCCGACATCAGCGAGTTCGCGACGTTGCGTGCCGACGCGGCGGGTGCCGAACGCTACGGCGCGGCCGTCCTCGCCGGTGAACGCGCCATCGCCGACCTGCCGAAACCGACGATCGCCGCGATCAACGGCGTGTGCGTCGGCGGCGGCTGCGAGATCGCGCTGGCCTGTGACATGCGGGTCGCCGCGCCGGACGCCCGCTTCGGCATCACCCCGGCCAAGCTCGGCATCGTCTACAACTTCACGTCCACGAAGCAGCTGGTCGACGTGGTCGGCCCGGCGTGGGCGCGGCAGATCCTGTTCACCGCGGAGATCCTCGACGCCGACACCGCGCTGCGGATCGGCCTGGTCAACGAGCTGACCGAGGACCCGGTGGCCCGCGCGCTGGAGCTGGCGGCGACCATGGCGGCACGTGCGCAGGTCAGCGTCCGCGGCGCCAAACGCATCATCGCCAAGATCACCGAGGGCGAGCACGAGGACGCCGAGGTCCGCGCGTTGTACACGGAGTCGGTGCAGAGCACGGACTACACCGAGGGTGTGGCCGCGTTCCTGGAGAAGCGCACCCCGCGGTTCTAGCCGCGCGGCCGCCCCCGCGAGACGACCCGCCCGCCAACCCTGACCTGCAGTGATCCGCAGCTGCACCGGGTCCACAGGGTGCGCCCCGTCGCGGTCCGGTGCTGGGACAGGACCGTGAACGGATCGATGTCGGGCCAACCGCAGTACGGGCAACGCATGCTTCCAGCAAAGGCGCTGTGGACCGTGTACGTCCACGTTGACTTTCCGAACGACAATGTGAAGCATCGCCTACATGATTGACCTGCGCAGGCTCAAGGTCCTGCGTGCGGTCGCGCACTACGGCACGATCACCGCCGCCGCACGGGCCATGCACTTCACCACGTCGGCCGCCTCCCAGCAGATCCGGCAGCTGGGCCGTGAGCTCGGGGTGGTGCTGCTGGAACCGAACGGCCGCAACGTCCGGCTCACGGAGGCGGCCCGCACCCTGCTGGCGCACGCGGACGCCATCGAGTCCCGGTGGGAACAGGCGGAGGTCGACCTGCGCTCGGCCAAGGACGAGCCCGCGGGGTTGCTGCGCCTGTGCTCGATGCCGACTGCGGTGTCCCGGCTTCTGGTGCCCGTGGTGGCGCCGCTGACCGCGAAGTACCCGAGGCTCACGGTCCAGCTGCGTGAGGTGGAACAGCAGCAGGCGTTCGACCTGTTGTTCTCCGGCGACGTGGACCTGGCGGTCATCGAGGTGACCCCGGCCAACCCACCGCTCACGGATCCCCGCTTCGACCAGCGCCCGCTGACCGACGACGTGTTCGACCTGGTCGTCCCGGCCGACCACCCCAGGGCGGCCGACGAGGAGGCGGACCTGGCCGACTTCGCACGCGACGACTGGATCATCTCGTCGGTTGCCTGCACGTGCCGCGAACACACGCTGGCCGCCTGCGGCGCGGCGGGCTTCACCCCGCACATCGCCCACGACGCGCTGGAGTGGAACGCGATCGCCCACCTGATCGCCCACCACCTCGGCGTGGCCCTCGTGCCGAGGCTCGCCTACCTGCCACCACACCTGCCGGTGACCCGCCTGCGCCTCGCCGACGCGCCGAGCCGCAAGATCATGACCTGCACGCGGGGCGGCGGGTTCGCCAACCCCGCGATCGCCGCTGCCCACGACGCGCTGGTCGACGTGGCCGCGTGAGCACCGGGTCGAAAGGCAGCCGGCTGCGCACGCGCATGAAATCGGTCGCGCCGGGCACGTAGGGTGGACGCCGAGAACCCCTCCGCCGGGCTCGTCCGGGGCAGGGGTGTGTCCGCGCATGACCTCAAGGGGTATCTCCAGTGTCGTTGTCCGGTCTGCTGCGAGCCGTGCTGCCCGACCCCGCCCTGGTCAAGATCGCCGAGTCCGTCGGGGCGACGAGCCTCGAGCTGGAAGGGCCAACCGCCGTCCGACCGCTGGTCACCGCCGCCCTGGCCGCGCGGAAGCACGTCCTCGCGATCACCGCCACCGGCCACGAGGCCGACGATCTCACCGCCGCGCTCCGTGACCTGCTCGGTCCCGACGCGGTCGCCAACTTCCCGTCGTGGGAGACGCTGCCGCACGAACGCCTCTCACCCAGGGCGGACACCGTCGGCCGCCGTCTCGAGGTGCTGCACCGGCTCCGCCGCGGCGGCGACCAGGGGGCGCCGCAGGTCGTGGTCGCCACCGTGCGCAGCCTCATCCAGCCGATGGCCCCCGGCCTCGGCACGCTCGACCCGGTGCACCTGGTGGTCGGCGAGGAGCACGACTTCGACGGCGTCGTCGAGCGCCTCGTCGAACTCGCCTACACCCGTGTCGACATGGTCGAGAAGCGCGGCGAGTTCGCCGTCCGGGGCGGCATCCTCGACATCTTCCCGCCCACCGCCGAACACCCGGCCCGCGTCGAGTTCTGGGGCGACGAGGTGTCGGAGATCCGCTGCTTCTCCGTCGCCGACCAGCGGTCGCTGCCCACCGAGATCACCGAGGTCAACGCCCCGCCCTGCCGCGAGCTGCTGCTCACCGAGGACGTCCGGCAGCGCGCCACGGAGCTCGCCGAGGAGCAGGCCGCCGCCGGCGGTGCCGACGCCCACCTCGCCGAGATGCTCGGCAAGCTCGCCGACGGCATCCCCGTCGAGGGCATGGAGGCCCTGATCCCGGTCCTGTGCGAAGGCGAGCTGGACCTGCTCACCGACGTCCTGCCCGAGGACGCCCACGTCCTCGTCATCGACCCCGAGAAGGTCCGCACCCGCGCCCACGACCTCGTCCGCACCGGCCAGGAGTTCCTGGAGGCGGCGTGGATGGCCGCCGCGGGCGGCGGGTCCGCCCCCCTCGACCTCGGCGCCTCGGCCTACCGCGGCCTCGGCGAGATCGCCCAGCACGCCCGCGACACCGACCACCCGTGGTGGACGCTCTCCCAGCTCACCACCCCCGACGAGCACGTCGTCCAGCTCGACATCGGTGCCGTCGAGGGCTACCGGGGTGACGTCGTCCGCGCATTCACCGACCTCCGCGCCCACATCGCCACCGGCGGTGCGGCCGTGCTCGTCGTGCCCGGCGCCGGCACCGCCCGCCGCGCGGTCGAGCAGCTCTCCGACGCCGACGTCGCGGCCACGTTCGCCGAGGACGGCCTCACCGAGCCCCCGGCGGGCGGCATCGTCACCGTCGTCCGCGGTGCCCTCGAGGAAGGCTTCCTCGCGCCCGAGCTGGCCCTGGTGGTGCTCACCGAGACCGACCTGACGGGCGGCAGGCACGGCACGTCCACCAAGGACCTCTCCGCGAAGATGCCCTCCCGGCGGCGCAACGCGGTCGACCCGCTCGCCCTCAAGGCCGGCGACTACGTCGTCCACGAGCAGCACGGCATCGGCCGCTACGTCGAGATGGTCCAGCGCACCGTCGGTGGTGCGACCCGTGAGTACCTACTGCTCGAATACGCCTCCTCCAAGCGCGGCCAGCCTGGCGACCGCTTGTTCGTGCCCACCGACCAGCTCGACCAGGTGTCCCGGTACGTCGGCGGTGAGCTGCCCACCCTCAACAAGCTCGGCGGCTCGGACTGGAAGAACACCAAGGCCAAGGCCCGCAAGGCGGTCAAGCAGATCGCCGCCGAGCTTGTGCAGCTCTACGCCGCCCGCCAGTCCGCGCCCGGCCACGCGTTCGGCGCCGACACCCCGTGGCAGCGCGAACTCGAGGACGCCTTCCCGTTCACCGAGACCCCCGACCAGATGGCGGCCATCGACGAGGTCAAGGCCGACATGATGCGCAGCGTCCCCATGGACCGCGTGATCTGCGGCGACGTCGGCTACGGCAAGACCGAGATCGCCGTGCGCGCCGCGTTCAAGGCGGTGCAGGACGGCAAGCAGGTCGTGGTCCTCGTGCCCACCACGCTGCTCGCCCAGCAGCACCTCAACACGTTCACCGAGCGCATGGCCTCCTTCCCGGTCACCGTGAAGGGCCTGTCCCGGTTCACGCACGGCCAGGACGCCGACGCGGTCGTCGAGGGCCTCGCCTCCGGCGAGGTCGACGTGGTGATCGGCACGCACCGCCTGCTGCAGACCGGCATCCGCTACAAGGACCTCGGCCTCGTGATCGTCGACGAGGAACAGCGGTTCGGCGTCGAGCACAAGGAGCACATCAAGGCGCTCCGCACCCACGTCGACGTGCTGACGATGTCCGCCACCCCGATCCCGCGCACGCTCGAGATGTCGCTCGCCGGTATCCGCGAGATGTCGACCATCCTCACCCCGCCCGAGGACCGGCACCCGATCCTCACCTACGTCGGCGCCTACGACGACAAACAGGTCGGCGCCGCGATCCGCCGCGAGTTGTTGCGTGACGGACAGGTCTTCTTCGTGCACAACCGAGTCTCCTCGATCGAGAAGGCCGCGCGCCGGATCCGCGAGATGGTGCCGGAGGCGCGGGTGGTGACCGCGCACGGCCAGATGAACGAGGACCGTCTCGAGAAGATCATCGAGGGTTTCTGGACCCGTGAGTTCGACGTGCTGGTCTGCACCACGATCGTCGAGACCGGTCTCGACATCGCCAACGCCAACACGTTGATCGTGGAGCGCGGTGACATGCTCGGCCTCGCCCAGCTGCACCAGCTGCGCGGCCGCGTCGGCCGTGGCAGGGAACGCGGGTACGCCTACTTCCTGTACCCGCCGGAGGCACCGCTCACCGAGACCGCCCACGACCGGCTCGCGACGATCGCCCAGAACACCGAGCTGGGTGCCGGCATGGCGGTGGCCATGAAGGACCTCGAGATCCGTGGCGCGGGCAACATCCTCGGCGCGGAACAGTCCGGGCACATCGCGGGCGTCGGCTTCGACCTCTACGTCCGGCTCGTCGGCGAGGCGGTCGAGGCGTTCCGCAAGCACGCGGGCGCCGAACCCGGAGAGGAGGAGGAAGAGCTCGCCGAGGTGCGGGTCGACCTGCCGGTGGACGCGCACATCCCGCACGACTACGTGCCGGGCGAACGGTTGCGGCTCGAGGCCTACCGCAAGATCGCCGCCGCGGTCGACGTGGACGCGCTCACGGCCGTCGAGGAGGAGTTGAAGGACCGCTACGGCAACCCGCCGCTGCCGGTGCAGCGCCTGTTCGCGGTGGCGGCGTTCCGGCAGAAGTGCCGCGAGCACGGCGTCACCGAGGTGACCCTGCAGGGCAGCTCGATCCGGTTCGCGCCGCTGTCGCTGCGCGACTCGCAGATCGTGCGGCTGAAGCGGCTGCACCCCAAGGCGAACTACAAGCCGGTGAGCGAACTCGTCACCGTGCCGAGGCCGACCGAGGGGGCCGCGGGCGGCCGGATCGGGGCGCCCCCGCTGCGTGACGTGGAGCTGCTGGAGTGGTGCGCGAAGCTCCTGGACGGCCTGGTGATCGCCCCCGCTCCGGTTGGCTAGTGGACTGTGAGAGGCTTGGCGACCGTGACGAGTGTCCTTCGCCGTGCCGTAGCGCCGTTCGCCGCCGTGACCGCGCTGGTCGCGACGCTGACCGCGTGTGGGACCGGGCCAAGCCAGGTCAACTCCGCCGTCATCATCGACGACCACGTCATCTCGGTCGACGACGTGCAGTCCCTGATCGACAAGGTGGTCAAGGAACCGGCTGCCCGGCCGCTCGCCCAGCAGCACAAGCTCGACCTCGTGGCGCGGGAGGTCGTGTCGCAGCTGGTCACCCACGAGCTGCTCATGGAGGTCGCCGAGAAGGAGAACCTCCGGGTCGACCAGGAGCAGCTCGCGCAGCTGCGTGAGCAGGACCCGCTCGCCCAGGAGCTGCCCGCCGACGGCAGCGTGCCCGCCGAGCAGCTGGTGCCCGCGCTGGTGAACCGCGCCCGCGGTTTCGACGCGTACGCGGGCGACAACCTGCTGCTCATCGAGCTGGTGCGGAAGTACGTCGGCCGCGCGGACGTGTCGCTCAACGCCGCATCGCTGAGTGACTACGACGCCGCCAAGAAGCTCGCCGAGCAGATCTCGGCGAACCCGGACCAGGGCGCTTCGCTCATGGAGTCGGCATCCTCCCCGGAGATGCCGCCGCAGCTCGACGTGAGCACCGGCCCCAGCCTCAGCGCGCTCCAGCTGCTGTTGCCGGACGACTCGGTGCTCGTCATCAACCAGCCCGCCACCGACCAGAGCCCGGGCGGCTTCGTCGTCGTGCAGGTGCTGGAAAGCCAGGTCGCGTCGAGCCCGTCGCCCGAGACCGACCTGAGCCAGGTGGACCCGAACCAGCTGCCGTTTCTCGGCAAGTACCTGCTGCGTGAGCACGCGATGAGCAAGAACCTGCGGGTGAGCCCCCGTTACGGCGAGTGGAACGTCGCCGAGATGAAGGTGCTGCCGAAGTCCGAGGCCAGTGTCGCCGGGCTGCTGCTGGTGCCGGGGACCGACAAGCCGTGACACGCGCGGCCGAGGCCACGCCGACGGGAACGGCCGTCGTGCTGCTCGGCCCCGGTGACTCGGTTCCGGTGGCCGCGCTCCCGCTCGTGCGTGCCGCGGCCGCCGTGTACTCGGCAGCGGACGCGCCGTCACCCAAACGGCTCGCGGACGAGGTGCTGTCCGGTCCGATCGTGCTGTTGACCGAGGACCTGGACGAGCCGGCGGCCGTGGAGCTGGTGGCTCGTGGCGCCGAGGTCGTCCGGCCGAAGTCGGGACACGGCTCCGGTCTGCTGGACGCGGTCGCGGTGATGGATCGGCTGCGTTCGCCGGGCGGCTGCCCGTGGGACGTGGAACAGACGCACGACTCGCTGAAGCAGTACCTCGTCGAGGAATGCTTCGAGCTGTTGGAAGCCATCGAGGACGGTGACCGCGCCGCACTGCGCGAAGAACTCGGCGACGTGCTGCTGCAGGTGCTGTTCCACGCCCGGGTGGCGCAGGAGGCACCGGACGCTCCGTTCTCCATCGACGACGTGGCGGCCGAGCTGGTGGCGAAGCTGGTGGGCCGCCACCCGCACGTGTTCGCGGGCGGGGACCCGGCGGTGCGGGACGCACGGACGCAGGAACACCGCTGGGAACAGTTGAAGCAGCAGGAGAAGAAGCGCGCGTCGAGTGTCGACGGCGTGGCGATGGGACAGCCCGCGCTGGCGCTGGCCGCCAAGCTGGTGCAGCGCACCAGGCGTGCAGGCCTGCCCGCGGATCTGCTGCCCGGCTCGCCGCTTTTCGGGGCGGCGGCGCGGTCGAAGCTCGCGGGCGACGATCCGGAGGGTGCGCTGCGCGCGGAGGCCAGGAAGTTCGCGGCGGACGTGCGTGCCGCCGAGGACGCGGCCCGCTCCGCGGGCGTGGACCCGGCCACGATGACCGAACCCGAATGGCGTCGTTTCTGGCCGTCCTGACGGATTCCGCATCGGTCTTGTTCATCGGTGTCATGCCTCCACGATGGGGCTGACGTGCGCCGATGTCACGAAGATGTCCGTACGAATGGGACATTCGCTCGCACTCGTCCGGCGGACTGCCCTTTTTGACCGTCATTTCGTCGGTGATCGCCGCTAACGTGGCGGCCGTGAACGACGCGTACCTCCGATTCCCACACCTCCACGGCGAACTCGTCACCTTCGTGGCCGAGGACGACGTGTGGCTGGCACCGCTCGGCGGTGGCCGGGCCTGGCGGGTGTCCGCCGACCAGGTCACGGTCAGCTCGCCGCGCTTCTCCGCCGACGGCGCGCAGCTGGCATGGACCAGTTGGCGCGACGTCGAGCCGGAGGTGCACGTCGCGCCCGCCGACGGCGGGCCAAGCCGCAGGCTGACGCACTGGGCGGACGTCAACACCGAGGTGGTCGGGTGGACGGCGGCGGGTGAGGTGCTGGCGATCAGCACGGTCGGGCAGCCGAGCATCCGCCGGACGTGGGCGTACGCGGTCGCCCAGGACGGCGGCACGCGGAAGCTGCCGTACGGGCCGGTCGGCGGCATCGCCACCGGGCCGGACGGTGCCGTGCTCCTGCTCGGCGCGACCTCCCGGGAACCGGCGTGGTGGAAGCGGTACCGCGGCGGCACGATGGGCAAGCTGTGGCTCGACGCGGACGGGTCCGGTGAGTTCAGCCGCTTCCTCCCGGACCTCGACGGCAACCTGGCGTCGCCGATGTGGGTGGGCGACCGCATCGCGTTCCTCGCCGACCACGAGGGCGTCGGCGAGCTGTACTCGTGCCTGCCGGACGGCTCGGATCTGCGCAGGCACGCGGTCGACGCCCCCGGGGGTTACTACGCGCGCAACGCGACGACCGACGGGCGGCGGGTGGTCTTCCACCGTGCCGGGCGGCTGTGGCTGGTGGACGGGCTCGACAGCGAGCCGCGCGAGCTGGACATCCGGCTCGGCGGGCCGCGGCTCGCCCGCGCCCCGTACCCGGTGCGGGCGGCGGACGAGCTCGGCGACATCGGGCCCGACCACACCGGCCGGGGCAGCGCCATCGAGGTCCGTGGCACCGTGCACTGGCTGACGCACCGGGACGGGCCGGTGCGTGCGCTGTCCGCAGAGCCGGGGGTTCGGGCCAGGCACCCACGCACGATGGGCGACCAGGTCGTGTGGGTGACCGACGCCGACGGCGAGGAGGCGCTGGAGATCTCGCCGGTCGACGGGGCGGCGGCGGGCACGACCCCGCGCCGGATCGGGGTGGGCGGGCTCGGCAGGGTCCTCGAACTGGCGGCGGCCCCCGACGGGCGGCGGGTCGCGGTGGCGACGCACGACGGCCGGGTGCTGCTCGTCGAGGTGGAGACCGGTGAGCTGCACGAGCTGGTCCACACCACCGACGGCGACCCGTGCGATCTCGCGTTCTCGCCGGACTCGGCGTGGCTCGCGTGGTCGCACCCGGGGCCGAACCCGTTGCGCAACATCAGGATGGCCAACACCACCGATCTGTCCATTGTGGACGTCACGCCGCTTCGGTTCGTCGACTCCGACCCCCAGTTCACGGTCGACGGCAAGCACCTCGCGTTCCTGTCCATGCGCAGCTTCGACCCGGTCTACGACACGCACGTGTTCGACATGTCCTTCCCGTATGGCACCCGGCCACACCTCGTGCCGCTCGCGGCGACCACGCCGTCACCGTTCTCGCCGCAGCTGCGGGGCAGACCGGTCGACGACGAGCCGGACGGCAAGGACAAGGAGAAGGACGGCAGGGACAGCGACGGAGACGACACGCCGCCGCGCACCGCGGTGGACCTGGAGGGGCTCGGCGAACGGGTGGTCGCGCTGCCCGTGCAGGCCGCCAGGTACGGCCATCTCCTCGCGGTGAAGAACGGGCTGGTGTGGCTGCGGTACACGCTGTCCGGGGTGCTCGGCCACGACGGCGACGGTGACGACGACGGCAGCGACAAGACCGTCCTCGAGCGCTACGACTTCGTCAAGCGCAAGCACGAGACCCTGAACGACGGCGTCGACGGCGTGTGGGTGACCGGCGACGGCGAACGGCTGGTGGTGCGCGAGGGTTCGCGGCTGCGGGTGCAGGCGGCGGACGCGAAGCCGGACTCGTCCGACGACGGTGACGACGTGTGGGTGGACCTGTCGCGGGTGCGGGTGCGGGTCGATCCGGCGGCGGAGTGGCGGCAGTCGTTCGACGAGGCCGGGCGGCTGATGCGGGACCACTTCTGGCGCGCGGACATGAGCGGTGTCGACTGGCCGGGCGTGCTGGCGCGATACCGGCCGCTGGTGGAGACCGTCAACTCGCACGACGAACTGGTCGACCTGTTGTGGGAGGTGCAGGGCGAGCTGGGTACCTCCCACGCGTACGTGACGCCACCGGACGGTGGGGTGGAGTCCGCGCGGCGGCTCGGGTTGCTCGGCGCGGACCTGGTGCGCGACGGGGAGGTGTGGCGGGTCGAGCGGATCCTGCCGGGGGAGTCGTCCGACCCGCGGGCACGGTCGCCGTTGCGCGCGCCCGGGGTGGCGGTCCGGGCGGGTGACGCGATCGTCGCGGTCGACGGCAGGCCGGTCGACCCGGTGGTGGGGCCGTTCCCGTTGCTGGCCGGCACCGCGGACAAGCCGGTGGAGCTGGTGATCGCACCTGGTGGCGGGGGCGCGAACCGGAGCGTGGTCGTGGTGCCGCTGTGGGACGACATGCCGCTGCGCTACCACGACTGGGTGGCGGGCAGACGGGCGTACGTGCACGAGACGAGCGGCGGCAGGCTCGGCTACGTGCACGTGCCGGACATGATCGCGAGCGGCTGGGCCGAGCTGCATCGTGACCTGCGGCTGGAGGTCCGGCGGGAGGGCCTGATCGTCGACGTGCGCGAGAACCGGGGTGGGCACCTGTCCCAGCTGGTGGTGGAGAAGCTCGGCCGCAAGATCATCGGCTGGCAGATCACGCGGGACGCGCACGCGGCCGAGAGCTATCCGCACGACGCGCCGCGGGGTCCGGTCGTGGCGGTGGCGAACGAGTTCTCCGGGTCGGACGGGGACATCGTCAACGCGGCGATCAAGGCGCTGGGGATCGGGCCGGTGGTCGGGACCCGGACCTGGGGTGGGGTCATCGGGATCGACATGCGGTACCACCTCGTGGACGGGACGCTGGTCACCCAGCCCCGGTACGCCACGTGGATCGAGGGGCCCGGGTGGGGCGTGGAGAACTACGGGGTCGATCCGGACGTCGAGGTGGTCATGGCGCCGCAGGACCACGCCGCGGGCCGGGATCCACAGCTGGACGCCGCGGTCCGGGTGGCGTTGGAGGCGCTGGAGGTCACACCCGCCGCTGTGCGGCCCGAGTTGCCGCCGTTGGCGTGACCGGCACCAGGACGTTGTGAGGAGGTGGTCGTCAGGACCGGTCGTTCTGGGTGTGCGTGGGCCCGTGTCGCGGGCTCCCCCCCCACTGGGTTGTTCTCGCTTGATTCCTACTGGCGTCGGTGGACACGGGTCTTCTCGGTGTGGCTGTATGGCCGTGTGCGTGGGTTTGAGCGTCAGGTCGAGGAGATGATGCTGGCCAACCAGGCCAACTGGGATCAGCGGACTCCCATTCATCTCGCCAGTTCGTTCTACGGGGTCGACGGATCACGGCCCGCCGAGTCGTGGTTCGCCGAGTACGAATGGGGGGATCTCGGGGAGCTGGACGGGGTTGACCTGCTGCATCTCCAGTGCCACCTCGGGGTGGAGACCGTCGCGCTCGCCCGGCGCGGGGCCCGGGTCGTCGGGCTGGACATTTCGGGGGAGTCCGTTGTCCAGGCCCGTTCCGTCGCGAACCGGCACGGGGTGGACATCGAGTACGTACAGGGCAATGTGTACGACGCCCTCGACGTGCTGGGTGGGCGGACCTTCGACCGGATCTACACCGGGAAAGGGGCCCTGTGCTACCTGCCCGATCTCGACGTGTGGGCGGACGTCGTCAGCCGGTTGTTGCGGCCCGGGGGTTCCTTCTACGTCGTCGAGTTCCACCCGCTGCTGTACGCGCTCGGCGTGGTGCCGCCGGCCGACGGGAGCCAGGAGTTGGTGTTGCGCAACGACTTCCTCTCGGGACGCGGGGCCGAGAAACGGGACGCCACCTACACCTACACGGACGGGCCGCCGCTCACCGAGGCCCGTGTCGCCTACGAATGGCGGCACGAGGTCGCGGCCGTGGTCAACGCGCTCGTCGGCGCCGGGCTGGTGATCGAGCGGCTTCGGGAGACGGCCAAGCTGCCCTGGCCCCGCTGGCAGGGCATGGTCCAGGACGACGACGGGTGGTTCCGCCTGCCCGACGAGGCACCCCGGATCCCTCTGCTGTACGCGGTTTCGGCGCGACGGCCGCTCGAGTAGCCGGTCGAGACCGCCGCGACGAAACGTGTTCGGCACTACACGGAATCCGCCGTCTGTGCAGGTCAGGCATGGTGCACCGGGACCGAAACCGGACGAGTCGCAGCCCTTTTCACCTGGGTGAGCCACACCACGTCGCGGAGATACGTAGCCTGGCGTCGTGTCCTCTCCCGTTCCGACGATCGACCGTCCCACGCCGGAGCCCCCACCCCGCCGTCGGCTGGGTTGGGTGATCCTGGTGGTCGCGGCGTTGGTCGCGGGCGTGACGGTCGTCGTGATCGGCCTCGACCGGCTCTCCACCCCGCCGCCCGCCCCCGTCCCGCCGCCCCCGGGCTTCGCGGTTCCGGAGCTCAACGCGGCCCCCGGCGCCACGGTGCCGACCGCCGCCGCGATCGCGAAGGGTGAAGGCACCGCGACCATCGAGGTGTGGGCCGACCGGCTGTCGGAGAAGACCGAGATCCCGGCACGCAGTCTCGTCGCGTACGCACGGGCGGAGGTCGCGATCCGGTCGAGCGACCCCGACTGCAAGATCAACTGGGCGACGCTGGCCGGCGTCGGCCGGGTCGAGTCGCACCACGGGCGCTACAACGGCACCAGCATCGGTGACGACGGCATCCTGACGCCGCCGATCATCGGCATCCCGCTCGACGGCTCGCCAGGGGTGAAGGCCATCGCCGACACCGACGGCGGGCGCCTCGACGGCGACACCACGTGGGACCGCGCGGTCGGCGCCATGCAGTTCCTGCCGACGACGTGGGCGCGCTGGGGCGTCCGGGAGAACGGCGACGGCGCCTCGCCCGACCCGCAGGACATCGACGACGCCGCGCTGTCGGCCGCCGGCTACCTGTGCGCCTCCGGCGGCGACCTGTCGAGTGCGGCCGGGTGGTGGCAGGCCGTGCTGACCTACAACGAGTCGGTGACCTACGGCCGGAACGTGTTCGACGGCGCGGACGCATACGCCCGCGCCGCCGCGAACCTCTAGCGGTCGCGTTCCACCGACAACCGTGCGCTGACCTCGCCCAGCGCTTCCTGGTACGCGGGGTCGGGGTGCATGGCGACGGCGAGCCGCAGCTGCGTCTGCGCCTCGGCCAGCCTGCTCATCCGTTGCAGCGTCTTGCCCAGCGCGAACAGCGCGTAGTGGTCGGTCGGGTCCAGCTCGATGACGCGGCGGAACGCCTGCTCGGCCCGGCGGAGCTGCGCGGAGATGAGGTAGGCGCGACCGGCCAGCAGATGCACGGACGATTTGTCCGGTTCCGCGTCGAGCACCGGCGCGAGTGCCGCGAGGGCGTCCAGGGGCCGACGTTGCGCCACCAGCGACTCTGCGCGGCGGAACGCCTCGAAGTTGCCCTGGGCGTCTGGAGTCATGGTGGCCTCAACGCTACCCCTGACCGGGGTGTTCTGCGAAGATCCACACGGGTGATCACGCTCCGTTCACCCCCGAGATGCGCGTGCCTCCAACGGGGGAAACCAGCGGCTGGGTACTCTCGTGTCGAGTCATCCCTGAACCGGTTGAGGAGCAAGCACGTGGCGGTAATCGAGCAGGTCGGCGCGCGGGAGATCCTGGACTCGCGTGGGAACCCGACCGTCGAGGTGGAGGTCGCTCTCGACGACGGCACGCTGGCCCGCGCGGCGGTGCCCTCGGGTGCGTCCACGGGTGAGCACGAGGCCGTGGAGCTGCGCGACGGGGATGCGAAGCGCTACTCGGGCAAGGGCGTGGAGAAGGCCGTCGCGGCGGTGCTCGACGAGATCGGGCCCGAGCTCTCCGGCGTGGACGCCGTCGACCAGCGGATCGTCGACCAGAAGCTGGTCGACCTGGACGGCACGCCGGACAAGTCGCGGCTGGGTGCCAACGCCATCCTCGGCGTGTCCCTCGCCGTCGCGAAGGCCGCCGCGGAGACCAGTGGCCTGGAGCTGTTCCGCTACGTCGGTGGCCCGAACGCGCACGTGCTGCCGGTGCCGATGCTGAACATCCTCAACGGTGGCGCGCACGCCGACACCGACGTGGACATCCAGGAGTTCATGATCGCGCCGATCGGCGCGGAGTCCTTCCGCGAGGCCCTCCGCTGGGGCTCGGAGGTGTACCACTCGCTGAAGTCGGTGCTCAAGAGCCGTGGCCTCGCCACCGGCCTCGGCGACGAGGGCGGTTTCGCGCCGTCGCTGAAGAGCAACCGCGAGGCGCTCGACCTGATCGTCGAGGCCATCGAGAAGGCGGGCTACAAGCTGGGCTCGCAGGTCGCGCTGGCCCTGGACGTCGCGGCGACCGAGTTCTACTCCGACGACGCGTACGTCTTCGAGGGCACCAAGCGCAGCGCCGAGCAGATGGCCGCCTACTACGGCGAGCTGCTCGACGCCTACCCGCTCGTGTCGATCGAGGACCCGCTGTCCGAGGACGACTGGGACGGCTGGGTGCGGCTGACCGACGAGATCGGCGAGCGCGTCCAGATCGTCGGCGACGACCTGTTCGTCACCAACCCGGAGCGGCTGGAGGAGGGCATCGCCCGCCGCGCGGCCAACGCGCTGCTGGTGAAGGTCAACCAGATCGGCACGCTGTCCGAGACGCTGGACGCGGTCAACCTGGCCACCTCCTACGGCTACCGCAGCATGATGAGCCACCGGTCCGGCGAGACCGAGGACACCACGATCGCGGACCTGGCCGTCGCCACCGGCGTCGGGCAGATCAAGTCGGGCGCCCCCGCCCGCGGCGAGCGCACCGCGAAGTACAACCAGCTGCTGCGCATCGAGGAGATCCTCGGTGACGCGGCCCGCTACGCCGGTGACCTCGCGTTCCCCAGGTACAACCCGGAGAGCTGAGGCGCATGGCCGACGAGCCCGGACGGGACACCGAACGACGGCGCACCGCCGGTGGCCGGCGCCCGCAGAGCGTGCGCAGGCCACGGGACGGCAGGCCCGCGCGTCCGGTGTCCCCCGGGCGCACGGCCCGCAGCAGGACCGTGCGTGCGGCGGCCACGTTCGGGCTCTCGACCACGCGGCGGGCCGCGGTCTTCGCGATCGTGTTCTGCGCGCTCGCGCTGTCGGTGGCGGTGCCGCTGCGCACCTACCTCGGTCAGCGCGACGACGTGGCACGGCAGGAGCAACTGCAGGCCGAGCTGCGGGCGGAGGTCGACGCGTTGGAGGCGCGGAAGGCCGAGCTGGACGACCCGGCGCAGGTCGAGGCGGAGGCGCGGCGGCGGCTGCGGTACGTGATGCCGGGGGAGACGCCGTACATCGTCGAACTGCCTGAGGGTCAGGCCGAGGGCAGTCAGGAACCGGACAAGAACAAGGTGAACGAAGCGTCGTGGTATCAGCTGCTGTGGAACGCGGTGTCGGGGGAATGACGGTAAGCGAGGCCGACCGCGCCGCCGTGGCCGCACAGTTGGGCAGGCCGCCACGTGCCATTCGGGCGGTGGTGTACCGCTGTCCGAGCGGACATCCGGCCGTGATCCAGACCAGCCCCCAGCTCGAGGACGGCACGCCGTTCCCCACGCTCTACTACCTGACGTGCCCGCGCCTGACGTCGCTGACCAGCACGATCGAGGCGAGCGGGCTGATGAAGGAGATGACCGCGCGGCTCGCCGACGACGAGGAGCTGGCCGCCGCCTACCTTGCGGCGCACCACTCGTACCTGGCTGAGCGGGACGCGATCGAGCCGCTCGGCACCGACGTCAGCGCAGGTGGGATGCCCGGCCGGGTCAAGTGCCTGCACGTCCACGTCGCGCACGCGCTCGCCGTCGGGCCGGGCGTGAACCCGTTCGGAGACGAGACGGTGGAGCTGCTCAAGGCAGACTGGCCGGCCGGGGACTGCGCGTGACCGGGCCCAACTGGTAAACGGCAAGTTTCGTTCCCAGGCCGCCTTCCGCGCCCGAAAGGGCAACCAGGAGGCCCTATAACCACGTCGAGGATGCGTAAGGTTTCCGACTTGACCGTCGGCTGACCCCTTTCTTGTGATGATGGTTCATGAGACGGTGGCAGTCGGAACACAGGCTGCGACGGACGGCGACCTGTCCGTGGGCTCGGCGAAGGGGTTCGGTACTGGTGAGCGCGCGGAACGGAAAAGCAGCTGAGCGGCAGCTGCGGCGACGGCGCAGAAAGCTCGCGGCGGCGACCAGCACGATGCTGCTGGTGGCCGCGGCGGTGGCCGGCGAACCGATCAGTCTGGCCAGCAGCCCCATCCAGGTCGCGGGTGGAGTCGGCGACGGCCTGAACGGCATGACCGATCCCGGCTCGGTGAGCGCCTCCGGCGATGTCGCCGAGGACGACGAGATCGGTGCCGACCTGCTCGACGGCGTCGACGACGACGACAAGGTCTTCCAACTCGGCCGCGACGTGCCCAAGGGCCGGCACCCCATCAACGGCACGATGCTCGAGGCGTACATGCAGGCGGCGACGACCCTCGCGTCGACCCAGCCGAACTGCAAGCTGCACTGGTCGTTGTTGGCGGGCATCGGCAAGGTCGAGTCGAACCACGCGCGCGGCGGCATGCTCGACGGCGCGGGCAACACCGTGCCGCACATCCTCGGCCCGGTGCTGAACGGCGGCGGGTTCGCCGCGATCCAGGACACCGACGGCGGCGCCTACGACGGCGACGCCCGCTGGGACCGCGCGGTCGGGGCGATGCAGTTCATCCCGTCGACGTGGGCGGGTTACGCGGCGGACGGCAACGGCGACGGCCTGCGCAGCCCGCACAACGTCTTCGACGCGACGGTCGCGGCGGGCAAGTACCTGTGCTCCGGCGGTATGGACCTGTCCAAGCCGCAGGACCGCGCGACCGCGGTGTTCCGCTACAACCACTCGAACAGCTACGTGGTCACGGTGCTCGCCTGGGCCGACGCGTACGCGCGCGGCGTGAGCCCGATGGCCGCCGACCCGGTGCCCCCGGACACGGACGCGTACGCGATGGGCCCGCCGTCGCTCGGCAACGTGGCGCCGAGGCCGACCCCGTCGACGAACTCGCCGCGGCCGCCGTCGTCGTCGACCACGACGAAGGTGACGCCGACGTCGACGACCACCACGACGACGACCACCAGCAGCGACGGCACGACGACCACCACGACCACGACGACGACCACCACGACCACCACCACGCCGACGACCACGACGACGACCACGCCGCCGTGCACGACGACGACCACCACCACGACGACGACGACCGACGGTGCGGCGCCGACGACCACGTCGACCACGGAGCCGTGCAGCCCGTCCACGACGCCGACGACCACCGCGGGTGAGGCGTCGGAAACCTCCGTCACGCCGACCGAGGGCGCGCCCGCCAGCTGACCCCTATATATAAGGAAGGACGCGGCCCCGAATCGGGCCGCGTCCTTCCTTATATATAGGGGCTGTCGTCAGGCGGTCTTGTACATGCCGCCGTCGACCACGTAGTCGGCGCCCGTGATCCAGGCCGCGCGGTCCGACGCGAGGAACGCGACGAGGTCCGCGACCTCCTGCGGTTCGCCGACCCGGCCCGCCGTGATGGCCATCGTCTCCGGCAGCACGCGGTCCATCACCTCCTCGGCGGTGGTGCCGAGCTGTGCGGCGAACACGTGCGCGAAGCCGTGCTCCCCGGTCCACATCGGGGTGCGGACCGGACCGGGGGAGACCGTGTTGACGCGGATCGCGGGTGCCAGCTCCTCCGACAGCATCGTGCCGAGGTTGGTGAGTGCCGCCTTCGCCGCGCTGTACGGGGCGATCATGCCGGCGGGCAGCCGTGCGTTCAGCGAGCTGATGTTCACAATCGACCCGCCCTCGCGCATGTGCGGCACCGCCGCGCGGATCGTGCGCACGGCGGAGAAGAACGTGGCGTCGAAGATCCGCTGCCACGACTCGTCGGTGAACGAGAGCACCGAGGCGCCCGGTTCGCTCACTCCGACGTTGTTCACCATCACGTCGATGCCGCTGAACAACTCCATCGCGGCGCTGACCAGGGCGGCCGGGCCGTCCGACGTGGACAGGTCCACGGGGACGACCGTCACCCCGTCGATGTCGGCCGCGGACCGGGCGCCGGCGACCACCGACATCCCTTCCGCCGCAAGCGTTTGCGCGATCGCCAGGCCGATGCCCTTCGTACCGCCCGTGACCAGGGCCGTCCTGCCCTTGAGGTTGAGATCCATGGCGTCAAGACTCGCCCGTCCCCGCACGCGGTGCTGGCGGTAACCCGACCTGGCGTTCCACCTAGGCTTGCCGCATGGCACGAGTAGCGGCGATCGACTGCGGAACCAACTCCATCCGGCTGCTGGTCGCGGACCTGACCGAGCACGAGGACGGGTCCGTTCACCTGCGCGACGTGCACCGCGAGATGCGCATCGTCCGGCTGGGCGAAGGGGTGGACGCGACGAAGCGGTTGTCGGACGCCGCCATCGCGCGCACCAGGGACGCACTCGCCGACTACACGCGGATCTGCGTTCGCAAGGGCGCGGAGCGGGTGCGCATGGTCGCCACGTCCGCCACCCGCGACGCGACCAACCGCGACGAGTTCTTCGCCATGACCAAGGAACTCCTCGGTGTCGAGGCCGAGGTCATCTCCGGCGACGAGGAGGCGCGGCTGTCGTTCACCGGCGCGGTCGGCGACCTCGACCCCGACGAGGGGCCGTTCGTGGTCACCGACCTGGGTGGCGGGTCGACCGAACTGGTCGTCGGCACGTGGGACGGGAAGCGCGCGGAGATCACCGGTGCGCAGTCCGTCGACGTCGGCTGCGTGCGGATCACCGAGCGCTGCCTGCGTACGGACCCGCCCACAGCAGCGGAAATCGCGGCCGCACGCGCGTTCGCGGCGCAGACCCTGCAGCCCGCGTTCGACGCCGTGCCGGTCGCGGAGGCCCGGACGTGGGTCGGCGTGGCAGGCACCATCACCACGCTTTCGGCTCTGGCGCAGGGACTTGCGGAGTACGACTCCGAACGCACGCACCTGTCCCGCCTTTCGCGCGAGCAGATCAGCCGAACGGCCCAGCGACTTCTCGCTGCCACGAAAGAAGAGCGCGCCGCGAACCCGGTCATCCACCCCGGTCGCGTCGACGTGATCGGCGGCGGCGCGCTCATCACCGAGGTGCTCGCGGACAAACTCCCTGGTGTGGACGGACTTCTCGTCTCGGAGCACGACATCCTCGACGGCATCGCGCTTTCCTTGCGGTGAACGGAAGACCGCCGGGAGATGCCACCCGGATGGCGCAATCCCGATCGCGCGCCGTCACCGCGCCACTCCGTAGCGTCCTGTTTGGCCTCTCGGCGGGACGATTGTGATTTCTTTGTGACTCTTGAGCGCCTGGGCCGTGCAACTCCGGACCGTTAACGTCCTCTCACATTCCGGGAGGACGGCCAGGTTTGGAGGAGGAACCCCCATGCGTAGACCGCGCTGGTTGACGGCCGGAGCGATTCCGATTGCCGCTGCGCTCGCCATCACGAGCTGCAGCAGCGGCGGCGAGGAGGAGCCCGGCACGGGTGCCGGTGATCCGGCGAAGAACGAGTCGACCGAGGTCACCGTGTTCGGCACCGAGCCGGAACGGCCGCTGGTCCCCGGGGACACGAGCGAGACCGGTGGCGGCAAGATCATCGACGCGTTGTTCACCGGCCTGATGGACTACGACCCCGTCTCCGGGCAGCCCCGTGAGGCCAACGCGGAGTCGTTCGAGCTGACCGCGCCGGACGAGTACACCGTCAAGCTGAAGGAGGGCTGGACGTTCCACGACGGCACGCCGGTCACCGCCGACAGCTACATCAACGCCTGGAACTACACGGCGTACGGCCCGAACGCGCAGCAGCACGCGACGTTCTTCACGCAGATCCAGGGCTTCGAGGACGTCTGGACGCCGGACCCCGACGGCCCGGACGGGCCGAAGGAGCCCGCGAAGCCGAAGGCCGACAAGCTCTCCGGTCTTACCAAGGTCGGCGACTACGAGTTCAAGATCAAGTTCACGAAGCCGCACGCGATCTTCAAGGACAAGACCGGCTACTCGGCGTTCATGCCGATGCCGGAGTCGTTCTTCACCGACCCGGAGACGTGGAAGAAGAACCCGGTCGGCAACGGTGGCTGGAAGTACGTCGCCCGTGTTCCCAACCAGGAACTGCAGATCGAGCGCTTCGAGGAGTACAAGGGCGACGACAAGCCCAAGATCAAGAAGGTGAAGTTCGTCTTCACCGACGCGGACGCCGCGTACACCCAGATCAAGGGCAACCAGCTCGACTTCCTCGACACCGCGCCGCCGCAGGCGATCGCGGGCAACGTCTGGGAGACCGACCTGCCCGGCCGCGCCAAGGCCTACCCGGTCATGGCGATCCAGGCGCTCGCGTTCCCCTTGTACGACAAGAAGTACCAGAGCGTCGACTTCCGGCACGCGATCTCGATGGCGATCGACCGCGAGCAGGTCACGAAGACGATCTTCGAGGGCAACCGCAGGCCGATCAAGGGCTTCGCCATGGACAAGGTGCCGGGCTACCAGGACGGCGCCTGCGGCAAGTGGTGTGAGTACAACCCGGAGGAGGCCAAGAAGCTCTTCGACAAGTCGGGCTTCACCGGTCCCATCGAGCTCACCAGCAACGCCGACGGTGGACACAAGGAGTGGATCGAGGCCGTCTGCGGCCAGATCGAGGACGCGCTCGGCACCGAGTGCACCTTCGAGCCGGTCCAGGAGTTCGGCCAGATCCGGGACGCCATCAACGCCCGCCAGATGTCGCAGATCTACCGGTCGGGCTGGCTCGCGGACTACCCGCTGATCGAGAACTTCCTGAACCCGATCTACCGCACGGGTGGCTCGTCGAACGACAACGACTACTCCAACCCGGAGGTGGACGCCAAGCTCGCCGCCGCCGACTCCGCGGAGACGACGGAGGACGCGTACCGGCTCTACCACGAGGCGGAGGAGCTGATCGCCGAGGACATGCCGAGCGTCCCGCTGTGGGACACGCCGTCCATCGCGTGCTGGTCGGAGCGGCTGACCAACGTGCGACTGACCCCGAAGCGTGAACTGGACCTCTCGTTCGTCGAGGTCAAGTAACCGCCAGCGGCATGGGTGGGCCGGCATCCGGACCGGGTGCCGGCCCACTCGGGGGTTCGAGGGAGATGACATGGGACGTTACGTCCTCCGCCGTCTGCTGCAACTGGTCCCGGTCTTCGTCGGGACCACGTTCCTGATCTTTTTCCTGGTGTGGGCCGTGCCGGGAGACCCGTTCACCGGCATGTGCGGCGAGCGGCCGTGCCCACCGCAGTTCATCGCGGCGATGACCGACAAGTACAACCTCGACGACAACGTCGTGGTGCAGTACCTGAAGTACATGGGGGCGCTGCTCACCGGTGACTTCGGGCAGACCTACGCCGAGCAGCCCATCGGCGACATGATCGCGAACGCGGCGCCGGTGTCGCTGCGGCTCGCGGTGGTCGCGGTGGCGATCGAGGCGATCATCGGCATCAGCGCGGGCATCATGACCGGCCTGCGCCGCCGGGGGTTCCTCGACAACCTCGTGCTGGTGTCGACGCTGTTCCTGATCGCGATCCCCACGTTCGTCACCGGTTTCGTGATCCAGATCGTGCTCGGCTTCCAGTTGGAGATCCTCACCCCGACCGTCTCGTCCAAGGCGACGTGGGGCGAGCTGCTGATCCCCGGGTTCGTGCTCGGCAGCGTGTCCATGGCGTACGTGTCCCGCCTGACCCGCGCGTCGGTCGCGGAGAACAGGCGCGCCGACTTCATGCGCACGGCGCTCGCCAAGGGGCAGCCGAAACGCCGCATCGTCGGTATCCACCTGCTGCGCAACTCGGCCATCCCGGTGATCACCTTCCTCGGCACCGACATCGGCAACCTGATGGGCGGCGCGATCGTCACCGAGGGCATCTTCGGCATCCACGGTGTCGGCCGGCTGGTGTTCGAAGGGATCCTCGACAAGCAGGGTGCGATCGTGGTCGGTGTCGTCGTGCTGCTGGTGCTCGTCTTCCTGCTGGTGAACCTGTTGATCGACCTCCTGTACGCCGTTCTCGACCCGAGGATCCGCTATGACTGACCCGACGACCGCGGCCGTGGGGACGGCCGCGGACCAGGACGTCTCGGCCTACGTCACGGCGCCAGGACACCAGACCGGGGAACCCGGCAAGCCACGCAGCCTGTGGTCGGACGCCTGGCGGGACCTGCGCCGCAGGCCGCTGTTCATCGTCTCGGGCGCGATCATCCTGCTGCTGGTGGTCGTCGCGGTGTTCCCCGGCTGGTTCACCTCGGTGGACCCCGGGCACAAGGACCTGGACTTCTCGCGGCAGCCGCCGTCCGGGGACGCGTGGTTCGGCTACGACCTGCAGGGCCGCGACGTGTTCGCCCGTGTCGTGTACGGCACCCGCTGGACGTTGCTCGTCGGCGTCGCGGCGAGCGTGCTGACCGTGCTGATCGGCGGGTTCTTCGGCATCCTCGCCGGCTACTTCGGCGGCTGGGTGGACAGCCTCCTGTCCCGTCTCGGGGAGATCTTCTTCGGGCTGCCGTTCGTGCTCGGCGCGATCGTGATCCTGAACCTGGTGCGCAACGCGGAGATCCGCGGCGCGGTGCCGATCGTGTCGGCGGTGGTGGCGTCGATCGCCGTGCTGTCGTGGCCGGTCGCGATGCGGATCATGCGCTCGGCGGCGATCGCGACGAAACAGCAGGACTACGTGAAGGCCGCGCGTGCGCTCGGCGCGTCGCCGTCGCGGGTCATCTTCAAGCACCTGCTGCCGAACTGCCTCGCGCCGGTGCTGGTGTACGCCACGATCGCGCTCGGCGCGTTCATCAGCGCCGAGGCCACGCTGTCGTTCCTGGGCATCGGCCTGCGCGACCCGGCCGTGTCGTGGGGCGTGATGATCTCCGACGCCCGCAACTACGTCCGCGTGGCGCCGCACATGCTGTTGTTCCCGGCGGGTTTCCTGACCGCGACCGTCCTGGCGTTCGTGATGCTGGGCGACGCGGTGCGTGAGGCCCTCGACCCGAAGCTGAGGTGACCGTGTCGGATTCCTACGAGCCGGGTGCGGTGCCGGACGGCCCGCTGCTCGAGGTCGAGGACCTGTTCGTCGAGTTCCGCACGCGGGACGGTGTCGCCAAGGTGCTCAACGGCGTCAGCTACCACGTCGACGCCGGTGAGACGCTCGCGGTGCTCGGCGAGTCCGGGTCCGGCAAGTCCGTGACCGCGCAGGCGATCATGGGCATCCTCGACACACCGCCCGCGGTGGTCACCGGCGGCGAGATCCGGTTCCACGGCGAGAACCTGCTGGCCGCGAGCGACGAGCGGCGCAACGACGTGCGTGCCGAGGGCATCGCGATCATCTTCCAGGACGCGCTGTCCGCGCTGAACCCCGTGTACACGGTGGGTTTCCAGATCGAGGAGCAGCTGCGGGTGCGCCTCGGGATGACCCGCAAGGACGCGCGGGCCAGGGCGATCGAGCTGCTCGACCTGGTGCGCATCCCCAACGCGGCGAGGCGGGTCCGGCAGTACCCGCACGAGTTCTCCGGCGGCATGCGGCAGCGCGCGATGATCGCGATGTCGCTCGCGCTCGACCCGGAGGTCCTGATCGCGGACGAGCCGACGACCGCTCTCGACGTCACCGTGCAGGCCCAGATCATGGACCTGCTCAAGGAGATCCAGGTCGAACGCAAGATGGGGCTCATCCTCATCACGCACGACCTCGGTGTGGTGGCGGAGGTCGCCGACCGGATCGCGGTGATGTACGCGGGCCGGATCGTGGAGCACGCGGACGCCGTGTCGCTGTACCGCAACCCCGGCCACCCGTACACGGCCGCGCTCATGGACTCGCTGCCGCGCCTGGACCAGAAGGGCTCGACGCTCAACACGATCAAGGGCCTGCCGCCGAGCCTGCTGGCCATCCCGCCGGGCTGTCCGTTCCACCCGCGCTGTCCGCGTGCGGTGGAACGGTGCTCGGCCGAGGTGCCGCAGGACCACAGGCTGGGCTTCGGGCGGACATCGAAGTGCCATTTCGCGGAGGAGCTGGTCAGCAATGTCTGAGCCGATTCTCGAGGTCCGCGACCTGGTCAAGCACTTCCCGGTGCGGGTCGGGGTGCTGTTCAAGCACACGGTCGGGCAGGTGCGCGCGGTCGACGGCGTCTCGTTCGACCTGAACAAGGGTGAGACGCTCGGCGTGGTCGGCGAGTCCGGCTGCGGCAAGTCGACGCTCGCGCAGGTGCTGATGCGCCTGGAGCCGCCGACCAGCGGCACGGCCACGTTCAAGGGCCGGGACATGTTCGCCATGCGCGGCGAGGAGCTGCGCAGGTTGCGGCGCAGCATCCAGATCGTGCTGCAGGACCCGTACACGTCGCTCAACCCGCGCATGACCGTCGGCGACATCGTGGGTGAGCCGTTCGAAATTCACCCGGACGTGGCGCCGAAAGGCTCGCGGGCGGGCAAGGTGCGGGAGCTGCTCGACGTGGTCGGGCTCAACCCGGAGCACATCAACCGGTACCCGCACCAGTTCTCGGGCGGGCAGCGGCAGCGCATCGGCATCGCCCGCGCGCTGGCGCTGCGCCCGGACGTGATCGTCTGCGACGAACCGGTGTCCGCACTGGACGTGTCCATCCAGGCGCAGGTGATGAACCTGTTGGGAGAGCTGCAGTCCGAGTTCGGACTGTCCTATGTGTTCATCGCACACGACCTGTCGGTGGTGCGGCACCTCTCTGACCGGGTGGCGGTGATGTACCTCGGCAAGATCGTCGAGATCGGCACCGAGGAACAGATCTACAACCACCCCATGCACCCGTACACACAGGCACTGCTGTCCGCGGTGCCGGTGGCCGATCCGACCGTGCGCGGGCAGCGACAGGTCATCCGCCTTGAGGGTGACGTGCCGAACCCGGTCGATCCGCCATCCGGGTGTCGTTTCCGGACCAGGTGCTGGAAGGCGCAGGAGATCTGCGCGGAAGAGGTACCGGAACTGGTGCCACGCGCCGGGGGGCATCCGAGCGCGTGTCACTTCGCTGAGGAAAGATCGGTCGTGCCCTGAGTGGTACGTGATCGGCGAGGAGGAAGTGCGTGAAACGGAAGTTGGTCCTCGCGGCGCTGCCGGTGGTGCTTGGTGCGGCGGTCGTCGCCGCGCCGGCCACGGCGGCGGCGCAGCCGGAGCTGTCCGGGAAGACCGTCGAGTACAACGTGCTCGCGGCCGACGGCGTCGGCGTGAAAGCGGTCGAGCGGGCGGTCGAGCGGGCGGGCGGTGACGTCACGCGCAGCAACGCCGCCGCCGGACTGCTCACCGTCACCGCGCCCGAGAACGGGTTCACCGAGCGGATGCGCTCGGTGCGGGAGGTGCTGTACGCGAGCAGGTCCGTCACGGTCGGACACTCGCCGGACGCGCGCAAGGCGCGCGTCGCGGACCAGGACGCGGTCGAGAAGGAGAACCGCGGACAGGGCAAGAAGGGCAAGCGCAAGCCCGCCCCCGCGGGCATGGACCCGCTCGACGGGCAGCTGTGGGGCCTCACGTCCGTGCGGTCGGACCTCGCGCGCACCGAGCAGCCCGGTGACCGCCGGGTGAAGGTCGGCGTGCTCGACACCGGTGTGGACGGTTCGCACCCGGACATCGCGCCGAACTTCGACGCGCGGCTGTCCCGCAACTTCACCCACGACATCCCGGTCGACGAGAACGGCAACACCGTCGACGGGCCGTGCGAGTTCAGCGGCTGTGTCGACCCGGCGAACTGGGACGACGGCGGGCACGGCACCCACGTGGCGGGCACGATCGCCGCGGCCGCCAACGGTTTCGGTGTCTCCGGTGTCGCGCCGAACGTGTCCATCGTGAACATCCGCGGCGGCCAGGACTCGGGCTTCTTCTTCCTGCAGCCGGTGGTCGACGCACTCACCTACGCGGGCGACGCCGGTCTCGACGTGGTGAACATGTCGTTCTACGTGGACCCGTGGCTGTACAACTGCGCGGACAACCCGGCGGACACGCCGGAGCAGCAGGCGCAGCAGCGCATGACCCTGACGGCCATGACCCGCGCGCTGAACTACGCGCACGACAAGGGCGTCACCCAGGTGGTGTCGCTCGGCAACAACCACGAGGACCACGGCGACCCGCACGACGACCTGGGGAGCCCGAACTTCCCGGACGGCAACGCACACCCTCGTGACATCGACAACGCGACGTGCCGGGTGATGCCCATCGAGGGCCCGCACTCGATCGGCGTGTCGGCGTACGGCCCGTCGATGGCGAAGGCGGACTACTCGAGCTACGGCCTGGAGCGGATCTCGGTGTCCGCGCCCGGTGGCTGGTTCCGTGACTACTTCGGCACGCCGCGGTTCCGCACGAACGAGAACATGATCCTGTCGACGTACCCGAAGAACGTCGGCATCGCCGAGGGCATGATCGACCCGGCGACGGGTGAGGTCACGCCGGACGGTGTCGCGGCGGGCGTGCAGAAGGCGTGCCAGGGCGACGCGTGTGGGTACTACCAGTTCCTGCAGGGCACGTCGATGGCGTCCCCGCACGCGTCCGGCGTGGCGGCGCTGATCGTGTCCGAGTACGGCGAGTACCGCGGCGGCAAGGCGTCGATGGACCCGGACGACGTGCAGCGCGTGCTCGAGGAGACGGCGTTCGAGCGCCCGTGCCCGACTCCGCGCACGGTCGACTACCTCGACGAGGGCCGCGACGACTCGTTCACGGCGACGTGTGCGGGTGACGCGGAGTTCAACGGCTTCTACGGCCACGGCAACGTGGACGCCTGGGCCGCGGTCACCATGGGTGACAAGTACCTGTAGGTCCCGCACGGAAAACGGGCCGCCACGCGACTCGCGTGGCGGCCCGTTCCATGTGGACGGTCAGCTGGTCCTGCGGCGGCGGGTCACCAGCAGCGCGCCGACTCCCGCCAGCAGCGCGAGCGCCCCGATGACGACGGGCGCGCCGATGCTCGCCCCCGTCGACGCGAGACCGCCGGGAGCCGGGCTGCCCTGCGGTGCGGGCGGCGTGGTCGTCGCGGTGGGTCCGCCGCCGGGGGCACAGTCGGCCGGTCGGCGCGGCAGCTTCGGCGCCGGTGCGTCGCCCCGTTCCACCTCGACGTGGAGCTGAGGCGGGTAGTCACCGATCACCCTCGTGCTCTGCGGGTTGTCGTAGCGCACCTGCCAGCCCTTCGGCGGGTAGAAGTACACGTCGTAGTCGCCGACCGGCACCTGCTTGATCGTGAACCGGCCGTCGGCGTCGGTCGTCGCTTCCACCACGGTCGGGCAGCGGTCGTCGGACACGGCCACGACGCGCACATCGCCGAGCCCCGTCTCGTCGTGGCCGACGAATCCGGAGAGGTTCTCGAGCATGCCCGGCACATCGGCCTCGTCGTGGGCGTTCGGGTTGTGCTCGCTGGTGACGCCTTCGTACCCGAAGTCGCAGCCCACCCACACCCGGCCGTACCGGTACGAGAACTCCGGCATGGGCTCGGTGACGTCGAGTTCGAGCGTGGAGTGGGGTGCGATGTCGACGCCACCATCGCCGAGCGCGCCCCAGCCGGGGCCACGGCCCCACAGTCCGTCGCTGTTGCCGACCCGGTTGCAGTTCGCCACGATCCCGGTCAGTGGCAGGTCCCCGCTGTTCGTGAGTGTCACGTGGACGACGGGCGCCTCGTCCTTGCCGTAGGTCTCCTTGGCGAACTCGAGGTCCACGACGAGGTCGGTGACCGGGCGCACAGCGCGAACCAGCATGCCGTCCACACCGGACTCGCCGACAACGACCGTGCGGTAGCCGATGTCCAGGCCGTTCGGTGCGGTGCCGTCCATGGCGTAGATGCCGGTGGGCATTCGCGGGATCGAGAACGTGCCGTCCGCGCCGGTGGTCACCGTGAACCTGCTCTCCTGGTGCTGGTCGTTCTGCCAGGTGAGGGTGACGCCCGCGAGCGCCTCGCTGGTGTCGAAGCGGTTGTCGCCGTCCCGGTCGTCGAAGGCCGTCCCGTTCGCGTGGGCGAACCTGGGCGTGACGGGCACGGTGAACTCGAAGAACTTCGTGGCACCGCTGTCGTCCCAGACCGCCAGCCGCAGGCGTGCCGTGGTGATGTCCGGGTTGGCCATCGTGCCGACGAACTTCATCGTGACGGTCGCGCCCGCCGCGATCGGTATGTCGCGGATGAGGTCGCCGATGTCCCGCGGCCGAACGAGATCCGGATCGTCAAGGGTCCACACGCTCGCGCCGACCGTGTCCGCGGCGGCGCCGTTGTTCTTGACGGTGACCGTGACCCGCATGTTCTCGCCGGTCACGTAGGACGGCTTGTCGAAGGTCGCGGACACCGTGAACTCGTCGACGGACACCGTCGCGACGTCCTCGCGTGGTGCCTCGGGTTCCGTTGCCGGCGACTCCGTTCCCGGTGCGGTCGTCCCGGGTGCCGACGTTGTCGTCTCGGTTGTCGTCTCGGTCGTAGTCCCGGTCGTCGTCTCCGTGGTCGTCTCCGTCGACGACTCGGACGACGGTGGTGCCGACGGGGACGTGGTTTCGGCCGGGTCGGCGGCGGCGACCGGGGCCGTGATCAGTACGGCCGCGACAGCCACGCCCAACGCGCGTAAGGGACGCAACACAAGTAACCACCCCAGTGTGCTCAGGGGCGGCCGGATGCCCAGGCCTGTCGACGGTCCCCGCGCCGCGCGAACGGAGCGGGGACCGCGACCGCCATGCGTGACGAATTCGTGGAGTTTAGCTCAGCGGTTCGACGCGGCGCGGACGAAGTCCGCGAGGTCGTCGGACTGCTTGAGCCGGGACGGTTCGTGGGCGTACATCATGTGACCCGCCTCGTAGTAGGCGACCTCGATGTTGGCGCGCAGGTCGGCGGGCAGCTGCAGGTGGGCCAGCACGTGCTCGGTGGCGAAGTACGGCGTCGCGCCGTCGTGGTAGCCCGACGCCACGTGGACCTTCAGGTACGGGTTGGCGCGCATCGCGGCACCGAGCTTGTCGGTGACCGTCACGTGCGAGTTCTCGAACTCCTTGTACGACCATGCCTCGTGCGTCGAGAGGCTCAGCACCTCGTACGGCAGGTCGTTCGGGTACTCCAGTTCGGTGCGCACGTAGTGGTTGAACGCGGCCGTGTACGCACCCATCAACGCGGTGGACGCCGGGTCGTCCTCCCAGTGCTCGCGGCCGTAGTCGGGGTCCCAGCCGGTGAACCGGCCGTCGAGCCTGCCGACGACCTGGCGGCGGTCGCGCAGCAGCTCGGTGTAGAACCGGACGTGCTCGACGCGCATGTCGACGCGGTCGACGTAGTCCTCGGAAAGCCCGGTCAGCGCCGCGTAACGGGCCACGGTCGCCGCGCGGTCCTCTTCGGACAGTCGGCTGCCCTGGGCCAGCGCCCACGGGTAGTCGCGGTGCGCGAACTCCTCCGCGTCGGCGAGCACGTCGGTGAGCGTGCGGTCGCCGTGCAGGCCGTGGTAGTGCGCGATCGCGGCGTACGTCGGCAGGAACGTCACGAACGGGAGGTCGTTGCCGGTGGTGAAGTCCAGCGACGCGAAATCGAGCACGGCGGAGACGAGGATGAGCCCGTTGAGGTACATGCCGTGGCGCTGCTGCAGGTGTTGCGCCAGGCCGCCCGCGCGGGTCGTGCCGTAGGACTCGCCCGCCACGAACTTCGGCGACAGCCACCGGCCGTTGCGCGTCGTCCACAGGCGGATCACCTCGCCGACGGACTCGATGTCGGCCTCGAAACCGTGGTAGTCGGCGGGTTTCTCGCTCTTCGTGGCACGCGAGTAGCCGGTGCCGACCGGGTCGATGAACACCAGGTCGCTGTGCGCCAGCAGCGACTCGGCGTTGTCGGCCAGCCCGTACGGCGGCGGCTCGAGCGCACCGGCGTCCCCGGAGAGGACGCGGCGCGGGCCGAGCAGCCCCAGGTGCAGCCAGACGCTGGACGAGCCGGGCCCGCCGTTGAACGCGAACGTCACCGGCCGGGTCGCGGGGTCGGCGCCGTCCAGTGTGTACGCGGTGAGGAACACCTCGGCCTTGGGCAGGTGCCCGTCGAACTTGCCGTCGGTGAGCACTTCCTTGCGCAGCACGACCCGGCCGGTCGTGGCCGTGTAGTCGAGCTTCGCGCTGCCGGTGGAGAGGGTGTGGGAGGTGCTGACGAGGTCGTCGGTCGGTTCCGGCGGAGTGCGTTCCTCGCCCTGAGTGTCTGCCATGGCCGCACCCTACGCTGGAAAACATGCCCGATCTCGCGGATTTGGATCACCGGGTCACCACCTGCCGGCGGTGCCCGCGCCTCGTCGCGTGGCGCGAGGAGGTGGCCAGGGTGAAGCGCGCGTCCTTCGCCGACTGGGACTACTGGGGCCGCCCGGTTCCCGGCTTCGGCCCGGCGGACGCGTCGATCGCGATCGTCGGTCTCGCACCCGCCGCGCACGGCGCGAACCGCACCGGCCGCATGTTCACCGGCGACCGATCGGGTGATGTGCTGTACGCCGCCCTGCACGCGGTCGGCCTCGCGTCACAGCCGACGTCGACGCACATCGACGACGGGCTCGAGCTGTACGGCGTGCGGATCACCGCGCCGGTGAAGTGCGCGCCACCGGAGAACAAGCCGACGCCGACCGAACGCGACAACTGCCGGCCGTGGCTCGCCGAGGAGCTGTCGCTGCTGGCGCCGACACTGCGGGTGATCGTGGTGCTCGGCGCGTTCGGGTGGCAGGCGTTGCTGCCGGTGCTCGCCGCGGCCGGGTGGCGGATCCCGGCGCCGCGGCCGAAGTTCGGGCACGGGGTGACCGTGCCGCTGGAAGGCCCGGCGCCGTTGACGCTGCTGGGCTGCTACCACGTGAGCCAGCAGAACACGTTCACCGGCAGGCTCACCCCGGCGATGGTGGAAGCCGTCCTGACGAAGGCGAAGGAGATCGCGGCCGCCCATGACGACGTTCGTCACGAAGAGTGAAGCAATCGCCTCGCTTCTGACCTGCTCCAGGTTGACGATCCCGACGTCCTGGCGATGTCGATGGTCGTACTGATCGGCGATGTTCTCGACGCTGTCGCGGCCTGTGCTCCCGCACGAGACGCGGTCCAGCCGTGAGCGGGTTGTTGTTCCTCGACATCGACGGGGTGCTGAACCCGTGGGCGGCGGCCGGGTGCCCGGCGGGCTACGCCGAGCGCCGGTGGCGGCGCAGGAAGGCCTGGCTGTCGGCGGCGCACGGGCCTGCCCTGCTGGCGCTGGCCGCGCGCACCGGGCTCCAGCTGGTCTGGGCCACCAGCTGGGGTGACGACGCGAACCGCCTGGTCGGCAAGGCCATCGGGTTGCCGACGCTGCCGGTCGTCACCTTCGCCGGGCCGCATGCCGACACCGGGCCGGACTGGAAGTTCACCGCCGTCGGGCGGTTCGCCTACGGGCGGCCGCTCGCCTGGTTCGACGACGACTTCGAGTTGCGGGCCGGTGCGCGGGAACGGTTCCTGGCCCGGCGGGACCAGCCCACCCTGCTGGTCCCCGTCGACCCCGCGAGCGGGTTGACCGCCGCCCACCTCGACGTCGTCGCGGGGTGGCGGGCCTAGGTATCGATCCGAACAAGGGCGGTTCACGGGTGCGCGCCGGTCCGGCATGCTTGTTCGGCATGGGGGGCAACCGGACGGCCTTGCTGTTCGCCGCCGCCGCGTCGTTGCTGGTCGTGGTGGTCGCGGCGCGTGGGAGTTCGCCCGTGCCCAGCGAGGTCAACGACTTCCACATCAGTCCGGGGCTGCCCGGTGTGCTGCTCTCGCCGGCCAACGTGGGCGCGCGGGGAAGCCCCGACACCGCCGTGGACCCGGCTCTCGTGGCGAAGATCATCGTGGGGTTGCTGGTCGTCCTGTGTGTGATGGCGGTCGTGTTCTCGGTGCTGAGCTTCCTGCGCGGCAGGCGGCTGCTCGGTGTGGGCCAGGTGGTCGAGGCCGTCGAGGCGCCCGCGGTGGACTCCGTGCCCCGGCTGCGGCTCAAGGACGCCGTCGTGCAGGCACGCGACATCCTCGCCAGGGACGGCGGGCGGCCTCGGGACGCGGTGATCGAGGCCTGGGTGACGCTCGAGAACGCCGCCGAGCACACCCGCCGACCGCACGAGACTGCCACCGAGTTCACCGTCGCCCTGCTGGCGGAGGAGAAGGCCGACGAGGCGGCGCTCCGTGAGCTGCGCACGCTCTACCAGCGCGCCCGCTTCGGTCACGGCGACGTCGACCCCGGCAGCGCCGCGCGTGCCCGTGCCGCGCTCGAGCGGATCCTGGCCACGATCCGATGACGCTGCGCCGCGCTCTGATCCTGACCGTCGTGGTGACGGCCGCCGTGGTGGCCGCCGCCATGTTCGGGATGACCGTGCCGCTGGGCTGGGCCCTCCTCATGGCTCTGCCCGCGGCCGCGCTCACGTTCGCCGGGTGCCTGCTCGCGGGCACCTTCGACGCCGACTGGACCGCGGCGCCCGACCCGCCGTCCGCGAGCGTCACCCTGCACGCCACCTTCCTGACCGAACGCCTTGAGCGGTCCGCGCTCGACCAGTACCGCTTCACGTCCCGGGTGCAGCCGCGCCTGCGCCGGGTCGCGCAGTCCGTGCTCGGGCCCGACCTGAACACCCCGGCGGCCAAGGAGCGGCTGGGTGCCGACCTGCACCGGCTGCTCACCGCACCGGACGCCCAACTGCCGCCGCCGAAGACGTTCGCCGCGCTGATGCGGCACCTGGAGGAGCTGTGACCACCCTGACCATCACCGACATCCGCACCGAGGCCGACGCGGTGCGCAGCGCCGTCGGCACGGTCGTCGTCGGCCGGGACCGGACGTTGCGGCTCGCGCTCGCGGCCGTGCTCGCCGGCGGGCACGTGCTGTTCGAGGACGTGCCCGGCCTCGGCAAGACGTTGATGGCCCGCAGCCTCGCCCAGGCGCTCGGCCTGGAGTTCCGGCGCATCCAGTGCACGCCCGACCTGCAGCCCGCGGACATCACCGGCTCGTTCGTCTACGACCCGGCTGACCGCGAGTTCACCTTCCGCGAAGGGCCCGTGTTCGCCGGGCTGCTGCTCGCCGACGAGATCAACCGCACGCCGCCGAAGACGCAGGCCGCGCTGCTGGAGGCCATGCAGGAGAAGCAGGTCACCGTCGAGGGCCGCACGTTCGCCCTGCCCCGGCCGTTCCACGTGCTCGCCACGTCGAACCCGGTCGAGTACGAGGGCACCTACCCGCTGCCCGAAGCCCAGCTGGACCGGTTCCTGCTGCGCCTGGACATCGGCTACCCGCCCGCCGAGGAGGAGGCCGAGGTGCTGCGGCGGCGCATCGCCCGGCAGCGCGAGGAGACGGTGCTGGCGCCGGTCATCGACGCCTCCCGGCTCGCCGACCTGCAGGCCGCGCTCGAACGGGTCGACGTCGACGACGACGTGCTGCGCTACTGCGTCGACCTCGCGGGCGCCACCCGAACGCACCGCGCGGTCGAGGTCGGCGCCTCGCCACGCGGCTCGCAGGCGTTGCTGCTGGTGGGCAGGGCCCTCGCGGTGCTCGACGGCCGCGAGTACGTGCTGCCGGAGGACGTCAAGGAGTGCGCGGTCGCCGCGCTCGCGCACCGGCTGACGCTGCGTCCCGAGACGTGGGGCAGCGGTGTGACCGCCACGCAGGTCGTGACCGAACTGCTGGGTCAGGTCCCGGGCCCGGCCACCACCCGGCCGGACCCGGCGTGACCACCGGGGCGCCCCCGCGGCCCCGCGAACCGAAGGCCGTCACCTGGCTGAAGGCGCGCCGCGCGGCCAGGAACGAGGGCTGGCGCCGTACCGACGCGCTGGTCCGCGCGCTCGTGTGCGGGGTCGGGCTGATGCTCGTCGGGCTGGTCATGCACCGCGTCGAGCTGGCGCTGATCGGGTTGCCCCTGGTGATCAGCCTGCTGCTCACGCGCACTCCGTCCGGCAACCCGTCGATCGTCTCGAAGGCACGTCCCGACACGGTCGACGCGGGCAACGACGCGGTGGTCGGCGTGACCGTCCGGCCGGGCAACGACGCCGTGTTCACCGCGTTGCGCATGCCGCTGCCCACCACGCCGGGCGTCGGCCCGGTGCACCTGCTGCCCGCCACCGACGGCGAGGTGCGCACCAGGGTCACGTGGAACGCCTGGGGCCACGGCATCTACCTGCGGCCCGACCACCTGTTCGCGGGCCACGACGGCCTGCACGTGTTCGGGCCGGTCGTCGGCGTCGTCGGGCAGCACACGGTCCTGCCGCCGATCGAGCCGCTGCCACCCGGCCCGCTGCCGCCGCGTGCGGCAGGCCTGGTCGGCGCCCACCGGTCGCCCCGGCCCGGCGACGGCATGGAGCTGCGGGACATCCGCCCGTTCCAGTCCGGTGACCGGCTCCGCCGCGTGGACTGGCGGGTGTCGCTGCGCGCGTCCGCGGCGGCGGGCGGCACGCTCGTGCCCGGCACGCTGCACGTCCGCGAACGGCACGCCGAGGCCGACGCCGACCTGCTCCTGGCGCTGGACACGCGTCTCGACGTGGGCCGGGACGTCGCCGAGTGGAACGCCGAGCCGGTCGGCATGGACGTGCGGAAGGGCGGCAGCCTCGACCTCGGGGTGCGCGCGGCCAGCTCGATCGCGGCGGCGCACCTGCGGCACGGCGACCGCGTCGGCCTCATCGACCTCGGGCACCCGCGCGGCGGTGTGCCCGTCGGGTCCGGCCGCAGGCAGCTGCAGCGGATCCGCCACCAGCTCGTGCACTCGTCGCGCCGCGTCGCGGGCAGCGGCGAAGCGGTGCTCAACCACGCGCAGGTGCCGCCGGGGGCGACGGTCGTGGTGCTGTCCCCGTTCCTCGACGACCTGCTCGTGGACCTGACCGTGCGGCTCACCCGCCGCGGCCGGCTGGTGCTCGCCGTGGACCTGATGCCCGCCGAGCTGGCGCCGGACCGGACGACGCCGTGGGGCGCGGGCGTGGTGTCGATCCTGCGTGCCGAGCACCGGATGCGGCTGCGTGCGCTGGAGGAGCACGGGGTCGTGGTGGTGCCGTGGGACGGTGGCGGGCAGATCGCGGCGCTCCTGCGGCAGCTGAGGGGGCGGCGACGGTGAAACCGGACGCGCTCGTCGTCGGCAGAGGTATCCCCGCCTGGCTGCTGCGTGTGGTGATCCTCGTGGTCGGCGCGGCCATCGGGGCGTTGCCGCTGTCCGAGGGCACCACGACCGGCACGCTCTTCGTGCTGCTGCCCGCCGTGCTGGCGTCGGCCTACGCGCCCGCGTCGCCCGCACCCGCGGCCGTGGTCGTCGTGGCGGCGGTGCTGCTCGCGCTCGGGGACGGCGGCCCGCTGCGGGCCGAGGTGCTGATCATGGTGCCGCTGGTGCACCTGTTCCACGTGACGTGCGGGATCGCGGGTTTCCTGCCCGCGTCCGGCCGCGTGCACGCGGGCGCGCTGCGGTCGACGGCCCTGCGGTTCCTGATGGTCCAGGCGGTGACGGCGGTGGTGGCCGTCGCCGTCGCGGTGCTGCCGGAGGGGCGGACCCAGCCGGTGGTCGAGGTGCTCGCGTTGGCCGGGCTCGCCGGGGTTGCGCTGCTCGTCGTGTGGTTCCAGCGCACGGAATGACCTGTGCGGGGCAACACAGCGAGCACTGTCACAGCCGGGGCGGTGGGCGTCCGGGATGCTCGGATGACACCATAGAGATATGGCGCGAGGACTTTCGCAACCGAAGCGGATCGTGATATTGGGCGGCGGGTACGTCGGCCTGTACACGGCTCTGGGTCTCCAGCGGAAGCTCAAGGGCAACGAGGCGTCCGTGACGGTCATCGACCCGCAGCCGCACATGACCTACCAGCCGTTCCTGCCCGAGGCCGCCGCCGGTGCGATCGAGCCGCGGCACGTGGTGGTGCCGCTGCGCAAGACGCTCAAGCGCTGCCACGTGCTGACCGCGCGCGTCACGCAGATCTCCCACGCGAACCGCTGCGTCGAGATCGAGGCGCCGGACGGGCACCACGAGCAGGTCGAGTACGACATCCTCGTCGTCGCGCTCGGGTCGGTCGCGCGCCTGATGCCGATCCCCGGACTCGCCGAGCAGGGCATCGCGTTCAAGACCATCGGCGAGGCGATCTTCCTGCGCAACCACGTCATGTCCAAGCTGGACGCGGCGGCGAGCACAGTGGACCACGAGCTGCGCCGCAAGCTGCTGACGTTCACGTTCGTCGGCGGCGGGTTCGCGGGCATCGAGGCGCTGGCCGAGCTGGAGGACATGGCCCGGTTCGCGACCAGGTACTACGAGAACATCGAGCCGTCGGACCTGCGGTGGGTGCTCGTCGAGGCGGCGGGCCGGATCCTGCCCGAGGTCCGCGAGAGCCTCGGCGTCTACACGGTGCTGCAGCTGGAGAAGCGCGGCATCGAGGTCTACCTGTCCACGCTGGCGAAGTCGTTCGAGCACGGGCACGTGATGCTCTCGGACGGCACCGAGTTCGACAGCGACACGATCGTGTGGACCGCGGGCGTGAAGGCCAACCCCGTGCTGGCCACTTCGGACCTCCCGCTCGACGAGCGCGGCCGTCTCAAGGCGACACCGACGCTGCAGGTCGAAGGCCTGCCGGAGGTGTGGACCGCGGGGGACAACGCGGCCGTGCCGGACCTGTCGCGCGTGGACGAGGACCCGACCGCGCTGTGCGCCCCGAACGCGCAGCACGCGGTCCGCCAGGCGAACCGGATGGCGAAGAACATCGTGGCCGTGCTGCGGGACAAGCAGCCGGTCGATTACTTCCACAAGAATGTGGGGTCGGTGGCGAGCCTGGGCCTGCACAAGGGCGTCGCGGACGTCTACAACGTGAAGGCCAAGGGCTTCATCGCGTGGGGCATGCACCGCGGCTATCACGTCGCGCGAGTCCCCACGTTCAACCGGAAATTCCGTGTGGTAGCCGACTGGTTACTGAGTGGACTGTTACGCCGCGAGGTCATCTCGATGGGCCAGATCAACAATCCGCGCGCCGAGTTCGATCGCGTGTCACGGAGCTGACCAGCGCGATTTCGGTGGACACCGCCAGGTAGCCTTACCCAGCCCGGCCTGGGTAGCGCCAACTGGCGTATCCCGGATTGGGCCAGCGGAAGGATTTTCCGAAAACCGCTCCGTAGCCGTGTGATCACGTCCTAGGCTGCGGCTGCCCCCGTAGCCCAACTGGCAGAGGCAGCCCCCTTAAAAGGGGTGGAGTGCCGGTTCGAATCCGGTCGGGGGCACAGCGTTTCTCAACGTTTTCTCGCCCGTTTCTCGCGACTCACCGCAATTGCGCTGACACGCACTGTGTTCCCATTCCGCGTGCTTTTTTGTGGCAACGTTTGCATCCTTGCAGGTGAGAGCGTGTGCGAACACTGTGGACGCATGATCGATCGCGTTCCGCGACCAGGAAAGCGCTAACCCCGGGGGCTTGACAGCGCTCGTACAGTCAACCTGTTGGTTAATTAACCAGAAGGTTGAGTACCAAGTGGACCAGTTGAGCAGTACGTTCGCCGCCCTGGCGGACCCCACGCGGCGCGCCATCCTGGCGCGGCTCGCGAACGGCGAGGCGACGGTCACCGAGCTGGCCGAGCCGTTCGCGATGAGCCTGCCCGCCGTCTCGAAGCACCTGAAGGTCCTCGAACAGGCGGGGCTGATCTCGCGGACCCGCACCGCGCAGTGGCGGCCGTGCCGGCTGGAGGCGGCGCCGCTGAAGGAGGCGACGGGGTGGCTCGCCGAGTACCGGGCGTTCTGGGAGAGCGGCTTCGACCGGCTGGACGACCACCTCCGCGGACTGCAGGGGAAGGACCGATGACCGACCTGACGATCACCCGGCTGTTCGACGCGCCACGCGACCTCGTGTTCGCGGCGTGGACGAACCCCGACCACCTCGCGCAATGGTGGGGGCCGACGGGCTTCCGCGCCTCGTCCTGCACCGTCCGCCTCGAAGAGGGCGGCCGGTGGCGGACCTGCATCACCGACGGCGCGGCCGAGTACTGGGCCAGCGGCGTCTACCACGAGATCCTCCCGCCGGAGCGGCTGGTGTTCAGCTTCTCCTGGGAGGAGCCGAAGGGCACGCGCGAGCACGACACGCTCGTGACGGTGACCTTCTCCGACCGTGACGGCAAGACCGAGATGACCTTCCACCAGGCGATCTTCCGCACGGCCGACGAACGCGACGGTCACGTGGGCGGCTGGCAGGAGTGCTTCGCCGACCTCGCGGAACACCTCAAGGAGAGCACCGTATGACGATCACCCTGGAGCAGGGCGACCTCCGCCTGCTCGACACCGACATCGCCCGGCGCAGGCTGGCGGCGATCAGCCCGCTGCGGCTCGCGTACACCGCGCTGGACGGCACGCCGCGCGTCCTGCCCGTGCAGTTCCTCTGGAACGGGGAGGAGGTCGTGATGGGCGGGTTCGCGCCGTCGGCCCGCGGTCGCGCGCTGCGTGCCAACCCGAGGGTCGCGCTCACGCTGGACACCGACGACCAGCCGCCCGAGGTCCTGCTCCTGCGTGGTGACGCGCAGGTCACCGAGGTGCGCGGCGTGGTGTCGGAGTACGAGACGTACATGCGCGCGGGCATGCCCGCCGAGGCGGCGGACGCGTACTTCGCGGAGCTGGGGGCCCGGGAGGTGGTCATGGAGCGCATCGCGGTCCGGCCGGTCTGGGCCGCCGTCATGGACTTCCAGACGCGGTTCCCGGCCGCCATGCCCGAATGGCTGCGGTCATGAACGCCGCGCTGCCCGAGGTCGTGTCGCAGGAGGAGTGGGCCTCGGCGCGGGAGAAGCTGCTGGTCGAGGAGAAGGCCGCGCTGCGGGCCCTGGACAGGGTGAACGCGCAGCGCCGTCGTCTGCCGATGGTCCGCTGGGACACCTCGTACGTGTTCCGGTCCGTCGACGGCGAGGCGAGCCTGCTCGACCTGTTCGACGGCCGCCGCCAGCTGATCACCTACCACTACATGATGTTCCCGGGTGACCCGCACCGCTGTTCCGGCTGCGCGTTCCTGGTCGACAACATGCCGAGGCAGCAGGAGGCGCTGCACAACCGCGACGTGTCGCTGGTGGTGACCGCGCCCGCGCCGCTGTCGGAGAGCGAGCCGTTCCGGGAGCGGATGGGCTGGACCGTGCCCTGGTACTCGACGCACGGCTCGACCTTCACGGCCGACTGCGGCGCGGGCCAGGGGTTCGGGGTGAGCGTCTTCCTGCGTGACGGGGACGACGTGTACCGGACCTACTACACCACCGGACGCGGCGGTGACCTGCTGGTCGGCACCCTGCGTTACCTGGACCTGACCCCGTTCGGCAGGCAGGAGGCGTGGGAGGAGTCGGGCCGCGGGACCGACGGCCCGGGAAGTTGGTGGCGACTCCACGACGAGTACTGAGTTACTGTTAATCCGGGTAACACTCAGTGCGGAGGTGGCGTATGGCCCGGCAACCCATCGAGGTCGCGTTCGAGCGGCGGGGCAACGGCGATCCGCTGGTGCTGCTCCACGGCATCGGGCACCGCTGGCAGGCGTGGGAGCCGGTGATCGACACCCTGGCGCGGCGGCACGACGTGATCGCCATCGACCTGCCGGGGTTCGGCAGGTCGCCGCTGCTGCCGGAGGGCCGCGGGTACGACATGGCGAGCGCGGTGCAGGCCTGCGCCGACATCTTCGAGGACATGGGGCTCGGCCGCCCGCACGTGGCCGGGAACTCGCTCGGCGCGGTGATCAGCATCGAGCTGGCCTCCCGCGGACTGGTGTCCTCGGCGACGGCGCTGGCCCCCGCGGGCTTCTGGACGGCCCGTGACCGGGCGTGGGCGCTGCGGGTGCTGACGATGATCAGGAGGAGCGGCCGGACACCGTCGTGGCTGCTGAACCCGATGATCCGCAACCGCCTGTTCCGGATGGCGGCGGGTTGCCTGCTGTACGGCCACCCCTCCCGGATGACCGCCGAGATCATGCTCGCCGACCTGGTGTCGATGGTGGGCGCGGGGGGCTTCGACCTGGTGGCGGCCGCCGGCCGGGACTACGTCTACCGCTCACCCGCGCCCACCGTGCCGCTGACGGTGGCATGGGGCACCCGTGACCGCATCCTGTGGCCCCGGCAAGCGCGCCGTGCCGCGGCGCTCTTGCCGCGGGCGCGGCACGTGTGGCTGCACCGCGCGGGCCACGTGCCGATGATCGACGCGCCGGAGCAGGTCGCGTCGCTGATCCTGGAGACCTGCGCGTCGGTCACCGCGCGTGCCGCTTGATCTCGGGTGCGGTCGAGGTTGCACGATGGGCGCATGGATGATCGACTGCGTGCGCTGCTGACGGACCGCAACCAGGGCGTACTGACCACGCTGAAGCGCGACGGACGGCCGCAGCTGTCCAATGTGAGCTACACGTTCGCGGACGGCGTCGTGCGGATGTCCGTGACCGCCGGGCGCGCGAAGACCAGGAACCTGCTGCGTGACCCGCGGGCCAGCTTCTACGTGTGCGCGCCGGACTTCCGGTCGTACGTGGTGGCGGAGGGCACCGCCGAGCTGACCCCGGTCGCGATGGCGCCGGACGACGCCACTGTGGACGAACTGGTGGACGTGTACCGGACCGTCGCGGGGGAGCACCCCGACTGGGACGAGTACCGGGCGGCGATGGTCGCCGACAAGCGGCTGGTGGTCCGGATCCCGGTGGACCGCCTGTACGGCATGGCCTGACGCGTTGGGCGTCAGCGTTTCGCGTGCTGGCGTTGCGGTGGGACGGCGCCCTTGTCCTGCGGCGCGGCCGGTGGGGTGTCGGCTTCGGCCTCGCCGTCCACCGGCTCCATGAGCGAGCTGGTCCGGTCCAGCAGCTCCTTCGTCTCCCGCAACCGGCCGCTCAGCTGCTCGCGGACCGTTGTCAGCTGCCTGACCTGCGCCAGCGCCGCGTCGATCCGGCGGCGGGACTCCTCGTCGGCGGCCGCCAGCTTCGCAGTCACCTCGTTGTCGGTGTCGTTCTGCGCCTTCTCCAGCTCCCGGCGCAGCGCGTCGCGTTTCGCGGTCATCGACTCCGAGAACTCGCGGTCGATGCGGATCCGGTCGCGTTCCGCCGCCTTGTCGATGGCCTCCTGGCGGCGTTCCGCCTCGGTGGTCATCTTCTCCGCCTGCACCTTGGCCGACGCGAGCATCGTCTTGTGCGTGCGGTTCAGCTCAGCGTGCTGTTCCTCCAGGGCGCGCAGCATCTGCCGGTAGTGGTCACGGACCTCCGCGGACGCCTTCTCCGCGACCGCCCACGTCTCCTCCGCCGCGGCCTTCGCCCGCGCCCGCACCTCCGTCGCCTCGGACTTCGCCACGGCGAGCAGGCGTGCGGCGCTTTCCTCGTCGGCCTGGGTCTCCAGGCGTTCGGTCAGCGCGGCTGTCTCGCGGCGCGCGATCTCCAGCTCACCGCGCAGTTCCGCGACTTGCGCGACGGCCTCGTCGCGCTCCGCCGCGAGGCGTGCCATGGCGGCGTTCAGCTCCGCGACGCGCTGTCTGACCTCACCACGGTCGAAACCGTGGCGCGCCACGGTGAAACCATCTTCTGGGGCGTGGTCATCGACGGCAGCCATGACAAAACCGTACTCGGGTGACCGCGTACCGCAACAGATCGGAATCCGGCCGGGTCCTATGTGGACGAGGTCACCAGTGGAAGCCCCTCGTCAGGCGAGCCAGCGCCATGGCCGCCGCGCCGAGGTGACGGTCACCCTTGCCGATCTTCATGCGGCCGGACCCGCCGGCCGCCGCCGAGTCGGGGAAGATCCGGTAGCCCTGGTAGGCGATCGCGTCGACCAGGCCGGGGGCGACGGTGTACGCGGCCGAGATCATCCGGCCGGTCGGCGTCCCGATGTGCTTGGGGCGCTCGAGCAGCGCGGCCATCACCATGTCCGCCGCCTGCTCCGGCGACTTCGTCGGGAACGCGTCGTAGATCTTGGTCGGCCGGATCATCGGCGTCCTGACCAGCGGCATGTGTACCGTCGTGAACGTGATCCCGGCGCCGTGGGTCTCCGTCGCGACGATCTTGGAGAAGTAGTCCAGCGCGGCCTTCGACGCCACGTACGCCGAGAACCGCGGTGCGATGCCCTGCACGCCGATCGACGACACGTTCACGACGTGGCCGAACCGGCGCTCGATCATGTGCGGCAGCAGCGCGAGGATCAACCGGACCGCGCCGAAGTAGTTGATGGCCATCGCGCGCTCGTAGTCGTGCATGCGGTCGTACGACAGCTGCACGGACCGCCGGATCGACCGGCCCGCGTTGTTCACCAGCATGTCGATGCCCGGCTGCTCCACCAGCATCTGCGCGACCGTCTTCGCCACCGACTCGTCGTCGGTGAGGTCGCACGGGTACACGAACGCCTGCCCGCCAGCGGCGGCGATCTCGGCCCGGACCTCCTCGAGCTCCGTCTGCCGCCGCGCCACCAGCAGCGGCACACCGCCTGCCTCGGCGACCTTCAGCGCGGTCGCCCGCCCGATGCCCGACGACGCGCCGGTGATCACCACACGCCTGCCGTCCAGCTCACCGCGCTGCCCGTGCCTGCGCGCCCGGAACGGGTCGAGGTGCTCGCGCCAGTACCGCCACAGGACGTCCGCGTAGTCCGTGAGCGGCGGGGTGTCGATGTCGGTGTCGGCGAGCGCGAGGCGGGTCTCGGTCGAGTCGAACACCGGCTCGAACGTCAGCGTCGTCAGCAGCACCGGAGGGATGCCCAGCCGGTCGAGCACGGCGTCCCGCGCGATCGTCACGCCCGGCACGTGCTCGGCCAGCTTCACCAGGTTGACCAGCGGCTTCGCCAGGCCCTTGCCCAACTCCACGGTCGAGACCGGGGCGCCCGCGGCCCTGGCGAACACGTCGTAGACCTCGCGCGCGGACTGCGGCGACGGGTTGACCAGGTGGAACGCGCGACCGTCCATGCCAGGGGCGGTCACCAGGTGCGCCATGGCCTTCGCCACGTAGTCGACCGGCACGATGTTGGTGTCGCCGATGTCGGGGAACACCACCGGCACGGTCGGCAGCGCGGCCAGCCGCTGCAGCGCCGGGAAGAAGTAGTACGGCCCGTCGATCTTGTCCATCTCGCCGGTGACCGAGTTGCCGACCACGATCGCGGGCCGGTACACCCGCCACGGCACGTCGGTCTGCGTGCGGACCAGGCGCTCGGACTCGAACTTCGTGCGGTGGTACGGGGTGACGAGCCGCTGGCCCGCGTCGAACATCTCCTCGGTGAACCGGCCGCGGTAGTCGCCGGCGACGGCCACCGACGACACGTGGTGCAGGCAGCCGACGTCCAGCGCGGCCGCCAGGTCGAGCACGTGCCTGGTGCCGTCGACGTTCGCGGCGATGCTCACGTCGTCGTCGGCCGCGATGTCGTACAGCGCGGCGAGGTGCACGAGGTGGTCGATCGTCCCGGTCAGCTCGGCGACCTGCTCGTCGCCGATGCCGAGCCGCTCGGCACGCACGTCACCGATCAGGTTGCGGACCTTGTCGGCGGCGGGCCAGTCCAGCGCCACCTCGGCGAGCTTGTCCTGCGAGCGCTCCCGCACCAGCACCCAGACCCGTTCGGTGTCGGGCCTGGCCAGGATCTCCGCGACGAAGTGCCGCCCGATCAGACCGGTCGCGCCGGTCACCAGGTAGGTCGCCATGCCAAGCTCCTTCCGCTACGACACCTGAGCGTGCGGCTTGCTCCGGTAGGTGTCCAGCACCTTCGGGTCCTGCAGGGTCATCCACTCGATGACCTCGGTGTAGGTCGCGCACACCGTCTGCGGGCGCACGCACACCTCGTTCATGAACTGTTCCGTTGCCCGGCTGAACGCGCCACCCGACCAGTCGTTGAAGTGGTTCCCGACGGTCAGCGGCGCGCGGTTGGTGTTGAACGCCGCCTGGTACGCGGCCCGGTAGGTGTCGAGGGTGACCGCGGTGAACTCCGCGTCACGCGCGGGCTCGTCCTTCGCGCCGTTCAGCGAGTACCAGAGGTTGTAGTCCATCATGATCACCTTCTTGCCGGACAGCGCGGGCACCCGGACCACCGGCACCCAGAACTCCCACACGCCGTCCCGCAGCTCCGGCCAGGCGACGCCCTCCGTGGTGATGCTGGTGTCGTAGGTCATCCCGTGCTCGGTCATGGTGGGGAAGAACGCGTCCGGGTCGCCCTCCAGACACGGCACGCGGCCGCCCTTGATCGCGTCGTCCGGCAGCGCCAGACCCTTGGGCGCCGCGTCGCGCACGATCGAGAAGAACTGGTCGAGTTCGTTGTCCCAGTCGGCCCGCGACCAGCGGGCGCCGCTCGGCTCGTTGCCCGCGCAGAAGTGCCCGTTGTAGTGGGTGCCGATCTCGTGGCCCTGCTGGTAGGCGGTGTTGAGGTCGTCGATCCTCGTGGCCACCTCGGTGTCGGTGCCGCCGAAGCTGATCGACGCGCGGCCCGCGCCGTGGCCGGGGCCGGTGTACGCGCCACGCAGGCTGTCCGGCAGCAGGTAGATGCCCGACAGGAAGCCGGTGACGTGCGCGTTCACCTTCTCGGCGAGGGGGAGGATGCGCTGCCAGTGCGCGTGCGACCCGGCGCCGTCGAAGGAGAACAGGACGAACTGCGGCGGCTTCTCTCCGGGCTCGAGTTCGCGCATCCACTCCGGTGGTGACGGCTTGCCCTGTGCGACGGGTGCCTCGTCCTCGGGTGCCGGGCGGTCCGGGCCGACGGTGCCGAGTACCAGCAGGACCAGGAACGTCAGCGCGAGTGCGACTCCGGTGACGATCGGCCCCGAGCGCCGGCTCATGGCGTCCTCCTGTGATCCTCTGTAAGGCTAACGGAGAGTAGTGCCACAGGTGGGGGACGCTGGCTCGGGTGAGTCCTTGACAGTTAGTGTTTGGCCTGGGTTGGGCATAACGATCACGTCAAAACGGGTAAAGTCGCTTTTACTCGCCGGGAACGGACCGGCATGGTTGTGCGTTGAACCCGGTGCAGGAGCCATACAGGCCCAGGAGGAACAGGTGCGTTCTACCAGTAATCCCGCGTTCCGGAACTTGCCTCAGGGCGGGTTCGGCGGCGGCTACGCGGGCTTCCAGACCCAGCCGCAGGCGAACATGCCGGGATACGGCGGCTACCAGGCACCGCCGACCACGGGTGAGCGCCCGATGACGGTCGACGACGTGGTCACCAAGACCGCGTTGACGCTCGGCGTCGCACTGGTCACCGGCATCATCACCGCCGTCGCGGTGCTGAGCGGTGCCATCAGCCCGTTCCCGCCGATGATCATCGGCCTGATCGTCGGCCTCGTGCTGTCGCTCGTCATCATCTTCAAGCAGATGCCGAAGCCGGGCCTGGTGCTCGGGTACTCGGCCGCTGAGGGTGTCTTCCTCGGTGCCATCACCGGCGTCTTCGAGGCGCTCGTCCCCGGCATCGCGCTGCAGGCCATCCTCGGCACCGCGCTGGTGTTCATCGTCATGCTCGTCGTCTACAAGACGGGCGCCGTCCGCGTCACGCCGAAGCTGACCAAGTGGATCATCGGTGCCACGGTCGCGGCCGCGGGCCTGATGCTGATCAACCTGATCATGTCGCTGTTCGGCGTGAACATGGGCCTGCGTGACGGCAGCACCCTCGCGATCATCTTCTCGATCGTCGTGATCGGCATCGCGGCGTTCAACTTCCTGCTCGACTTCGACATGGCCGACCAGATGATCCGCACCGGCATGCCCGCCAAGTTCGCGTGGCTCGCCGCGTTCGGTCTCATGACCACGCTGGTCTGGCTGTACCTGGAGATCCTGCGCCTGCTGTACTACTTGAACCAGGACTGAGACTCATCCCGGGAAGGGGCGTTCCGCCGTGCGGGCGGGGCGCCCCTTCCGCGCGTCCGGGGTGAGCAGGTGTTCGGCCACCTCGGACCGCGCGTAGAGGACGAACCGCCCGGCCCGGTGCGCCGACACCAGGCCCGCCGCCTTCAGTGCGGTCAGGTGCTGGCTGACCCCACCCGCCGTGAGCCCGGTCCGCGCGGCGAGGGCGGTGGTGGACGCCGGGTTGTCCAGCTCGGCGAGCAGCCGCGCCCGGCTCGCTCCGAACACCCCGACCAGCGCTGCCGACGGCGCGGTGTGCCGTTCGGTCCAGAGGTCCCCGACTCCGCGGGGCGGGTACCGCAGCGTCGGCTGCCACCCGGGCACGGTGATCGAGAAGACCCGCGGCCACACGAACGCCGACGGCACCAGCAACAGCCCCTTGCCGCGCAGCCCGCGCCGCCCCGACACCCGGCGGTGCTCGATGAACAGGCGCTCGTCCCGCCACGTCACGGCCGGGTTGAGGTCGGCGAACAACGCGGACGCGCCGCCGGTGGTGAGCCGCCGGGCCCGGTACTGGACGTCCGCCTCGAGCAACGTCCGCACCCGCGGCCAGAACGGCGCGAGCACGCGGTCCCAGTACCCCTCGATCACCTCGGCCAGCTCGCCCGTGTCGGGCACGGCCGGGATCTCCGGGATCGCGGCCACCTCCCGCGCCACCTGCTCGTCCGGGGTCGCACGCACGGTCGCCAGCTCGTCCGCCAGCTCCGGCAGGGGCGCGGTGGGCGGTGGGCAGAGGAACGCGGGGATCACGTGCGCGGGCACGAGGTCGTGGAGCAGGCGCCAGTCGTACCCCTTGAGCCGATCGCGCGCCTGTGCCAGCCACGGCGCGTGCACGTCGTGTCCGACACCGCCCTTGAGCTGCCACACCGAGGCGACGACCTCCCACAGGGGCGAGAAGGCGAACCGTGTGTAGGCGACGTCCGCCGCGGTGAACGACAGCTCCAGCATTCAGCAGAGACTAAATCAATCGGCGTTCCGCGGCGACGCCGCGAGGCTCGTGCCCGTGAACAGAGACTTCCGGCTCCTCTTCACCGCGGCCGCGGTGAGCCGCCTCGGCACGTCGATCACCTACGTGGCGATGCCGTTGATCGCCGTGACGGCGCTGCGGGCGTCGCCCGGTGAGGTCGGCCTGCTGGCGACCCTGAGCACGGTCGCGTTCCTGGTGATCGGCCTGCCCGCGGGCGCGTGGACCGACCGGCTCCGCAGGCGAGGCGTGCTGATCACCGCGGACCTGGCCAGGGCGGCGGTGCTGCTGTCGGTCCCGGTCGCGGGGTGGCTGGGTGCGCTGACGATGGGACAGCTGTACGTGGTCGTGCTGCTGACGGGCATCGGAACGGTGTTCTTCGACGTGGCGAACCAGTCGTACCTGCCGCAGGTGGTCGGCCGCACCGCGCTGCTGGCGGCGAACACGCGGCTGGTGAGCATGGACGCCGTGAACAACATCGCGGGCCGGGGCGTGGCCGGGTTCGTGGTGGCGCTGGTGACGGCCCCGGCGGCGCTGCTGCTCGACGCCGCGAGCTACGTCGTGTCGGCGTGGTGCGTGTGGCGGATCCACCACCGCGAGCCGCGACCGTCGCGGCCGGAGGGCCGGGGGCTCGTGCGTGAGGGCGTGGTGTTCGTGGCCACGCATCCGGTGCTGCGGGCGCTGGCGGTGGCGGGCGCGGTGAGCAACCTGGGAATCGTGCTGGTGCTGACGATGCTGCCGGTGGTCCTGGTCGACGAGTTGGGCCTGGGCGCGGGCGTGCTGGGGCTGTTCCTCGCGTCGGGTGGCGTGGGGATGCTGGTGGGGTCGTTGCTGGCCAGGGGGTTGGCGGCACGGTTCGGTGCCGGGCGCGTGGTGCTGCTGGCGAACGTGGTGGTCGCGCCGTTCGGGTTCGGGATGTCGTTCGTCGGCCACGGGCCCGCGCTTTGGCTGGCGGGCGTGACGTGGCTGGCGGTGACCACGAAGGTCGGGGTGGACAACGTGCTGAGCGTGAGCTTCCGGCAGCAGGTGACCCCGGACGCGCTGCTGGGGCGCGTGATGGCGACGTTCCGGTTCCTGCTGACCGGCGCGCTGGCGGTGGCGGCGGGGCTCGCCGGGGTGCTGGGCGAGTGGTGGGGGCCGAGGTCGGCGCTGGTGGCGGGCGGGTGCGCGCTGGCGTGCGTCTGGCTCCCGGCGCTGCTGTCCCCGCTCCGCCACATGCGAGAACTGGCGCCCGTCCCGCAGAAGGCCACGTCCTGAACGCAACCCCCGGCGTGCCGAAGGACCCCTTCACCACGCGAGGGGAGCGCCTCCGCGGCCGACGAGCCACCGCGTCGAGATCGACAACGGCCTCCGGCCCCCGGACTCCAGCGTACCGGCGGGCACCGACAAAACCGGCCGCCACCTGCGGAGTTGTCCACAGGACCGTGGCCTCCGGCCCCCGAAATCCAGCCTGGCGGCGGCCACCGACGGAACCGGCCGGCCGGGGCGCGGTCATCCACAGGGCGTAACCGCGCATCCCGTGTCACAGCGCCGTTTTCACGAGTCCTACACTGAGACCCGCCTTGTGAAGCGCTTCACTACAAGCACGCGGGAGCTTGTGAAGATTTTCACAAGCATGGGGTTAGGTATGCCTAACCAGCGACGCCGTCGGCGAGACCCATAGGGTGCCCGACGAGCGGTGTCGATGGTGAGCTCCGCTCACGGGGAAAGGACGGCGAAGGTGTCACTCGCAGCTGTCAGCACATCTGTAGCACAGAACGAGAACGTGTCAGCAGGTTTGGGGAGCTATCTCCCGCTGCTTCTGCTCTTCGTACTGGCGGCCGGCTTCGCGGTGTTCTCCGCCGTGCTCGGTCCGCTGGTGGGGCCGAAGCGGTACAACCGCGCCAAGCTCTCGGCCTACGAGTGCGGTATCGAGCCGTCACCGCAGCCGGTGGTCGGCGGCGGACGTGTGCCGGTGGCGTACTACCTGACGGCGATGCTCTTCATCCTGTTCGACATCGAGATGGTGTTCCTCTACCCGTTCGCCGTCTCCGCGGACGCGCTCGGGTTGTTCGGGCTGGTGGAGATCTTCTTGTTCATCGCGACGCTCGGCTTCGCCTACGCCTACGTGTGGCGGCGCGGCGGGCTCGACTGGAACTGACGGGGAGGCGGACCAATGGGACTCGAAGAACGGCTTCCCAACGGCATCCTCTTGGCCAGCCTCGAGAAGCTGGTCAACTGGGGCCGCAAGAACTCGCTGTGGCCGGCCACCTTCGGCCTGGCCTGCTGCGCGATCGAGATGATGACGACCGGCGCCCCGCGCTACGACCTCGCGCGGTTCGGCATGGAGCGCTTCTCCGCCACGCCGCGCCAGGCCGACCTGATGATCGTCGCGGGCCGGGTGACCAACAAGATGGCACCGGTCCTGCGCCAGATCTACGACCAGATGGCCGAGCCCAAGTGGGTGCTCGCCATGGGCGTGTGCGCCTCGTCCGGCGGGATGTTCAACAACTACGCGGTCGTGCAGGGCGTGGACCACGTCGTGCCGGTCGACATGTACCTGCCCGGGTGCCCGCCCCGCCCCGAGATGCTGCTGGACGCGATCCTCAAGCTCCACGCGAAGATCGCCGACGAGCCGCTGAACGCGCGCCGCGCCGCGCTGCGCGAGGCCGAGGGCAAGCGCACCGAGATGATCGCCTCCTCCGTCAAGTACGCGAAGAAGTGAGCCTGAAAATGAACACTGCAACGCGAAGCGTTTCCATGAGCGGGTGGGGGCGGGGCTGAGGATGGCGGCTGACGAACCCACCACACCCGCGCCCGGCGACCCCGGGTCGAGCGCAGAGCGGCCCGCCGAGCACGAGCAGCGCCCGGCGCCCGGCGACGCACTGCCGAGGCCGAGCGACCCGCTCGTCACCGGCAAGGCCCGCAAGGGCATGTTCAACGTCTCCGGTTCCGGCGACACCTCCGGCTTCGGCGGTCTGCGCCTGCCCGCGCACGTCGCGGCGCCCGCCGAGCGGCCCTTCGGCGGCTGGTTCGACGAGTTCACCGACCAGATGCTCGCCTCCATGCGCGAGCGGGACATCCCGGTCGAGGCGATCCAGCAGGTCACCGTGGACCGCGGCGAGATCACCTACTACGTGCAGGCCGAGCACCTCGTCGCGCTGTGCCAGATGCTCCGCGACGACCCGGTGCTGCGCTTCGAGCTGTGCAGCTCGGTGTCCGGTGTGGACTACGGCGTGGACGTGCCGCAGCGGCTGCACTCGGTCTACCACCTGACCTCGATGACCTACCGCCGCCGCATCCGGCTCGAGGTGGCCATCGACTGGAACGGCGACGCGGACGGCCAGCCGCACTGCCCGTCGGTCGTGGGTGTCTACCCGACCGCGGACTGGCAGGAGCGCGAGACCTGGGACATGTTCGGGATCGTCTACGACGGTCACCCGGCACTCACCCGGATCCTCATGCCGGACGACTGGGACGGCTTCCCGCAGCGCAAGGACTACCCGCTGGGCGGCATCCCCGTGGAGTACAAGGGCGCGGAGATCCCCCCGCCCGATCAGCGGAGGTCGTACTCGTGAGCGGCGACGTACTTTTTCCCGCGGAGGCGCAGTCATGACCGAGAACCTTTCCGACGTCACCACCGGCACCACGCCCGACTCGGGTCGTCCGCACGGCGCCGACGAGGCGTACGCCGCCGAGCGGGAGACCACCGAGGGCCGGATCTACAACGTCACCGGCGGCGACTGGGACACCGCGCTCGACGACGCGATCCACGACGAGCGGATCGTCATCAACATGGGTCCGCAGCACCCGTCGACGCACGGCGTGCTGCGGCTGGTGCTCGAACTCGAGGGCGAGACGGTCACGCAGGCCCGGTCGGTCATCGGCTACCTGCACACCGGCATCGAGAAGAACGCCGAGTACCGCACCTGGACCCAGGGCGTCACGTTCGTGACCCGCATGGACTACCTCGCGCCGCTGTCCAACGAGGCCGCCTACTGCCTCGCGGTGGAGAAGCTGCTCGGCGTCGAGGCGCCGCCGCGCGCGCAGACCATCCGGGTCCTGCTCCTGGAGATCAACCGCATCTCCAGCCACCTGGTCGCGCTCGCGACCGGCGGCATGGAGCTGGGCGCGCTGACCGCCATGACCGCGGGCTTCCGCGAGCGTGAGGAAGCGCTGCACCTGCTGGAGTTCCTCACCGGCCTGCGCATGAACCACGCGTTCATCCGCCCCGGCGGGGTGGCGCAGGACCTGCCCGAGGGCTACGAGATCAAGGTCCGCGAGTTCCTCAAGGTCATGAACGAGCGGCTGCCGCAGTACGACAAGCTGCTCACCGGCCAGCCGATCTGGAAGAACCGGCTCAAGGGCATCGGCTACCTGCCGGTCGACGCGTGCCTCGCGCTCGGCATCACCGGGCCGATCCTGCGCTCCGCCGGCCTGCCGTGGGACCTGCGCAAGACCGAGCCGTACCTGGGCTACGAGGACTACACCTTCGAGGTGCCGACCTCGACCGCGGCCGACTCGTACGCGCGCTACCTGCTGCGCGTCGAGGAGATGCACCAGTCGCTGCGGATCATCAACCAGGCACTGAAGAAGCTCGAGCCGGGCCCGGTGATGGTCGAGGACGAGAAGATCGCGTGGCCCGCGAAGCTCTCGATCGGCGCGGACGGCATGGGCAACTCACTCGCCCACGTCCGCAAGATCATGGGCCAGTCCATGGAGGCCCTGATCCACCACTTCAAGCTGGTGACCGAGGGCTTCTCGGTGCCGCCGGGCCAGGTGTACGTGCCGATCGAGTCGCCGCGCGGCGAGCTGGGCTACCACCTCGTGTCCGACGGTGGCACCCGGCCGATGCGGGTCCACGTGCGCGAACCCAGCTTCGTGAACCTGCAGTCGATGCCCGCGATGTCCGAGGGCGGGCTGGTCGCGGACGTCATCGCGGCCATCGCGTCGATCGACCCGGTGATGGGAGGTGTGGACCGGTGAACGGAGCTTGCGGAGTGAACCAGGAGCACTGTGTCCACTCGGAGCCTGCGAGGAGTGGACATGCCTGAGTCTCTGAGCACCGGCTCTACGTACGGCGGTTCCAGCGTCGGCGCGGGGGAGACCCACGTCGCCGCCGGCCCGGACGTGGACGTGAACGCCGCGTCCCCGCTGAGCCGCGCGGAGAACGAGGCGCTGACCGTCGAGTCCACTCCGGACCTTTCGGTGTTCGGCCCGGACATCGTCGCCAAGGCGGCCGAGCAGAAGGCGCGCTACCCGGAGACCCGGTCCGCGCTGCTGCCGATGCTGCACCTGGTGCAGTCGGTCGAGGGGTTCGTCAGCCAGGCGGGCATCGAGTTCTGCGCCCAGCAGCTGAACCTGACCAACGCCGAGGTCAGCGCGGTCGCGACGTTCTACACGATGTACAAGCGCAAGCCGTGCGGCGAGCACCTGGTGAGCGTCTGCACCAACACGCTGTGCGCGGTGCTGGGCGGCGACGCGATCTACAAGAAGCTCTCCGAGCACCTGTCGGACACCGACCAGCCGCTCAAGCACGAGGACACCGCGGGCGAGCCGGGCACGCCGGGCTCGATCACCATCGAGCACGCCGAGTGCCTCGCGGCCTGCGACCTCGGCCCGGTGCTGCAGGTGAACTACGAGTTCTACGACAACCAGACCGTGGACTCGGCGGTCGAGCTGGTCGACGCGCTGCGGCGGGGCGAGAAGCCCGCGCCGACGCGTGGCGCCCCGCTCACCGACCTGCGCACGGTCGAGCTGGAGCTCGCCGGGTTCTACCCGGAGGACGAGGCGGAGTTCCGCGCCCGCATCGACGGCCCGTCCGCCGCCGTCGAGACGCTGCGCGGCGCGCAGCTCGCGTCGGACCGCGGCTGGACCGCACCGGCGATGCCCGAGAAGGCACCGGCGCTTCCGGAGGTCGAGAAGAAATGACATCCCCAGAAGAGACCCGGCCCGACCCGGTGACCCCGGTGCTCACGAAGCGCTGGCTGTCGCCGAACTCGTGGCGTCTCGACACCTACGAGAAGCTCGAGGGCTACACGGCACTGCGCAAGGCGCTGTCCGGCACCCCCGAGCAGCTGGTCCAGCTGGTGAAGGACTCCGGTCTGCGCGGCCGGGGCGGCGCGGGCTTCCCGGCGGGCGTGAAGTGGTCCTTCATGCCCCCCAACGAGGACAAGCCGCACTACCTCGTCATCAACGCCGACGAGGGCGAGCCGGGCACCTGCAAGGACATCCCGCTGATGATGGCGGACCCGCACTCGCTGATCGAGGGCATCGTCATCGCCTCGTACGCGATGCGCTCCCACCACGCGTTCATCTACGTGCGCGGCGAGGTGCCGCACTGCATCCGCCGCCTCAACGCGGCGGTGCGCGAGGCGCGCAAGGCGGGCTACGTCGGCAAGGACATCCTCGGGTCGGGCTTCGACCTGGAGATCACCGTCCACGCCGGTGCGGGCGCGTACATCTGCGGTGAGGAGACCGCGCTCCTCGACTCGCTCGAGGGCCGCCGCGGCCAGCCCCGCCTCAAGCCGCCGTTCCCGGCGGCCGCGGGCCTCTACGCCGCGCCCACCACGGTGAACAACGTCGAGACCATCGCGTCGGTGCCCTTCATCGTCAACGGTGGCGCGGACTGGTTCCGCACCATGGGTTCCGAGCGCTCGCCCGGCCCGAAGATCTACTCGATCTCCGGCCACGTCGAGAAGCCCGGCCAGTACGAGGCACCCCTGGGCACCACGCTGCGCCAGCTGCTGGACATGGCGGGCGGCATGAAGGACGGCATCCCGCTGAAGTTCTGGACGCCGGGTGGTTCCTCCACGCCGATGTTCACCGCCGAGCACCTGGACGTGCCGCTGGACTTCGAGGGCGCCGTCGAGGCAGGCTCGATCCTCGGCACCACCGCGGTGATGGTGTTCAACGAGACCGTGTCCGTGCCGTGGGCCGTGATGAAGTGGACGCAGTTCTACGAGCACGAGTCGTGCGGCAAGTGCACCCCGTGCCGGGAGGGCACCTACTGGCTCGCCGGGATCCTCGAGCGGATGGTCGAGGGCCACGGCACCGAGTCGGACATCGAGACGCTGCTCGACATCTGCGACAACATCCTGGGCCGCAGCTTCTGCGCCCTGGGTGACGGCGCGGTGAGCCCGATCCAGAGCGGCATCAAGTACTTCCGGGACGAGTTCCTCGCGCTCTGCGAGCAGAACAAGTCCACGGCCCCTGCGCTCGCTGGAGCTAACGCATGACAGCCATCGAAGAAAAGCCGGAGGCAGCGCCCGTACCCGAGGGGCACGTGCGGCTGACCATCGACGGGGTCGAGGTCATCGCGCCCAAGGGTGAGCTGCTGATCCGCACGGCGGAGCGCCTCGGCACCGTGATCCCGCGGTTCTGCGACCACCCGCTCCTCGACCCGGCAGGCGCCTGCCGCCAGTGCCTGGTCGAGGTGGAGATGGGTGGCCGGCCGATGCCGAAGCCGCAGGCCTCCTGCACCATCACGGTCGCCGACGGCATGGTCGTGAAGACGCAGCTGACCTCGCCGGTGGCCGACAAGGCCCAGCAGGGCGTGATGGAGCTGCTGCTCATCAACCACCCGCTGGACTGCCCGATCTGCGACAAGGGCGGCGAGTGCCCACTGCAGAACCAGGCGCTGGCGCACGGCCGCGCGGACTCCCGGTTCGTCGAGACGAAGCGGACGTTCCCGAAGCCGATCCCGGTGTCCACGCAGGTGCTGCTCGACCGCGAGCGGTGCGTGCTCTGCCAGCGCTGCACCCGGTTCTCCGACCAGATCGCCGGTGACCCGTTCATCGACCTGCTGGAGCGCGGCGCGCAGCAGCAGATCGGCATCGCGCAGAACAAGCCGTTCCAGTCGTACTTCTCGGGCAACACCATCCAGATCTGCCCGGTCGGTGCGCTCACCTCCGCCGCGTACCGGTTCCGGTCGCGGCCGTTCGACCTGGTGTCCACGTCGAGCGTGTGCGAGCACTGCAGCTCGGGCTGCGCGGAGCGCACGGACTTCCGCCGCGGCAAGGTGATGCGCAAGCTCGCAGGCGACGACCCGGAGGTCAACGAGGAGTGGATCTGCGACAAGGGCCGCTTCGCGTTCCGGTACGTCACCGCGGGCGACCGGATCACCCGGCCGATGGTGCGCGACGCCAAGACCGGTGAGCTGGCCCCGACGTCGTGGACCGACGCGCTGCGGGTCGCGGCCGAGGGGCTCACGAAGGCCCGTGACGGCAAGGGCGCCGCGGTGCTGACCGGTGGCCGCCTGACCGTCGAGGACGCCTACGCGTACGCCAAGTTCGCCCGTGTCGCGCTGAACACCAACGACATCGACTTCCGCGCCCGTGCGCACTCGGGAGAGGAGCTGGACTTCCTGGCCTCCCGCGTCGTGGGCACCACACCCGAGGACGGGGTCACGTTCTCCGCGATCGAGGCCGCGCCGTCGGTGCTGTGCGTGGCGTTCGAGCCGGAGGAAGAGGCGCCGATCGTGTTCCTGCGGCTGCGCAAGGCGGCCCGCAAGAACCGCGCCAAGATCTTCCACATCGGACAGTGGACGTCACCGGGTGTCGAGAAGACGATCCGGCCGTTCTCCGTCGACAAGGGGTCGATCGGCACGCTGCTCGCCTGCCAGCCCGGCGGCGAGACCGCGGCGGTCGAGGGCCTGGTCACGCACGCCCCGGACGTGTCCGAGGCGCTGTCGCAGCCCGGTGCGGTGATCCTGGTCGGCGAGCGGGCCGCGCAGATCCCCGGCCTGCTGACCGAGCTGGTCAAGCTCGGCGAGGTCACCGGTGCGCGGATCGCGTGGATCCCGCGCCGTGCCGGTGAGCGTGGCGCGCTGGAGGCCGGTGCGGCCCCGACGCTGCTGCCCGGCGGCCGTCTGGTCACGGACATCGACGCGCGGGCCGAGGTCGAGCAGGCCTGGGGCCTCGCGGCCGGTTCGCTGCCCGTGGTCACGGGGCGCGACACCACCGGCATCCTGGGCGCCGCCGCGGACGGACGGCTGGACGGCCTGGTCGTCGGCGGTGTCGAGATCGACGACCTGCCCGACCCGGCGCTCGCCGAGGAAGCCCTGCGCAAGGCGGGTTTCGTCGTCAGCCTCGAACTGCGGGCCTCCGCGGTCACCGAGTTCGCCGACGTGGTCCTGCCGGTCGCCCCGGCCGTCGAGAAGTCCGGCACCTTCGTCAACTGGGAGGGCCGTCGCCGCGAGTTCGGCGCCACCCTCGAGGGCACCGGCTCGCTGCCGGACTGCCGGGTGCTCGACACGCTCGGCGTCGAGATGGACGTCGACCTGTTCACCCAGACCCCGCAGGCCGCCGCCGGTGACCTGGCGAAGCTGCCGTCGGTGCTGCGCAAGGCTGCGCTGCCGGTCGAGTCGGCCGTACCGGCCCCGTCGGTGGGCGAGGGCCAGGCGGTCCTCGCGACCTGGCGGCAGCTGCTGGACAACGGGTCGCTGCAGTCGGACGAGCCGCACCTCGCGGGCACGCAACGCCCGGCGGTGGCCCGGCTCAACGCCGAGACCGCACGGCGGCTGGGTGTGAACGGCACCGCGACCGTCAAGACCGAGCACGGCTCGGTCACGCTGCCGGTCGAGCACGCCGACCTCCCCGACGGGGTGGTCTGGCTGCCAACGAACTCCGGCCCGTCGAAGGTCCGCCGCGTCCTGCGCGCCGGGCACGGCGACGTCGTGACCGTCACGGCCGAGAACCTGCTCACCGGAAGCACAGGAGGCGAGTGAGCCAATGGACAGGGCTGCACTCCTTGCCGACGACCCCCTCTGGCTGATCCTGATCAAGGCCGTGGTCATCCTCCTCATCGGACCGATCATGACCGTGATCCTGATCGTGGCCGAGCGGAAGATCATCGGGCGCATGCAGCAGCGGCCCGGCCCCAACCGGGTCGGCCCGTTCGGACTGCTCCAGTCCGTCGCGGACGCGATCAAGCTCCCGTTCAAGGAGCAGATCATCCCGGAGAGCGCGGACCGGAAGGTCTACTTCCTCGCGCCGGTCATCGCCACGATCCCCGCGTTGATCGCGCTGTCGGTGATGCCGATCGGCCCGGAGGTCTCGATCTTCGGCGAGCGGACGGTGCTCCAGCTGGTCGAGCTGCCCGTCGGCGCGCTGGTCGTGCTGGCCTGCTCCTCGGTCGGCGTCTACGGCATCGTGCTCGCCGGCTGGTCGTCCGGATCGCCGTACCCGCTGCTCGGCGGGCTCCGCTCGGCCGCGCAGGTGATCTCCTACGAGATCGCGCTCGGCCTCTCGATCGTCGCGGTGGTGCTGTACACGGGGTCACTGTCCACCGGCGACATCGTGGACAGCCAGCAGAACGGCTGGTACTTCTACCTGCTGATCCCGAGCTTCCTGATCTTCCTGGTGTCGATGGTCGGCGAGACCAACCGAGCCCCGTTCGACCTCCCGGAGGCCGAGTCGGAGCTGGTCGGCGGTTTCCACACCGAGTACAGCTCGATGAAGTTCGCGCTGTTCTTCCTCGCCGAGTACGCGAACATGGTGATCCTGTCGGCGTTCGCCACCACGTTGTTCCTCGGCGGGTACATGGCCCCGTGGCCGATCTCGCTGATCGGCGACAACTACTTCAACTCGGGCTGGTGGCCGGTCCTCTGGTTCTTCGGCAAGATCCTGGTGCTGCTGTTCGGGTTCATCTGGCTGCGCGCGACGCTCCCGAGGTTCCGCTACGACCAGTTCATGAAGCTCGGCTGGAAGGTCCTGGTCCCGGCCAACCTGGTCTGGATCGTCGCCGTCGTCGCGGTGCGGGCGTTCCGCAACGAGCAGAACATCTCCACCGGTCAGTGGGTGTTCTGGCTCGCCGCCGGGGTGGTCGTGCTGATCCTGCTGGCGCTGCTGCTGCCCGACCGCAAGGTCGAGGACGACGAGGACCGCGTGCCGATCACCGGCGGCGGCTTCCCCGTGCCGCCGCTCGACCTGCAGATCCCAGAGCCACCGAAGCGCAAGGCCGTCCGCGGCCGGGAGCGCAGGCGCCAGCGGGCCACCGTGGCGGCCGCGGCGCAGGAGAAGGAGTCCACCGATGGGGATGTTTGATCCGTTCAAGGGCTTCGGCGTCACCTTCTCGACGATGTTCAAGAAGGTCGTCACCGAGCAGTACCCGGAGGACTTCCGGCCGACCGCGCCGCGCTACCACGGCCGCCACCAGCTCAACCGGCACCCGGACGGGCTGGAGAAGTGCGTCGGCTGCGAGCTGTGCGCGTGGGCCTGCCCGGCGGACGCGATCTTCGTCGAGGGCGGCGACAACACCGACGAGGAGCGCTACTCGCCCGGTGAGCGGTACGGCAAGGACTACCAGATCAACTACCTGCGGTGCATCGGCTGCGGCCTGTGCATCGAGGCCTGCCCGACCCGGTCGCTGACCATGCTCAACGACTACGAGCTGGCCAACGACAACCGGCAGGACCTGATCTGGACCAAGGAAGACCTGATGGCGCCGCTCATGAAGGGCATGGAGCAGCCGCCGCACCCCATGCGCCTCGGTGACGACGAGAAGGACTACTACGTCGACGCGCCGCACCTGGCTCGCAAGTGGGGCTACCCCGATCCGACCAAGGAGGGTGCCAAATGACCGCGGCACTTGAGCTGGCGCAGGGTGTCCAGAACGAGATGTCGACCGGCGAGTCGATCTCGTTCTGGGTGCTCGGGCCGCTCGCGCTGCTCGGCGCGCTCGGCATGATCTTCGCGCGCAACGCGGTGCACTCGGCGCTGTTCCTGGTGCTGACGATGCTGTCGCTCGGTGTGCTCTACATGGTCCAGCAGGCGCCGTTCCTCGGCTTCGTGCAGATCATCGTCTACACCGGCGCGATCATGATGCTGTTCCTCTTCGTGCTGATGATGGTCGGCCGCGAGTCCTCGGACTCCGTGGTCGAGGTGCTGCGCGGGCAGCGGCTGATGGCCGCGCTCCTCGGCCTCGGCCTCGCGGTCCTGGTCGTCACCGCGGTCGCCCGGTCGCTGACCGACGTGACGCCGGTCGGCCTGCAGGGCCAGGAGGCCAACGGCGGCGTCGGCAACGTCGAGAACCTCGGCCGGTCACTGTTCACCGACTGGCTGTTCCCGTTCGAGCTCACCTCGGCGCTGCTGATCACCGCGGCCGTCGGCGCGATGGTGCTGGGCTACGTCGACCGGCACACCCGCGGCCGCAAGACGCAGAAGGAGATGGTCGAGGCCCGCTTCCGCGGCGAGCACGAGCGCCCGTCGCCGCTGCCCGGTCCCGGTGTGTTCGCCACGTCGAACTCGGTCGCCACGCCCGCGCTGCTGCCGGACGGCTCGGTCGCGCCGGAGTCGCTGTCGCGGCTCATCGACAACGCCGCGGCCGAGCGGTTCGACGAGGAGCGCAAGGCCGTCGCGGGCAGCACCCACGCGGCCGACGCCCGCGCGCTCAACCCGACCAGGGAAGGGGAAACCCGGTGACCCCCACGGTCTACCTGCTGCTCTCCGCGCTGCTGTTCACCATCGGCGCGGTGGGGGTGCTGGTCCGGCGCAACGCGATCGTCGTGTTCATGTGCATCGAGCTGATGCTGAACGCGGTGAACCTGTCGCTGGTCACGTTCGCCAGGATCAACGGCTCGCTCGACGGGCAGATCATGGCGTTCTTCGTGATGGTGGTGGCCGCGGCCGAGGTGGTCGTCGGCCTCGCGATCATCATGTCGATCTTCCGTACCCGCCGGTCGGCCTCCGTGGACGACGCCAACCTGCTGAAGTACTGAGGGGTATTCCGTGTCGTCTACATTCCTGCTGGCCCAGGCCCAGGAGGTCCAAGAGGCCAGCGGTGCCGCGGGCAGTGCCTGGTTGCTGATCGCCTTCCCGGTGATCGGTGCGGCCGTCCTGCTGCTCGGCGGCAAGGCCACCAACGCGTGGGGCCACCTGCTCGGCTGCGCCACGGTCGTCGCGTCCTTCGTCTACGGCGTCATCCTGTTCCTCTCCTCGACCGGGTCGCCGGAGGGGGAGCGGGTGCAGAACCTGCACGTGTTCGACTGGATCCCGGTCGGACAGCTGCAGGTGGACATCGGGCTGCGCATCGACCCGCTGTCGATCAGCTTCGTCCTGCTGATCACCGGTGTCGGCGCGCTGATCCACATCTACTCGATCGGCTACATGGCCGACGACCCCGACCGGCGGCGGTTCTTCGGGTACTTCAACCTGTTCGTCGCCGCGATGCTGATCCTGGTGCTGGGCAACAGCTTCGTGTCGCTGTACCTGGGCTGGGAGGGCGTGGGTCTCGCCTCGTACCTGCTGATCGGGTGGTACACGAACCGCCCGTCCGCGGCCACCGCGGCGAAGAAGGCGTTCCTGATGAACCGGGTCGGCGACGTCGGCCTGGCCATCGCGATCTTCATCATGTTCGCCGAACTCGGGACCACGCAGTACACCGAGGTGTTCGCGAACCTCGACCAGCTCTCGCCGGCGTCGATCACCGCGATCACGATCCTGCTGCTGCTGGGTGCCTGCGGTAAGTCCGGCCAGGTCCCGCTGCAGGCGTGGTTGCCGGACGCGATGGAGGGCCCGACCCCGGTCTCCGCCCTGATCCACGCGGCGACGATGGTGACCGCGGGCGTGTACCTGATCGCGCGGGCGAACCCGATCTACTCGCTGTCCGAGGACGGCAGGCTGGTCGTGATGATCGTCGGTGTGGTCACCCTGCTGTTCGGGTCGATCGTCGGCTGCGCGTACGACGACATCAAGAAGGTCCTCGCGTACTCGACGGTCAGCCAGATCGGCTACATGATGCTGGCCGTCGGCCTCGGTCCGTTCGGCTTCGCGCTCGGCATCGCCCACCTGCTCACGCACGGCTTCTTCAAGGCCGGGCTGTTCCTCGGCGCGGGCTCGGTCATGCACGCCATGAACGACGACGTCGACATGCGCCGCTACGGCGGGCTGGCGAAGGTCATGCCGATCACGTTCGTCACGTTCGGGCTCGGCTACCTCGCGCTGATCGGCTTCCCGTTCCTGTCGGGCTGGTTCTCGAAGGACGCGATCATCCACGCGGCGCTCGGCGAGGAGGGCTGGCGCGGCTGGGTGTTCGGTGGCGCCGCCCTGCTCGGCGTCGCGCTCACCGCGTTCTACATGACGCGGCTGATGTTCATGACCTTCTTCGGCAAGGCCCGGTGGAAGGAGCTGAAGTCCGAGGACGGCCGCGACTACCACCCGCACGAGGCGAAGCCGGTCATGTGGGTGCCGATGGCGATCCTCGCGATCGGCTCGATCGGTGCCGGCGCGTACTTCTCGCTCGGCGACCGCCTGGTCGGCTGGCTGTCCCCGTCGCTCGGCGAGCTGCGGGAGAGCGAGCACCACGTGATCCCCGAGGGCCTGCTGCCGGTCCTCGTCATCGGGCTGATGGTGCTCGGTGTGCTGGCCGCGTGGCTGTTCGTCGGCCGCCGCGACGTGCCGGTGGTCAAGCCGGAGCCGGTCAGCTTCCCGGTCCGCGCGGCACGCAAGGACCTGTACGGCAACGCCCTCAACGAGGCGCTGGTCGCCCGCCCGGGCACCTGGCTCACGCGGGCGCTGGTGTACGTGGACAACAAGGGCGTCGACGGGCTGGTGAACGGGATCGCCGCCGGGTTCGGCGGTAGCTCGGGCCGGCTGCGCAGACTCCAGACCGGGTTCGTCCGCTCCTACGCGGCGTCGATGCTCGCCGGTTCGATTCTGGTACTGATTGCCTTCCTGGCGGTGAGGTACGCGTGAGCACTACATCCTCTGCGCAGATGCTCGAGCCTGCGAGCAGCTCTTCGGGAGGGGCGGCCCTGCTCGTCGCCCTCCTGTTGATCCCGCTGGTCGGCGCCATCGTGGTGGCGTTCCTGCGGGACAACGACCGCCTCGCCAAGCAGGTGGCACTCGGCTTCTCGCTCGTCGAGTTCGTGGTCATGGTGATCTCCTGGATCTCCTACGACCCGTCCGGCGCGCGGATGCAGCAGGCCTTCTCGGTCGACTGGATCCCCGCGCTCGGCGTGCACCTGTCGTTCGGCATCGACGGCATCGCGCTCGTGATGATCGCGGCGCTGGCGCTGCTGGTGCCGGTCGTCATCGGTGCCGGGTGGACGGACAAGCTGCCCGCCGACCGCAGCTCGGGCGCGTACCTGTCGCTGATCCTGCTGCAGCAGGCGATCACGATGGGCGCGTTCGCCGCGACCGACGTGTTCGTGTTCTACGTGCTGTTCGAGGTCATGCTGATCCCGATGTACTTCCTCATCGGGCAGTACGGCGGTCCGCGGCGCCAGTACGCGGCGGTCAAGTTCTTCCTGTACTCGTTCCTCGGCGGCATGATCATGCTGGCCTCGGCGATCGGCGCCTACGTGCAGGCCGCCGACACGCTCGGGGAGGGCACGTTCGACTGGGCCACGCTCGTCCAGGTGGTCTCGGACGCGCCGCTTACGAACCAGATCTGGATCTTCCTCGGCTTCTTCCTCGCGTTCGCGGTGAAGGCGCCGCTGGTGCCGCTGCACACGTGGCTGCCGGACGCGGCCGCCGAGGCGCCCATCGGGGTCTCGGTGATCCTGATCGGTGTCCTCGACAAGGTCGGCACGTTCGGCTTCCTGCGCTACCTGCTGCCGATGACCCCGGAGGCCAGCAAGACGCTGGCGCCGCTGGTGCTCGTCATGGGTGTCGCCGGTGTCATCTACGGCGCGCTGCTCGCGACCGGGCAGCGGGACATGAAGCGGTTCGTCGCGTACGTGTCGGTCGCGCACTTCGGGTTCATCGCGCTCGGCATCTTCGCGTTCTCGGCGCAGTCCGAGACCGGCGCGGTGTCCTACATGCTCAACCACTCGATCTCGACCGGCATGCTGATCCTGGTGATCGGCATGGTCGTCGCGCGCGGCGGTTCGTCGCTGATCGCCGACTACGGCGGCCTCGCCAAGATCACCCCCGCGCTCGCGGGCGTGTTCCTGGTCGCCGGTCTCGCGTCGCTGTCGCTGCCGGGCACGAACTCGTTCATCTCCGAGTTCCTGGTGCTGATCGGGTCGTACGGCAACGAGCCGGTGTACACGGTCATCGCGACCGTCGGCATGATCTTCGCCGCGCTGTACATCCTCTGGCTCTACCAGCGGGTGTTCCACGGCCCGGTGCGCGGTAACGCCCTCGTGGACGTCGCAGGCGGACCCGGCACGGCGGTCGCGCCGGAGGTCGGCGCACGCAAGGCCATCCTCGACCTGAGCGGCCGGGAGAAGCTGGTGCTCGCACCGCTCCTGGTCCTGGTGGTCGGCATCGGCTTCTACCCGAAGCCCGTGCTCGACGTGATCACCCCGACCGTCGACGCGACACTCCAGTCCGTCGGCATCTCGGATGGAGGCAACTGAGTTGTCCGCACTGGTTTTCCTGGCCCAGGAGGCCCCGGGCAAGGAGACGCTGCCCCCGGTCAACTACCCGGCGATCCTGCCGGTGCTGATCATCCTGGGCGCGGCGTGCGTCGGGGTGCTGGTGGAGGCGTTCCTGCCCAAGCACCAGCGGTGGCAGGCGCAGGTGTTCCTGACGCTGCTCGCGGTGGTCGCGTCCGGTGCGGCGCTGGCGTTCTACCTGGCCGACGCGCCCGAGTCCGGTGAGACGACCCTGTCGGGCACGATCGCGGTCGACGGCCCGGCGCTGTTCCTGTGGGGCACGCTGCTGGCGCTGTCGCTGGGCGCGGTGCTGATGATCGCGGACCGGTCCGTGGAGCCCGGCGGTGCGTTCGTGGCCACGGCCGCGATCCGCCCGGGCACCGTCCAGGACCGTGAGCAGCGGCTCGGCGCACACCCGGCCCGCCGCGACGCCGCCCGGTACGGCATGCAGACCGAGGTGTTCCCGCTGACGCTGTTCGCGCTCGGCGGCATGATGGTCTTCTGCGCGGCGAACGACCTGCTGACCATGTTCATCGCGCTCGAGGTGCTGAGCCTGCCGCTGTACCTGATGTGCGGTCTCGCCCGCCGTCGCCGTCTCCTGTCGCAGGAAGCGGCGGTCAAGTACTTCCTGCTCGGCGCGTTCGCGTCGGCGTTCTTCCTGTACGGCCTCGCGCTGCTGTACGGGTACGCGGGTTCGGTGCGGCTGGAGGACATCGCGAACGCGGCCGCCGGTTCGGACCGGTCCGACGCGCTGCTGTTCGGCGGCATGGCGCTGCTGGTCGTCGGCCTGCTGTTCAAGGGTTCCGTCGGCCCGTTCCACGCGTGGACCCCGGACGTGTACCAGGGCGCCCCGACGCCGATCACGGCGTTCATGGCGGCGTGCACGAAGGTCGCCGCGTTCGGCGGCATCCTGCGCGTGCTGTCGGTGGCGCTGGAGTCGACACAGTGGGAGTGGCGCGGCGTCATGTGGGGCGTCGCGATCGTCTCGATGATCATCGGCGCGGTGCTCGGCCTGACGCAGACCGACATCAAGCGGATGATCGCGTACTCGTCGATCGCGCACGCGGGCTTCCTGCTGATCGGCGCGATCGTGCTGTCGCCCGAGGGCGTCTCGTCGACGATGTTCTACCTGCTGGCGTACGGCTTCACCACGGTCGCCGCGTTCGGCGTCATCTCGCTGGTCCGTGACGCGGACGGCGAGGCGACGCACCTGTCGCAGTGGGCGGGCCTCGCGAAGCGGTCGCCGTTGGTGGCCGCGGTGTTCACGTTCCTGTTGCTGGCGCTGGCGGGCATCCCGCTGACGTCCGGCTTCATCGGCAAGTTCGTGGTGTTCTCGGCGGCGCTGTCGTCGGGCATGGCGCCGCTGGTGGTGATCGCACTGATCGCGTCGGCGATCGCGGCGTTCTTCTACCTGCGGGTGATCGTGCTGATGTACTTCAGCGAGCCCGCACCGGACGGCCCGTCGGTGACCGTCCCTGGCGCGTTCACGACGGCGGCCATCACGCTGGGTGTGGTGATCACGCTGCTGCTCGGCATCGTGCCCGCGTTCGCGCTCGACTGGGCGGGCGCCGGTACGTTCGCGGTCCGGTAACTCGCTTGTGCGGAACGGCGTCCACTGCTTCGGTGGGCGCCGTTCTTCGTTTCACAAGGGGGTGTCATGCGAGTCCAGCACATCACCGTCGACTGTGCCGAACCGTACGAGCTGGCGCGGTTCTGGAGCGTCGTGACCGGCTGGCCGATCAGCGAGATCGACAAGCCGGGCGACGACGAGGTGCTGATCGAGCCTCCGGACCCGGCGATGACGGAGCTGCTGTTCATCCGTGTGCCGGAGCCGAAGTCGGGGAAGAACCGGGTGCACCTGGACCTGGTCCCGACCGAGCGCACGCGGGACGAGGTGGTGACCCGTCTGCTCGACGCGGGCGCCACCCTGGTCGCCGACCACCGCACCCCCGGGGGCCGCGGCTGGGTCGTGCTGGCCGACCCGGAGGGCAACGAGTTCTGTGTCGAGAAGGAGCGCTGAGCCGTCAGGTGCGTCACACGCCTTCGTGACGTGCGGGAAAAGGCTGGACATTAGGCTGTAGCCAGCGATTTCCAAGTTGGGGAGCGATGTCGACGTGACTGCAGACCAGACCGTGCCGGGGCTACCGGCGTCGCTCGGGCTCGATCAGGCCGACCCAGCGCTCGTCGACACCATCACCAACGGCCTCACCAGGGTGGAGACCGTGCTGCGGTCCGTCGTGCAGAGCGACGTGGACTTCGTGGAACAGGCGGCGCTGCACCTGGTCAAGGCCGGTGGCAAACGCTTTCGTCCGCTGTTCACCCTGCTGTCGGCGCAGTTCGGTCCCGACGAGTCCACCGGCACCTCCGACGACGTGATCACGGCGGCCGCCGCGGTGGAGCTGGTGCACCTCGCGACGTTGTACCACGACGACGTGATGGACGAGGCGACCATGCGCCGTGGCGCGAAGAGCGTCAACGCGCGCTGGGACAACACGATCGCGATCCTCACCGGTGACTTCCTCTTCGCCCACGCGTCGGGGCTCGTCGCGCGGCTCGGCAGCGACGCGGCGCGGATCATCGCCGAGACGATGGGCGAGCTGGTCACCGGGCAGATGCGGGAGACGGTCGGGCCCGGCCCGGACGACGACGCGGTGCGGCACTACCTGTCCGTCATCGGGCAGAAGACCGGGTCGCTGATCGCCACGTCCGGCCGGTACGGCGGGATGTTCTCGAACGCGGCGCCCGCGCACACCGAGGCCCTGCACCGGTTCGGCGACCTGATCGGCACCGCCTTCCAGATCTCCGACGACATCATCGACATCGCCTCGCCGGCGGACGAGTCCGGCAAGACCCCGGGCACGGACCTGCGTGAGGGCGTCAAGACCCTGCCGATGCTGTACGCGCTCGCGCAGGACCCCGACCCGCGGCTCGCCGCGCTGCTCGCCGGTCCGATCACCGACGACGACGATGTGGACGAAGCACTGACCCTCCTGCGCAAGTCCCCAGGGCTGGAGCAGGCGGTGCGCACGCTGAGTGACTACGCGGACCGGGCGCGAGCCGAGCTCGCCACGCTCCCGCCCTGCTCAGCTCGTGACGCACTGGACATGCTGGCACGCTACGTGGTGGCTCGTACACGATAGGCGATGATCTAGGCCCCACGCAGCGTGTCGGCTCGCGAAAACCGACAGCCAAATCGACCGGGTGGTTCTTGCGGCTCGTCCAGCCGCAGTAGCCTGAGGGCCGCCCTGCTATGCGTTCGCGCGGTGCGCGGAGGGAGTTCGATCGATGCCGATCTTTGGCCAGGTCTGGTTGTGGAGCTCACTGGCCTTCCTGCTCGGCGCAGTGCTCTGCTGGTTGCTGGTGGCCCGCCCGGCCCGCAGCCGCGTCGGTGAGCTGGAGGCCCAGCTCGCCACGCGAGCGCGCCGTCAGTCGGCCGTCGAGCACCCGGAGCCGCCCCGGCGCCGACACGACGAGGAGGCCGAGTTCTCCCGTTCCCTGGTGCCCGGGCTCAGCGACCGGCCTGTCGGCGAGGACTCCGAGTACCTCACGCGTTCCTACGCGCTGCGCGACAACCCTCCGCTGCCGCCTGAGCGGGATCCGCTGGGGCGGTACGAGGAACCGGAGCCCGGCAGCCCCGGCCGCGACTTCGCGCCGCTGCCGCCCGAGCACGCGCCCGAAACGGCGCAGACGACGACGTTCAGCGGTCTCTCCGCACCGCCGGAGCCGGGCGCCGAGGTGACCCAGAGCGGGCCGAGCGCGGCCGCCACCCAGTACCTCGACGTGTCCGCGGGTTCGCTGACCGCGCCGCCCGAGGTGCCGTCGATGTCGCCGCCGCCGTCGGACCGCGGCTGGTTCGACGACGAGCTGGAGGGCGACGCCGCCAACCAGGCGCCGGAGGAGCAGCCCGCGCTGCCCCGCAACCGCCACCAGCTGGACGAGTCGCTGGAGCTGAACGACTCGCGGCTCGTCGACGACGACGTGGACGCCATCGGCGACGCGCTCGACGCCCAGGAGCCGGCGGAGCCGCGGTCCGCCATCGAGGACGACTCCGGCGGCACCGTCTTCACCCAGCGCACGCACCCGATCCCCGGCGAGCTGATCCGCCAGATCGACGAGGCGGGCAAGGCGGAGCGTGCGGAGGCCGAGAGCACCTACGCGGAGAGCACGGACGACGGGCTGGTCGACGACCTCGCCGACGAACCGGGTGACGAGGTCGCCAAGTACGAGCGGACCGTCGAGTCCGAGCCGGTGGCACCGGTCGTGCCGCCGCCCGCGCAGGAAGTCGAGACCACCGGCGCGTCGCACGCACTGGTCGAGCCCGAACCCGAGGTAGCGTCGGCCCCGGAGCTCCCGCAGGAGCGGACGGAGGTCGTCGCGGCGGTCACCGAGAAGCCCGCGAGCGATCTCCCGCGTCGGGTGCCGAAGCAGAACAGGATCACACCGGGGGTGGCGGTGCGAGTCGAACCAACGCCGAGCGCGTCCGCGCTGCCCAAGCGGGTGCCCGGCAAGCCGAGGCACCAGGTGCCGTTCGGGGTGCAGCCCTCGTCGACCCCGGAGCCGGCTCCGGAGCCCGCTCCGGCGGCGGCCGCCGCCGTCGACGAGGTGCCGGACTCGCCGAGGTCGCTGTTCGAACCGATCGTCCCGGCCGCCGACGAAGGCACGTCCACTCCGCCGCCCCCGCACCGTCTGCGGCAGGGGAGCGGCGGTGGCCGTGGCCCGTTCGGTCCCGGCTCCGCGATGCCGTTGCCGGGTGGGGCATCGCCGTCGCCGGAGTTCACGATCAAGGCCAGCGTCGCCGCGTTGCGGTACTGCACGCCGGAGTCACCGCAGTTCGGCCGTACTGTCGCCGAGGTCTGGTTCCGCACGGCAGCCGACGCCGAACGGGTGGGATTCCGCCCCGTTGGCTGAGTTTTGACCGTAACTTGACGGGCTGACTTGACAGCCGGTCATCGACCGGTTTCGCGGTTGCCCTATTGTTCTCGCCTATCGGTGATCGTTACCGCGTCATCCGCGAGGAGGCAGACGCCGTGAAGTGGTTGAAACAGCTCATCGGGAAGCTGAAGTCGATCGGCGGCAGCAAGCAGGCCAAGGACACCACCGCGACGGCACCCGCCACGGTGGCCACCACGACCGAGCCGGACGAGAAGGCCGAGGCGGCGGAGGAAGCCGCGACGGAGAACGCCAAGTCCGCGGCCGCGGACGCGGCGAAGGCGGAAGCAGAAACGGTTGCGGCGACCGAGGAAGCCGCCACCGAGGAGACCGCCGCCGAAGTCGCCACTGAGGAAGTCGCCACCGAGGAGCCCGCGGTCGAGCAGGCCGAGCCCGAGGTGGCACCGGTCGCCGAGGAGCCGGTCGCGGAGGCCGCGCCGGAAACCGTTTCGGCGGTCGACGAGGTGGTCGACGAGCCGGAAACGGTTGTGGCGAACGAGGACGTCGCGGCCGAGGAGCCCGACAAGGCCACGCCCGCGGGTCCGGCGCTCAGCACCCTCGACGAGGGTGCCATCACCGCCGAGCTGACGGCGGCCGGTGGCCCCTACGGCCCCGGGTCCGCGAAGCCCGCCGCCGACGGCGCCGCGCCGTCGGCGGAGTTCGCGGTGAAGGCCAAGGAGTCCTCGAAGTTGTTCCACAGCGAGAAGTCGCCGTACTTCGGCCGCACGAAGGCCGACGTGTGGTTCAAGAGCGAGGCCGATGCCGAGAGCGCCGGTTTCCAGGCGTGGGACCACAAGAAACGCGCGGCGGCGAAGAAGTGACAAGCGAAAGGCCCGGGAACTTCCCGGGCCTTTCCGCTATCCGACCGTCCAGGTGTCGTTGCCGTTGAGCAACGCCTGCAGGTTCGGCGGTTTCGTCTCCGCGGCCGTGGTCACCTGGTGGCGGGCCAGGTCGTCGTAGGTCGGCCGCTGCACGTTCCGGTAGACGCCGGTGACCGTGTGGGCCAGGTCCTGCGTCGACAGCCGCGACAGCGCGAACGCGTACGACGGGTCGTCGATCGACGAGTCGTGCACCACGACCCGGTCCTCGCCGACCTCGCTGACCTTCGCCACCTCGAACCCACCGAAGTCGGTCCGCACCACACCGAACTCGCCCTCGGGTCCGAACCGGACCGGCTTGCCGTCCTCCAGGGGAATGAGGCGTTGTTCTTTTTCGCCGGGTTCTTTGAGGACGTCGAAGGCGCCGTCGTTGAAGATGGGGCAGTTCTGGTAGATCTCGACGAGTGCGGAGCCGCGGTGTTGGGCGGCGGCGGTGAGGATCGAGGTCAGCTGGGCGCGGTCGTTGTCCAGCGTGCGGGCCACGAAGGTGGCTTCGGCGCCGATGGCCAGCGAGAGCGGGTTGAACGGGTGGTCCAGCGAGCCCATGGGCGTGGACTTGGTGAGCTTGCCGGTCTCCGAGGTGGGGGAGTACTGGCCCTTGGTGAGCCCGTAGATCCGGTTGTTGAACAGCAGGATCTTGAGGTTCACGTTGCGGCGCAACGCGTGGATCAGGTGGTTGCCGCCGATGGAGAGCGCGTCGCCGTCACCGGTGACGACCCACACCGACAGGTCCTCGCGCGTCACGGCGAGCCCGGTCGCGATCGCCGGGGCGCGGCCGTGGATGGAGTGCATGCCGTAGGTGTTCATGTAGTACGGGAATCGTGAGGAGCACCCGATACCGGAGATGAACACGATGTTCTCGCGTTTGAGGCCGAGGGTGGGCAGGAACGACTGCATGGCGTTGAGCACCACGTAGTCCCCGCAGCCCGGGCACCAGCGCACTTCCTGATCCGACTTGAAATCCTTCGCCTTCTGCGGCGCGTCGTCGGTGGGGACAAGGTCCAGCCCCCCGAGCGACGGGAGCCCCAGATCGACCGCGGTCATGCTCGAACCCCTTCAACGTGTTCGGTGAAGACGTGCTGCAGCTCCTCGGCCTTGAACGGCAGCCCGGCGACCTTCGTGTACGACTGCACGTCCACGAGGTACCTGCCGCGCAACAGGAGCGCCAGCTGTCCCATGTTCATCTCGGGCACGACGACCCGGTCGTAACGCGCCAGCACCTCGCCCAGGTTCGCCGGGAACGGGTTGAGGTGCCGCAGGTGCGCCTGCGCGATCGCCATGCCCTGCCCACGCACCCGCCGGACGCCCGCGCCGATCGGCCCGTAGCTGGAGCCCCAGCCGAGCACCAGCACCCGCGCGTCGCCGGTCGGGTCGTCGACCTCGAGGTCCGGCACGTCGATGCCGTCGACCTTCGCCTGGCGCAGCCGGACCATGCGGTCGTGGTTGTCCGGGTCGTAGGAGATGTTGCCCTTGCCGTCGGCCTTCTCCAGCCCGCCGATGCGGTGCTGCAGACCGGGTGTGCCCGGGATGGCCCACTCGCGGGCGAGCGTCTCGGTGTCGCGGACGTACGGCCAGTGCTCGTCGCTGCCGTCGAGCGCGTTCGGCTCGGACGCGAACTCCACCGACAGGTCCGGCAGGTTCTCGGCCCGCGGGATGAGCCACGGCTCGGAGCCGTTCGCGATGGCGCCGTCCGACAGCAGCATGACGGGCGTCCGGTACTTCAGCGCGATCCGCGTCGCCTCGAGGACCGCGTCGAAGCAGTCGCCGGGGGAGTGAGGCGCGACGATCGGCACCGGCGACTCGCCGTTGCGGCCGAACATGGCCAGCAGCAGGTCGGCCTGCTCGGTCTTGGTCGGCAGACCGGTCGACGGCCCGCCGCGCTGCACGTCGATGATGAGCAGCGGCAGCTCGGACATCACCGCGAGGCCGATGGTCTCGGACTTCAGCGCGATGCCGGGCCCGGACGTGGTCGTGACGCCGAGCGAGCCGCCGTAGGACGCGCCGAGCGCCGTGCCGATGCCCGCGATCTCGTCCTCGGCCTGCACGGTCGTGACGTTGAAGTTCTTGTGCCTGGACAGCTCGTGCAGGATGTCCGACGCCGGCGTGATCGGGTACGCGCCCAGCAGCACCGGCAGCTTCGCGCACTGCCCGGCCGCCACGATCCCGTACGCGAGCGCCGCGTTGCCGGTGATCTGGCGGTACGTGCCGGCGGGGAACTCGGCGGGCGGCACCTCGTAGGTGACGGCGAACGCCTCGGTGGTCTCGCCGTAGTTCCAGCCCGCGCGGAAGGCCAGGACGTTGGCCTCGGCGATGTCGGGCTTGCGGGCGAACTTCTCGCGCAGGAACCGTTCCGTGCCCTCGGTGGGCCGGTGGTACATCCAGGAGAGCAGGCCGAGCGCGAACATGTTCTTGCTCCGCTCGGCGTCCTTCTTCGACAGACCCGTGCCCTCCAGCGCACCCTGCGTGAGGGTGGCCATGGCGACCTTGTGCACCTGGAAGTTGGACAGCGAGTCGTCCTCGAGCGGGTTCGCGTCGTAGCCGACCTTGCTCAGGTTGCGTTTCGAGAACTCGTCGGTGTTGACGATCAGCATGCCGCCAACAGGCAGCTCGCCGATGTTGGCCTTCAACGCCGCCGGGTTCATGGCGACGAGCACGTCCGGCCGGTCGCCGGGCGTGAGGATGTCGTAGTCCGCGAAGTGCAGCTGGAACGACGACACGCCGGGCAGCGTGCCTGCTGGTGCGCGGATCTCGGCGGGGAAGTTGGGCAGCGTGGCGAGGTCGTTGCCGAACGCGGCGGCCTCGGAGGTGAACCGGTCACCGGTGAGCTGCATACCGTCACCCGAGTCGCCGGCGAACCTGATCACGACCCGGTCGAGCTTGGTGACCTGGGTGGCCCGACCGCCCCCGTTGACGCTGGTGCTCATGCTCTGGTGGTCCCTCTCTCGCACGACTGCGTGCCTGTCTGTAAGGGTAGTCGTGCCTAACTCAAGGTTTCCCTGGTGCACAGGGTATTCGCGTTGGACGTCACAGTCCGGCTTTCCACATGGTGGAAGCCGGGTCACGCCTGGCGGGATATCCGTTCCCGCATGGCGGACAGGAGCTCGGCGAACGCGGGGGTCTCCATCGACGCCACCTGTGCGACGAGCTCAGTCTCCACGGCGTCCTCATGTCGATGGTAGGTGGCCGTCGTCCGCAGGGTGCGCTTGGTGGCCACCACGAGGTCGCGCGGAGCTTTGGCGGCGGCTCCGCAGAACTCGACCGACGCGGCGACGACGTCGTCCACCTGCCGGAACGCGAGCCCGGTCCGGACGGCTTCGTCCGCGTCGAGCACCTGCCCGAACAGCGTCATCGCGGCGGCCGTCTGCGGCCCGACGAGCCGCTGCGACAGCCACGTCATCCCACCACCGGGGTGGATCCCGAGCTGGAGGAACCGCGCGTCGAACCGCGCCTTCGGCCCGACGAGCCGAACGTCACACGCGAGCGCGAGGTTCAGGCCCGCGCCGACCGCGGGCCCGTCGACGGCGGCGACGGTGGGCAGGGAGGCGGCGGCCACGGCCAGGAAGCCCGCGTAGATGGCCCGGAGGCCTTCCTCCTGTGCTTCCCCCAGCGCGGTGAGGTCGGCGCCCGCGCAGAAGGCGGGCGGGGCGCCGGTGACCACGATGGCGTGGGTGTTCTCGTCCTGCTCGCAGGTGCGGACGTGCTCGACGAGCTGCGCGGACATCGGCAGGGTGAGCGAGTTCCGCCGTTCGGGAAGGTTGATGGTGATGACCCCGACCCCGTCACGCCGGTCAAGCAGAACAGACATGGTCGGGACAGTAGCCCCGGACGAGGCGCTCGATGCCCTGAAAGCATCTTTCAGGGCATCAGCTGACGTCGGGGGCTGGTGGGCGTTCCAGCAGCGTCGACAGCACGACCGTCGACACCGTCCGGTCGATCATGTCGACCGCGCGAAGTCGTTCGAGGGCGTCCTCGAGGTGGTGGATGTTCGCCGCGCGCAGGTGGACGATCGCGTCCGCCGCGCCGGACACCGTGTACGCCGCGACGACCTCCGGCAGCGGCAGCAGCCGTGCGCGGATGCGGTCCGGCGTGACGTTGCCGATGCAGTGCACCTCGACGAACGCCTCCGTGCCCCAGCCGAGCGCCTCCGGGTCGACCACGGCCGTGAAGCCGCGCAGCACGCCCGCGTCGAGCAGCCGGTCCACTCGTCGCTTCACGGCTGGTGCCGACAGTCCGACGACCTTTCCGATCTCGGAGTAGCTACTGCGCGCGTCCGACACCAGTTGCGAAATGATTCGCTGATCTATCGTGTCCACACGCAACATTCTGCCGCTTTGAGGGTGCCATTGCGACATTGATCGATGGTCGGCCGCGACCGCACAATGTGCATCATGACGGGCACCTCCCGACGCGAGCCGACGCCGCGCCGCTACCTGATGTGCGAGCCGAAGTACTTCACCGTGGAGTACTCGATCAACCCGTGGATGAACCCGGACGAACCGGTCAGCGCCGAGCTCGCCGTCAAGCAGTGGACCGAGCTCGCCGACACCTACCGCGAGCTGGGCCACCGCGTGGACACCATCACCCCGGTCCCCGGCCTGCCCGACATGGTGTTCGCCGCCAACTCCGGCACCGTCGTCGACGGCCGCGTGCTCGGCGCCCGCTTCCGCAACCCGCAGCGCACCGCCGAGGCCGACCACTACCGCCGCTGGTTCCTCGACCACGGCTACCGCGACGTGGTCATGCCGACCGCCGTCAACGAGGCCGAGGGCGACTTCGCGTGGACCGGCACGCTGCTGCTGGCGGGCACCGGCTTCCGCACCGACCCGCGCGCACACGGGGAGGCGCAGGAAGTCCTGGGCGTGCCCGTGGTGTCGCTGCAGCTGGTGGACCCGCGCTTCTACCACCTCGACACGGCGCTGTTCGTGCTGTCCGACGACCACATCGCGTACTACCCGGAGGCGTTCTCGCCCGGCTCGCAGCGCGTGCTGGCCCGCCTGTTCCCCAACGCGATCATCGCCAACGCGGCGGACGCGGAGTGCCTCGGCCTGAACGGTGTCTCCGACGGCCGCAACGTGGTCCTCCCGATCGAGGCCACCCACCTGGCCGAACGCCTGGTGCACGCGGGCTACGAGCCGACGTTCGTGGACATCTCGGAACTCCGCAAGTCCGGCGGCGGCCCCAAGTGCTGCACGATGGAACTCAGGGACTAAATCAGTCACGCTGAGTAAAGACTCCTCGGCCAGCGTCAGGCCCGAAACCGCAGCGAGAGGACGGTTTCGGTACACCGGCGCTGGCCGAGCCGTCTGTGACGCTCTGTCGACGATCGCGGTCGTTGGGCAGCCTTCCTCGACATCAGGGACTCGGCTGTCCAACGCCGGTTCGGAGGCCTCACGGCCCTCCGCGACGGGCCCGCAATTCGTCGGCCGGTTACGAGGGAGCGGGCCGGGACCAGGCCAGGTTCACACAGCTCAGCGCAAATAAGCAGCTCAGAGCCGCAATGCCGCACGATCGAGCTGCGCGACTGACCTCTACTGTGGCCGCGTGACACAGGTGATCGTGCTCAACGGCGGGTCCAGTTCCGGCAAGTCCGGCATCGCGCGGTGTCTGCAGGCCGTCCTGCCGGATCCGTGGCTCTCCCTCAGCGTGGACACGTTCGTCGACGCGTTGCCCGCCGCCATGCGGGCCTCGACCGACGGGATCGACGTCGCCGATGACGGCGGGGTGCACGTCGGCCACGAGTTCCGTGCGCTGGAGGCGACTTGGATCGCCGGGATCGCGGCCATGGTGCGCGCGGGCGCGCGGGTCATCGTCGACGAGGTGTTCCTCGGGCAGGCCGAGTCGCAGCGCCGGTGGCGGGACGCGCTGGACGGTGTCGACGTGCTCTGGGTCGGGGTCCGGTGCGCGCCCGAGGTCGCGGCCGGGCGGGAGACCGCGCGCGGTGACCGGGTGGCGGGCATGGCGGCCGCCCAGGCGGAGCTGGTTCACAAGGGGGTCTCCTACGACCTGGAGGTCGACACCACCCACGACGAGGCGTTGACCTGCGCTTACGCCATCGCGGCCGCCGTCGAAAGGAAACCGTAAGGGACGGGCCGCAAGCTGGTGCCACCACAGAGCAAGGGAGCACCGAAATGCGCAAGATCATCGAAAGCACGTTCGTCTCGCTCGACGGGGTCATCGACGACACCCGGCCGTCCACCGCCTCGCGGGCCGAGCCGCAGCGCTGGGGCCAGCCGTACTGGGACGCCGACCACAACGGCTACGCCGCCAAGCTCATGGAGGGCGTCGACGCCATGCTGCTCGGCCGGGCCACCTACGAGGGCTTCGCCGAGGCGTGGAGCGCCCAGGAGGGGCCGTTCGCCGACGTCATGAACGCGATGCCCAAGTACGTCGCGTCGCGGACGCTGACCGAGACCACCTGGAACGCCACGCTGCTGGGGGCCGACGTCGCCGAGGAGGTCGCGAAGCTCAAGGAGCAGCCCGGCGGGAACATCCTCAAGTACGGCACCGGCGAGCTGGACCGCACGCTCGTCGAGCACGGCCTCGTCGACGAGTTCCACTTCTGGTACTTCCCGGTCGTCGTCGGCGCGGGCAAGCACCTGTTCGAGGGTGCCGGGTTCGACACGACCCACCTGAAGCTCGCCGACATCAACCGGTTCGAGTCGGGGATCGTCGTCCACATCTACGCACCCAAGTAAGCCACCGCCTCCTGCGGCGTGAGTTCGGAACCGCGTGCGAAGTGGTGGTCGAACTGGGGGTCGGCGAGCTGGACCGTCGAGGTGACGCGGTCCAGCTCGCTGCGATCCGCCGTGGACAGCGGCTGGTCCGCGCGTGCGGTCGCGGCGGCGCCGAGCAGGTGGGCGGCGACGGCGGCACGGTCGTCCAGCACGAGCGCCCCGGCCATGCCCGTCAGCGCCTGGGCCATGCCGTGCGGCGCGTTCTGGTCCCGGTAGACGTCGAAGGCCTCACCGTGCCACCGCAACGCCAGGGCCGGCGCGCCCGCTGCTCGGCCAGCAGGCCCAGCTCGACGAGCACCATCGTCAGGTACGGCGGGTTGCCCTCGTCGGACTGTTGCTCCCGCGCCGTCGACAACAGCCATCGCAGGTGCTCCTCCGCCACGTCCGGCTCACCGGCGCGGCGGGCGGCGAACGCGAGGCTGATCGTCGCGAACACCTCGCCGACCCGCTGCTCCTGCTCGATCGTCAGCTTGCGGGCCTGCGCCGCGTACTCCTGAGCGGCCGCGTAGTCCGCCGTCTGCACCGCGGTCCAGGCGAGCCACGAAAGCCTGCCCGCCACGTCCGCCCACAGCCCGAGGTCCTCGGCGATCCGCAGGCCTTCGCGGCTCAGCCGCTCCGCCTCCGCGTGGTCGCCGGTCATGTCGGCCAGCCCGATCAGCCAGTCCGTCGCCTGAAGGACACCCCAGTCGTCGCCCAGCGCGCCGAACAACTGGGCGCTGCGGCGGGCGTCCTGTTCCAGCGCGACCGGGTCGGCCCGCATGTGTGCGAGCATGGCGCGGGTGCTCAGCACCGCCGCCTCACCCCAGCGGTCGCCCGCGTCACGGAACACGTCCAGGGCCTGGGCCAGCAGCTCGCCGGTCAGGGCGGTGTCCCCGAAGTCGATGATCGTCGCGGCCAGAAACCACCGCGCACCGGCCAGTTCGACCGGGCTCGCCACCTTCTCGTACGTCCGCAGCGCCTCCGCCGCCAGTTCCGGGCTCGCCTGGCCCTGCCGGATCGTCATGCCCGCGTGCAGGAACTCGGCCGCGGCCCGGACCTCGGTCGGCGCGTCGCCCGTGATCTCCAGCGCGGTCGCCAGCATCCGCCGCCCCTCGACGAGCCTGCCGCGCAGCAGCCAGTACCAGCCGAGGGCCGTGGTCAGCCGCAACGCCGCCGCGGCGGCACCGGCACGCCGGAACGTGTCCAGCGCCGTCCGCATGTTCGCGGCCTCGGCGTCCAGTCTGCGCAGCCACTCCCGCTGACCGGGGCCACGCAGCTCCGCCTGCTCCGCGAGCGCCAGGTAGTGGTCGGCGTGCCTGCGCCGCACCTCCTCCTCGTCGCCCGCGTCCCGCAGCCGGTCGACGCAGTACGCGTGTACTGACTCGAGCAGGCGGTACCGGGACCCGTCGACACGGGCCACCAGCGAGCGGTCCACGAGCCCGGACAGCAGGTCCAGCACTCCGTCCACGGCACAGACGGCCTCGGCGGCGGCCAGGGTGCAGCCGCCGACGTGGACGGCCAGCCGCCGCAGCACGGTCCGCTCGTCGTCCGTGAGCAGCTGCCAGCTCCAGTCGATCACGGCCGCGAGCGTGCGCTGCCGTGCCGGGGCGTCCCGCGGGCCCGCGCCGAGCAGCCCGAACCGGTCGTGGGGTACCTGCAGCCGGGCCGCCAGGTCGGCCACGCCCAGCGCGGGCACGCGGGTCGCCGCCAGTTCCAGCGCGAGTGGCAGCCCGTCGAGCCGCCTGCAGATCTCCGCGACCCCGGTGGTCACCTCGGGGTCGGCCGTCAGACCCGCCCTGACCAGGAACAACCGCACGGCGGCGGTGTGTGCCAGCCGTTCCGGGTCATCGGTATCGGGAACGTCCAGCGGCGGCAGGTCGAAACGCGCCTCACCGCGCAGCCGCAGCGGTTCGCGGCTCGTGGCCAGCACGCGCACGCCGGATGCGGCGGGCAGCAGCGTCCCGAGCAGGTCCGCGACGGGGTCGAGCACGTGCTCGCAGTTGTCCAGCACCAGCAGCGTCCGGTGCTCACGCAGCGCGGAGGCGGGCTGCTGCGCGCCCGGGATCGACAGCACGGACAGGACCAGCTCGCCGAGGTCACCGGAGCCGTCCCAGGTGGTCAGGTCGATCAGCCAGGCGCCGTCCGGGAACACCTCGGCCGCGGCGAGCGCGACGGCACCGGCCACGCTCGTCTTGCCGACACCGCCCGGCCCGGTCAGCGTGACCAGGCGGCTGCCCGTCAGCAGCTCCCGCACGCGTGCGATCGCGTGCTCGCGGCCGATCAGCTCGGTCACCGGCGCGGGCAGGTTGGTCGTGCGCCGCATCGGACGCGGGGCCGGGGACGGCGCGTCCTCAGCCGGGTCGCCCGACAGCATGGCCTGGTGCAGCGCGGTCAGCTCAGGTCCGGGGTCCAGGCCCAGCTCGTCGGCGAGGCCGCGGCGCAACGACTGGAAGCTGTCCAGTGCCTCGCCGGTCCGGCCCGCGCGGTGCAGGGCCCGCATGTGAGCGGCTCGCAACCGTTCCCTGTACGGATGACCTGCCACCTGCTCGCCGAGCTCGCCGACCAGCTCGCGGTGTTCTCCCAGCGCGAGGCGGGCCTCGGCGTGTGCCTCCACGGCGGCCAGGCGAAGCTCCTCCCAGCGGGCTCTGGCGGCCTCGGTGAACTCGTCGTCGGCGAAGTCGGCGAGCACCGGACCGCGCCACAACGACAGCGCCTCGGCCAGCACCCCGGCGCGGGCCCTGGGGTCTGCCGTGGTCCCCGCCCGCTCGACGAGTGCCGCGAACCGGACCGTGTCCACCGCGTCGGTCCGCAGCACGTACCCGGGCGGCTGCGAGACCACCAGCTCGCGCCCACCCGGTTCGGCGTTCGCCAGCGCCCGCCGCAGCTGCGAGACCCGGACGTGCAGGGCCGCGGTCGGGTCGGCGGGCGCCGCCGCGCCCCACAGGTCCTCGACGAGCCGGTCCACCGACATCGGGCGACCCGCGTTGACCAGCAGGTTCGCGAGCAGTGCCCGCACCTTTCGGCCAGGTACGGTCACGGGCTCGCCGTGGTCGGTCCACACGGCGAGCGGTCCCAGCAGCCCGAAACGCACGGGCACAGGCTACGACTCGAGGCCGCCCAGGACCGAGGCCATGTTCTCGCTGGTCCTGGCGTCGACCTGCTGGGTGGCGTTCGCGCTCTGGTCCAGTTGCCAGCCGATCCACGCGGTCTGGTCGACGAGCGTGGTCAGCTCCTTCCACCACGTGTGACCGCACTCCCGCAGCGCCGCGGCGGTCTCCCACCCCGCGTGCGCCGCGCTCGCCTCGTTGCCGCTGTGGAACAGCGAGCCCATTCGGTCCTTCGCCGTGTCCGCGCTCTCCCGCAGCTGTGCGGCGACACCCCGCACCCCCTCCGGGTTCATGTCGATGTCGGGCGGTTCCATGACCCCTCCTGGCGGTCTGTGTCGTGGATCAGCGGAAACCGGGACGGACGACGAGGATCTGGTCGTCGTTGCCGGAGTAGATCCGGCCGGCTTCCACGCGGTCGACGACGTTGACGTCGGTGTGGTTCGGGTTGTGCTGGGTGACCATGACGTCGCCGCCCGGCGTGACGGCCGTGACGAGCGCGGTGTGGTGGATGTCCCCGGTCTGGTCCTTCAGGTAGACGATGTCGCCCGGCCGCGCCTGCGCGGTCGGCACGGACTGGCCGCCGTTGTCGAGCACGTACTGGTGGTGGGCCTTGGCGAGCTGCCACTCACGGCTGCCGAGGTGGGCATCCACCTTCCCGGTCGGGTCCCAGCCGGTTCGCTTCTCGTTCCAGCTGCCGGTCTCGTCGAGCCCGCCGCCGTCGTGCATGGCGTGCGACACGAAGTTGGTGCAGTTGTTCATGCCCTTCACGTCGGTGTTGGTGCTGCTGCCGTTCTCCTGGGCCCACCGCAGCATCTCCATGCGGTTCAGCGGACCGTCGCCCGCGAGCTCCTTCTTGGTCTGCTCGGGAATTCCCGGCATGTCGTACAGTTCGAGCGGCGCGGCACGCATGTACTCGTCCCGCTGCGCGGGGGTCAGCGAGTTCCACCAGGCGGTCTGGGTCTGCTTGTCCGCGTTGAACGGCATGGTCTGCTTGAGCATGTTGAGGCTCGTGTGCCCGGCGGCCTTCACGGCGCCGTTCGTGGTCTGGTCCGCGAGCTCCTGCTGGGACAGGTTCCTGGTTATGTGCGCGGGCTGGATCAGCTTCCGCAGGCTGGCCGCCGCCTGCTCGTCGATCTTGGTCGCGTCGTTGACCGCGTCCCAGATCAGCCAGCCGGCACGCTTCGCGTCGTCCGCGGTCCGCGGGTCCGTCGCGCCCTGCGGCACGGTCACCTTGCCGTTCGCGTCGACGGCCAGCCCCCTGGACGTGGCGAAGTGGACCGCGTCCTCGAGGTTGCGTTTGGCCAGGCGCAGGGAGTCGGCGAAACCGTCCAAAGTGGTCACCACGCCGCGGATCGTCATGCCGGCGGCCTGGTAGTCCTGGCCGAGCTTGCGGACGTGTCCCTCGACGAGGTCCGCGACGCCGTCCGCCCAGTTCTCCCTGAGCGCTTTCCCGCCCCGGTCGTAGATGTCCTCGGCGGCCGTGTCGGCCTCCTTGGCGATCTTCATCCAGTCGTCGGCGGCGGTGGCGAACCCGTCCGGGTCGGCGTCTTTCAACTGCTGGAAGGAAACCATGGTCGCGCCTCCTTCTGGCGTCGGTGGGGGAGGTCATGGCGCCGGCTTCAGCTTGCCGCCGATCTTCTGCCGTTCCATCTCGTCGAGGGCCTTCCTGACCTCCTGCTGGAACTGCTGCTCGGTGATGTTGGGCCCGTACTTGTCGTAGATGTCCATGCCCACCTTGACGGTGTAGACGTCGCCCGGGTCGGTCTTGCCCGCGATGATCGGCACCTGAGCGCCCTCGTCGAGATCCGACCGGTCGAACCCGGCCGCGCGGCCGACGTAGCCGTAGTGGATGTTGGACCAGATGTCGTAGTAGACCTGACGCTTTCCGTTGGGGTCCTTGAAGTAGTAGTCGTTCTGCCCGTCGAGCCCGAGGCGCTTCTCGAGGATCGGCTTGTGGTCCCATGCCATGTTCGGTGCGACCTTGGCGCCCCACAGCGCCATGGCGTGCGCGCGGTCCACCGCGCTCCCGCTCGCGAGCAGCTCACGGATCTTCGCGACCGTCGCGGAGTCCTTGTTGCGCATCATCTCGTCGAAGATGAAGCTCTGCGCCCCGGTGAAGTTCCCCTGGCTGTGCGCCAGCCACGCCTGCCCGAGGTTGGTGTGGGTCGGCGCCGAGAAGTTGTGCGGCTGCCCACCGAGGTTGGTCCCCAGCGCCTCGGCCGCCGTCCGGTCCGCCTCGCTGGCGTTGACCAGCGCCCGGTCGACGCGGAGCTGCAGCTCCTTGATCTTCTTCTCCAGGTCCTCGTCGCCGGGCACCTTGTCGCCGATCGGGGTGTTGGACAGGAAGTCGGTCCACGACGCGGCGACGACCGTCCCGTCGTCCTTGACCTTGCAGTCGGCGGCCGGGGCGTCGGTGTCCGCGATCCGGTGCAGCTCCGCCTTCTGCGCGGAGAAGCGGAGGAGGGTCTCGTTGAGGATGTCGCGGATCCCGGTCGCTTGCCTGATCGCGTCGTCGAGTTCCTTCCCGGTCTCGGCGACGAAGCCCATCGAGAGCGTGGCGGCGTCGCCGGACCAGCTCGACGACGTGAGCGGCGCCGCGACGCGGTCGGCGAACTCCCCCTTCGCCCGGGCGAGCTTCCCGATCATCTCGGTCCACTCCGCCACGTTGGCCGTCATCTTGTCGGTCGGCGCGTGGTAGAGGCTGTCGTAGCTCAACACGACACGCTCCTCACTCGAAGTGGTTGCCTATTTCCCGCATGACCGTCTCGGTCCGCTTCTCCTGCGCCCGGTAGTCGTGGGCGTTGGCGTTGAGGTTCTGCTCGATGGTGTTGACCGCGCGGATGAGCGTGCTCATCTGCTGGTACCACAGGTCGGCCGCGGTCTTGAGCGCCTTGCCGAGCTGGAACTGTTCCTGGGACAGCGCGGCGGCGGTGGCGTTGTTGGTGTCGTCGACGATGCGCCCGTCCTTGTTGACCATGTCGAACACCTGAGCCGCGGCGTCAGCGGCCTTCGTCAACGTCGCGGGCGCGACGGTGTAACCGGTCATTGCGGTCCCCCAACCCGAGCACGGCTTTCACATGTTCAGGACGCTATGGCTTTCTCGCGAGCGCGGTGACGGTCGTTCGACCCACTTGTGAAAGAACTCTTTCGAAAGTAACCTTTCAGGTATGGCACAACGGCACCGCGTCACCGACGTCGAGCTGATGACCGCCCTCGCGCACCCCCTGCGTGGCGAGCTGCTCCGCCACCTCCTGGCCCACGGCCCGCGCACCGCGAGCGAGTGCGCCGAGGCGGTCGGCTCCACCGCGTCGAACTGCTCGTGGCACCTGCGTCAGCTCGCCAAGTTCGGCCTGGTCGAGCCGGTCGACGGACCCGACGGGCGGCAGCGGCCGTGGCGCGCCACCGTCGTCGGTCTCGAGCTGGGGGAACTGGCCGACGACGACACCATGCGCACCGCCCAGCTCGCCGTCCTCGGCAGCGCGCTACGGCAGGACCAGCAGCTCACGCAGCGCTTCCTCGACCACGCCGACGAGGTCCCGCCGGAGTGGCGGCACGCGGGCGCGCTCGACAGCTACGCGCTCACGGTGACGCCCGGCGAGCTGACCGAGCTGGCCGCGAAGGTCGACGCGCTGCTCCGGCCGTACGTCACCACGATCCGCGAGGGCGCGCCGCCCGAGGCCCGCACCGTGCACGCGGCCTTCCGCGCCTTCCTGTGGCTGACCAGGTGAAACGCCTCCTGGTCGCTTCTCTCTGCTCCGAGACCGCGGAGTGGATGCTCCAGATCGCGTTGCCCGTGCTCGTCTTCCAGGCCACCGGCTCGGCCGCGTCGACCGCGCTCATGATGATCCTCGGGCTGGCGCCGATGGTGCTGCTCAGTCCGGTCACGGGGCTGGCGGCGGACCGCGTGCACCGGCCGCGCCTGCTGCTGGTCGTCTGCCTCGGACAGGCCGTCGTCGCCGCGCCGCTGCTCGCCGACGACGCGATGTGCTGGGTCGTCATGGCGTCGCAGACCAGCCTCGCCGCGTTCTTCGAGCCCGCACGCAACGCGCTCGTCGCCGACCTCGTGCCCGTCGAGCGGCGCACCGCCGCCAACGGCCTGCTCGCCGCGGCCGCCAACATCGCGCGGCTCGTCGGCGCCTGGCTCGGCGGCACGCTCCTCACGGTCGGCGGGATTCCGCTGGTCTACGCCGTGTACGCGGCGATCCTCGTGGTCGGTGCGGCCGCGATGTGCGGGCGGTTCCCGGTCACCCGACCTGTCAAGGCCGTCACGCCGCCGCCGCTGCGGGTCGACCGGCGCCTCCTGCCGATCGGGATCGCGCTCACGCTCATGTGCGTGGCGCAGGGGATCTTCCTCGTGCGCTTCGTGCCGTTCGTACTGGAAACCCTCGACGCGGGTGCCGGCGGCGTCGGCCTGCTGCGGGGCGTGCAGGCGATCGGCGGGCTCGCCGCCGGGTTCGCCGTCGCGACGGTCGCGAGGCGGGTCGCGCCGACCGGCCTGTTCGCGTGGGGCGCGGTCGCGTTCGGGCTGGTGTCGGCGTGTATCTGGCACGGGCCCGCGCTGACCACGGCCATCGGCGTCTACGTCGGGATGTTCGTCGCCGTGGGTGCGCCCGGGGTGGTCGCGAACTCGGGGCTCGCCGCCGTGCTGCAGTCGGCGGTCCCGCCCGCGGCGACCGGCAGGCTGCTCGCCGCCGCGTTCGCGCTCATGACGCTCGGGACCACCGCCGGGATGCTCGTCGCGGGGGCCGTCGAGTCGCCGGTTCTCCTTGACGTACAGGCGTTTCTGCACGTCGCCGCCGGTGGGCTGCTACTCGCGCACCAGCATCGTCACCGCGTCCGCGATGCTCGTCGGGCCGGGTTCGCCGGTGGCGAGGCGGCGCAGCTGCAGGCCGGTGAGGAGCGCCACGACCGGGCCGGCGAGCCGGTCCGGTGACGGGACGCCCAGCCTGGTCAGCACCGTGATGGCGATACGGTCGTATGCCTCGAAGCAGGCTGCGGCCGCGTCCCGCAGCGACGGGTCCCGTCCCGCCTGGATGTACAGCTCCAGCGGCGCGATCTGCTCGTGCCCGAACCGGGTGTCCACCGCGACGCGCTCGACCAGCGCCGCCGCCTCGGCCAGCGACGTGCCGGGGTGGGCGTCCGCGAGCGCCGCGAGCCGGGCGGCCTCCTCGGCCACGAACAACAACATGGCCTCCCGCAGCAGCTCCCGCTGCGACTCGAAGTGGTAGGTGAGCGTGCCCAGCGACGTCTCCGCCTCCCGCGCCACCCGCCGGTTCGTCACGCCCGAGACGCCGTCGGTGCCGATCACCCGCAGCACCGCGTGCAGGATCCGTTCCCTGGCGGTCACGGCCTGCGCTCGTCCCAGCGCAGCACCGACTCGAGCTGCGCGGCCAGCGAGATCAGCAGCTCCTCGCCACCGGCGGGCGCGAGCAGCTGGGCGCCGACCGGAAGACCGTCGCCGGTGAGCCCGGCGGGGACGTTCAGCCCCGGCCAGCCGAGCGCGTTCCACGGCCACGCGTACGGGCAGGCCGCCATCACCGTCTGGTCGGTCCGCCAGCCGGAGAGCCCGTCGATCGCGCCCACGGGCAGCGGCGGGGTCGCGGTCGTGGGCGCCAGCACCACGTCGACCCGCTCGAACAACCTGCCCACCTTGCGGCGGTAGCGCGCAAGAGACGCCTGCGACCACCGCAGTGCCCGACCGGAAAGCCGCGCGCCGAGCCGTCCTGTGTCACTGGTACGGACATCGAGCAGCGACCGGTCCGGCGCGGCGGCACACCACTCCTCGACCCCGGCGAGCGACCTCGGCAGGAACGTCAGCCCGAGCAGCCCGTAGGCCGGATCGTCGACCACGATCTCGTGCCCGAGCCCGTGCAGCCGCCGCGCGACCTCGACCACCGCGGCACGGACCCGGGGATCGAGCCGCACGCGGATGCCACCCATGAACGCCGGGCGCAACGACAGTGCGACCCGCAGCCGCGCCGGTTCGCGGTCGGCCGCGGCGCGGAACCGGGTCTGCCCGGCCAGTACGTCCAGCAACAGGGCGGCGTCCGCGGTCGTCCGCGCGAGCGGGCCCCACTCGGTGATCCCGTTGAACGCCTCGGGCGTCGGCAGCGTGCCGCGACCGGGCTTGATGCCGACGAGGTGCGTCCACGCGGCCGGGATGCGGATCGAGCCCGCGCCGTCCGACCCGACGGCCGCCGCCACGACTCCCGCCGCGACCGCGGCCGCCGACCCGCCCGAGGAACCGCCGGGCGTGTGGCCGAGGTGCCAGGGGTTGCGGGTGACGCCGAACGCCTCGCCCTCGGTGATCGGCCACAACCCGAACTCCGGCGTGTTCGTCTTCCCGATGATCACCGCGCCGGCCGCCCGCAGCTGCCGGACCAGCGGCCCGTCCTCGGTGGCGGGCGGGTAGTCGCCAGCGCAGCCGAACGCCGTCGGCTCACCGGCGACGTCCATGTCGTCCTTGACCGCGACCGGCACGCCCAGCAGCGGCCGCCGTTCGCCCGCCGCGAGACGCCGGTCCGCGTCCTTGGCCTCGACGAGCGCGGCGTCCCGGCGCAGGCGGCGGAACGCGTTGAGCGTGGGCTGCGTGGCGTCGGCGCGGTCGAGCGCCTCCTGTGTCAGCTGTACAGAAGTGCGTTCACCCCGTGCCAGTGTCGCTGCCTGAGCCGCCAGCATCCGCCCTCTCCTCTCGTTCGTTCGAACGAACGATAACCCGCAAAACGGCCGGTGCGAAGATGGACGGGATGAACACCACCGTGAGCAGGCGTTCGCGCCGGCAGCAGACGAAGTTGTGGCGGGTCCCCGTGCTGCGGGTCGAGCGGGTGACTCCGCGGATGGCCCGTGTCACGGTCGGCGGCCCGGATCTGGCCGACTTCGCGGCCGCGGGCACCGACCAGAACGTGATGCTCTACTTCTACCCGGACGACGTCGAACTGCCCGAGCCGTTGACGCTGGAGTCCGCACGCGGCATGTGGTCGCAGGTCCGCCCGCTGACCAGGACGTACACCGTCCGCCGCTACGACCCCGCCGCCTGCGAGATCGACTTCGACTTCGTGCTCCACTCCGACGCGGGCCCGGCGTCGGACTGGGCGAAGAAGGCGGAGCCCGGCGACCGGCTGATCTTCGTGGGCCCGTCCCCGGCCTACGTGCCGGACGACACCGCCGACTGGCATCTGCTGGCGGGCGACGAGTCGGCACTGCCCGCGATCGCCGCGATCCTGCGTGAGCTGCGTCCCGGCGTGCCCGCGCACGTGTTCGTGGAGGTCCACGACGCGGCGGAGGAGCAGCCGCTGCCGACCGACGCCGACCTGCGCCTGACGTGGCTGCACCGGGACGGTACGGATGACCTGCTCGCCCGCGCTGTGGCCGCCGCCGACCTGCCGGACGGCCGCGTCGACGCGTGGCTGGCGGGGGAGCGGTCGTCGATGGTGGCGCTGCGGGCGCACCTGTTGACCGACCGGGGCTACGACCGCTCGCGGGTCCGCCCGACGACGTACTGGCGCAGGGGCGAGACAGGCAACTGACCAGCGGGTTTGCCTCGCCCGGGGAACTCGTGCCCGTCGTGGTTCGTTACGCGTCAGTAGAAACGGCCACGGAGGCGGGAAAGTGCACAAGCACTACAACGGGCTGAAGACCGCGTTGTTGCTCGGCGGTATGAGCGCGCTGATCATCCTGATCAGCGGGCTCTTCGGGCGTGGCGCCTTGGTCATCGGTCTCGCGGTCGCCCTGCTGATGAACGGTTACGCGTACTTCAACTCCGACAAGCTGGCACTGCGCGCGATGCGCGCGAGGCCCGTGTCGCAGGCCGAACAGCCCGCGATGTATCGCATGGTCCGCGAGCTGGCGACGTCCGCGCGCCAGCCGATGCCGAGGCTGTACGTGAGCCCGACGGCCGCCCCGAACGCGTTCGCGACCGGCAGGAACCCCCGCAACGCGGCGGTCTGCTGCACGACGGGCATCCTGGAACTGCTGGACGAGCGTGAGCTGCGTGCCGTGCTGGGCCACGAGCTGTCCCACGTCTACAACAGGGACATCCTGATCTCCTGTGTGGCGGGCGCCCTGGCCTCGGTCGTCAGCGTCCTGGCGAACCTGGCGATGTTCGCGGGCCTGTTCGGCGGCTCCGACGACGACCGCCCGAACCCCCTCGCGATGCTGCTGCTGGCGATCCTCGGCCCGGTCGCGGCGGGCATCGTCCAGATGGCGGTGAGCCGTTCCCGCGAGTACCAGGCGGACGCGTCCGGTGCGGAGCTGACCGGCGATCCGCTGGCACTGGCCTCGGCACTGCACAAACTCCAGTACGGCACGGCCCGCCGCCCGCTGGCCCCGGAACCGAAGGTCGTGTCGCAGGCCCACCTGATGATTGCGAACCCGTTCCGCCCGGGCGAGAACCTGGCACGCCTGTTCTCGACGCACCCCCCGATCCCGGACCGCATCCGCCGCCTGGAGGAGATGGCCCGCCGGGGCCCGGGCCACTGAACGGGAATGCCCGGGCCGTGCGCCGAGGTCAGCCCACGGCGCCTGCGGCCAGCGCGACCTCCATCACGTAGTCGCCGTAGCCGGACTTCGCCAGCTTGCTGCCCAGCGCGTAACAGTCGTCGGCGCTGATGAAGCCCTTGTCGAGCGCTATCTCTTCGAGACAGGCGATGCGCACACCGGTCCGGTGCTCGAGGACCTGCACGAACTGCCCGGCCTCCAGCAGGGAGTCGTGCGTGCCGGTGTCGAGCCACGCGAAGCCGCGGCCGAGGTCCAGCAGCCGCGCCCGGCCCTGCCGCAGGTAGGTGAGGTTCACGTCGGTGATCTCCAGCTCACCACGTGCCGACGGAGTCAGCCCCTTGGCGATCTCCACCACGTCGTTGTCGTAGAAGTACAGGCCGGTGATCGCCCGGTTCGACCTGGGCTTGGCGGGCTTCTCCTCGATCGAGATCAGCATGCCCTTCTCGTCGACCTCGCCGACGCCGTAGCGCTGCGGGTCCTTCACCGGGTAGCCGAACAGCACCGCGCCGTCCATGCCGGCGACGTGCTCGTGCATGACGGCGGCGAAGTCGGCCCCGAAGAAGATGTTGTCCCCGAGCACGAGCGCCGCGTCGTCCCCGTCGATGAACGACTCACCGATGATGAACGCCTCCGCGAGCCCGTTGGGCTGCGGCTGCTCCGCGTAGCTGATCTCGATGCCCCACTGGTTGCCGCTGCCCAGCAGCCGCTGGAAGCTGGGCATGTCCTGCGGTGTGGTGATGATCAGCACGTCCCGGATACCGGCCAGCATCAGCACCGACAGCGGGTAGTAGATCATCGGCTTGTCGTAGACCGGCAGCAACTGCTTCGAAACGGCCTGCGTGATGGGGTGCAGCCGGGTACCACTGCCACCCGCGAGGACGATGCCTTTCATTGGGCCACCGTAGCGAGCGCGACTCAACGATAGTTCGTGAACTGCAGCGCGATGCCGAAGTCCTCACCCTTGAGCAGCGCGATGACCTCCTGCAGGTGGTCCTTCTTCTTGCCGGAGACCCGCAGCTGGTCGCCCTGGATCTGGGCCTGCACGCCCTTGGGCCCCTCGTCCCGGATCTTCTTGGCGATCTTCTTCGCGTGGTCGGAGTCGATCCCCTGCACGATCTTGCCGGTGACCTTGTAGGTCTTCCCGGACACCGCGGGCTCGCCCACGTCGAACGCCTTGAGCGAGATCTGCCGCTTGACCAGCTTGTCCTTGAAGACGTCGATGGCCGCGTTGCAGCGCTCCTCGGTCTCGGCCTCGATCGTGACCGCTTCCTCGCCCGCCCACTTCACCGAGGCACCGGTACCGCGGAAGTCGAAGCGCGTGGACAGCTCCTTGCTCGCCTGGTTGAGCGCGTTGTCGACCTCCTGCCGGTCAACCTTGCTCACCACGTCGAAGGACGGATCCGCCACCAGTCTCACCTCTCGAGCCGCCGTACTGCCAAGTGCCGGACGCGAGCCTACCGCTGGAGGGGATACCGGTTGTGAGCGCCGCGAGGGCGTTGGGTATGGTTTCGCCCGTCCGGTCACGACCGGTCACTCCCGGCGGGTTGCCCGAGCGGTCAAAGGGAGCAGACTGTAAATCTGTCGCGCAAGCTACGCAGGTTCGAACCCTGCACCCGCCACCACAAGCCACAACGGCCCACGGACCATCAAGAATCGGTCAGTGGGTCGTTTTGCTGTCCAGCCGAAAAGTTTGGGCTGGGTGCGATTTTGGGCGCGATCGCCGGAACTGTTCCGGCAACACCGCAGGGTCATCAGCCCGTGCTCGTCGACTGACTAGCGTCGGCGTGTGGACATCTGGGCTGCTCGTGCGTACGCCAACGGGCTCGGGGACGACCGCGCGCGGACCGTCGTCGACGCGGTGCGGAAGGTCGTCGCGCTTCAGGGGCAGGACGTGCGGGCCACGCGGCTCGCGGTGCGGGTACGGACCGACGGGCTGACGGCGGCCGACGTCGACGACGCCGTCGCGCGGGCGGACGTGGTGCGGACCTGGGCGATGCGCGGGACGCTCCACCTCGTCGCGGCCGAGGACCTCCGGTGGTTGACGTCGATCTTCGGGCCCTACTTCCGGGATCGGCAGCGGCCTCGGCGGCGGCAGCTCGGGCTCACCGACGACGACTGTGCGCGCGGCGTGGAGCAGCTGCTGACCTTCCTGCACGCGCCGATGACCCGCGCGGAGATCGTCGAGCGGGTCGATCTCGACCTCGCGGGGCAGGCGGCGCCGTACTTCCTCGCGTTCGCGGCGTTCGAAGGGGTGGTGTGCCGCGGGCCGGAGCGGGGGAACGAGGCCACCTACGTCCTCGTCGACGAGTGGGTGCGGACGCACGGTGAGGGCCGGCTGGCCGAGCGGTACCTCCGCGGCCACGGGCCCGCCACGCCGGCGGACCTCGCCGCCTGGTCCGGGTTGCCCGTGACCGTCGCGCGGAAGGCCTTCGACGACGTCCGCGACCTTCTCGAGCCCGTCGACGGGGGCTTGCGGCTGCGGGACGGACATCACGGCGACGCGGTGGGGACCCGGCTGCTGGGGCACTTCGACGCCTACCTCCTTGGCTACGGAGAGCGACCGATTCCGCCGGAACATGTCAAAACCATCCAGACGGGTGGTGGGTTCGTGATGCCTGCCGTCTCGGTGAGTGGGCGGATTCACGGTGCCTGGAGCGCCAGGCCAACACGGGACTCTCTCGGTATCGACGTGACGCCTTTCACAACGATCTTGGAACGGTTGACGGATGAACTATCTGCCGAGGCTGCTGACCTCGGTAGATTCCTCGGACAGCAGACGACCCTCTCGGTGCGGACACCGAACTGACCAGTTGGTTTAGCCCTTCGACCAGCGAATTAGCACAGTCGGAATCTGTGCACGGAGGGGGTACAGTTACGCGACCGTGACTAGCCCGATCGGGGGGCGTGGTCACTTGGGGGTCTGGGGATCGCTTCCTCAGATGTCCCCGCGCGGCGGGATTGGCCTGTGGTGTCGCCAGGGGCGGCAGAGGAGGTTGCATGCCGGACCATGCCATGCCGGCGGCCACGGACCGCACCCCTGAGGACTACCCAGTGCTGGACCGCCGGTTCAGCGTTTTTTCGGTCCTCGTGCTGGTCTCGGGCGTGGCCGCGGCGGCGGCCGTCTCCTGGTGGCTGCCGTTCCACGGCGGCACCGAGCTGATCCTGACCGGGCTCCTGCTCGTGCTCGGGTTCCTCGTGGTCGAGCAGCTGTCGGTCAACATCGACGTCCGGGGCGGTGTCTCCTGGACCATCTCGTTCACCGAGATCCCGCTGGCCATCGGGTTGTTCGTCGCGCCGTTCCAGGTCGTGCTCGCCGCGCACCTGATCGCGGGCGTCAGCACGCTGCTCGCCAGGCGAGTCCAGGACCGCGTCCTCTACAACACCGGCGCGGAGATCTTCGAGATCGCCGTGGCGTACACCGTCCTCACCGTGGTCGCGGGCGCTGTGGGCACCGGTGACCCGGACTGGTTCGCGGTGTTCGTCGCCGCGCTGTCAGCGCCGGTCACCAGCACCCTCCTGGCGCTGGTCGCGGTGCACGTGCTCGGCAGGCGGATGCGCCTGTCCGCCGCCACCAAGCTCGTGTCCCGCACGCTGGTCCTCGGCCTGGTCAACGCGTCGGTCGGCGTCGTCGGCTTCGAGGTGGCCACCGGCGTCCAGTACGGCTGGCCACTGGTCATCGCGATGCTCGGCGGGCTCTGGGCCCTCTACCTCGCCTACTCCGGACTGCTCCGCGAACAACGCGACCTCGAGGCGTTGTCCGAGGTCAGCCTCATCGTCGCCCGCTCGGGGCGGCGTGCGGCGGCCCGGCCTGCAGCCGGACCCGATACCTCGGCCGCGGTCAGCAACGAGGACTGGCTCGGCATCGCCCAGCGGATCAAGGACCAGCTCGGCGCGGCCCGCGTCGTGTTGCGCCTGCGGTTCGACCCGGGGCAGCCGATGCACACGGTCGTCGCCGGTGACGAGCTCGCCGCCGACCTGTACGAGGTCGAGCCGACCGGCGCCCGCGCCGACGCGCTCCTGCGGCTGCCCGGCTCGCACGTGCGGCACTTCCGCCGCGTCGACGCACTGCCCGAGGTCCGGGCCGCGCTGGTGCAGCGGAACGCGCAGGAGGCGCTCGTCGTGCCGCTGCGCAGCGCCAGCCACCTGCTCGGGGTGGTCGAGGCGCACGACAAGCTGTCCCGCTGGCGCGGCTTCGGTCAGGCCGACATCCGCATGATCGGCACGACCGCGAGCCACCTCGCGACCGCGCTGGACAACAGGAGACTCCTCGCCACCCTGCGCCACGACGCCTACCACGACCCGCTGACCGGCCTGTACAACCGGCCCGGCTTCCGGCAGGTCGCGACCGAGCTGCTCACCACCAACCCCGGCTCGGTGATGCTCCGGCTCGACCTGGAGGTGCAGCCGGCGATCAGCGACGCGCTCGGCTACGCGTGGAGCGACCGGATCGTCATCGCGGCCGGGCGGCGGCTGCGCGAGACGCTCGGTCCGGACACCCCGCTCGCCCGGCTCGAGGGCGGCGCGTTCGCGGCACTGCTCGTCGACTCGGACTTCGAGCAGGCACAACTCGTCGCGGACCAGCTGGTCACGCGGTTGTCCGCGTCGTACCCGGTCGACCGGCTGTCGATCGAGGCCGGGGTGGTCATCGGCTACTCCTCCGCCACGATGGCGGACGGGGTGCTGTTCTCCGACTCGACGTCGGTACCGCCGGGCGCCAGGGATGGGGCGCCCGCCGGACTCGACGTCGACGAACTGCTCAAGCGGGCCGACGTGGCACTGCGGGCGGCACAGACGTCCGGCGAGCACGCCAGGGCGTACGTGCCCAGCATGGGACAGATGTTCCTGCGGCGGTTCCAGCTGGTCACGCAGTTCCGGCAGTCGATGGAGACCGGTCAGGTCAAGATCCACTACCAGCCGAAGATCGCGCTGCCCAGCCGTGAGGTGCTCGGTGTCGAGGCCCTGGTCCGCTGGCGGCACCCCGAGTTCGGCGACCTGCACCCCGACGAGTTCGTGCCCGCGGTCGAGGCGGCCGGCCTCGTCGACGCGCTGACCGACTTCGTGCTCGACAAGGCGTTGATCAAGGTCCGCACGTGGATGGACCGGGGCCTGCGGATCGGGGTCGCGGTCAACCTGTCGGTCCGCAGCCTCGCCAACCTGGACTTCCCGGACGGCGTGGCCGACGCGCTGGCACGGCACCGGGTGCCGCCGGAGCTGCTGACGCTCGAACTGACCGAGTCCGGTGTGATGGCCGACCCGCAGCGGGCGCTGCCGGTGCTGCGTGCCCTGCACAACCTGGGCGTCGTGCTGGCCGTGGACGACTTCGGCACGGGCTACTCGTCCCTGGCGTACCTGCGGCAGCTGCCCGTGGACGAGGTCAAGATCGACAAGAGCTTCGTGTTCGGCATGGGCAGCGACCTCGGCGACCTCGCCGTGGTGCGGTCGATCGTCGAGCTGGGGCACTCGCTCGGGCTCACCGTGGTCGCCGAGGGCGTCGAGGAGGACGTGGCACGGGACCAGCTGGCGGCCATGGGCTGTGACGTGGCGCAGGGGTACCTGATCTCGCGGCCGCTGTCGGAGGCGCGGCTCGAGGCGTGGCTCCAGGCGCGAACGGCGCAGGCCAGGGGCTTGCGGGACGAGACGGTGCTGACCTTGCTGTCGTAGAGGGGATACCCGATTTCGTCCGCGCCGACAGGCCGTGTAATCTTCTCTCGGCTCCACAGGAACGGCTTGCACGTTCTGGATCCGCCCCAATAGCTCAGTCGGTAGAGCGTCTCCATGGTAAGGAGAAGGTCTACGGTTCGATTCCGTATTGGGGCTCGGTGAACTGGCCGCGGTGTTCGATTCCGGGCACCGCGGCACAGGCATGTCAAGGCGGTGTAGCTCAGTCGGTAGAGCAAGCGGCTCATAATCGCTGTGTCGCCGGTTCAAGTCCGGCCACCGCTACGCGATTGGGCGACGTATGTCCGCGGAGAGCGCGGACCGTCATCGCTCCGCATAATCCTGGGGGCCCAGCCCCCAGACCCCGGCCGGGGGCGAGCCCCCGGACCCCCGGGACACTAGTTTGGAGAAGAGGAACCTCAGGTGGCTGGTGGCAGCGACGTTCGCCCGAAGATCACGCTGGCGTGCGAGGAGTGCAAGCACCGCAACTACATCACCAAGAAGAACCGGCGCAACGACCCGGACCGCTTGGAGATGAAGAAGTTCTGCCCGAACTGCGGCACGCACCGGCTCCACAAGGAAACTCGCTGAGAGTGGCCCTGGATCCGGCTTTCGTCGGGCACACGTACCCGACGTCTGAGGTCTACGAGGTCGGCAGGGCCAAGATCCGGGAGTTCGCCGAGTCGATCGGTGACGACCACCCGATGTACCGCGACACCGCCGCCGCGCGGGCGGCGGGTCACCCGGACGTCATCGCCCCGCCGACCTTCCCGATCATCCTGTTCAGCCACTACTCGATGGCGGACATCATCAACGACCCCGAGCTGGGGGTCGACTACGGCCGCCTCGTGCACGGCGACATGGGCTTCCAGTACGCGCGACCGCTGTGCGCGGGTGACCGGGTCACGGTGACCACGCGCATCGCGGCCATCGACGTCCGCATGGGCAACAGCTTCCTCGGCCTCGACGCGCTGATCGACACCGAGGACGGCACCCGCGTCGTCACGGCGACCGCGCAGCTGGTGATCCGGGCGGAGGACGCGTGACCGCGGCAGGCGACGAACTTCCCCAGCTCGACGTGCGAGTGCGCCGCGCGGACCTGGTCCGCTACGCGGGTGCCTCGCTCGACTTCAACCCGATCCACTGGAACGACAAGGTCGCCGAGTCGGTCGGGCTTCCCGGCGTCATCGCCCACGGCATGCTGACCATGGCGCTCGCCGGCCGTCTCGTCACCAACTGGACCGGTGACCCGGCCGCCGTGCTCGAGTACAGCGCCCGCTTCATCCGCCCGGTCGTCGTGCCCAACGACGCCGACGGCGCGCTGGTCGAGCTGACCGGCAAGGTGAAGGAAGTCCGCGACGACGGCACCGCCCGCGTGGACATCACCGCCAAGTTCGAGGGCAAGGCCGTGCTGGGCAAGGCCATCGCGGTCGTCCGCCTGCCCGCCTAGAACACCGGCGCGAGGTCCTTCGCGGCCCGCACCGTGTGCCACACGACGTCCGGCGGCACCTCGTCCGACCTCGTCGACACCACGACCGCCCACGAGTCCTCCGCGGTCGCGCGCCGCACGACGTGCCCGACGCACGACACGCCGTCGCGGAACTGCCCGGACTCGAGCACCGGCCCGTCGCTCAGCGTCGTCAGCTCGTGGTCCAGCGCGTCGCGGTCCACCACCGTCCTCGCCGTGAAGCGGCGCATGCCCTGGTCAGTGAGGTACTCGGCCCGGCGGGTCCTGGGCAGCTCGGCGAGCAGCACCTTGCCGATCACGGTCGCGTGCGCCGCCACGTCCAGCCCCACCTCCAGGTCCTCCAGGTAGGGCGACTCCGGCCCCTCCACGACGTCGGCTATGAGGATGCGGCCCGACACGAACTGCCCCAGGTACACGGTGCGCCCGGTGGTCGCCGACAGGTGCCGGAGCACCTGACGCACCTCCGGCGGCTGGTCGAAGGACGTCAGCAGGTCGCGGAACCGCCGCGCCACCGCGACGCCGAGCACGTAGCCGCCGTCGGGCGTGCGGACCAGGTAGTCCTCGTAGGCGAGGGTCCGCACCAGGTGGTAGGCGGTGGAGAGGTTGAGGCCGCACCGGCGGGCGATCGCCTTGACGGCCAGCGGCGCGCGGCTCGCGCCGACCTCCTCCAGGATCCGGAAGGCCCTCGACACCGAACGAACGAGGTCCGATGGCTCGGGCGCTCTGTCGCTCATGAGTCACCGTTTCGTGCAGCCGCTTTCACCATCTGAAATATTACGGCTTTCACCAGGCCCGGCCGCCTGTCAGCCTACGATGCGTGGCCGACCTGTCCCAGCTCGAGTCGGCGGCTTCCCGAACGCCGGCCCTGACCCCGCCGGAGTAGAACCTGAATGGCGTCTTCCGGGCCCTCGGATGTCCGGAAGACGCCATTCAGGGCGTGCGGCGGGCGACCACCGACGAGAACGGCCCCCCGACGCCGGTGGCGTCGAGGGGCCGGACAACGTCGAACTACTTGGCCTCACCCAGAAGAGCGGCCATCCGGGACACGCCCGTGGCCAGGTCCTCGTCCCCGAGGGCGTACGAGAGCCGGAAGTACCCGGGCGTCCCGAACGCCTCCCCGGGCACGACCGCCACCTCGGCGTGCTCCAGCACGAGCGCGGCCAGCTCAACGCTGGTCGACGCACGAACCCCGCGGATCTCCTTGCCCAGCAACGCCTTCACCGACGGGTACACGTAGAACGCGCCCTGCGGCGTCGGCACCTCGACGCCGGGGATCTCCGACAGCATCCGCACGATCGTCTGCCGACGCCGGTCGAACGCCGACCGCATCGCGTGCGCCGCGTCCAGGGAACCCGACACCGCCGCCAACGCGGCTCGCTGCGAGACGTTGGCGACGTTCGACGACAGGTGGGACTGCAGGTTGGCGGCGGCCTTCGTGACGTCCGCCGGGCTGATCATCCAGCCGACCCGCCAGCCGGTCATCGCGTACGTCTTCGCGACGCCGTTGATCACGATGCAGGTGTCGGCCAGCTCGGGCACGACCACCGGCATGGACGGGGCGGTGACGCCGTCGTAGGTGAGGTGCTCGTAGATCTCGTCCGTGATCACCCAGATGCCGTGCTCCACGGCCCAGCGGCCGATGGCCTCGACCTGCTCGCGCGGGTAGACGGCACCGGTCGGGTTGGACGGGGAGCAGAACAGCAGCGCCTTGGTCTTGGGCGTGCGAGCGGCCTCCAGCTGCTCGACCGAGACGAGGTAGCCGGACGTCTCGTCGGCCACGACGGGCACGGTGACACCGCCTGCCAGGCCGATGGCCTCCGGGTAGGTCGTCCAGTACGGCGCGGGCAGCAGCACCTCGTCGCCCGGGTCGATGATCGTGGCGAACGCCTGGTAGACGGCCTGCTTGCCGCCGTTGGTCACCAGCACCTGGTTGGCCTCGACCTCGTAACCCGAGTCCCGCTTCGTCTTCGCGACGACGGCCGCGCGCAGCTCGGGGAGGCCGGCGGCGGGGGTGTAGCGGTGGTTCTTGGGGTCGGCGGCCGCGGCGACGGCGGCTTCGACGATCTCCGGGGGTGTGGGGAAGTCCGGCTCACCGGCGCCGAAGCCGATGACCGGCCTCCCCGCGGCCTTGAGCGCCTTGGCCTTCGCGTCCACCGCCAGCGTGGCGGACTCGGCGATGCCGCCGATACGGGCGGAGATCCGGCGCGGGGTGACGGTGGTCTCGCTCATGCAGGCATCGTCGCAGATCGGCCGAACGGAACAGCGAGCGGCCACTAGCCTGCGGCGGGTGGCGATGGCGGAATGGGACGGGGCGACGCTCCGCACCACCTACAAGGACAGCTACCAGGCGAAACGTGACGAGTTCGCGGACCGGGCGCGGGACGGGGGCTGGGCGGAAGTGCTCGCGGCGGTCGAGGAGGCGCCGTCACTGGTCAACGCCTGGCGGCCGGGCGGGCCGAGCTGGTACACGCCACTCCACCAGGCGGCGTGGCACGGCGCGAGCGAGTCCGTGGTCCGCGCGTTGCTGAGCCACGGGGCGTGGCGGACGCTGCGCACCGCGGCGGGTGACCGGCCGCTGGACATCGCGCTGCGTGGTGGGCGCACGCACCTCACCGGGCCGCTGCTGCCGGTGATCCACCGCCCGGTGCCGACCGACGTCCTGCGGGCGCTCCAGTCGCACCTCCACGGCGTGATCCGCGGCCGGGCCGCCGACCTGGTCGACGAGCAGCGGCTGCGGCTTCCCGAGCTGGACGTGCTCACGGAGCTGGAGACGCCGGAGATGTGGTTCCCGGTGCCGGGCATGTACGGCGGGTTCCGCTACGCCCTCGAGGAGCACGAACTGAAGGTGGACAGCTGGAGCCGGGTGGTCGGCGGGTCGGGTGAGACACACCGGATCACGGTCGACGGCGCGGTGCTCACCGACAGCGGGTTCGTGTGAGTGGGGGCGTGCTTGCGGGCCGTCATCGCGGTTGCCGTACACTCTTGAACTTGGAAGTTGACGACTCGCTCCGCGCGGCGACACGGGGCAGGTCGAATGCGTCCGAATTCGTGGCGTCGAGTGATCGGCAACGCGAAGGGGTGTAGCTCAATTGGCAGAGCAGCGGTCTCCAAAACCGCAGGTTGCAGGTTCAAGTCCTGTCACCCCTGCGTCAGGCGCAAGGCCGGGGAGGACCTCCCCGGTTCCGTGAAGAACACCGAGCGGAGGAACTGGCGTGGTTGACGACCGGGACAAGGAGCCGAGCAAGGGACAAGAGCGCCCTTCTCGTCCGGTCACCGCCGCGGCGCGGCGTGAGCGCCGTGCATCCGCTCGCCCTGCCGCGCGGAAGGAGTCCTCGGCGGAGGACACCAAGTCCGCGAAGGGCATCGAGGACAAGGCGAAGCCGAAGGCCAAGGCGAAGTCCGACAGCGACGCGAAGCCGGCCGCCAAGACCGCCCCGAAGAAGGGCGAGCACAAGGGCAGGCCGACGCCGACGCGGGACAAGAGCAAGGACGCGCGGCCCGGGTTCCTCGCCAGGATCTTCCGCTTCCTGCGGGAAGTGGTGTCCGAGCTGCGCAAGGTCATCTGGCCGACGCGCAAGCAGATGATGACGTACACGGCCGTCGTGTTGGTTTTCGTGGCCTTCATGGTGGCGCTGATCGCGGGTCTCGACCTCGCGCTCACCCAGGGTGTTGACGAGCTGTTCGGCAACGACTGAGCGTTGCTCGGCTGAGCTGCGCTTTCGCGAGCGCACCGGCACAGTAGGTGGAGCACGCGATCGATGAAAGGAAGCAGGGCCGAACAGTGAGTTCCGACAACGGCGCGGCCGGCAGCGACGAGCTGACCGGTCTGGCCGAGGACGGCGACGTGCGCACGGAGGACGTCGCGGCAGCCGAGGCGGCGCTGGCCGTCGACCCCGAGGTCGAGTCCGCGGCGACCGACGACGACACCGCCGACGACACTGACACCGCCGACGACGTCGACGCGCCGGTCGAGACCGTGGCCGACGACGACGCGGCGGCCGCGGACGCCGACCCGGTCGCCGAGATGCGGGACGCGCTCCGCCGCGCGCCGGGCGAGTGGTACGTCGTGCACTCCTACGCCGGCTACGAGAACAAGGTCAAGACCAACCTCGAGACCCGGATCCAGACCCTGGACATGGAGGAGTACATCTTCCAGGTCGAGGTGCCGACCGAAGAGGTCACCGAGATCAAGAACGGGCAGCGCAAGCAGGTCCAGCGCAAGGTGCTGCCCGGCTACATCCTCGTGCGCATGGACCTGAACGACGCGTCGTGGTCCGCGGTGCGGAACACGCCGGGGGTCACCGGGTTCGTCGGCGCGACGTCCAAGCCGTCGCCGCTGACCATCGACGAGGTTCTCAAGTTCCTCCTCCCGCAGGTGGAGGAGGCCAAGCCGGCAGCCGCTGGCAAGGGCACGACGGCCGCACCGGCCAAGGGTCCGGTCGTGGAGGTCGACTTCGAGGTCGGCGAGTCGGTCACCGTCATGGACGGTCCGTTCGCCACGCTGCCCGCGACCATCAGCGAGGTCAACGCGGACGGCCAGAAGCTCAAGGTCCTCGTGTCGATCTTCGGTCGGGAGACCCCGGTCGAGCTGTCGTTCAGCCAGGTCTCGAAGATCTGAGCCACGGCTGTCGGAAGACAACTGAGCAGGGAAAGAAATGCCACCCAAGAAGAAGAAGCTGGCCGCGATCATCAAGCTGCAGATCACGGCAGGCCAGGCCAACCCGGCGCCGCCCGTGGGTCCCGCCCTCGGTCAGCACGGCGTCAACATCATGGATTTCTGCAAGCAGTACAACGCCGCGACGGAATCGCAGCGCGGCAACGTGGTGCCGGTGGAGATCTCGGTCTACGAGGACCGCTCGTTCGACTTCAAGCTCAAGACCCCGCCGGCGGCGAAGCTGCTGCTCAAGGCCGCGGGTGTCGACAAGGGCTCCGGCGAGCCGCACCGGAACAAGGTCGCCAAGGTGACCTGGGACCAGGTGCGTGAGATCGCCGAGACGAAGAAGGCGGACCTCAACGCCAACGACATCGACCAGGCGGCCAAGATCATCGCGGGCACGGCCCGTTCGATGGGTATCACGGTCGAGTAATTCGCAAGCGTGGGAGAGCCAGGCGCTGGCTCGTTCACCACTGACTGTTAGGACATTTCATGGCAAAGCGCAGCAAGGCCTACCGCCAGGCCGCCGAGATGGTCGACCGCGAGCGGCTGTACAGCCCGCTCGAGGCCGCGAAGCTCGCGAAGGAGACCTCCAAGGTCAAGCTGGACGCGACCGTCGAGGTCGCCATCCGGCTCGGGGTCGACCCCCGCAAGGCGGACCAGATGGTGCGCGGCACGGTGAACCTGCCGCACGGCACCGGCAAGACGGCACGCGTGATCGTGTTCGCGACGGGTGACAAGGCCAACGAGGCCGTCGCCGCCGGCGCGGACGAGGTGGGCGCCGAAGACCTGATCGAGCGCATTCAGGGTGGCTGGCTCGACTTCGACGCCGCGATCGCGACCCCCGACCAGATGGCCAAGGTCGGCCGGATCGCACGCATCCTCGGCCCGCGCGGCCTCATGCCGAACCCGAAGACCGGCACCGTGACCCCGGACGTGACGAAGGCCGTCGCCGACATCAAGGGCGGCAAGATCAACTTCCGCGTCGACAAGCAGGCCAACCTGCACCTGGTGATCGGCAAGGCCTCCTTCGACCAGGAGAAGCTGGTGGAGAACTACGCCGCCGCCCTCGATGAGGTGCTGCGCGCGAAGCCGTCCGCCGCGAAGGGCCGCTACCTGAAGAAGGTCACCTTCTCGACCACCATGGGCCCCGGCATCCCCGTGGACCCGGCCCGGACCCGCAACCTGCTGCAGGACGAGCCCGTCGCCTGATTTCGCTGAACGAACGAGGGCCGCACCTCCCGCGCGGGGCGCGGCCCTCGTCGTATGTTCAGCCTCAGCCGATGGTGGCGCCGACCGCTTCGAGCGCCGTGGTCACCGGCTGGAAGAACGTCTCACCTCCCGTCGTGCAGTCGCCGCTGCCACCCGAGGTGAGGCCGACCGCGGCACCCTCCTCCGTGAACAGCGGGCCGCCGCTGTCGCCCGGCTCGGCACACACCGTGGTCTGGATGAGCCCGCTGACCGTGCCCTCCGGGTAGTTCACGGTCGCGTCGAGGCCGACGACCTGGCCGTCGAACAGGCCGGTGGTGCTGCCCATGCGGAACACCTGCTGCCCGACCCGCGCCTCCTCGGCACCGGTGATCTCGAACAGCTGCCCGCCGAGGTCGACCACGCTCCGCGCGTCCTGCGCCGGGTCGTCGTAGGTGAGCAGCGCGAAGTCACCCTCGCCGGGGAAGGCGGCCGTCTCGACACTCGCGATCGGCGCGCCGCCCGCCTCGCCCGACCACTGCTCGGCGGCGACGCCGCAGTGGCCCGCGGTCAGGAAGCCGGGGCTGCCGTCGCTCGTGACGACGTTGAAGCCGAGCGAGCAGCGCGAGCCGCCGGCGAAGATCGCGTCACCGCCCTCGGCGAACAGGCGGAACTCGCCGTCGCCGCGCCGGAGTCGTGCCTGGTCACCGACCGCGTCCACGGCGCCCTCGAGCTCGTTCCAGGTGTCCCCGGTGACGGTGGCGTCGGCGGTGATGATCATCCGGTCGGTGCGCGGGTCGACCGCCCACGCGGTGCCGGGAATGCGTTCCTGCCGCAGGCTCGTCAACGCGTCCATCGCGGACACGGAGTCCTGCGCGCCCTGCTCGGCGTTGGCCTGCGGCAACAACACCGCGACAAGACCGCCGAGCGCGACGACCCCAGCCGCGGCGAACAGGCCCCTGCGGGTGGCTGTCCGGTGTCTGGGCATTCGCGACCTCCTCGGTAACGGATACGGACCGAACTCGATCCGTTCCGTACACGAGGAGTTCTCAGCGGCGGTTCACGAACCTCAACTGGTCGGACCTGTGGAGCCCACCGGACAGGCGGGCTCGGTGGCGTGGCCGGTGATGATCCACTGACCGCCCTTCGAGCCTTCGATCTTCGACACCGTGAACACGCCGAGCGGCGGCCCGCCCTGGATGCCGCCCCGGATGTTGTCCTCGCACGAGCTGATCCGGATCTCGTCGCCCGGCACCTTCGTGGTCGTGTACGAGGGCATCGACTCGGCGTACGCGTTCGAGTCGGTCACCTCACGGGCCAGCCCGCGGACCGCGTCGGTGCAGTCGGAGTAGCCCATGTCCCGGGCGAACTTCTCGCCCCGGTCCTGGAACCGCAGGCAGACCTGCTCCGGCACACCGTTCTCGCCGTTCGCGATGTGGTGGTAGATCTTGCGGACGGTCTCGTACGGGTTGGTGTCCAGGATCAGGTTGTCCGTGGTCTTGCCGCCGCCGGTCTGGGAGGCCGGGGGCTTGTCGCGGTCCGTGCCGAAGAAGTAGTCGATCGCCAGGTAGGCGCCCAGTGTGAGGATGGCCAGGACCACCAGACCGGTCACGATCTTGCTGATCGCGCCCTTGAGCAGCCGCTTGCCGAGGCTCTCCTTCGGCGGCGGACCCCACGGTTGCAGCAGGCCGGGCGGGGGCGTGCCGGGCGGGAACCCCTTGTCCGCCTGCTCGCGCATCAGCTCCTGGAAGCGCTGGAACTCCTGGAACTGGCGCACCTGCTCCGGCGTGATCTCGGTCGGCTCGCGCACCGCGGGCGGGGGCGCGGCGGGGTCGTGCTCGCGCGGGTGCTCGTTGTCGGCCACGACCACCATCATGCCGTGTCGGCCCCGGTTTGGAGGGGGCCACCACCGCAACGTACGATGGACGACGGTTCTACCGAAGACCGCTGGTTTCTGCCGTCAGGCAGACGAAGGTTCCGCGAGTACGCGGGCGGCCCGCGCAGGAGGAACGTGGTTGTACCCGGGCTCGCGCCCGGGAAGAAGCGCCCCGTGCCGTCTTGCGCCGGGGCGTTCGTCGTCTCTGAGGCCGGGGCCAGTGGCTACAGCCAATGAGAGGAGGCGACCATGGCGAAGGCAGACAAGGTCGAGGCCGTCGCTGAGATCGCGGACAAGTTCCGCAACAGCTCGGCTGCCGTTGTCACCGAGTACACCGGTCTGACCGTGTCCCAGCTGACCACCCTGCGTCGCGCTCTCGGCACGGGCACGTCCTACCGGGTCGCCAAGAACACCCTGGTCCAGCGCGCCGCGGAGGCCGCCGACGTCAAGGGCCTGGACGCCCTGTTCGTCGGTCCGACCGCGATCGCGTTCGTCGAGGGTGAGCCGGTCGATGCCGCGAAGGCGCTTCGCGACTTCGCGAAGGACAACAAGGGCCTGGTCATCAAGGGCGGCTACATGGACGGCCGCCCGCTCACGGTCGACGAGGTCGACAAGATCGCCGACCTCGACTCCCGCGAGGTGCTGCTCGCCAAGCTGGCGGGCGCCATGAAGGGCAACCTCGCCAAGGCCGCCGGGCTGTTCAACGCCCCGGCCTCGCAGGTCGCCCGCCTGGCCGCGGCACTGCAGGAGAAGAAGGCGTCCGCCGAGCAAGCGGCTCCCGCCGAGAGCTGAACAACCACAGTTAGAAAGGAATGCCAGTCATGGCGAAGCTCAGCACCGACGAGCTGCTCGACGCGTTCAAGGAGATGACGCTGCTCGAGCTGTCGGCTTTCGTGAAGCAGTTCGAGGAGACCTTCGAGGTCACCGCTGCCGCGCCGGTGGCCATGGCCGCTGTCGGCCCGGCCGCCACGGACGGTGGCCCCGCCGCCGCCGAGGAGCAGGACGAGTTCGACGTCGTCCTCGAGTCCGCCGGTGACAAGAAGATCCAGGTCATCAAGGTCGTGCGTGAGGTCGTCTCCGGCCTGGGCCTGAAGGAGGCCAAGGAGCTGGTCGAGTCCGCTCCGAAGCCGGTCCTGGAGAAGGTCGCGAAGGAGGCCGCCGAGGCCGCCAAGGAGAAGCTCGAGGGCGCGGGCGCCAAGGTCTCGCTCAAGTGAGCTAGCTCGAACCACCGCGAAAGCCGGTGCCCGATTCGTCGGGTACCGGCTTTTGTGCGTCCTGTCGACACACCCCGCCTTCACACACGGTGAGTGACTGGGTAGCTTGCCTCCTCATGGTCTAACCGGCCAGTAACCCACACGGGGACACGCTCGTTCTACACATAGTCGGGGATGCGAGAAGCTGAGCGGGAGGTTCGATGGGCGCCGAGGTGGTTGTCGAGGGCCTGACGAAGTCCTTCGGCCGCCAGACCATCTGGCGGGACGTCACACTGACTCTCCCGCCTGGCGAGGTCAGCGTCATGCTCGGGCCGTCCGGCACGGGCAAGTCGGTGTTCCTCAAGTCGATGATCGGGCTGCTCAAACCGGACAGCGGCCGCTGCGAGATCAACGGCGTCGACATCGTCACCTGTTCGGAGCACAAGCTCTACGAGATCCGGAAGTTGTTCGGCGTCCTGTTCCAGGACGGCGCGCTGTTCGGCTCGATGAACCTGTACGACAACGTCGCCTTCCCGCTGCGGGAGCACACGAAGAAGTCCGAGTCGGAGATCCGCCAGATCGTCCTCGAGAAGCTCGAGATGACCGGTCTGCAGGGCGCGGAGCGCAAGCTGCCCGGTGAGATCTCCGGCGGAATGCGCAAGCGCGCCGGCCTCGCCCGCGCGCTGGTGCTGGACCCGGAGATCATCCTGGTCGACGAGCCGGACTCGGGCCTCGACCCGGTCCGCACGAGTTACATCTCGCAGCTGCTCATCGACCTGAACACCCAGATCGACGCGACGATCCTGATCGTCTCGCACAACATCAACCTCGCGCGGACCGTGCCGGACAACATCGGCATGCTGTTCCGCCGCGAACTGATCATGTTCGGGCCCCGCGAGGTGCTGCTGACCAGCGAAGAACCGGTCGTCAAGCAGTTCCTCAACGGGTCACGCATCGGGCCGATCGGCATGTCCGAGGAGAAGGACGAGGCCACCATGGCCGCCGAGCAGGCCCAGGTCGACGCCGGTCACCACGACGGCGGCACCGACGACGTGCGCGGTGTCGTGCCCCAGATCCAGCCGACCCCCGGCCTCGGCGAGCGCACCGGGGTGCGCCGCCGCCTCGACCGGGTCATGTCGATCATCCACACGCTGCCGCCCGCGGCGCAGCAGGGCATCCGGGACTCCCTGACCGAGGAGGACCGCGCCCGGTACGGCGTCCACGCGGGCGCCACCGCGTTCCGGCCCAGCCCGCACCCGCGCGGCGACGGTTGGCAGGCCAGCTCCGGTGACCTCAACGTCGCCGACCTCCCGACGTCGAACTACCGCGACCCGCGGGGTGGTGCATGACCACCCGTTCCGCGCCGGCGACATTCCCCGGAGCGGGTGCGCTCCGCGAGACGGGCCGGTTGTTCGCACTCGCCCTCGACGTCGTGGTCCAGACGTTCCGGCGGCCGTTCCAGGTCCGCGAGTTCATCCAGCAGTGCTGGTTCATCGCCTCGGTCACGATCCTGCCGACGGCACTGGTCGCGATCCCGTTCGGCGCGGTCGTCGCGCTGCAGCTCGGGTCGCTGATCGTCCAGCTCGGCGCCCAGTCGTTCACCGGCGCGGCCGCGGTGCTCGCGATCATCCAGCAGGCGGCGCCGCTGGTGACCGCGCTGATGGTGGCCGGTGCCGGTGGTTCGGCGATCTGCGCGGACCTCGGCGCGCGGACCATCCGCGAGGAGATCGACGCGATGGAGGTGCTGGGCGTCAACCCGATCCAGCGCCTGGTCGTGCCGCGCGTGCTCGCTGCCATGGTCATCGCCGTCCTGCTGAACGGCCTGGTCAGCGTGGTCGGCGTGCTCGGCTCGTACTTCTTCAACGTGGTCCTGCAGGGCGGCACACCCGGCGCGTACCTGGCGAGCTTCTCGGCGCTCGCGCAGCTGCCGGACCTGTGGATCTCCGAGATCAAGGCGTTGATCTACGGCTTCATCGCCGGTGTCGTCGCCGCCTACCGGGGCCTGAACCCGAAGGGCGGGCCGAAGGGTGTCGGCGACGCGGTCAACCAGTCCGTGGTGATCACGTTCCTGCTGCTGTTCTTCGTGAACTTCGTGCTCACCGCCGTGTACCTGTCCATCGTTCCGCAGAAGGGCAGCTGACATGGCCATCTCGGACACCGCGCGGCGGATGGCGAACGCCCCGCTGACCTGGCTGGACACACTGGGCGACCAGCTGTCGTTCTACCTGCGCGCGCTCGCGTGGATCCCGCGCACGCTGCGGCGGTACATGCGGGAGACCATGCGCATCCTCGCCGAGGTCAGCTTCGGCTCCGGCGCGCTCGCGGTCATCGGCGGCACGATCGGCGTGATGGTCGGCATGACCGTCTTCACCGGCACGGTCGTCGGCCTGCAGGGCTACGCGGCGCTGGACCAGCTCGGCACCTCCGCGCTGTCGGGCTTCGCGTCGGCCTACATCAACACGCGTGAGGTCGCGCCGCTCGTGGCGGGGCTCGCGTTGTCGGCGACGGTCGGCGCGGGCTTCACCGCGCAGCTCGGCGCGATGCGGATCTCCGAGGAGATCGACGCGCTGGAGGTCATGGGGGTGCCGTCGCTGCCGTTCCTGGTGACGACGCGGATCATCGCGGGCTTCATCGCAGTGATCCCGCTGTACATCATCGGGTTGCTGTCGAGCTACCTCGCGTCCCGCACGATCGTCGTCTACTTCTACGGGCAGTCGGCGGGCACCTACGACCACTACTTCAACCTGTTCCTGCCGCCGGAGGACGTGTTCTGGTCCTTCGGCAAGGTGCTGATCTTCAGTGTGGTGATCATCCTGACGCACTGCTACTACGGCTACCGCGCCTCCGGCGGCCCGGCGGGGGTCGGCATCGCGGTTGGCCGCTCCGTGCGGACGACGATCGTGACGGCGGCGCTGCTGAACTTCTTCATCGGCTTCGCCATCTGGGGCACGACCACGACGGTGAGGATCGCGGGATGAGCCGGGGAGCGTGGGCGACGGTCCGGCGCCGGCTGCTCGGCGTCGCGTTCATCGTGGTGGTGGCGGCGCTGGTGAGCCTGTCGATCGCGATGTACAACAAGGCGTTCACGCCGGTCGTGAAGGTCTCGCTGTCGACGGACAAGGTCGGCAACCAGCTGCAGGTCCTCGGTGACGTGAAGGTCCGCGGGCTGATCGTCGGCGAGATCCGCGAGATCACGCCGACCCGTGACGGCGCGGTGCTCGAACTGGCACTGGACCCGGAGAAGGCGGACCTGATCCCGCGCAACGTCTCCGCGCGCTTCATCCCGAAGACGCTGTTCGGCGACCGGTACGTGGCGCTGCAGATCCCGAAGGACGCGGACACCGCGACGCTGTCCGACGGCGACCGGATCGAGCAGGACCGCTCGGCGCCCGCCGTCGAGCTGTCGCAGGCGCTCGACCACCTCCTGCCGGTACTGCAGGCGGTGCAGCCGCAGAAGCTGTCGACCACGCTGACCGCGATCTCCACCGCGCTCGACGGCCGCGGCGAGCAGATGGGCAGGACGCTGGTGGAGCTGGGGAAGCTCGTCGAGGAGATCAACCCGCACGTGCCGCAGCTGACGCACGACCTGCGGGCGCTCGTCGAGGTCAGCGACACCTACACCGAGGCCATCCCGGACTTCGTCGCCGCGCTCGACGACATGACCGTCACCTCGCGGACCATCTACGAGCAGCGCGCCAACCTGAGCACGCTGTTCAACGACCTGACGAACTCCAGCCGCGACCTGGAGTCCTTCCTGCGCGCCAACTCCGACAACATGATCGGCCTGGCCGACAGCTCCCGTGACACGCTCGAGCTGCTGGCGAGGTACTCACCCACCTACCCGTGCTTCCTGAAGCAGATGGCGTCCCTGGTCGACGCGGCCAAGCCGGTGTTCGGGGCGGGCACCAACGCACCCGGTCTGCACGCGACGATCGAGGTCGTCGTGAACAAGGGCAAGTACGAGCCCGGCAAGGACACCCCGGAGTTCAACGAGCACCGCGGCCCGCGCTGCTACGACCCGAAGCAGATGGGCAACCCCTTCCCGGACCAGCCGCCGGACGGCCCGCTGCAGGACGGCACGTCGCACGGCCCGCAGAACCGCACGCAGCAGGACGGTGTGCTGCCGCCCGCGAACGGTGAGGAGTTCATCACCGACCCGAACTCGCTGACCACGGCCGACTCGATCGCCAACACCCCGGCCGAGCAGGAGTTCCTCGCGCAGCTCATCGCGCCCGGCATGGGTGTCGAGCCGTCGCAGGTGCCTGGCTGGTCCACGTTGTTGCTCGGCCCGATGTTCCGCGGGGCGGAGGTGACGGTGAAGTGAAAGGGAGTGCTCTGGGCATCGCAGGGCCGCTGACCAAGCTGGTGATCTTCACGGTGGTCACCGTGATGGCCACCGCGCTGCTCGCGATCAGCATCGCCAACGTGAACCTGTCCGAGACCACGGACTACAGGGCCAGGTTCTCCGACGCGACGTTGCTGCTGCCCGGTGACGACGTGCGCATCGCCGGGGTGCGGGTCGGCCAGGTCGAGGAGGTCGGCATCGTCGACCGCAAGCAGGCGGAGGTCACCTTCTCCGTCGACGCGGGCCGCAAGCTGCCGAAGAACGTCACCGCGCAGATCAAGTTCCGCAACCTGGTCGGGCAGCGGTACGTGTCGCTGTCGCAGGGCAGCGGCGGCAACCCCAACGCCGTGCTCGGGCCCGGCGAGACGATCCCGCTGGAACGCACCAGGCCCGCGCTGGACCTGACCGAGCTGTTCAACGGGTTCAAGCCGTTGTTCCGCGCGCTGTCGCCGGACGACGTGAACAAGCTGTCCTACGAGATCATCCAGGTCCTGCAGGGCGAGGGCGGCACGGTCGAGTCGCTGCTCGCGCACACCGCGACCCTCACGTCGACCATCGCGGGCAAGGACCAGGTGATCGGCCAGGTCATCACGAACCTCAACAACGCGCTGACCACGATCAACCAGCGCGGCGAGAAGCTGTCCACACTGGTCGTTCAGGTGCAGCAGCTGGTGTCGGGCCTCGCGGCCGACCGGGAACCGATCGGTGACGCGATCGACGCGCTCGGCGGGCTCACCGAGACCACCGCCGGGCTGCTCGACCAGGCCCGTGAGCCGCTCAAGCAGGACATCGCGGCCCTGGGCGGGCTGGTGAACAACCTCAACGACAGCGAGGCGGTCGTCGAGCACTTCATCCAGTTCCTGCCGGAGAAGACGGCGAAGCTGACCAGGACCGTGAGCTACGGGTCGTGGTTCAACTTCTACGTCTGCTCCATGTCCGGCTCGATCAGCATCCCGGGGATCATCACCACACCGGTCGATGTGCCGCTGTCCGGAGCGCCCCCGGAGAGGTGCGTGCGATGAGGTCCTTCCGCTCCCGCAACCCGATCCCGATCGGCATCGCCGGGATCATCGTGATCGCGCTGGGTTTCACGGTCGCGATGTTCTCCGACGACCTGCCGATCATCGGCGGCGGCACCAGCTACTCGGCCGAGTTCAGCGAGGCCGCGGGCCTGCAGCCGGACGACGAGGTCCGCATCGCGGGCGTCAAGGTCGGCAAGGTCTCCGACGTCGAGCTGTCCGGCGCGGTCGTCGTGGTCACGTTCAAGGTCAAGGACGCCTGGGTCGGTGACGAGTCGCTGGCCGCCATCAAGATCAAGAACGTGCTGGGCCAGAAGTACCTCGCGCTCGAACCGGACGGCCGGGACGTGCTCGACCCCGGCACGCCGATCCCGAGGGACCGGACGATGGCGCCCTACGACGTGCTCGAAGCGTTCCGCGGCCTCGCCGACACCACGAACGCGATCGACACGGTCCAGCTCGCCGAGAGCTTCGAGGTGATCGCCGAGACGTTCAGCGACACCCCGGACGACGTGAAGGGCGCGCTGACCGGTCTGCAGCAGCTGTCGACCACGATCTCCAGCCGCGACAAGCAGCTCGCCGCGCTGCTGTCCAACACCCGTGAGATCAGCGACACGCTCGCCGAGCGGGACGCCGAGGTCGTGAAGCTCCTGCAGGACGGCAACCTGCTGCTGGCCGAGATCGGCCGCCGCCGCGACGCGATCACCACGCTGCTGGAGGGCACCCAGGCGTTGTCGAAGGAGCTGAAGGGGCTCGTCGACGACAACAGCAAGCAGCTCGGTCCGGTGCTGGAGAGCCTCGACCAGCTGACCGGCATGCTGGCCCGCAACCAGGACGCGCTCGGCGAGGGCATCAAGAACATGGCCCCGTTCGTGCGGCTGTTCAACAACGCGGTCGGCAACGGGCGCTGGTTCGACAACTACCTCTGCGGATTCCTGCCACCGCAACTGGGTCCGGTCAACCAAGAGGGCTGTCTCGGGAGGACGTCGTGAGCTTCGCTTCCCGGTTCAGCCGGGACCTCGCCCGCGGGGTCTCCATCGCGATCGTGCTCGCGCTGGTGGTCGCCATGTTCCTGTGGTGGCTGCTGGTGGAGGGCAACCAGCGCCGCTACTCGGCCGTGTTCACCGGCGTCATCGGCCTCTACGAGGACAACGACGTGCGGGTGCTCGGGGTGAAGGTCGGCCACGTCGACAAGGTGACCCCGAACGGCGACACCGTCCGCGTCGACATGCTGGTCGACCGCACGGTGCAGATCCCCGCGACCGCCAAGGCCGTGATCGTGGCGCCGTCGCTGGTCAGCGACCGGTACGTGCAGTTCACACCGGCGTACACGGGTGGCGACGCCATGGTCGAGGGCACGGTCCTCGGCAAGGACCGCACCGCGACCCCGCTCGAGGTGGACGACCTGTACGCGAGTCTCAACCGGGTCAGCGTCACGCTCGGCCCCAACGGGGTGAACAAGGACGGCGCCCTCGCCGACCTGCTCGACACGCTCGCGGCGAACGCCGACGGCAACGGCGCCGCGCTCAACCAGACGATCACCCAGCTGTCGCAGATGGCGCGCACGCTGTCCGGCAGCGACGAGGACCTGTTCGCGACCGTCGACAACCTGCAGAAGTTCACCTCCGCGCTCGCCGAGAGCGACGCGGCCGTCAACGCGTTCAACGAGCAGGCCGCCGACGTGACCTCGTTCCTCGCCGACGAACGCCAGGACCTCGGCGAGGCCGTGCGCCAGCTGGGCATCGCGCTGGGCGCGGTGCAGAAGTTCATCAACGACAACCGCGCGCACCTCAAGTCCAACGTGGACAAGCTGGCCTCGATCACCCAGGTGCTGGTCGACCAGCGGGCCGCGCTGTCGGAGGTCGCGGACATCGCGCCGCTCGCGCTGTCCAACATCATCAACTCCTACAACGGCAGCTCCGGCACGCTCGACGCCCGTGCCGACCTCAACGAGCTGGCGCAGCCGCCGATCGTGACCGTGTGCAACATGATCCGCCAGGGCACGCCGAACGAGCTGCCGCAGTACCTGGCCGACACCTGTGACCAGCTGAAACCGCTGCTCGAGGGTGTGCTGCCGACACCGGCCGACATCCTGACCGCACTGCAGGACGGCACGGCGCCGCCGCTGCCGGTCCCCGGCAACATCGCGGGGGGCAACTGATGAAGAAGCTCGTGGCCATCGCCGCCTCCGTGCTGATGCTGTCCGGCTGCAGCGAGTTCACCGGCATCTACGACATCCCGATGCCGGGTGGCGCCGACCTCGGCGACCGCCCGTACACGGTGAAGGCGCACTTCCGGGACGTGCTCGACCTCGTGCCGCAGTCCGGCGTGAAGGTCAACGAGGTGCCGGTCGGCCGGGTCGAGGACATCCGGCTCGCGCCGGACGGGTGGACCGCCGAGGTCACCATGCGTGTCAACGGTGACGTGGAGCTGCCCGCCAACGCGCTCGCCATGCTGCGCCAGTCCAGCCTCCTCGGCGAGAAGTACGTCGAGCTGTCGCCGCCGCCCGCCGACCAGGTGCAGGGGACACTCGCCGACGGCGCGCTGATCCCCCTGGAGCGGACCAACCGCAACACCGACATCGAAGAGGTGCTCGGCGCGCTGTCCATGCTGCTCAACGGTGGTGGTGTCGAGCAGCTGCAGAACATCGCGCAGGAGCTGAACAACGCGCTGGAGGGCCGTGAGCCCGACCTGCGCGCCACGCTGTCCAACATGGACACTCTGGTCACCACGCTCGACGAGAGCAAGGACGACATCACCAAGGCCATCGACGGCGTCAACAAGCTCTCCGCGACGCTGTCGGCCGAGAAGGACCGGCTGGCGAGCGCCATCGACTCGCTCGGTCCCGGTCTCGAGGTGCTGAACCAGCAGCGCAGCCAGCTGGTGACGATGCTGCAGAGCCTCCAGTCGCTCTCGGACGTGGCCGTGGAGACCGTCAACGCGAGCCAGGAGGACATCGTCGCCGACCTCAAGGCGCTCACCCCGGTGCTGAAGAAGCTCGGGGAGGCCGGCTCCGACCTGCCGAAGTCGCTCGAGATCCTGTTCACCATCCCGTTCACCGACGAGGCCGTGAACGGTGTGAAGGGCGACTACTTCAACCTGTACGCCAAGATCGACCTGAACCTGCAGACGATTCTCGACAACCTGTCCCGCAGCAGGCGGAACCCGTTGCAGGACATCCCGATCGTCGGCGGTCTGACCGGTGGCCAGGAAGGCGCGGGCGACAGCCCGCTGCTGCCGATCCCGGGCACCGAACAACCCGCGGGCGGCGACGGTCTCGGTGGCCTGCTCGGCCCGCTGCTCGGGGGAGGTGGCCGGTAGTGCTCACGAAACGGGTACGGCTCCAGCTGATCGCGTTCTTCGTGATCGCGGTCGTCGCGGTCGTGTACGCGGCCTTCCGGTTCACCGACCTGGGGCGGGTCTTCGGCGCCGACGGCTACACGGTGAAGATGAACCTGTCCGAGTCGGGCGGCATCTTCACCAACGCCGAGGTCACCTACCGCGGCTACAACGTGGGCCGGGTGGGGGAGATCCACCTGACGGAGGAAGGCATCCAGGTCGACCTGGACATCGACCCGGACGCGCCGCCGATCCCGGCGAACCTCGACGCGGTCGTCGCGAACCGGTCCGCGGTCGGTGAGCAGTACGTCGACCTGCGGCCCCGCGACGACAAGGAGCCGTTCCTGTCGGGTGCCTCGGTGATCGCCGCGGACCGGACCGTCACCCCGGTCTCGACCGACACGGTCATCCGCGACCTCGACAGCCTCGCGAGCTCGGTGCCGACGGACTCGCTGCGCACGGTCGTCGACGAGCTGGACCGCGCGTTCGCCGGCACCGGCGACGACCTGCAGGTCCTGCTCGACTCGACGCGGGACTTCACCGAGATGGCCCGCCAGCACCTGCCGCAGACCATCGCGCTGATCCAGGACGGCGGCACGGTCCTCGACACGCAGAACGCGCAGGCGGGCAACATCAAGTCCTTCGCCAACGACCTGAACCTGCTGGCCGAGCAGCTGAAGACGTCCGACCCGGACCTGCGCAGGCTGATCGCGGAGGGCCCGAGGGTGGCCTCGCAGGTGACCGACCTGCTCGCCGAGTCCGGTCCCGGGCTCGGCGTGACGATCGCGAACCTGCTCACCACGTCGGACATCCTGCGGGCCCGCAAGGACGGCCTCGAGTACCTGCTGGTCGCGTACCCGGTGATGAGCGCGGCGGGGCAGGGCCTGCTCGCCGACGACCCCGGTCAGGCACACCTCGGGCTCGTGCTCAACCTGTTCAACCCGCCGCCGTGCACGCAGGGTTACGAGAAGACCCAGCGGCGCAACGGCAACGAGATCACCCCGTCACCGCCGGTGCCGGCCGGGACCTACTGCGCGGAGCCGCCGGGCAGCCCCGTCAACGTGCGTGGTTCCGCCAACGCCCCCTACGGTGGTAAGCCCGTCGCACAGGACCAGCCGGTGGTACGGCCGGGCAGCGGTGGCGGTGGGACGCAGCAGCGGCCCGTGAGCCCGCTGGACGGCCTGCCGGGCACCGTCGGCCTCGCCGGGGGCGGCCAGCCGGGGCTTGCCGCGCTGCTGGGCTTGCCGAGCTAGGGATGTCTGGAGTGGTAGTGAAGACATCGGTGAAGACCGAGGTGGAGGACCCGCCAGTGGCCGAGACCGACGCGGACGAGCGGGCCGAGCGCGAGAGCAGGCTCCCGCAGGTTCTGCTGACGGCGGCCGTGGCGCTGGTCGTGGCCGCCGCGGCGGTCGCGGGCTGGTTCGGCGTGGCCTGGTTCAACGCGGCGAACGACGACTCGCTCGCGTACTCGCAGGTCCGCGACGAGGTGAACCGGGTCGGCGTCGCGGCGGTGGTCACCATGAACACCCTCGACTACCGCAAGGTCGACGAGGGCCTCGCGGACTGGGAGGCGGCCACCACCGGCGCGCTGCACGACGAGGTGGTCAAGGGCAAGAAGTCCAGCCGCGACGCCATCGTGGCCGCGGAGTCGGTGACCGAGGCGACGCCTCTGTCGTCCGCGGTGTCCGAACTGGACGACCGCGCTGGTCAGGCTTCGATCCTGGTGGCGTTGCGGGTGAAGGTCACGGTCAAGGGCGAGGAGCCCAAGGACAAGTACATGCGCCTCGCGGCGAAGCTCCAGCGCACCGAGGACGGCTGGAAGCTGTACGAGATCGGTCAGGTCCCGTACCTGCAGCCGGGTCAGTAAGAGGAGAACGACGTGCCACCGCACCGCCGCCGCCCGAACCCGAGCGCGGGCCAGACGCCACCCGTGCGCCGCCCGAGGGTCGCCGGGCTGCGCAACCGTTCCGACCAGCCGGAGCACCTCGCCGAGCAGACGACGGAAGAGCCCGAGACCACCGAGCAGACCGAGCAGGAGACCGAGCGCCTCTCCGGTGTGCTGGACGGCGTGCTGGGCAAGTCCCCGACGCGCCCGCCTGCCGAGGACGAGGTCGACGAGGACGACCTCGCCGACCTCCGCGCCGCGGCTGCCGAGCCGCCGCCGGTCACCGAGGACGACGAGGCGGACGAGGCAGACGGCGAGCCCGACGAGGAGACGGCGGAGGACGAGCCCGCGAGCAAGACCCGCCCCGCGTCGGCGGGCAGCCGCCCGGCAGGCAAGCGCCGCTCGACCGGCAGGGCGCGCCCGGACGACCTGGCCGTCGCCGAGACCGGCGCGGACGCCGCGCGCAGGCCGCGGCACGTCCGCCTCGACGACCAGCCGGCCAAGTCGAAGGGCCAGCGGCAGATCTCGGCAGCGATCGTGGTGGCCGTGGTCGCGGTCGTCCTCGGCGCTCTGGCGTTCTTCTTCCGCGGCGAGGCACAGGACCTGACCAGCGGCGACAAGAACACCGCGCTCACCGACCCGGCCGCGACGAGCCAGGTGAAGGGCCAGCTGACGAACGCCATCAAACGGACGTTCAGCTACAACTACGCCGACCTCGCGTCGACCGAGAAGGCCGTCAAGGAGAACCTGGTCGGCAAGGCCCTGTGCGAGTACGACCTGCTGTTCGGCCAGGTCAAGGAGTACGCGCCGAAGCAGAAGATCGTCCTCGACACCACGGTCCGCGAGCTGGCGCTGGTCCGCATCGACGGCGACCGTGCGGAGGCCCTGGTCTACATCGACCAGCTGTCCACCCGGGTCGACGTGAACAAGACCGTCGCGGTCGGCGGCCAGTTCGCGGTGCAGGCCGCCAAGCACGGCGACCACTGGAAGATCACCGAGTTCGACATGTTCGGCCAGCCGTTGTTCAACGGCAAGCCCGCACCCAAGTGCTGAGGTCTCCCGCGCGGGCAACGTGAGCTTGCGCACACTTGCAGATTGCTCGCCCGTGCCCGGTCCGAAGATCACCCATCCGGACCCGTCACCGCCCGGTCCGACCCCGGTCAACCTGCGTCTACCTGCTGATCCGCCACTGGAGCGGCGCTGACATCACACCTGAACAAGGCACGCGAACATGGCGCGGCATCTTGACTCAGGGCCACCTCGGGGTCACGCTATTCCCCAAGCACGCCTTCAGCGGGAGGTTGGTTGAGCGCGGGTGTAGACAGTCGCCGAGTCTTTGGCTAGACTGCCCCTTTGCGCTGCCCACTTTCGCATGCCCTAGACTGGTGGGCACGACCGCACCCCTGATCAGGCTCGTTACAGTTGCTAACGAGGCTGCTCAACCGCACATCAGTCCTGGAAGGACGCATCTTGGCAGTCTCCCGCGCGACCCAAGCCACTGCTGCGACCAACTCCACCATGTCGAACTCTGGCATCCCAGGGGCGCCGCTGAGGGTCTCGTTCGCGAAGATCCGCGAGCCGCTGGGCACGCCGAACCTGCTCGACCTGCAGATCCAATCGTTCCAGTGGTTCACCGGTGACGAGGCGTGGTTCCAGCGCCGCGTCGACGCCGGTGACGAGAACCCCGTCGGTGGTCTCGAAGAGGTTCTCAACGAGATCTCCCCGATCGAGGACTTCTCCGGCTCCATGTCCCTGTCCTTCTCCGACCCGCGCTTCGACGAGGTCAAGGCCTCGACCGAGGAGTGCAAGGACAAGGACATGACCTACGCGGCCCCGCTCTTCGTGACGGCCGAGTTCACCAACCACGGCACCGGCGAGATCAAGAGCCAGACCGTGTTCATGGGTGACTTCCCGGTCATGACGGACAAGGGCACGTTCATCATCAACGGCACCGAGCGCGTCGTGGTGTCGCAGCTGGTGCGTTCGCCCGGCGTGTACTTCGACACGTCCGTCGACAAGACGACCGACAAGGACGTCTACGTCGCGAAGGTGATCCCGAGCCGCGGCGCGTGGCTCGAGTTCGACGTCGACAAGCGCGACACGGTGGGTGTCCGCATCGACCGCAAGCGCCGCCAGCCGGTCACCGTGCTGCTGAAGGCGCTGGGCTGGACCACCGAGCAGATCCGCGAGCGCTTCTCCTTCTCGGAGACCCTGCTCGCGACGCTCGAGAAGGACCACACGGCGGGCACCGACGAGGCGCTGCTCGACATCTACCGCAAGCTGCGCCCGGGTGAGCCCCCGACCAAGGAGTCCGCGCAGACGCTGCTGGAGAACCTGTTCTTCAAGGACAAGCGGTACGACCTGGCCAAGGTGGGCCGCTACAAGGTCAACAAGAAGCTGGGCCTCGCCCTGCCGACCGACGCGGGTGTGCTGACCGAGGACGACATCGTCACCACGATCGAGTACCTCGTCCGCCTGCACGCCGGTGAGACCACCATGCAGGGCGCCAACGGCGAGGACGTGCCGGTCGAGGTCGACGACATCGACCACTTCGGCAACCGCCGCCTGCGCACCGTCGGCGAGCTGATCCAGAACCAGATCCGGGTCGGCCTCTCCCGCATGGAGCGTGTCGTCCGCGAGCGCATGACCACGCAGGACGTCGAGGCGATCACGCCGCAGACCCTGATCAACATCCGGCCCGTCGTGGCGGCGATCAAGGAGTTCTTCGGCACCTCGCAGCTGTCGCAGTTCATGGACCAGACCAACCCGGTCGCGGGCCTGACCCACAAGCGCCGCCTCTCGGCGCTGGGCCCGGGTGGTCTGTCGCGTGAGCGTGCCGGCATGGAGGTCCGGGACGTCCACCACAGCCACTACGGCCGCATGTGCCCGATCGAGACGCCGGAAGGCCCGAACATCGGCCTGATCGGCTCGCTGTCCTCCTACGCGCGGGTCAACCCGTTCGGCTTCATCGAGACGCCGTACCGCAAGGTCGTCGAGGGTCAGGTCACCGACCAGATCGACTACCTGACCGCGGACGAGGAGGACCGGCACGTCATCGCCCAGGCGAACGCGCCGCTCGACGACCAGAACCACTTCGCCGAGGACCGCGTCCTGGTCCGCAAGAAGGGCGGCGAGGTCGAGCTGATCGAGCCGTTCGACGTGGACTACATGGACGTGTCGCCGCGTCAGATGGTCTCCGTCGCGACCGCGATGATCCCGTTCCTCGAGCACGACGCCGCGAACCGCGCCCTGATGGGCGCGAACATGCAGCGCCAGGCCGTGCCGCTGCTGCGCAGCAGCTCGCCGCTGGTGGGCACCGGCACCGAGCTGAAGGCAGCCGTCGACGCCGGTGACGTCATCGTCGCCGAGAAGGACGGCGTGGTCGAGGAGCTGTCGGCCGACTTCATCACGGTCATGGCCGACGACGGCACCCGCCGCACCTACCAGCTGCACAAGTTCCGCCGGTCCAACCAGGGCACCTGCGTGAACCAGCGGCCGATCGTGTCCGAGGGCGACCGGGTCGTGGCCGGCCAGGTCGTCGCCGACGGGCCGTGCACCGAGAACGGTGAGATGGCGCTCGGCAAGAACCTGCTCGTGGCGATCATGCCGTGGGAGGGCCACAACTACGAGGACGCCATCGTCATCTCGCAGCGGCTCATCCAGGACGACGTGCTCACCTCGATCCACATCGAGGAGCACGAGATCGACGCCCGCGACACCAAGCTCGGTGCCGAGGAGATCACCCGGGACATCCCGAACGTCTCCGAGGAGGTCCTCGCGGACCTCGACGAGCGCGGCATCATCCGCATCGGTGCCGAGGTCGGCGACGGCGACATCCTGGTCGGCAAGGTCACCCCGAAGGGCGAGACCGAGCTGACGCCCGAGGAGCGCCTGCTCCGCGCGATCTTCGGCGAGAAGGCGCGCGAGGTGCGCGACACCTCGCTGAAGGTGCCGCACGGCGAGACCGGCAAGGTCATCGGCATCCGGGTGTTCTCCCGCGAGGACGAGGACGAGCTGCCCCCGGGCGTCAACGAGCTGGTCCGGGTGTACGTGGCCCAGAAGCGCAAGATCCAGGACGGTGACAAGCTCGCGGGCCGCCACGGCAACAAGGGCGTCATCGGCAAGGTGCTCCCGGTCGAGGACATGCCGTTCCTGCCGGACGGCACCCCGGTCGACGTCGTGCTGAACACGCACGGTGTGCCGCGCCGTATGAACATCGGCCAGGTGCTCGAACTCCACCTCGGGTGGCTCGCCTCCCAGGGCTGGAAGGTCGAGGGCTCCCCGGACTGGGCGAAGAACCTGCCCGAGGGCCTGTACGAGGTCGCTCCTGGCACCAACACCGCCACGCCGGTGTTCGACGGTGCCAAGGAGGAGGAGATCACCGGGCTGCTCGGCTCGACGCTCCCCAACCGGGACGGCGAGCGGATGGTCGGCCAGGACGGCAAGGCGACGCTCCTGGACGGGCGTTCCGGCGAGCCGTTCCCCTTCCCGGTGGCGGTCGGCTACATGTACATCCTGAAGCTGCACCACCTGGTGGACGACAAGATCCACGCCCGTTCGACCGGCCCGTACTCGATGATCACGCAGCAGCCGCTGGGTGGTAAGGCGCAGTTCGGTGGCCAGCGCTTCGGTGAGATGGAGTGCTGGGCCATGCAGGCCTACGGCGCGGCGTACACGCTCCAGGAGCTGTTGACGATCAAGTCCGACGACGTGCTCGGCCGCGTCAAGGTCTACGAGGCGATCGTCAAGGGCGAGAACATCCCGGAGCCGGGCATCCCGGAGTCGTTCAAGGTGCTCCTCAAGGAGCTCCAGTCGCTCTGCCTCAACGTCGAGGTGCTGTCCTCCGACGGCGCCGCGATCGAGATGCGCGACGGGGACGACGAGGACCTCGAGCGTGCGGCCGCCAACCTGGGCATCAACCTGTCCCGCAATGAGTCGCCGTCTGTTGACGACGTCGTGAACTGACCGGGTAGCGGCGGGCGCGAGCGATCGCGCCCGCCCCCCGATCCCCAAGTACTTCAAGGCTGTAACCAACAAAAGGGGAAGACCCGACGTGCTGGACGTCAACTTCTTCGATGAGCTCCGCATCGGCCTGGCGACCGCGGACGACATCCGCCAGTGGTCCTACGGCGAGGTCAAGAAGCCGGAGACCATCAACTACCGAACCCTGAAGCCGGAGAAGGACGGGCTCTTCTGCGAGAAGATCTTCGGCCCCACCCGGGACTGGGAGTGCTACTGCGGCAAGTACAAGCGCGTGCGCTTCAAGGGCATCATCTGTGAGCGCTGTGGTGTCGAGGTCACCCGCGCCAAGGTGCGCCGTGAGCGCATGGGCCACATCGAGCTGGCCGCTCCCGTCACGCACATCTGGTACTTCAAGGGCGTGCCTTCCCGCCTCGGCTACCTGCTCGACCTGGCGCCGAAGGACCTCGAGAAGATCATCTACTTCGCGGCCTACGTGATCACCACGGTGAACACCGAGCTGCGGCACAACGACCTGGCGACGCTCGAGAGCGAGATGAACGTCGAGCGCAAGCAGGTCGAGAACCGGCGCGACTCCGACATCGAGGCGCGGGCGCAGAAGCTCGAGGCCGACCTGGCAGCCCTCGAGGAGGAGGGCGCCAAGTCCGACGTGCGCCGCAAGGTAAAGGAGGGCGGCGAGCGCGAGATGCGCCAGCTCCGCGACCGGGCCCAGCGCGAGCTGGACCGGCTCGAGGAGATCTGGAGCACCTTCACCAAGCTCGAGCCCAAGCAGCTCATCGCCGACGAGCTCCTGTACCGCGAGCTGGTCGACCGCTACGGCGACTACTTCACCGGCTCCATGGGCGCCGAGGCCATCCAGAAGCTGGCCGCGGACTTCGACGTGGAGGCGGAGGCCGAGAACCTGCGCGACACCATCCGCAACGGCAAGGGGCAGAAGAAGCTCCGCGCGCTGAAGCGGCTGAAGGTCGTCGCGGCGTTCTCCGCCACGACCAACTCGCCGATGGGCATGGTCCTCGACTGCATCCCGGTGATCCCGCCGGACCTGAGGCCGATGGTCCAGCTCGACGGTGGCCGGTTCGCCACCTCGGACCTGAACGACCTGTACCGCCGCGTCATCAACCGCAACAACCGGTTGAAGCGACTGATCGACCTCGGCGCGCCCGAGATCATCGTCAACAACGAGAAGCGGATGCTGCAGGAGGCCGTCGACGCGCTGTTCGACAACGGCCGCCGCGGCCGCCCGGTCACCGGTCCCGGTAACCGCCCGCTGAAGTCGCTGTCCGACCTGCTGAAGGGCAAGCAGGGCCGGTTCCGTCAGAACCTGCTCGGCAAGCGCGTCGACTACTCCGGCCGTTCGGTCATCGTGGTCGGCCCGCAGCTCAAGCTGCACCAGTGCGGTCTGCCGAAGGCGATGGCGCTGGAGCTGTTCAAGCCGTTCGTGATGAAGCGGCTGGTCGACCTCAACCACGCGCAGAACATCAAGTCCGCCAAGCGGATGGTGGAGCGCGCGCGGCCCGCGGTGTGGGACGTGCTGGAAGAGGTCATCACCGAGCACCCGGTGATGCTGAACCGCGCACCGACGCTGCACCGCCTCGGCATCCAGGCCTTCGAGCCGCAGCTGGTGGAAGGCAAGGCCATCCAGCTGCACCCGCTGGTCTGCGAGGCGTTCAACGCGGACTTCGACGGTGACCAGATGGCCGTGCACCTCCCGCTGTCCGCGGAGGCGCAGGCCGAGGCCCGCATCCTGATGCTGTCCTCGAACAACATCCTGTCGCCCGCGTCGGGTCGTCCGCTGGCCATGCCGCGTCTGGACATGGTGACGGGTCTGTTCCACCTGACCCGCCTGAAGGAGGACGGGGTCGGCGCCGGCCTGGCGTTCTCGTCGCCGGCCGAGGCCATCATGGCCTTCGACCGCGGCGCGATCGACCTGCAGGCGCTGATCAAGATCCGCATCAGCGACCGCACCCCGAACCCGGCCGACAAGCCGGAGGGCTGGGAGCCCGGTCAGCCGTGGCTGGCCGAGACCACCCTGGGCCGCGTGCTGTTCAACGACCTGCTGCCCGACGACTACCCGTTCATGAACGAGCCGATGCCGAAGAAGCGGCAGGCCGCGATCGTGAACGACCTCGCCGAGCGGTACCCGATGGTCACCGTGGCCCGCACGCTGGACAAGCTGAAGGACGCGGGCTTCCACTGGGCCACCCGGTCCGGTGTGACCATCGCGATCTCGGACGTCGTCGTGCCTCCGCGCAAGCAGGAGATCCTCGACGAGTACGAGAAGAAGGCCGACGCGGTCGAGAAGCGCTACCAGCGTGGTCAGCTCTCCGCCTCCGAGCGGAACAACGAGCTGGTCAAGGTGTGGAGCAACGCGACGGAGGACGTCGCGAAGGCCATGGAGGACAACTACCCCGACACCAACCCGATCCCCACGATCGTGAAGTCGGGCGCGGCGGGCAACATGACCCAGATCCGCCAGCTGTCCGGCATGAACGGCCTCGTGACCAACCCGCGTGGTGAGTTCATCCCGCGACCGATCAAGTCCAACTTCCGTGAGGGCCTGTCGGTTCTGGAGTACTTCATCGCGACGCACGGCGCCCGCAAGGGTCTCGCGGACACCGCGCTGCGTACCGCCGACTCGGGTTACCTGACCCGTCGTCTGGTGGACGTGTCGCAGGACGTCATCGTCCGCGAGGTCGACTGCGGCACCACGCGCGGCATCTTCATGAAGGTCGGCGAGAAGGGCACGGACGGCCGGATCATCCGCGACCAGCACGTGGAGACCTCGGTCTACGCGCGGACGCTGTCCACGGAGATCACCGACGCCGACGGCAACGTGCTGCTCAACCGCGGCGACGACCTCGGCGACCCGGCGATCGAGAAGCTGGTCAGCTCCGGGGTCACCGAGGCCAAGGTGCGGTCGGTGCTCACCTGTGAGTCGGCGGTCGGCGTGTGCGCCACCTGCTACGGGCGGTCCATGGCGACCGGCCAGCTGGTGGACGTCGGCGAGGCGGTCGGCATCGTGGCGGCGCAGTCCATCGGTGAGCCGGGTACCCAGCTCACGATGCGTACGTTCCACCAGGGTGGTGTGGCCGGTGAGGACATCACGACCGGTCTGCCGCGTGTCCAGGAGCTGTTCGAGGCCCGCACCCCGAAGGGCAAGGCGCCGATCGCCGAGGTCGACGGCCGGGTCCGCATCGAGGACGGCGACCGCTACTGGAAGATCACGCTGATCCCGGACGACGGCAGCGAGGAGATCATCTTCGACAAGCTGTCGAAGCGTCAGCGCCTCGCGGTCACCCCGGACGGCCCGCTGGCGGACGGCGACCACGTCAAGGTCGGCCAGCAGCTGCTCGAGGGCACGCCGGACCCGCACGAGGTCCTGCGCGTCATGGGTCCGCGCGAGGCCCAGCTGCACCTGGTGGACGAGGTCCAGAAGGTGTACCGGGCCCAGGGTGTGTCCATCCACGACAAGCACATCGAGGTCATCGTCCGGCAGATGCTGCGCCGGGTCACGATCCTCGACTCGGGCGCCGCGGAGTTCCTGCCGGGTGCGCTCGTGGAGCGTGCCGAGTTCGAGTCGGAGAACCGCCGCGTCGTCGCCTCCGGCGGCGAGCCCGCGTCGGGTCGCCCGGTGCTGATGGGTATCACCAAGGCGTCGCTGGCCACGGACTCGTGGCTGTCGGCGGCCTCCTTCCAGGAGACCACGCGTGTCCTGACCGACGCCGCGATCAACGGCCGGTCGGACAAGCTGGTGGGCCTGAAGGAGAACGTGATCATCGGTAAGTTGATCCCGGCCGGTACGGGCATCAACAAGTACCGCAACATCCAGGTGCAGCCGACCGAGGAGGCCCGGGTCGCCGCGTACGCGATCCCGAGCTACGACGACGGCTACTACACCCCGGACGTGTTCGGTACGGGCACCGGTGCCGCGGTTCCGCTCGACGACTACGACTTCGGTCGCGACTACCGCTAGCCAGGTTGTGGACAACGGGCCCCGGGAGCTTTCCCGGGGCCCGTTCCCGTCTGTGCGTTCCCGTTGTGCGGCGCCCCGCCGATCGTCGTGGGACACCTGGCGGGACTTGGTCGGCGAACAGGGCATTTGTCCGTCCCCGCGTTGACAGTGCCGTCGCCACGGCGTGATCTTCGGCGCATGAAGAGCTTCCTGGCCGTTCTCACCGGACTGGCTGCCGCACTGGTCGTGTTCGTGGTCCCCGCGTCCGCCGATCCGGGTCCGGTGACCCCGGCCGGCGTCGAGGCCGCCGACGGTTGTCACACGTGGAACCGGACGTTGTCCGAGGGCACGTCCGGCGAGGACGTGCGCCAGCTGCAGATCCGCGTGGCGGGCTATCCCGGCTACGGCGGCGTGCTGGCACTGGACGGGGCGTTCGGCCCGGCCACGAAGGCCGCGGTGACCCGGTTCCAGCAGGCGTACGGTCTCGCCGCCGACGGTGTCGCGGGCCCGGCCACGTTCGGCAAGCTCTACGAACTGCAGGACGACGACTGCACCCCGGTCAACTTCACGTGGGCGGAGCTCAACCGCTGCAACGGCGACTGGTCCGGCGGGAACGTCTCACCGGACCAGGCACGGGCCAACGCGCTGGTGTCCATGTGGAAGCTGCAGGCCATGCGCCACGCGATGGGCGACCGCCCGATCGTCGTGAACGGCGGGTTCCGCAGCGTCGCGTGCAACAACGCGGTCGGCGGCGCCCCGGCGAGCCGGCACCTGTACGGCGACGCGGTCGACCTGGGCGCGGGTGCGCAGGGCTTCTGCGCGCTGGCGCGGCAGGCCCGCGACCACGGCTTCGCGGAGATCCTCGGCCCCGGCTACCAGGGCCACGACGACCACGTCCACGTCGCCGCGCGCTCCGGGCAGTTCTGGTCGGCGCCCAGCTGCGGCATCTGACGGGCTCGGGTACCGGGCGATACCCCGTCGAGAGTCCGGTCGTTAGGCCGGTCGGTCGGTTGGTTCCGACCGAAGTATGAATTCCTGTCGTGATTCATTGACCTAACCATGATCCTCAGACACTCTCCGAAGGTCACCTTTTACCCCTGCCTCGAAAGGTGCTCCTCTCATGATGCGAAGGATTCTGCTCACACTCGCGGCGTTCGTCCTGGCGATGGCCGGCGCGACAACAGCCGCCTCGGCCGACCCCGAACCGGTCACCGCGGAGGACATCCACGCCGCCGACACCTGCTACACCTGGAACCGCACCCTGTCCCAGGGGGCGAGCGGCAGCGACGTCACCCAGCTCCAGATCCGCGTCGCGGGCTGGGTCTCGTACGGCGAGAACCTCGCGCTCGACGGCCAGTACGGCCCGGCCACAGCCGCCGCGGTCAAGCGGTTCCAGGCCGGCTACGGCCTGACCGCGGACGGCATCGCCGGTTCGCAGACGTTCAACAAGATCTACGCGCTGCAGGACTCCGACTGCACGCCGATCCACTTCGCCTACTCCGAGTTCGACGACAACTGTGGCGCCAACAACTTCAACGGTGGCAAGGTCAGTGCGGCCACGGCCAAGGAAAACATCCGGCGGATCATGTGGCAGCTCGAGGCCGTGCGGCACAAGCTGGGCGACCGGCCGATGGTGATCACCTCCGGCTTCCGCAGCATCTCCTGCAACAGCGCGGTCGGCGGCTCGTCGAGCAGCCTCCACATGTACGGCCAGGCCGCCGACCTCGGTCTGAGCAGTTCGCCGAGCCAGTGCCAGATGTGGGGTGCCGGCAGGTACGCCGGGTTCGAGGAGATTCTCGGCCCGGGCTACCCCGGCCACAACGACCACGTGCACGTCGGCAACAAGTCCAGTCGCTTCTGGAGCGCGCCGAACTGCTGAGTGCCGCTTAACGAACCGTGAAGGAAACGTCGCTGGTGCCGGGCCCGTGGCCTCGTCGATGCTGACGCCATGGAACCTGACACAAAGGACTGGACCTGGGTCCTGACGCGTCCGTGCCCCGAATGCGGGCTCGACACCAGAACGTTGCACCACGACGACGTGCCCGCCATGCTGCGCGACAACGCCGCGGCATGGCGGGCCGTTCTCGTTCGCGACGACGTGCGCACCCGGCCGAACCCGGACACGTGGTCGCCGCTCGAGTACGCGGCACACGTGCGCGACACGTGCCGTGTCTACACCGAACGCCTCCACCTGATGCTCACCCAGGACGGCCCCGCCTACCCGAACTGGGACCAGGACGCGACCGCCGTCGAGGACCGCTACGGCGAGCAGGACCCGGCGACCGTCGCGGTGGAGCTCGTCGCGGCCGCCAACCACCTCGCCGACCGTTTCGCCGAGGTCAGCGGCGACCAGTGGCAGCGCACCGGGACCCGCAGCGACGGCGCCCACTTCACCGTGGACACCTTCGCCCGCTACTTCATCCACGACCCGGTCCACCACCTGCACGACGTGCGGCGTTAGGCGCGCGGCTCCCAGCGGAACGCGCGGTGGAACACCACCCCCGACACCGCGAACCACAGCACCGTCGCCGCCAGCCCCAGGGGTACCGCGGGCAGCGCCGCCTCGGTCACCCCGCCGCCCCAGCCCCGCGCCACCAGGTCACCTGGCCCGGCGATCGGCATGACCAGCCCGATCGTGACGAGCGCCGGTTCGGTGGACGCCGTCATGAACATGCCACCCACCGCCGCCAGCAGCACCGGGGTCCCGGTCAGCTGGGTCGCCTCCACCGTCCTCGTGAGACAGGCGGTCGCGACCCCGGTGGCGGTCGCGACCGCCACCCCGAGCACCACACCGGCGACGACCGCGACCGGGTCCTGCGGCGGCGGCGCCCCGGTGGCCACGCAGAACACCAGGTAGGCGGCCGTTTGCGCGAGCCCGACCACGAACACCGGCGCCAGTACCCCGCCGAGGATCGCCGAGTCGGACAGCTCGGAGGTGCGCAGCCGTTTCAGCACCCGCGACTGCCGCCGCGCGGTGAAGACCGTGAGGCTCACCAGGTACGCGGACAGCATCGTCAGCAGCAGGAAGTTCGTGGACAGCAGCCTGCCCCACAGCGCCGGGTCGTCGGGCTTCTGCCCGAACAGCGTGAGCGCCGCCAGCCCGACGGGGACGACCACGACCGAGAACGCCGTGACGCGCCGTCGCAACAGCAACCGGAGTTCCACAATGGACAGTGTGATCACGACGCCTCCAGTGCCAGGAAGACCTCCTGCAGCGACGCCTGTGTCGCGTGGAGATCGTCGAGCCGCACCGCGTTCCGGTCCGCCCACAGCAGCAGCGCGAGCAGATCCTGTTGCAGGGTCTCGGTTTCCACGGTCAGCTCGCCGTCGGCGACGGCGGCCGTGCCGGAGAACGCGGGCAGCCGCGGAACGGCCGAGGGCAGCGTGGCCGTGATCCGCGCGGGCTGCGACGCGAGCACCTCCGACATCGTTCCGTCGACCCGGATCCGCCCGGCATGCATGATCGCGACGCGGTCGGCGAGCGCCTCCGCCTCCTCGAGGTAGTGCGTCGTCAGCAACACGGTCGTGCCGGTGGCGGCGAGGTCCTCCACCAGCGCCCAGACCCGTTGGCGGGACTCGGGATCCAGGCCGGTGGTCGGTTCGTCGAGCACCAGCAGCCGCGGCCCGCCCCACACCGCGAGTGCCACGTCGAGCCGGCGTCGCTCGCCGCCCGACAGCCGGTCCACGGGCACGTCCACGCGGTGCGCGAGTGCCAGCCGGTCCACCAGCCCGGCGGGGGAGTCGGTCCGGCTCGACAGCCGCTGCCACAGCGACACCGTCTCCGCCACCGTCAGTTCGTCGATCAGGCCGGACTCCTGCGGCAGCACCCCGATCGACGGGGCGATCGCGTTCCGTTCCGTGTACGGGTCGTGCCCCAGCACCCGCACCGCTCCCGCACCCGGCCGCAGGAAGCCCTCGATGATCTCCAGTGTCGTCGTCTTCCCCGCGCCGTTCGTGCCGAGCAGCGCGAACACCTCGCCCTCGGCGACGTGGAAGTCGATCCCGTCGACCGCCACCACGTCCCCGTAGGCGTGGCGCAGGCCGTTCACCTCTATCGCTCGCATGGTGAGAACGGTGCCGAACCGGGGAGGTCCGAGGTAGTGCGCGCACGCACGGGGTCGCGTGACAGCCGTCTGTGCGCGGTATGACAGATGTCATTCGGCTACCGTTCGGCCCGTGCCCGAACGGGATGCGCTCACGTCGCTGCACCGCTACACCCGGCTGACGCTGCTCGCGACGGTGCCGATCATCGGGCTGGCGCCGCTGCTGGTGTCCATGGGCAACGAGCCGCACTGGACGCGGCTAGCGCCCCTGGTGGCCGGCACCGCCGTGCTCGTGCCCGTGCACTGGCGCCGGGTCGTCAGGGCCGTGGAGTCACCGGCCACGGTGCCGCCGTGGCGGCCGTCGGCGGTGACGCTCGCGCTGTCGGCCGTGCTGTTCTGCTACGCCTACACCTACGGTGATCCCGGCAACGTGATGTGGATCTTCCTGCCCGCCGCTCCGGTCGCCGAGCTGCAGTTCGGCCGTTCGCCGTCGGTCGGGTGGCGGCTCACCACGTGGCTCGCGGTGGGTGCCGGGGCGCTCGTCGCGCTACTGATCACGTTCGTGCCACCGTTGAGCGGCCGGAACCCGCTTCCCGCGGCGGCCGTCGCCATGTTCGTGCTGGCCACGCTGCCGTTCGGGGAGCTGGTCGCGCTGCGGCAGTGGCGCATCGCGATCGAGCTGGACCAGGCCCGCCGCGACGCCGCCGAGCTGGGCGCGACCCGCGAACGGTTGCGCTTCGCCGAGGACCTGCACGACATCCTCGGCCACGCGCTGGAGGTGGTGTCGCTGAAGGCGGAGCTCGCGACCCGCCTCGGCGAGGTCGACGCGGCACGCGCGCACGCCGAGATGGCCGAGGTGCAGCGGCTGGCCAGGGCCGCGCTGCGCGACGTCCGCGAACTGGCCCGCGGGCAGCGCCACACCAGCCTGGCGACGGAGCTGTCCGGTGCGCGCACCCTGCTCGCGTCGGCGGGCATCGAGTGCGCCGTGGACGGTGCGGACGCCGGGGGCCCGCACAGCGAGCTGCTCGGCCGGGTCCTGCGCGAGGCGGTGACGAACCTGCTGCGGCACGCGGACACCCGCCACTGCTGGATCACCGTGCGCCCGTCCGCGCTGACGGTGGTGAACGACGGCGCCGCGCCAGAAGCCCCCGGCAACGACAACGACAGCGGCACAGGCACAGGCACGGGCACCGGCCTGGCCGGGCTGTCGCGCCGGGTGACCGAGGCGGGCGGGACGTTCCGCGCAGGCCCGGGGGAACGCCCCGGCACGTTCACGGTGGAGGCGGTGCTGTGATCACCCTGGTACTGGCCGACGACGAACGGCTGACCAGGCAGGCCGTGGCCGCCCTGCTCGGCCTGGAACCGGACATGGCGGTGGCCGAGGACGTGGCGGACGGCGCCGAGGCCCTCCGCGCCATCGCCGAACACCGCCCGGACGTGGTCGTGCTCGACGTGGAGATGCCGGTGCTGGACGGCCTCGCGGTGCTGGAGCGCCTCGCGTCGGAGGGCTCCCCGGCACGCTGCGTGATGGTCACCAGGCATGCCCGGCCGGGTGTGCTGCGGCGGGCGTTGTCGCTGGGTGCGAAGGGCTTCCTCGCGAAGACCGCCCCCGCGTCGCTGCTCGCGGACGTGATCCGCAGGGTGCACGCCGGCCTGCGGTACGTGGACCCGGACTTCGCCGCCGAGGCACTCGCGGAGTCCGGGTCGCCGCTCACCGAACGCGAGCTGGCTGTGCTGCGCCTGGTTGACGACACCACCACGGCCGCCGACATCGCCCGCGAACTGCACCTGTCGGCGGGCACGGTCCGCAACTACATCTCGTCGGCCATGGCCAAGCTGTCGGCCCGCAGCCGCACCGAGGCGGCCCGCACCGCCCGGGACCAGGGCTGGATCTGATCCCACCCACCTGCGGCGCGCGGGCCGCGACCAGGGGGGATACACTCGGTCCAGGCGTGCACAAGATCGTCGCGCCGGTCGCCACCCCAGGTGGCTCGCACCGGGAACAAAGCCCAGCTCGGCGGGCGTTGGACAATAGGCCGACCCCGGTTTTGACCCTCTCAGAACCGCCAGGTATCTTTGGTACTCGCGCCCGACCAAGGTCGGGTCGATCCGCGTGCCTGTGCGCGAGTTCGTGTGAACGGACACCTCGCAGTAACCGCGGAGTTCCTTCCGAGCCTCGTGAGGATGATTCGATCCTGCCCGGGCGTTATGAGGGACGGGCGACACGCCCGACCTCGTGATACGGCGGGAGCACCAACCACACAGCAAGAAGCAGTACACCAGGAGAAAGCCGGTCCATGCCCACGATCCAGCAGCTGGTCCGTAAGGGCCGCCAGGACAAGGTCGCCAAGCAGAAGACTGCGGCCCTCAAGGGGAGCCCGCAGCGGCGTGGCGTGTGCACCCGCGTGTACACCACCACCCCGAAGAAGCCGAACTCCGCGCTGCGCAAGGTCGCGCGCGTCAAGCTGACCAGTGGCATCGAGGTCACGGCCTACATCCCGGGTGAGGGACACAACCTGCAGGAGCACTCGATGGTGCTCGTGCGTGGCGGTCGTGTGAAGGACCTGCCTGGTGTCCGCTACAAGATCATTCGCGGCTCGCTGGACACCCAGGGCGTGAAGAACCGCAAGCAGGCTCGCAGCCGCTACGGCGCGAAGAAGGAGAAGGCCTGATGCCTCGCAAGGGACCGGCCCCGCGCCGACCGCTGATCTCCGACCCGGTCTACAGCTCCCCGCTGGTCACGCAGCTGATCAACAAGGTGCTGCGGGACGGCAAGCGCTCGGTCGCGGAGAAGATCGTCTACAACGCCCTCGAGGGCGCCCGCGAGAAGACCGGCACCGACCCGGTGGTCACGCTCAAGCGTGCGCTGGACAACGTGAAGCCGACCATCGAGGTGAAGAGCCGCCGCGTCGGTGGCGCCACCTACCAGGTGCCGATCGAGGTCAAGCCGGGTCGCTCCACGACGCTGGCGCTGCGCTGGCTGGTCACGTTCTCGCGGGCCCGCCGGGAGAAGACGATGCAGGAGCGGCTCATGAACGAGCTGCTCGACGCGAGCAACGGTCTCGGGGCGAGCGTCAAGCGCCGCGAGGACACGCACAAGATGGCGGAGTCGAACAAGGCCTTCGCCCACTACCGCTGGTGACGGCCCGCGGCCAACAGCCGTTACGGCCGCACCAACGCTGATTGAGGACAGGGGAAGAGACCCGTGGCACAGGACGTGCTCACCGACTTGGCCAAGGTGCGCAACATCGGCATCATGGCCCACATCGACGCGGGCAAGACCACGACGACCGAGCGGATCCTGTTCTACACAGGCATCAGCTACAAGATCGGCGAGGTGCACGACGGCGCCGCGACGATGGACTGGATGGAGCAGGAGCAGGAGCGCGGCATCACGATCACGTCGGCCGCGACGACCTGCTTCTGGAAGGACCACCAGATCAACCTGATCGACACCCCCGGTCACGTCGACTTCACCGTCGAGGTGGAGCGCAACCTGCGGGTGCTCGACGGCGCGGTCGCGGTCTTCGACGGCAAGGAAGGTGTCGAGCCGCAGTCCGAGCAGGTCTGGCGGCAGGCCACCAAGTACGACGTCCCGCGTATCTGCTTCGTCAACAAGATGGACAAGCTGGGTGCGGACTTCTACTTCACCATCGGCACCATCTCCGAGCGGCTCGGTGCGAAGCCCCTGCCCATTCAGCTGCCGATCGGCGCGGAGAGCGAGTTCACCGGTGTCGTCGACCTGGTGAACATGCGCGCGCTCACGTGGCGTGGTGAGGTCAAGAAGGGCGAGGACTACACGGTCGAGGAGATCCCGGCCGACCTCGTCGACCGGGCCAACGAGTACCGCGAGCAGCTCATCGAGGCGGTCGCCGAGACCAACGACGACCTGATGGAGAAGTACCTCGGTGGCGAGGAACTGACCGTCGACGAGATCAAGCACGGCATCCGCGAGATCGTCCGCACCGGCTCCGCCTACCCGGTGCTGTGCGGCTCCGCGTTCAAGAACAAGGGCGTCCAGCCCATGCTCGACGCGGTGATCGACTACCTGCCCGCGCCGACGGACCTCCCGCCGGTCGAGGGCACGCTGCAGGACGGCGAGACCCAGGCCTTCCGCAAGCCGACCACCGACGAGCCGTTCGCGGCGCTGGCCTTCAAGATCGCCGTGCACCCGTTCTTCGGCAAGCTCACCTACATCCGGGTCTACTCCGGCAAGGTGTCGAGCGGTGCGCAGGTCATCAACTCCGTGAAGGACCGCAAGGAGCGCATCGGGAAGATCTTCCAGATGCACGCCAACAAGGAGAACCCGGTCACGGAGGCCCTCGCCGGTCACATCTACGCGGTGATCGGTCTGAAGGACACCACCACCGGTGAGACCCTGTGCGACCCGGCGAACCCCATCGTCCTGGAGTCGATGACGTTCCCGGAGCCGGTCATCCAGGTCGCCATCGAGCCCAAGACGAAGGCCGACCAGGAGAAGCTCTCGACCGCGATCCAGAAGCTCGCCGAGGAGGACCCGACGTTCCGGGTCAACCAGGACGAGGAGACGGGTCAGACGATCATCGCCGGCATGGGCGAGCTCCACCTGGACATCCTGGTGGACCGCATGCGCCGCGAGTTCAAGGTCGAGGCCAACATCGGCAAGCCGCAGGTGGCCTACCGCGAGACGATCCGCAAGACCGTCGAGAAGCACGACTACACCCACAAGAAGCAGACGGGTGGGTCGGGCCAGTTCGCGAAGGTCATCATCAAGATCGAGCCGATGTCCACCGCGGACGGCGCGCTGTACGAGTTCGACAACAAGGTCACCGGTGGCCGCGTGCCGAGGGAGTACATCCCGTCGGTCGACGCCGGTGCCCAGGACGCCATGCAGGACGGCGTGCTGGCGGGCTACCCGCTGGTCGGCGTCAAGGTGACGCTGCTGGACGGTGCCTACCACGAGGTCGACTCCTCGGAAATGGCGTTCAAGGTGGCCGGCCGGATGGCGCTCAAGGAGGCCGCTCGCCTGGCGAGCCCGACTCTCCTCGAGCCGATGATGGCCGTCGAGGTCACCACGCCGGAGACGTACATGGGTGACGTCATCGGCGACCTGAACTCCCGCCGTGGCCAGATCCAGGCCATGGAGGAGCGGGCGGGTTCCCGCGTCGTCAAGGCGCTGGTCCCGCTGTCGGAGATGTTCGGCTACGTCGGCGACCTCCGGTCGAAGACCCAGGGCCGGGCGAACTACTCCATGCAGTTCGACTCCTACGCCGAGGTTCCCGCGAACGTCGCGAAGGAGATCATCGCCAAGGCAACCGGCGAGTAACTGAATCCGGTGCGGGCTGCCTGGGTAGTTCCCTCTATGGTTCCGCACAACTGACCCCAAAGACTGCTGCCGCTGATACCAGAGTGGCGGCGTAGAGAACAAGTCCAGGAGGACGAGAGAAGTGGCGAAGGCGAAGTTCGAGCGGACCAAGCCGCACGTCAACATCGGGACCATCGGTCACATCGACCATGGCAAGACCACGCTGACCGCGGCCATCTCCAAGGTTCTGCACGACAAGTACCCCGAGCTGAACCCCTTCACGCCGTTCGACGAGATCGACAAGGCGCCGGAGGAGAAGCAGCGCGGTATCACGATCTCGATCGCTCACATCGAGTACGAGACCGAGAAGCGGCACTACGCGCACGTTGACTGCCCGGGTCACGCGGACTACATCAAGAACATGATCACCGGTGCCGCCCAGATGGACGGCGCGATCCTGGTGGTCGCCGCGACCGACGGCCCGATGCCGCAGACCAAGGAGCACGTGCTCCTCGCCCGTCAGGTCGGCGTGCCCTACATCGTGGTCGCCCTGAACAAGGCCGACATGGTCGACGACGAGGAGATCCTGGAGCTCGTCGAGCTCGAGGTCCGCGAGCTGCTGACCGAGTACGAGTTCCCGGGTGACGACCTGCCGGTCGTCCGCGTCTCCGCGCTGAAGGCCCTCGAGGGCGACGCCGAGTGGGGCGACAAGCTGCTCGAGCTGCTCGACGCCGTGGACGAGAACATCCCGGAGCCGGAGCGCGAGACCGACAAGCCGTTCCTGATGCCGGTCGAGGACGTGTTCACGATCTCCGGTCGTGGCACCGTGGTCACCGGTCGTGTGGAGCGCGGCATCCTCAAGCCGATGGAGGAAGTCGAGATCGTCGGCATCCGCGAGAAGGCCCAGAAGACCACCGTCACCGCCATCGAGATGTTCCGCAAGACCCTCGATGACGCGCGCGCGGGTGAGAACGTGGGTCTGCTGCTCCGCGGCATCAAGCGTGAGGACGTCGAGCGCGGCCAGGTCGTCGTGAAGCCCGGCACCACCACGCCGCACACCGAGTTCGAGGCCCAGGTCGTCATCCTGAGCAAGGACGAGGGCGGCCGGCACACGCCGTTCTTCAACAACTACCGTCCGCAGTTCTACTTCCGGACCACCGACGTGACCGGTGTGGTGACCCTCCCCGAGGGCACCGAGATGGTCATGCCGGGCGACAACACCGGCATGACGGTCAAGCTGATCCAGCCGATCGCCATGGACGAGGGTCTCCGGTTCGCCATCCGTGAGGGTGGCCGGACGGTCGGCGCGGGCCGCGTCACCAAGATCATCAAGTAGTTATCCCGGACGGGGCCCCAGGTCAAGCACCTGGGGCCCCCCGGTTTGGGTGCCGCGAAACGTGTGTGGCATCCTTGACAGGTTGCTCGTCGCGGACGGTCATGCGATCGGTCGTGTTCGAGCTGGCTCGCGGCATTGGCCGCCGGGCCACCTATGACCACACTCCTGAGGGCAAAAGTCCAAGGGGCCGGTCTGTGCGTAGGGCGCGACACACCCGACCGCGTGGACCGGAGCGGCACGAGTCTTAAAGACTGCATCGAAGAAACGGACGGCAAGCCACCATGGCGGGACAGAAGATCCGCATCCGGCTCAAGGCCTACGACCACGAGGCGATCGACGCTTCGGCGCGCAAGATCGTTGAGACGGTTACCCGCACGGGTGCTCGGGTCGTCGGTCCGGTGCCGCTGCCCACCGAGAAGAACGTGTACTGCGTCATCCGCTCCCCGCACAAGTACAAGGACTCGCGGGAGCACTTCGAGATGCGCACGCACAAGCGTCTGATCGACATCCTCGACCCGACGCCGAAGACGGTTGACGCTCTGATGCGCATCGACCTCCCGGCCAGCGTCGACGTCAACATTCAGTGAGGCCTGAGTACTAATGTCTTCCCGGCAGATGAAAGGGATCCTGGGCACCAAGCTCGGGATGACCCAGGTCTTCGACGAGAACAACCGGATCGTCCCGGTGACCGTCGTCAAGGCCGGACCGAACGTCGTCACCCAGATCCGTACCCAGGACAACGACGGGTACACCGCGGTGCAGCTGGCGTTCGGCGAGATCAAGCCCCGCAAGGTGAACAAGCCCGAGAAGGGCCACTTCGCGAAGGCGGGCGTCACGCCGCGGCGGTACCTCGCCGAGCTGCGCACCACCGACGCCGACAGCTACGAGCTCGGCCAGGAGATCACCGCCGAGGTGTTCGAGGCCGGCGCCGTGATCGACGCGACGGGCACCACCAAGGGCAAGGGCACCGCCGGTGTCATGAAGCGCCACGGCTTCAAGGGCCTCGGCGCCTCCCACGGCACGCAGCGCAAGCACCGTTCGCCCGGCTCCATCGGTGGCTGCGCCACCCCGGGCCGCGTGTTCAAGGGCCTGCGCATGGCCGGCCGCATGGGCCACGTGAAGGTCACCACCCAGAACCTCACCGTCCACCGCGTGGACGCGGAGGACGGGCTCATCCTCCTCAAGGGTGCCGTTCCGGGCCCCAAGGGCGGCGTGGTGTTCCTCAAGACCGCCGCGAAGGGTGATGTGAAGTGACTTCCGTCGAGGTGAAGACGCCCGAGGGCAAGACCGACGGTTCGGTCGACCTCCCCGCGGACATCTTCGACGTGCAGGCCAATGTCGCGCTGATGCACCAGGTGGTCGTCGCGCAGCAGGCCGCGGCCCGCCAGGGCACGCACGCCACGAAGACCCGCGGCGACGTCAGCGGTGGCGGCAAGAAGCCGTACCGCCAGAAGGGCACCGGCCGTGCGCGCCAGGGTTCGACCCGTGCGCCGCAGTTCGCGGGCGGTGGCATCGTCCACGGCCCGCAGCCGCGTGACTACACGCAGCGCGTCCCGAAGAAGATGAAGGCGGCCGCTCTGCGTGGCGCCCTCTCCGACCGGGCCCGCGCGGGCCAGGTGCACGTCGTCTCCGCGCTGGTCGACGGGGACACCCCGTCCACCAAGGCCGCGAAGAAGGCCCTGGCCGCGGCTTCCGAGGCCAAGAACCTGCTCGTCGTGATCACCCGCGACGACGAGGTCGGCCTGCTGTCGGTGCAGAACCTCTCGTACGTGCACTGGATCTGGGCCGACCAGCTCAACACCTACGACGTGCTCGTCAACGACGACGTGGTGTTCACCAAGGCCGCGCTGAGCGCCTTCCTGGAGGGCCCGGTCAAGGGCGGCTCCGCCAAGGCTGTCGCGCGCTCCAGCGAGGTCGCCAGCGACGTTGATGCGGAGGAGAGCAAGTGATCCCCGACCCCCGCGACGTGCTGCTCGCGCCGGTGATCTCCGAGAAGTCCTACGGGCTCCTCGAGGAGAACAAGTACACGTTCGTCGTCGCCCCGCACGCGAACAAGACCGAGATCAAGATCGCGGTCGAGAAGGTGTTCGGTGTGCAGGTGGTGAGCGTGAACACGCTGAACCGGAGCGGCAAGCGCAAGCGCACCCGCACCGGCTACGGCAAGCGCAAGGACACCAAGCGAGCGATCGTGACGCTGTCGGCCGAGAGCAAGCCGATCGAGATCTTCGGCGGACCGGCCTGAGCCGGCGAGTAGAGACATAGGGACTGCGTAGAGATGGGCATTCGCAAGTACAAGCCGACGACGCCAGGGCGTCGTGGGTCCAGCGTCTCCGACTTCGCCGAGATCACCCGGTCGGAGCCCGAGAAGTCGCTGATCCGGCCGCTGCACGGCCGCGGTGGCCGCAACGTGCACGGCAAGATCACCACCCGCCACAAGGGTGGCGGTCACAAGCGGGCGTACCGGCTGATCGACTTCCGGCGCCACGACAAGGACGGCGTGCCGGCCAAGGTCGCGCACATCGAGTACGACCCGAACCGGAGCGCGCGCATCGCGCTGTTGCACTACGCCGACGGCGAGAAGCGCTACATCCTCGCCCCGGACAAGATCAAGCAGGGCGACCGGATCGAGAACGGGCCGAGCGCGGACATCAAGCCGGGCAACGCCCTGCCGCTGCGCAACATCCCGGTCGGCACCGTGGTGCACGCCATCGAGCTGCGCCCGGGCGGCGGCGCCAAGATCGCCCGCTCGGCCGGTTCGCGCGTGCAGCTCGTCGCCAAGGAGGGTCCGTACGCCCAGCTGCGTATGCCCTCCGGCGAGATCCGGAACGTGGACGTGCGCTGCCGCGCCACGGTCGGTGAGGTCGGCAACTCGGAGCACGCCAACATCAACTGGGGCAAGGCGGGCCGCATGCGGTGGAAGGGCAAGCGCCCGACCGTCCGCGGTGTCGCGATGAACCCGGTGGACCACCCGCACGGTGGTGGTGAGGGCAAGACCTCCGGTGGTCGCCACCCGGTGAACCCCGCGGGTAAGCCAGAAGGCCGTACCCGCCGCAAGGGCAAGGCCAGCGACCGGATGATCGTCCGTCGTCGCCGGACCGGCAAGAAGCGCTAAGAGCAGGAGGGAGTGACAGATGCCTAGGAGTTTGAAGAAGGGCCCGTTCGTCGACGACCACCTGCTCAAGAAGGTGGACGCGCTCAACGAGTCTGGCAAGAAGACCGTCATCAAGACGTGGTCGCGCCGCTCGACGATCATCCCGGACATGCTGGGCCACACGATCGCGGTGCACGACGGCCGCAAGCACGTGCCGGTCTTCATCTCGGAGTCGATGGTCGGCCACAAGCTGGGCGAGTTCGCCCCGACGCGGACCTTCAAGGGCCACGTCAAGGACGACCGCAAGGCGCGCAGGCGCTAAGGACGAAGGAGTTAAAGCGATGAGTGACGAGAACGTCGCGGTGGAAGAGCTTCCGCGCGCGATCGCTCGGGCTCGCTACGTCCGCGCCACGCCGATGAAGGTGCGCCGGGTGGTCGAGCTGATCAAGGGCCGCAGCGCCGAGGAAGCCCTCGCCGTGCTCCGGTTCGCTCCGCAGTCCGCGAGCGACCCGGTGGCGAAGGTGCTGGCGAGCGCCGTGGCCAACGCCGAGAACAACCTGGACCTCGACCCGGACACGCTCTGGGTCAGCCAGGCCTACGTGGACGAGGGCCCGACCCTCAAGCGGTTCCGCCCGCGGGCCCAGGGCCGCGCGTACCGGATCCGCAAGCGGACCAGCCACATCACCGTCGAGGTGGAGTCGCGGCCGAAGGCGGAGCCGAAGAAGGCGGCTGCCAAGAGCCGTAAGTCCAGTGCGAAGAGGAGTGCCAGCTAGTGGGTCAGAAGATCAACCCGCACGGCTTCCGGCTCGGGATCACCACTGACTGGAAGTCCCGCTGGTATGCCGACAAGCAGTACGCGGAGTACGTGGCGGAGGACGTGAAGATCCGTCGTCTGCTGTCCAAGGGCATGGAGCGCGCCGGTATCTCGAAGGTGGAGATCGAGCGCACCCGTGACCGGGTCCGCGTCGACATCCACACCGCCCGTCCGGGCATCGTCATCGGCCGCCGCGGCGCCGAGGCCGACCGGATCCGCGGCGAGCTCGAGAAGCTGTCGGGCAAGCAGGTACAGCTGAACATCCTCGAGGTCAAGAACCCCGAGGCCGACGCCCAGCTGGTCGCGCAGGTGACCGCTGAGCAGCTGTCCAACCGCGTGTCCTTCCGCCGCGCGATGCGCAAGGCCATCCAGTCGGCCATGCGCAGCCCGCAGGTCAAGGGCATCCGCGTGCAGTGTGGCGGCCGCCTCGGCGGCGCCGAGATGTCCCGCTCCGAGCACTACCGCGAGGGCCGGGTGCCGCTGCACACGCTGCGTGCCGACATCGACTACGGCTTCTTCGAGGCCCGCACGACCTTCGGCCGGATCGGCGTGAAGGTGTGGATCTACAAGGGTGACGTCGTCGGCGGCCGCCGTGAGGTCGAGGCTCGCAGCCAGGCCCCGGCCGAGCGCGCGCCGCGCCGGGAGCGGCCCACCAGGGCGCGTCGTTCCGGTTCGTCGGGCACCACCGCGACCAGCACCGAGGCCGGCCGTGCCGCTGCCGAGGCGACCACGCCGGCATCGGCGCCAGCAGAGCAGGCCGAGCCGCAGACCCCGTCGGTGAACGGGAGCGGCGAGGCCCAGACGACCAACGGGGAGGGCTGAGCAGTGCTCATCCCACGCAAGGTCAGGCACCGCAAGCAGCACCACCCGAAGCGGGCGGGCGCTGCGAAGGGCGGCACCAAGGTCACCTTCGGTGAGTTTGGTATCCAGGCGCTTCAGCCTGCCTACGTGACCAACCGGCAGATCGAGTCCGCTCGTATCGCCATCAACCGGCACATCCGTCGTGGCGGCAAGGTCTGGATCAACATCTTCCCGGACCGCCCGCTGACGAAGAAGCCCGCCGAGACCCGCATGGGTTCCGGTAAGGGTTCGCCGGAGTACTGGATCGCGAACGTCAAGCCGGGCCGGGTCATGTTCGAGCTGAGCTTCCCGAACGAGGCGGTCGCGCGCGCGGCGCTCACGAGGGCGATCCACAAGCTCCCGATGAAGTGCCGCATCGTCACGCGTGAAGGTGGTGACTTCTGATGGCCGCTGGTACGCAGGCGTCCGAGCTCCGTGAGCTGAACGACGAGGAGCTGGTCCTCCGCCTCCGCGAGGCGAAGGAGGAGCTGTTCAACCTCCGGTTCCAGATGGCGACCGGTCAGATGGACAACAACCGCCGCCTTCGGACGGTCCGGCACGACATCGCCCGGATCTACACCGTGATGCGCGAGCGCGAACTGGGCCTGTCGATCTCCCCCGACGAGGTTCCGAGTGGTGAGGGTGCCGCATGAGTGAGACGACAGAGACGCAGAGCAAGCCGCGCGGCCGCCGCAAGGTCCGCGAGGGCCTGGTCGTGTCGGACAAGATGGACAAGACGATCGTGGTCGCGCTCGAGGACCGCAAGAAGCACCCGCTCTACGGCAAGGTCATGCGCTCCACGACCAAGGTCAAGGCGCACGACGAGGAGAACTCGGCTGGTGTCGGCGACCGCGTGCTGCTGATGGAGACCCGCCCGCTCTCGGCGACCAAGCGCTGGCGGCTGGTGGAGATCTTGGAGAGGGCAAAGTGATCCAGCAGGAATCGCGACTGCGCGTCGCCGACAACACGGGTGCGAAGGAGATCCTCTGCATCCGGGTTCTCGGCGGGTCCGCGCGTCGCTACGCGGGCATCGGCGACATCATCGTCGCGACCGTGAAGGATGCGATCCCCGGCGCTGGTGTGAAGAAGGGCGACGTCGTCAAGGCCGTCATCGTCCGGACCACCAAGGAGAAGCGCCGGCCGGACGGTTCCTACATCCGGTTCGACGAGAACGCCGCCGTGCTGATCAAGCAGGACAACGAGCCGCGCGGGACGCGCATCTTCGGTCCGGTCGGTCGCGAGCTGCGCGACAAGAAGTTCATGAAGATCATCTCGCTGGCTCCGGAGGTGCTCTGACATGAAGGTCAAGAAGGGTGACACGGTCGTCGTCATCGCGGGCAAGGACAAGGGCGCCAAGGGCAAGGTCATCCAGGCCTACCCCGACCGCGGCAAGGTCCTCGTCGAGGGCGTCAACCGGATCAAGAAGCACACCCGGATCAGCCAGACGCAGCGTGGCGCCCAGTCGGGCGGGATCGTCACCCAGGAGGCGGCGATCGACGTGAGCAACGTGATGATCGTCGGCGACGACGGCAAGCCCACCCGGGTCGGCTACAAGTTCGACGAGGACGGCCGCAAGGTCCGGATCTCGCGCCGTACCGGGAAGGAGATCTGATGACCACCGCGGAGAAGATCGTTCCGCGCCTCAAGACCCGGTACCGCGAGGAGATCGTGGCCGGGCTCAAGGAGGAGTTCACCTACGACAACGCGATGCAGGTGCCCCGCGTCGTCAAGGTCGTGGTGAACATGGGCGTCGGCGACGCCGCCCGTGACGGCAAGCTGATCGAGGGCGCGCTGCGCGACCTCTCGCTGATCACCGGTCAGAAGCCGCAGATGCGGCGGGCGACCAAGTCCATCGCGCAGTTCAAGCTGCGCGAGGGCATGCCGATCGGCGCGAAGGTGACCCTGCGCGGCGACCGCATGTGGGAGTTCCTGGACCGGCTGCTGACCATCGCGCTGCCGCGTATCCGCGACTTCCGCGGCCTGTCGCCGAAGCAGTTCGACGGCAACGGCAACTACACGTTCGGTCTCAACGAGCAGTCGATGTTCCACGAGATCAACCCGGACGCGATCGACCGCCCTCGGGGTATGGACATCACCGTCGTCACCACCGCGACCAACAACGAGGAAGGCCGGGCGCTGCTGCGGCGGCTGGGCTTCCCGTTCAAGGAGAACTGAGCGCATGGCCAAGAAAGCTCTGGTTCACAAGGCCGCGCAGAAGCCGAAGTACGCGGTGCGGGCCTACACCCGTTGCCAGCGTTGCGGTCGCCCCCGTTCGGTGTTCCGCAAGTTCGGCCTCTGCCGTGTCTGCCTGCGGGAGATGGCCCACCGCGGCGAGCTCCCCGGCGTGAACAAGTCCAGCTGGTAATTCCAACCAGGCATATCCATCCCGCCACAGGCCCGGTCCACGGGAACCATGGCGAGAAAGGTTGACAGGTCACCATGACGATGACCGACCCGATCGCAGACTTCTTGACCCGTCTGCGCAACGCCAACTCGGCGTACCACGACGAGGTCGTGCTGCCGCACTCCAAGCTGAAGGCCAACATCGCGGAGATCCTCAAGCGCGAGGGTTACATCTCGGGCTACCGCGACGAGGACGGCGAGAAGGGCAAGAACCTCGTCGTCGAGCTCAAGTACGGCCCGAACCGGGAGCGCAGCATCGCCGGTCTGCGCCGGGTTTCCAAGCCCGGCCTTCGGGTGTACGCGAAGTCGACCAACCTGCCCAAGGTGCTCGGCGGCCTCGGCGTGGCGATCATCTCCACGTCCGCGGGTCTGCTGACGGACCGTCAGGCCGGCAAGCAGAAGATGGGCGGGGAAGTCCTCGCCTACGTCTGGTAGCGGGAAGGGGAGTAGTAGATGTCTCGCATCGGTAAGCTGCCGATCCCCGTCCCGGCCAACGTGGACGTGAAGATCGACGGCCAGCAGGTCAGCGTGAAGGGGCCCAAGGGCACCCTGTCGCACACGGTCGCCGAGCCGATCGTCGTCGAGCGCGGCGAGGGTGTCCTCGAGGTCAAGCGCCCCGACGACGAGCGCCGCAACCGCGCGCTGCACGGCCTGACCCGGTCACTGGTGAACAACCTGGTCGTCGGTGTGACCGAGGGCTACGAGAAGAAGCTCGAGATCCACGGCGTCGGTTACCGCGTCCAGCTCAAGGGCTCGGACCTGGAGTTCTCGCTCGGGTTCAGCCACCCGGTCAAGGTCACGCCGCCGGAGGGCATCACCTTCGCGGTCGAGGCGCCGACCCGGTTCTCCGTGCAGGGGATCGACAAGCAGCGGGTCGGCGAGGTCGCCGCGAACATCCGCAAGCTGCGCAAGCCCGACCCGTACAAGGGCAAGGGCGTGCGGTACGCGGGCGAGAAGATCCGCCGCAAGGTCGGAAAGACGGGTAAGTGATCATGAGCGAAGCGACTGTTACCAAGCGCCGCAAGCCGCTGGGCAAGGACATCTCGACGCGTCGCCGGGTCTCCAAGGCCCGTCGCCACTTCCGGGTCCGCCGGAAGGTCGCCGGCACGACCGAGCGGCCGCGCCTGTCGATCACGAAGTCCTCGCGGCACATCGTGGCGCAGCTCGTCGACGACTCGGTGGGCAAGACCATCGCGTCGGCGTCCACCCTCGAGGCGGACGTGCGCGCGCTGGACGGCGACAAGAAGGCCCGCGCGGCCAAGGTCGGCCAGCTGGTCGCCGACCGCGCGAAGAACGCCGGTGTCACCAAGATCGTGTTCGACCGCGGTGGCAACGACTACCACGGCCGGATCGCGGCTCTCGCCGACGCGGCCCGCGAAGCCGGGCTGGAGTTCTGATGAAGTACATGCACACGGGAAGGATCGCCTGATGCCGGGACGTTCACGGCAATTCGGCGGCGGCCAGCAGGGCGGCCAGGGCGGTGACCGCGACAACCGTGGTGACCGCCGGGACCGCAGGGACCGTCGCGATGGGGGCCGTGGCGGGGCGGCCCAGGACAAGACCCCGCACCTCGAGCGCGTGGTGGCCATCAACCGGGTCGCCAAGGTCGTGAAGGGTGGTCGCCGCTTCAGCTTCACCGCGCTGGTCGTGGTGGGCGACGGCGACGGCATGGTCGGTGTCGGCTACGGCAAGGCCAAGGAGGTGCCGGCCGCGATCGCCAAGGGCGTTGAAGAGGCGAAGAAGAACTTCTTCAAGGTTCCGCGCATCGCGGGCACCATCCCGCACCCGATCCAGGGCGAGCGTGCCGCCGGTGTCGTGCTCCTGCGTCCGGCCTCCGCCGGTACCGGCGTCATCGCCGGTGGCCCGGTGCGTGCCGTGCTGGAGTGCGCCGGTGTCCACGACGTGCTGTCGAAGTCGCTCGGCAGCGACAACGCGATCAACATCGTGCACGCCACGGTGGCCGCGCTGAAGGGTCTGCAGCGTCCGGAGGAGGTGGCCGCTCGCCGCGGCCTGCCGCTCGAGGACGTGGCCCCGGCCGGCATGCTGCGGGCGCGCGCGGGGCAGGGGGCGTGAGGACATGGCTCAGCTCAAGGTGACCCAGGTCCGCAGCGTCATCGGGACCAAGCGCAACCACCGGGAGTCGCTGCGCACGCTCGGGCTGCGGAAGATCCGCCAGTCCACCGTGCGTGAGGACACCCCCGAGGTCCGCGGCCTGATCCACACCGTCCGTCACCTGGTGACGGTCGAGGAGGTCGAAGACTGATGGCTATCAAGATCCACCACCTTCGTCCCGCGCCCGGCGCGAAGACGGAGAAGCAGCGGGTCGGCCGCGGTGAGGGCGGCAAGGGCGGCAAGACCGCCGGCCGCGGCACCAAGGGCACCAAGGCACGTAAGAACGTGCCTGCCCGTTTCGAGGGTGGGCAGATGCCCATCCACATGCGGCTGCCGAAGCTGCGTGGCTTCAAGAACCGGTTCCGCACCGAGTTCCAGCCGGTGAACGTGGGCGACATCGCCACCGCGTTCCCGGAGGGCGGCACGGTGGGCGTGCTCGACCTGGTGAAGGCCGGTCTGGTGCGCAAGAACGAGCTGGTGAAGGTGCTCGGCAACGGGGACGTGTCGGTGAAGCTGGACGTCACCGCGAACGCGTTCTCGAAGTCCGCGGCCGAGAAGCTCTCGGCGGCGGGCGGCAGCGCCACCACGCTGTAGACGACGTTTCGAACGGCGGCGGCCGGCAGGGTTTCCCTGTCGGCCGCCGCCGTTTGTGCGTGGTGGTAGTGACAGTGCCCGGCTCCGGCGCGGATGATTCGGGGCATGACGATGGGGGAGCCCGGCTCGGTCCGCCCGCACCCGGCTCGGCTGGTGGCGGCGGTCCTGTGCCTGCTGGCGGTGATCACGGCCGTCACCGGACTGTTCCTGCCGCTGTTCTCGGCGGCGCAGCGCTTCGGCACCGGCGAGTTCGACTTCGTCCCACAGAGCATCGAGATCGTCTTCACGGTGTGGGGCAGCGAGGTGAGCGAACCCCAGCTGGGCAGCATGGACGTGCCGTCGAACGGTTACCCGGTCGTGTTCGCCTGCGTCGTGCTGGTCGGTGCCGCGGTCCTGTGCCGTCGTGCCGCCAACCCCGCCGCACCGGCCCGTGCCCAGCTCGTCGCGGGCGCGGTGACCGTGTTCGGCGGTGCCTTCCTCGCCTGCGCGACCTGGATGGTGGCGCTGCAGGTGAGCGTCTGGGCCGACACCTTCACCGTGGACGACGCCCCGGAGACGTTCCAGCTGAACGTGGAGATGAGCTACCTGCCCGGCCTGTGGGTCCTGCTGGCCGCGGCGGCGCTGTCTCTGGCGGCGGCGGTGCCGTCGCTGCGCTCCGTACCCGCACCGCCGCCGGAGCCGCCGCCGGACCCCGACGCACCGACACCGCCGTTCGGCATCGCGCTGGCAGGGCCGCCGCTACCGGCACCGATGCCGCCGCCGGTCGAGCCGCCACCGGAGGAACCGGCGGTACCGGAGCTGGGTCCGATCGTCATCCCGGACGCACCGCCGCCCCCGGAACGGCCGGCGGGACCTGCGGTGCCCCTGACCGACGACCCGTTGGCCGAGCCGCGCCACGACTGACGGCCTGTGTGCGTGATCGTGACGTTTCCGTGCTGTGTCCGCGCTTGCGGATGCGCGACGCTCCAGTCATGACCATGGGGGAGCCGCTGCCGGTCTATCCGGCCGCGATGTCGACGCTCGCGCAGACCACGACGGGCCCTGCGCGGTGGCACACGACCCGTGTCGTGGCCGCGTTGCTGTCGTTCTGCGCGGTGGTGCTCGTGATCGTCGGTTCGTTCCTGCCGCTGTACTCGGGCACGCTGAGCTTCGGCCCGGACGAGATCGAGGTGACCATCTCCCCGTGGAGCGCCGAGGTCGAGGGGCCGTCGGCGCCGGGTGACGTGCCGAGGATCGGCTATCCGCTGGTCTTCGCCGCGATCGTGCTGGCGTGCGCGGCGGCACTGAACTGGTACGCCGCCACCCCGGCCGCCGGTCAGGGCGTCGCCCGCGTCTCGGGCACGACGACGGTGGTCGGCGGCGCCTTCCTCATCGGCATCGTGTGGACGACCGCGCTGATGGTCGTCAACGGCGTCGACAGTGTCATCCTCCTCGGCACGCTCACCCCCGGACTGGAGACGGAAGCGACCTACCTGGTGGGTCACTGGCTGCTGATGGTGGCGGCGGCGCTGAGCCTGTGCGCGGCCGTGCTGGCCCTGGTCCCGGTGCGCAGGCCGACGTGGGCACAGGTGAACCCGGACGTCGCCACGCCGCCCTACGGCATCGCGCTGCCGCAGGTCCCCGCGCGCAACCAGCCACCGCCGCCGCCTGGCTTCGTCCAGGTCGACCCGCTGACCGGCCACCCGATGCCGCCGAGCCCACCGACCGGCGTACCGATGGCCCATCCGCCCCAGCAGCCACTCCAGTCGCAGGCAGCGCCGGAGCCGCCCCGGCCCGCGGACGAGCCCTCGGCCCCCGCGGAGGCGCCTGCCGTCGAGCCGCCAGCGCAGCCGGTCCCGTGGGCGCTTCCGGAACCGGGTGTGGATCAGCGCCGGAACGAGCCCTAGCCTCGTGTCTGAGCGCCACCTGCGCATTCGCGTGTCACGCGTGCGTGCGGGTGGTCGGCGTCGGTCGGCGCGACGCTGGGCCGAATGGCCGTGTCTCGCCGTTTAGTGGCCAGGGGGTGCAGGAGCCCTCCGGGGTCCTGTTAAAGTCGGGAGCACGCTTCGGGTGGAGTGCCTCCCGAAGCGTTACTGGCTTGCCAACACCTGGCAGCCGGGTGAGTGTGTTCCGGCCGGTAACCCCACCGGCAAAGCCGATCGCCGGCGAGAGAGCCGGCGACGCCGAGGAGGTCCTTGCGTGCTCAGCGCCTTCCGCTCGGCTCTCGCGACGCCGGATCTGCGCCGCAAGATCCTTTTCACCCTGATGATCATCGCGGTCTATCGGGTCGGCGCCATGCTGCCCTCCCCGGGTGTGTCATACCCGAACGTGCAGAAGTGCATCGCCGACGTCGACAACCAGAGCATCTACCAGCTGCTGAACCTGTTCAGCGGCGGTGCGCTCCTGCAGTTGTCGGTGTTCGCGCTCGGGATCATGCCCTACATCACGGCGAGCATCATCATCCAGCTGCTGACCGTGGTCATCCCGCGGTTCGAGCAGCTGAAGAAGGAAGGCCAGTCCGGCCAGGGCAAGCTCACCCAGTACACCCGGTACCTGACCATCGGTCTCGCGGTGCTGCAGGCCACGGGCATCATCGCCATGGCGAACCAGGGTGGCCTGTTCGGTGACTGCCAGGACCCGATCATCCCGAAGAACGGGGTGTTCGACCTGTCGATCATCATCCTCACGATGACCGCGGGCACGGCCCTGATCATGTGGTTCGGCGAGCTCATCACCGAGCGCGGTATCGGCAACGGCATGTCGCTGCTGATGTTCGTCAACATCGCGGCCCGCATCCCGGCCGAGGGCGGCAACATCCTCGAGAACGCGGGCCCGCTCGTCTTCACCATCGTGTGCCTGTTCGGCCTCGCGATCATCGTCGCCGTGGTGTTCCTCGAGCAGGGGCAGCGCCGCATCCCGGTGCAGTACGCGAAGCGCATGGTCGGCCGTCGCATGTACGGCGGGACCTCGACGTACCTGCCGATGAAGGTCAACCAGGCCGGCGTCATCCCGATCATCTTCGCGGCCTCGCTGCTCTACCTGCCGGACCTGATCACCCGGCTCACGGGCAACACCAACAACTGGTGGACGCGGTTCGTCTCCGACCACCTCGTGAAGCAGTCCGACTGGGTGCACATCACGGTCTACTTCGCGATGATCATCTTCTTCACGTACTTCTACATCTCCATCCAGTTCAACCCGCAGGAGCGGGCTGAGGACATGAAGAAGTACGGCGGCTTCATCCCGGGTATCCGCCCCGGTCGCCCGACCGCCGAGTACCTGCAGTTCGTACTGAGCAGGATCACCCTCCCCGGGTCGATCTACCTCGGCATCGTCGCTGTGCTGCCCAACTTCTTCCTGGACATCACCGGTGACGGCCAGAACCAGAACTTCCCCTTCGGTGGTACCGCTGTCTTGATCATGGTTGGCGTGGGTCTCGACACCGTCAAACAGATCGAAAGCCAGCTCATGCAACGCAACTACGAAGGGTTCCTCAAGTGACACGTCTCGTTCTCGTCGGTCCGCCAGGTGCGGGCAAGGGCACTCAGGCGACCGCGCTGAGCGAGAAGCTGGGCATTCCGCACATCTCCACCGGTGACCTGTTCCGCAAGAACATCGCCGAGGAGACCGAGTTGGGCAAGCAGGTCAAGGACATCCTCGACAGCGGTGGCCTCGTCCCGGACGAGGTCACCAACCAGATGCTGATCGAGCGGCTCGAGCAGCCCGACACGGACAACGGTTTCCTGCTGGACGGGTTCCCGCGCAACATCGGCCAGGCCGACGTGCTGGCCAAGGTCCTCGCGGACGCCGACCAGAAGCTCGACGCGGTGGTCCAGCTCGTGGTCGACGAGGACGTCGTCGTGAAGCGGCTGCTCGCCCGTGGCCGCAGCGACGACAATGAGGACGTCATCCGGCACCGGCAGCACGTGTACCGGTCGGAGACCGCGCCGCTGCTCGACTACTACCGGGACGTGCTCGTCACCGTCGACGGTGTCGGCGAGGTCGACGAGATCACCGACCGGGTGCTTGCCGCGTTGCGCGACCGGACGTGACCCGTGGCCTGTTCGGCACGCTGTTGCGGCGGCGTGACAGCATGATCGAGCTGAAGACCCCGGCTGAGCTGGAGGCCATGCGGGCCGCCGGTCTCGTGGTGGCGAAGGCGCTCTCCGCCGTCACCGCCGCGGTCCGGGCCGGCGTGAGCACCGCGGACCTGGACGACATCGCGTTCCAGATCATCCGCGACGCCGGTGCCGTCCCGTCGTTCCTCGGCTACCACGACTACCCGGCCACGATCTGCGCGTCGGTGAACCACCAGATCGTGCACGGCATCCCGTCGAAGGACCAGGTGCTCGCCGACGGCGACCTGATCTCCGTCGACTGCGGCGCCATCCTGGACGGCTGGCACGGCGACTCGGCCGTCACCATCCCGGTCGGCGAGGTACCCGCGGCGGACCTCGCCCTCTCGGACGCCACCCGCGCGGCCATGGAGGCGGGCATCGAGGCGGTCCGCCCCGACGGGCGGCTCACGGACATCTCGCACGCCATCGAGGAGTCGGTCCACCGCACCGAACGCGCGAACGGCACGACGTACGGCATCGTCCGCGAGTACGGCGGCCACGGCATCGGCCGTGCCATGCACATGGAGCCGTTCCTGCCGAACTACGGCAAGCCTGGCAAGGGCCCGCGCCTGCGGGTGGGGATGGCGATCGCGATCGAGCCCATGCTGACCCTGGGCACCGCGCAGACGGAGGAGTTGGACGACGGCTGGACCGTCGTCACCGCCGACGGCTCCCGCGCCGCTCACTGGGAACACACGGTCGCCATCACCGACGACGGCCCGTGGGTTCTGACCGCTCCCTGACCACCGTCGTGGCCTCCGGCCCCCTCGAGCCACGCTACGGCATCACACCGACACAGAGCGTCGTCATTCGCGCGGCTGTGGACAACTGCCCGACCTGTGGACAACTCAGCCTCCACCAGGGCAAACGCCCGTCCGCTGTCGGCCCCCCTCGCGTACGCTGGACACTGGGGGCCGGAGGACGCCGGTCACGCACAGCGACTGTCTGTCCTCGGGAAATCACCCCAGAGGGGTACGAGCCCGGGGCTACGATCGGCGTGCACCCCAACTTCACGTCCGTCTAACCCCCTGAATGCCGCCCCGTCGAACACACGCGTACACTGGTTCGGTGGCGCACTCGTTGCGCCGTCTCCGTCATGCGTGTGCACCAGTGGGATACACGCGCGGCGGGCTGCGTAGACCCAAAACGAAACGCGGAGGACATGGGCAAGAAGGACGGGGCCATCGAGGTCGAAGGCCGTGTGGTGGAGCCGCTCCCCAACGCGATGTTCCGTGTCGAGTTGGAGAACGGACACAAGGTCCTCGCACACATCAGCGGCAAGATGCGGCAGCACTACATCCGCATCCTGCCCGAGGACCGAGTGGTCGTGGAGCTGTCGCCCTACGACCTGTCCCGCGGCCGAATCGTCTACCGCTACAAGTAGAGCCACCGATAGAGAGACAGGGACGTGAAGGTCCAGCCGAGCGTCAAGAAGATCTGTGACAAGTGCAAGGTGATCCGCCGTCACGGGCGGGTCATGGTGATCTGCGAGAACCTGCGCCACAAGCAGCGCCAGGGCTGATCACAGCACACAACAAGAGGACCTCCCCACACCTGCCGAGCCACACGGGCTCGGTTACACCCCCGGACCAGGCCGGGGCCCGCCAGCACGGGACGGTGAGGGAGAAGACCTGGAAGAACCTTCAAGAGGAGATATGGCACGCGTTGCTGGCGTCGACCTCCCCCGCGAGAAGCGGATGGAGATCGCGCTGACCTACATCTACGGCATCGGCCGTACCCGCTCCAAGGAGCTGCTCGCCGCGACCGGCATCAGCCCGGACCTGCGCGCCAAGGACCTGTCCGACGAGGACGTCACCAAGCTCCGTGACTTCATCGAGTCGAACTTCAAGGTCGAGGGTGACCTCCGCCGCGAGGTGAACGCGGACATCCGCCGGAAGATCGAGATCGGCTGCTACGAGGGTCTCCGCTGGCGCCGCGGCCTTCCGGTGCGCGGCCAGCGCACGAAGACCAACGCTCGTACCCGCAAGGGTCCCAAGAAGACGGTCGCCGGCAAGAAGAAGGCTGGGAAGAAGTGAGCACGGTCGTATCGGTCGTCCCACAGCGGCGACGCAACCGTCAGTTCGTGGCTCTGCAGGTGGCCCCCAAGGCCCGTCCGCAGGCACTTCGCGACCTGTACCGGGACTACGGCACGGTCATCCGTCACGCGGACCGCGACTCGTCCACCGAGTCCGAGGCGTCCGCCACCACCCAGACTTCGCGTTAACAGGAGCAGCAAGCAGACATGCCACCCAAGTCCCGTCAGGGCGCCGGGGTCAAGAAGGTCCGGCGCAAGGAAAAGAAGAACGTCTCTCACGGCCACGCGCACATCAAGAGCACGTTCAACAACACGATCGTCTCCATCACCGACCCGACCGGCAACGTGATCAGCTGGGCGTCCAGCGGCCACGTCGGCTTCAAGGGCTCGCGCAAGTCCACCCCGTTCGCCGCGCAGATGGCCGCCGAGAACGCGGCCCGCAAGGCGGCCGAGCACGGCATGCGCAAGGTCGACGTCTTCGTGAAGGGCCCCGGCTCCGGCCGGGAGACCGCGATCCGCTCGCTGCAGGCAGCGGGCCTCGAGGTCGGCACCATCCAGGACGTCACGCCGCAGCCGCACAACGGGTGCCGCCCGCCCAAGCGGCGCCGGGTCTAAGGGGGGACTGAGAAACCATGGCTCGTTACACCGGACCTGTTACCCGCAAGTCCCGCCGCTTCAAGGTCGACCTGGTCGGTGGCGACCGCTCGTTCGAGCGTCGTCCGTACCCGCCGGGTCAGCACGGCCGCGGCCGCATCAAGGAGAGCGAGTACCTGCTCCAGCTGCAGGAGAAGCAGAAGGCTCGCTACACCTACGGCGTGCTGGAGCGCCAGTTCCGCCGCTACTACGAGCAGGCCGCGCGCACCAAGGGCAAGACCGGTGAGGCGCTGCTGCAGCTGCTCGAGTCGCGCCTGGACAACGTGGTGTACCGCGCGGGTCTCGCCCGCACGCGCCGCCAGGCCCGCCAGCTCGTCTCGCACGGCCACTTCATCGTGAACGGCAAGAAGGTCAACGTCCCGAGCTTCCAGGTGTCGAAGTTCGACATCATCGACGTGAAGCCGAAGTCGATGAACACGCTGCCGTTCGTCGCCGCCAAGGAGTCCTTCGGCGACCGGCCGATCCCGGGCTGGCTGCAGGTCGTGCAGTCCAACCTGCGGATCCTCGTGCACCAGCTGCCGGAGCGCGCCCAGATCGACGTGCCCGTGCAGGAGCAGCTGATCGTCGAGTTCTACTCGAAGTGATCTTGACCTGGGAGGCGGCGCCCTGCCGCCTCCCAGGCACATCTCCGGTGGGCGTCAAATAGCGGTCGCCCCTGAGGTAAAGGAAACAAGAAAGTGCTGATTTCGCAGCGGCCCTCGCTCAGCGAGGAGCCGGTCAACGAGACGCGCTCCCGGTTCACCATCGAACCGCTGGAGCCGGGCTTCGGCTACACGCTCGGCAACTCGCTTCGCCGGACGTTGCTGTCGTCGATCCCGGGCGCGTCCGTCACGAGCATCCGCATCGACGGTGTGCTGCACGAGTTCACCACCGTGCCGGGCGTGAAGGAAGACGTCACCGACATCATCCTCAACCTCAAAGAGCTGGTCGTCAGCTCCGAGGAGGACGAGCCGGTCACGATGTACCTGCGCAAGCAGGGCCCGGGTGAGGTGACCGCGGGGGACATCGTCCCGCCGGCCGGTGTCACCGTGCACAACCCCGACCTCCACATCGCCACGCTGAACGGCAAGGGCAAGCTGGAGATCGAGCTGGTCGTCGAGCGTGGCCGCGGCTACGTGCCCGCGGTGCAGAACAAGCAGGCAGGCGCCGAGATCGGCCGGATCCCGGTCGACTCGATCTACTCGCCGGTGCTGCGGGTCACCTACAAGGTCGAGGCGACGCGTGTCGAGCAGCGCACCGACTTCGACCGGCTGATCCTGGACGTCGAGACGAAGCCGTCGATCACCCCGCGGGACGCCGTCGCGTCGGCCGGCAAGACGCTGGTCGAGCTGTTCGGTCTCGCCCGCGAGCTGAACGTGGACGCCGAGGGGATCGAGATCGGTCCGTCGCCGCAGGAGGCGGACACCATCGCCGCCTACGCGATGCCGATCGAGGACCTCGACCTCACCGTGCGTTCGTACAACTGCCTCAAGCGCGAGGGCATCCACACCGTGGGTGAGCTCGTCTCGCGCAGCGAGGCCGATCTGCTGGACATCCGCAACTTCGGTGCGAAGTCGATCGACGAGGTCAAGATGAAGCTCGTCGGCCTCGGTCTCGCGCTGAAGGACAGCCCGCCCGGGTTCGACCCGACCACCGCCGCCTCCGACTACGCGAGCGAAGGCTGGTCGTCGGCGGACAGCGGGGTTGCGGACAGCAGCCACGACGATGGCCAGGACTACGCGGAGACGGAGCAGTTGTAATGCCCACGCCAACCAAGGGCGCCCGCCTGGGCGGCTCGCCGGCCCACGAGCGGCTGATGCTGGCAAACCTCGCCACATCGCTGTTCCAGCACGGCCGGATCACCACCACCCAGGCCAAGGCCCGCAAGCTGCGGCCCTACGCGGAGCGCCTGATCACCAAGGCGAAGCGGGGTGACCTCCACAACCGCCGGATGATCATGCGGGTCATCCGCGACAAGGAGGTCGTGCACCGCCTCGTCACGGAGATCGGCCCGTTCTTCGCCGACCGCAACGGCGGTTACACCCGCATCCTGAAGACGATCCCCCGCAAGGGCGACAACGCCCCGATGGCGATCATCGAGCTGGTGCAGGAGAAGACCGTCACCGCCGAGGCCGAGGCCGCGCGCAAGACGAAGTTCGCCAAGGACGAGAAGGCCGCCGCTCCCGCCGAGGAGACGAAGGCCGACGAGACCGAGGCCGTGACCGAGACCCCGGCGGAGGACGTCGAGGTCGAGGAGAGCGCGTCCGACGACGAGCACCCCTACGGCGCGGGCAGCCGTGCCGCGCTGGAGGACGGCTCGCAGCCCGAGGGCTTCCCGATCAAGGGCAACGCCAACTCGATGCTGTACCACGAGCCGGGCACCACGCACTACGACCGGACCGTCGCCGAGGTGTGGTTCGCCACCGCCGAGGACGCCGAGTCGGCCGGCTTCAGCAAGCCGGCGGCGCAGCAGCAGGACGACGAGTCCTGACCGGTTCCACCACGAACGAGCCCGTCGCCCGCCAGGGTGGCGGGCTCGTCCGGTTCCTGCTCGGCATCGCCTACGACGGCACGGACTTCTCCGGCTGGGCCCGCCAGCCGGGTCGTCGCACGGTGTGCGCGGTCGTCGAGGACACGTTGTCGATGATCCTGCGGCACGACGTCCGCCTGACGGTCGCGGGCCGTACCGACGCGGGCGTGCACGCGTCCGGTCAGGTGGCGCACACCGACCTGCCGTTCGCGCCGGAGCTGAACCGCCTGGCGCGCGCGCTGCCCGCGGACGTGCGCGTGCACTCGCTGTCGGAGGCCCCACGCGGCTTCGACGCGCGGTTCTCGGCGGTCCGCAGGCACTACGCCTACCGCCTGTGCGACGTCCAGTGGGCGGCGGACCCGTTGCGCCGCCACGACACCGTGACGTGGCCGCGGCGGCTGGACGTGGACGCCATGAACGAGGCGTCGGCGTTCCTCCTCGGCCTCAACGACTTCGTGGCGTTCTGCCGCCGGCGTGAGGGCGCCACGACGATCCGCGACCTGCAGCGCCTGTCGTGGCGGCGTGACGGGGACGTGGTGACGGCGTTCGTGTCGGCGGACGCGTTCTGCCACTCGATGGTGCGCAGCCTGGTCGGCGCGCTGCTCGCCGTGGGGGAGGGCCGTAAACCGGTGGAATGGCCCGCGTCGCTGCTGACCGCGCGGACCCGCCCGAGCACGATCACGGTCGCCCCGGCGCACGGCCTCACGCTGACCGGCGTCGACTACCCGCCCCCGGACCAGTTGGCCGCGCGCGCGGAACAAACCCGGGCCGTGCGCGAGCATCCCTGACCTGCGCGCGCCACAGTGGACGTACAGTGGCGCGGTGGAGCGTGACGACTGGCGCGCACGGATGGCGCTGAAGGGTGGCCCGATCTCGCACGCGATCGCCCGTGCGGGGTGGTTCGTGTTCGCGATGCTGGGTGCCCTGGCGATGGTCGGCGTCGCGGTGCTGTACGCGGCGAACCCGGGCGAGCGGGCCGCGGACAACAGCGTGGCCGCCAACTTCGTCGGTGGTCTGATCGTGATGGCGCCCATCGGTGCGGTCGTCGGGGCGCTGATCGGGCTGCCCGCCCAGTTCGCCGCCCGGACGTGGCTGCGCAACCCGACCGAGGCCGAGCGCCGTGCGGCACGCGCGGCGCAGCCGCGGCTCCCGTCACACGGCCTGCGTGCGTCCGGGCGGTGGGCGCGTTCCTACGAGATCTGCGAACGGTCGGTCGCCGCGTACCACGAGGTCGTCGCCACTCTCTCGCACGGCGCGGGCCGCGACTGGCTGGCCGGGATCGGCGGGACACTGGACGAGGAACTGGCCGAGTCACTGCGGCTGGCGCGGCTCGGGGAGAGCCTGGAGCCGGACGACGGCGAGCTGGACGGGACCGCGCTGCGGGTGCTCGACCGGCTGCGGGACGCGGAGAGGTCGTTCGCCGAGACCACGGAACGGGCCGCGGCGATCGCCCTGGAGCTGCGTGACGAGTCGGACTTCGTGCGGGTGCGTGCGCAGCTTGACATGCTGGCCGAGCAGACACCGCACCTGCGCGCCTCCGACCAGCTGTGACTGTGACGCCGGCCTCCGGCCCCCTCGAACCACGCTACGGCATGCCACCGACAGTTCCGCCACGTTGAGGGCGGGTTGTCCACAGCGGCTGTCGAGCCATCCCGGTCTGTCGCCCCTGCCCGGTACGCTGGAAATCGGGGGCCGGAGGCGTGAACTGCTCTCAGCTCGCCGTCCACTGGCGGAGTTTCTCGGGGTTGCGCACCACCCAGATGTGCGTGATCTTCCCGGCCGCGACCTCGAACGCGAACACGGTGACCGTCACACCGTCCTGCTGCGCCACCAGGCCGGGCTGACCGTTGACCGTGCGCTCCAGGAACGTCATGGCGCCCGCCCGGTGGCTGATCTCGATCCAGGCCCGCGCGATCGCCTCGGCACCGTCGATCGGGTGCAGGAAGCTGACGGCGAGCCCACCGCTGTCCGCGATCGCCGTGGCGTTCGGGTCGAGCAGGCCGATGAGGGCCTCGATGTCCCTGGCTTCCCACGCCTGCTTGAAGTCCCGGACGAGGGCGGCGCGCTGGGCCGCCGGGACCGCGGGCGGCTGCGCGGCGCGGACACGGCGGCGGGCCGACGATGCCAGCTGGCGGCAGGCCCCCGGCGTGCGGCCGACGATCGCGGCCACCTCGGCGAAGGAGTACCGGAAGACGTCGTGCAGGACGAACGCGACGCGTTCGGCCGGGGTCATCGCCTCGAGCACGACCAGGAAGGCCAGGCTGACCGACTCGTCCAGGGTGACCCGGTCGGCCGGGTCGGCGCCGTACGGCCGGTTCGCCGGTTCCGGCAGCGGCTCGGGGATCCATTCGCCGACGTAACTCTCCCGCCGCACCCGGGCCGACCGGAGCACGTTGAGGCAGATGCGGCCGGCGACCGTCGTGAGCCAGGCGCCGGGGGACGCGATGGCGTCCTGCTCCCGGCCGGACATGGCGTACCAGCGGGCGTAGGTCTCCTGGACGGCGTCCTCGGCCTCGGCCAGTGAGCCCAGCAGCCGGTACGCCAGGTTGATCAGGTGACGCCGTTCGCCCATGACCGCGCTCGGGCCTGGTGCGGACTGGCTGCTCATGACGGCTCCCCTCGGTCACATCTTCCCGCACCGGTTCCGACACCACAGCCCACCGGGATGTGAGGCCGCACATCCCGGGGAGCTGTGGTGTCGAACCTCCGAGGCACCGAGACCAGGAGGCGACATGACCGCACCACCGTTCACCGACCCGGCACCCGCACAGCGTCTGGCGCGGGCGGCCGCCGCGCTGACGGCGAACGGGTTCACCGTCGAGATCCTCGACGACAGCGCGGCGGCACGTGCCCGCGTCGACGAGCTGATCCCCGACGGCGCCACCGTGCTCACCGCGGCCAGTGAGACCCTCCGCCTGTCCGGCATCGACGACGACATCAACACCAGCGGGCGGTACCAGGCCGTCAAGCCACGCACCCTGGCCATGGACCGCGTCGCCCAGGCGGACGAGATCCGTCGGTTGCGCGCCAGCCCCGACGTGGTCGTCGGCAGCGTCAACGCGGTCACCGAAACCGGCTCCCTCGTGGCCGCCTCGGGCAGTGGCGCCCAGCTGCCCAGCTACTCCGGCGGCGCCGCCCGCGCGATCTGGGTCGCAGGCGCGCAGAAGGTGGTACCCGACCTGAACAGTGCGCTGCGCCGGGTCGAGGGCCACTGCCTTCCCCTGGAGAACGCCCGCGCCACGGCGGTCTACGGCATGCCCAGCGCCGTCAACCGCCTGCTCGTTCTCAACGCGGAGCCCTTCCCCGGGCGCAGCACCGTCCTGCTGCTGCGCGAGGCCATCGGGTTCTGAACGTGGAACGGCGCTCCCCACCGGAAAGGCGGGGAGCGCCGCGAACAACTGCCGGATCAGACGTCCAGGGTCCAACCCGTCAGTGCGCCTGTGTCAGCGCCGTACATGTCCTGCACGCGCAGCGTCCAGGTGTCGCCCGCCGTCGACGCCGACGCGTCCACCGTGAACGTCTCGTCCACGTTGTCGGCGCCGTCGAAGCCGTCCGCGTCCTTCAGGCGGTGGACGGTGCCGTCCGGGGCCACCAGCTCGACGACCAGGTCACCGCGGTAGGTGTGGGTGATCTGGACGTCGACCGACGTCGTGGCCGAGGCGTTGCCCTCGCAGCCCGCGATCTCGATGGCGCTGGTCACCGCCGGGCCCGCGTCCGGGATGGCGACGCGCGTCGTGTTGGCGACCGCGTCACAGCCCGTCGGCGGCTCGGGGTCCGTGCCGCCGGTGCCGGTGTGCAGCAGAACGTTCGGCGAGCCCGCGCCCGGGTCGCTGATCTTGTCGGTGCCGCCGGCCGCGACCAGGGCGTCCCGCACGGCCGCCGGGGCGGCGTCCGGGTTGGCGGCGAGGTACAGCGCGGCCGCACCGGCCACGTGCGGGGTCGCCATCGACGTGCCGCTGATCGTGTTGGTGCCGCCGTCGAGCCACGCGGACGTGATGTCCTGGCCGGGCGCGTAGAGGTCGGTGCAGGTGCCGTAGTTGGAGAACGAGGCACGGGCGTCCGCGTCGGTGGACGCGTTGACCGTGATCGCCTCCGGCACGCGGGCCGGGGAGAAGCCGCACGCGTCGGCGTTGGAGTTGCCGGACGCGATCGCGTACGTGACACCGGCCGCGATGGACCGCTGCACGGCCTCGTCCAGCGCGGTGTCGGCGCCGCCGCCGAGGCTCATGTTCGCGACGGCCGGCTTGGCCGCGTTCTCGGTCACCCAGTCGATGCCCGCGACGACCTGCGCGGTGGTGCCGGAGCCGTTGCAGTCCAGCACCCGCACCGCGACCAGCGACACCTCCTTGGCCACACCGTGGGCGGTGCCGCCGACGGTGCCACCGACGTGCGTGCCGTGGCCGTTGCAGTCCTCGGCGTCACCGCCGTCGACCGCGTCGAAGCCGGACGTCGCGCGGCCACCGAAGTCGGGGTGGTCGAGGTCCATACCGGTGTCGATGATGTACGCGTGCACGTTCGACGCGGTCGTCGAGTACGAGTACTTGTCGTCCAGCGGCAGGTCGGCCTGGTCGATCCGGTCCAGGCCCCACGACGGCGGGTTCGCCTGGTCCTCGGTGATCCGCACGGTCTGGTTCTGCTGCACGAACGCCACGTCCGGGTCCGCGGCCAGGGCCCGCGCCCGCTCCTCGCTGATCGAGGCGGCGAACCCGTTCAGCGCCTCGTACAGGTGCGTGACCTGCCCGCCGAGCGACGCGGCGGCGTCCGCCGCCTCGCCCGTCGCGCCGTCCTTGTACACCACGATGTAGCTGCCGTCGACCGCGGTGGCCGAGTCGGCACCGAGGATCGTGACCCCGGGTTCGGCGGATGCCGGTGTGGTCGCCCCGACGGCGAGCCCGACGGCCGCCGCTGCCGCGGCACCGCCCGCCACCAGCCGCCTCAACGAGGCGGCATGAGACCTACTCATGTGTGTTTCTCCTTGTTGCAGGGCACGCGCGTCCTCAGCCCTCGATGAGGTCCACGCGCGTGTTCAAGGTCAACATTCGCCGGGAATGATCACTCGAACAAGAAACGCAAGTAGGTACTTGTGAACAGTTGACCGGATCCTGGGAACAGGTTCGGCCGAACGGTCCCGGAAGTTGCCCCGGGTGCCGCGTCCCGGGCTCAGTCGCCGCGCCGGACCGGGCCCAGGATCTGCTGTTCCTTCGTGTTGGTGATCAGCCGCATGCGCTTCCACAGCATGTGGCCGAGCGCGACCACCTCGTCGTCGCCGAGGGTGGTCAGCTCGTGCACCATCGGGGGCGGCAGCCGCCACACGCGGGCCGCGAGCTGGGCCTGGCCGACCGGCAGCCGTTGCAGCAGCACCAGGTCGGCCGCGTTCGCGGTCGCCCCGGCCTGCGGGTGCATGTACGGCAGCACGTACACCGTGGTCTGCCACGCCGCCCTCGGCGGGAACAGCTCCTGCGGCGTCGGGCCACCGTCGTGCACCACGAGCAGCGGGCCGTCCTCCGACGGGCGGGGCAGCTCGACGGGGGACAGGCGGCGGATCTGCACGAGCGGTGCGGGCCGCCCGTCCGGGCCGGTGCCCGCGGCCTTCTGCAGCACCTGCCACGACGCGGGCCGCCCGGTCGCGACCACCACCCACGCGCCGACGGCCATCGCGCGCAACGCGACCTGCCGCGCCAGGTACAGCCCGCCCACCAGCACGAGCCTCGTCGGCGCCGGCCGCAGCGCGGAGATCGTCATCGGCTCGCCCTGCAGCGACGCGCCGAGCATCATGCCGCCCCGGTCACCGGTCGGGCTGATCGCGTCGAGCATGGTGGGCGACATCAGGAACTCCTGCGTCAGCCCGTTGCCGGTCTGGATGTCGAGGAGCCTCGACGACTCACTCATGCCCGGCCTCCCATCGGCAGCGTCGCGGCGAGCCCGGCCACCTGCAGCCCGCGCAGCGGGGTCAGGGTGATGCCGAGCCGGTCGGAGATCGCGGAGAGCCGCTCGTCGGCGTACTCCAGCTCACCCGGGGTGCGGGCGCTGACGCGCACCAGCCCGCGCACTCCGACCTGGTTGTCCTCGGCGCCCGGCGCGATCGACACCGCCACCGTCGACGACAGCGCACGCACGCCGGTCAACGCGTTGAGGCTGGTGGCGGGCTTGCCGCGGGACCAGCCCGTGATCGCGTAGCTCGCGTGGCCGATGCCTGCGACGGTGACGCCGGTCCAGCGCTCGGTGAGGCGGGCCCTCGGCGTCTGCGGCGGTTGCTGCGGTGCGTTCGGGTTCTGCGGCGGCACGTGCAGCGCCCCGGTCAGCTCAGCGGACGAGATACCGGCCTTGAGCAGCTCGTCCGGGTCGAGCGGACGCGTCGGCACGCCCCGGGACTCGAGCGCGTTGCGCACGCGGGACAGCGCACCGATCAGCGCGCGGTGCGCGCCGAGCACGCCGCCGCCACGCTCGCGGACCGCAGCCGGGCAGCGCCGGGGGTCGAGCCGCACCGCGACCCACGTGGTGCGGCGCGCGGCCGCGGGCAGCGGACCGAGCAGCTCCATGTAGGACGCCAGAGCGGGGGAGTTCGACGGCAGCGCGGCGCTGCCGGGGTAGCAGTGCCAGATGACCTGGATGGCGTCGAGCACCACACCGCGGTCCTCGAGGCACGGCGCGAGCGCGCCCAGCGGCAGGTTCGGCGCGCCGCCGAGCTGTGTGACCAGGCCGGGGGCCGGGTCGACGAGCAGGACCGCGGTCCACGTGCCGTCGTGCCACGCGAGGCCCAGCGGCCTGCGCTCGTGGTCGGTGCCGTGCGCGACGACCAGGTCGGGCACGGCGAGCCGCAGCAGCGCGACCCGCGGGTCGTCCGGGCCGGTCACCGGGGTGACGTCGGAGTCCGCGATGCCCTCGATGCTGACGGGCTTGGTCGGCTTGGACAGCCGCGCGTGCGAGCGGAACGCGTAGCGCGCGGTCAGCCCGATCCACTGCGTGAACCAGCGGCCCCGCCACCGGATGGCGGCGACCAGCAGGCCGACGACCGCGATGCCGATGGCGACGTAGACGAGGTCGATGTCGATCGCGAGCAGCACCAGCCCGATCGCGACCGCCATCTCGAGCACGACCAGGTTGGTGACGGGCAGCGCGCCGAGGCTCGCGCCGCGCGTGCGCCGCCGCGCGGACATCGGGGGCCGCGCCGGACCCGCGGGCGGACGTGCCCCGGCCCCACCACCGTTGCCACCGCCGGGACCACCTGGGCCACCGGGACCGGAACCACCAGGCCCGGAACCGCCGCCACCGCCAGGACCACCAGGGCCGCCGGGACCACCCGGTCCGCCAGGTCCACCGGGTCCACCGGGTCCGCCGGGTCCGGGTCGGCCGGGTCCACCCGGACCGCCGCGACCACCAGGACCACCGGGACCACCAGGAGGGGGACCGGCGGGCCCGGGCGGCGGAGCGCTGGGACGGCTCGGCGCGCCGGGCGCGCCGGGACCGGCAGGCCTACCGGGGGCACCGGGACCGGCAGGCCGCGCGGGCATGCCCGGGGGAGGCGTCGGGCGACCGGGCGCCGCGGGCGCGCCGGGACCCGTGGGACGTGCGGGGGCCCCCTGTCCTCCGTGTCGACCGGCGGGGGCCCCGGACCCCGCAGGTCTCGGCGGCTGGGCCGGAGGAGGCGTGCCGCCGTTCCCGCGCCGTGGAGGAGTGCTCACCGACATCCGCTCGATCTTTCCCCTCGTCACCTGTGTGCCCCGGCCGGACCCGATTCTGCCGAAGGTCTGGAACCGCCGTGCAACCGACGCCGGTAGGGCTATCCTGCGGAACCGTACCGCGATCGGGGAGCTGCAGAGGCGGAAATGCCATCTACACCGACTACCAAGTCACAGGTTCAGGCGTATCGGTTCGTGCTGCGCAGGATGCAGTCGGCGCTGGTCCGCAAGGACGCGGTGATGTTGCACGACCCGATGCGGACGCACAGCCGTGCGACCGTCGTGGGTGTGTGCCTCGCCGCACTCGGCCTGCTGGGCTTCCTCATCTGGGGGATCCTGTCGCCGAAACCGAAGGCGCCGGACGAGGACGGCATCGTCATCGGCAAGCCGTCCGGCCAGGTCTACGTGCTGATCGCCAAGCCGGACAAGAAGCTGATCCCGGTGTTCAACATGGCGTCGGCGCGGCTGCTGCTCATGGCGCAGAAGGACAAGGGCTCCGAGGGCGGTGACGCACAGGCGGCGGGGCAGCAGAGCGGTGGCCCGACGCCGCAGGTGGTCGCGCCGACCGTGGTCGACGACAACGAGCTTCGCGACATCCCGAAGGGCCGCAAGACGGGCATCGCGGACGGGCCGGACCTGCTGCCGAGCGCGGACCAGCGCATCGAATCCAGGTGGACGGTGTGCGACCAGTACATGCTCGACCGCACCCTCCCCGACCCGGCGAAGGAGAACAAGGTCGAGACCACGGTGATCGCCGGGGTCGACGAGCTCGGGCCGATGCTGAAGCAGAACGAGTCGCTGCTGGTGCGCGCGCCGAACGAGAAGACCTACCTCGTCTACCGCACACCGGGGACCGCGAACCTGCCCAACACCAGCGCCGTCCGCGCCGAGATCGACATCGAGGACGCGCGGGTGCGCGAGGCACTCGAACTGACCGGCATCGAGCCGCGGGTGATCACCACCGGCATGCTCAACGCGATCCCGGAGAAGGCGCGGCTGGCGAGCCCCACCATCAGGGGCCGCGACACCGACTCCAACGTCGACCTCGGCGACCCGGAGCTGCGCAAGGTCGGCTCGGTGTTCGAGGTCGAGCGCGCCGGGGACGTGACCAGGACCTACGTGGTGCTCAAGGACGGCATCGAGGAGGTCAAACGGTCCACCGCGAACCTCATCCGCTACTACCGGAACCTGGGCAACGCCCGCATCACCGCGGTCAACCCGGACCGGATCGCGGGCGTGCCGCAGCCGGACGAGATCGACGACACGACCTTCCCCGAGCGGGACACCGAGGTGCTCGACCCGGAGAACTTCCCCGTCGCCTGCCTCGCGTGGAGCTACTCCGGTGAGGGCGCGAACGCCGAGGAGTTCACCGCCGTGCACGTCGGCAAGCAGCTGCCGGGCATCAAGCTGGACTCCAAGGGCAAGCCGAAGACCGTCGCGATCTCCAGCCCGAACGCGGACGGCGTGCGGATCGACCACTTCTACATGCCACCGGGCCGCGGCGCGGTGGTGCGGCAGGCCACCTCCCCCGCGGACTTCGGCAGCGGGCAGATCACGCTGATCTCCGACCGGGGCGTGAAGTACGGCGTGCCCGACTCGAAAACCGCGGCGGGGCTGGGGCTCGACAACCAGAAACCCGCGCCACGCAACATAATCCAGCTGTTGCCGGACGGCGCGTCGTTGAGTGTCAAGGACGTGGAACAGAGCTACGACTCGACACCGTTCGGTCCGGGGCAGTACCCGCCACGAACCGAGGAGGCGCAGGGCGGCGGCTGATTCCCTTCGCAAAGTCCTCGTACCCGATGGTGACCTCGTTGCACAAGCACCCATGGGAACGACGGCGGGTCACCTATCGTCGGAGACCTGACGAAGGGGTGGACTTGTGACGGGGATCAAGTTCGACGCCGCGTGGGTCGGCGGGTACGCGCAACTCGCGGGCAACAGCGCGGACGCACTCGCCGAGGGTGTCAAGACGATGGCGATCGAGCCGCTCGACGAGGAGTCGTTCGGGCGGCTCGGCCGGACCGTCAAGACCACCCAGGCCTACGGGAAGGCCGCGCAGCTCCTGCGTGAGCAGCTCGCGAAGGCCGTCGAGGCGCTCTCCTCGGCGTCCGACGGGCTGGACAAGGTCACCGCCGGGTACGTCGACTCCGACGACGAGGGCGGCGTGACGATCCGGCGGGAGGAGCGGTGAGCGGAGCTTGCGGAGCGAACCATAGGACGCTGAGCGGAGCTCGCGGAGCGAACCACAAGACGCAGGGCGACCGCGAGCGGCGACACGGAGCCTGCGAGGGGGCGTCGTGAGCTACGAGGTCGTCGCCGCACCGGACGGCAGGGACGTCGAGAACCAGATCGCCACGCAGCTCGACTACCTGTCGAGGCTGGCGCGGCACCTCGGCATCGCCGACCCGGTGGAGGAGTACTTCGCGCCGGTCGTCGGCCGATGGAGCGACCTGCACGCGGAGGCCGAGCGCTGGCGGGTCGTCGGCGAGGGCACCGAGCAGGTGACGGAGGCGCTGGCCAAGCCGTTGGGTGGGCTGGACGCCGCGTGGGACGGCGCGGCCGCGCAGTCGTTCATCGCGTACATGCAGAAGGTCGGCCTGGCGGGCAACGACCTGGCGGACGCCATGATCGCGATGGCCGACGTGCTCGACAAGACCGCCGACGGCATCCGCGAGATCGTCGTCCAGCTGGCGACGGTGATGTCGGAGACGGCGGAGACCGCGTCGGAGGCCATGGCGCTGCCGGTGCAGGGCGACGACCGGACCCGTGAGTACCTGGACCTGATGCGCAGGCCCACGAAGGAGCTCTTCGAGGCGGTGCGGCAGATCCTCGAGGGTTTCGTGCAGCTCTGCGAGGGCGTCGACGGTTCCGACGCGTTCCAGGGCGTGGCGATGGCGCACACGTTCCCGGAGGACAACTGGTCGATGCCCGTTCCGCCGAAGTCGCCGACCGCGCCGCCTCCGGCCGAGCCGCCGGACACCGGTACGGACAAGGCAGGCGCGGGCGGCGGCGGTGGTGGCTTCGGCGGGGGCGTCGGTGCGGGTGGCGGCGCCTCGTCGGCGAACCCGCTCTCGCCGGGCAGCACAGTGGCGGGCGAACAGATCCCGAGGAGCGACGCCCCGGCGGCCGCCGCGGCGGCGGCGACCGAGGCCCCGAAGAACACCGGCCGCACCGGCATGGGCATGCCCATGATGCCGATGATGCCGATGGGCGCCCAAGGCCAGGGCGGCGACAGCGACCACAAGTCCCGCAGCCGCGTGGTCGGCAACCCCCAGGACATCTTCGGCAAACCAGCGAAAACCAGCACCCCGGTAATCGGCGCCGACGACGACTGACCCCGCGAGTCGCGCTCTCGAACACATCGAGTTGTGGGGGGGGGGGGGTTGTGGGGGTGGGCGGCAACCACCCACACGGTGTCGGTTTCGTGCAGATCTTCGTGTGCACGAAACCGACAACTCGGTATGCGTGGGAGCGCGACTCGCGGGGTGGGTTTTTTTAGCGGGCGCCTGCGGTGTCCGGGGACATGACGGGGCCCATGGCGATCAGGACTGTGATGACGACGAGCCAGGTCAGGACGAACGTCAGCATCCAGAAACGTGGGTTGGTGAGCATCTTCGACATGGGGAACCTCCCTCGGCACACATGGACGGGTGAGCTGGACGGCTGGGTGCTACCCAGCTACAGCCATCGGTTCTTCCGGAAGATGCGGTAGAGCACGAAGCAGGCCGCCACGATCACGCACATGACGAGCGGGTAGCCGAACCGCCAGTGCAGCTCGGGCATGTAGTCGAAGTTCATGCCGTACACGCCGACGCCCATGGTCGGCACGGCGATGATCGCCGCCCACGCGGTGATCTTGCGCATGTCCGTGTTCTGCTGCAGCGAGATCTTCGCGAGTGTCGCGTCGACCAGCGTGGTCAGCAGCTCGTCGAAGCTCGCGACGCGCTCGGACACGGTCGTGAGGTGGTCGTCGACGTCGCGGAAGTAGGACCTGACCTGCTCGGGCACCAGCGGCGTGTAGCCCTCCGCGAGCCGCCGCAGCGGCACCGCCAGCGGCATCACGGCGCGGCGCAGCTCGAGGATCTCCCGCTTCATCAGGTACATCTGCTCGGCGCCGATCGGGCTGCGGGGCGCGAACACGCTCGCCTCGATCACGTCGATGTCGTTCTCGAACGCCTCGCTCACCGCGAGGTAGGAGTCGACGATCCGGTCGGCGATGCCGTGCAGCACCGCGGCGGGCCCGATCCGCAGGCGGTCCGGCGCCGCCTCCAGCTCCTCACGCAGCTGCTGCAGCCCGGAATGCTTGCCGTGCCGCACGGTCACGATGAACTGCCTGCCGAGGAACGCCATGATCTCGCCGGTCTCGACGATCTCGTTCGCGGTGGTCGGCGACTCGTGCTCGATGTACCGGACGGTCTTGAGCACCATGAACAGCGTTTCTTCGTACCGGTCCAGCTTCGGCCGCTGGTGTGCGGTGACCGCGTCCTCCACGGCCAGCTCGTGCAGCCCGAACACCTCGGCGATGCCCTGCAACTGCTCCTGGCCGGGTTCGTACAGCCCGATCCACACGAACCCGTCGCGCCTGCGGCGGACCTCGGTGATCGCGTCGACCGGCGACCACGTGCCGGGGAGGCGCTCACCGTCGACGTACACACCGCAGTCGACGACGTGTGCCTGCTCCTCGGGCGGCACGGGGTGCTGCGGGCGCCGGTTGTTCCGGCCCCGCAGGTTGCCGAGCGAGGGAATGGCGGGCATGGTGACCTCCAGCTGGCAGACAGGACGGCACGCGCCACGAAGGCGCCGGAGCGTCCGGCCGGATCCAGCGGGAGACCTGCTGCCTTAGCGGGTGGCCCTTCCAGCGAGGACGCGGGTACTACTGCGACTTGGCACGCCGGAATGGTTATGCGGGTCGCTCACGCGTCCTCACCTCCTCAGGTCAAGCGGTGCGGGCTCACTCACACACCAGTTGTCGAGGGTACTCCACCTGTCAGACTGCCTGCGTCCGGTCATGACAAGGAGGTTCGCCGTGCAGTTCGGTCGGTACTACGAGGAGTTCGAGGTCGGTGCGGTCTACAAGCACTGGCCCGGCAAGACCGTGACCGAGTACGACGACCACCTGTTCTGCCTCCTCACGATGAACCACCACCCGCTCCACATGGACGCGAACTACGCCGAGAACACCACCGACTTCGGCAAGAACGTGGTGGTGGGCAACTACATCTACTCGCTGCTGCTCGGCATGTCCGTGCCCGACGTCTCCGGCAAGGCGATAGCGAACCTGGAGATCGAGTCGCTGCGGCACGTGAAGCCGACCTTCCACGGCGACACCATCTACGGCGAGACCGAGGTGCTGGACAAGACGCCGTCGAAGTCGAAGGACGACCGTGGCGTGGTCCACGTCGAGACCCGCGGCTACAAGCAGGACGGCACCGTGGTCTGCGTCTTCCGGCGCAAGGTGATGGTCCCGAAGCGCTCCTACGGTGAGGCACGGGGTGGCGAACAGCCCGGCCGGCCGGAGCCTGCGGCAAACTAGGGGCCATGAGCGCCGCGCTGGAGGCTGTACAGGATCGGTTGCGGCGTTTCGCCGACGAAGCCTCGGAAGTCTCGCCGTTGTACAGCCATCTGGCCGCGCACGCGGCCGATGACGACGACGTCGCGGGCCTGCTGACGGACGCGACGTCACCGGATCCGGCGCTGTTGCTCGCCGCGGTCCAGCGGGTGCTGCAGGCCGAACCGTTCCACGAGCTGACGAACTACTACCCGGCGCTCGGCGGCGCGTACGGGCCGGACGCGAGCCTGTGGCCGATGTTCCGGACGTTCGTGCTGGACCGGGCGGACCGGATCCGGGTGCTGGTCGCGAGCCGGGTGCCGCGCGGCAACGAGGTCGGCCGGGCCGCCCTGTTCTACCCGGCCGTCGCGTACGCGGCGCGCCAGGCGGGTGGTGGACCCGTCGGGCTGCTCGAGGTGAGCGCGTGCGCCGGCCTGCTGCTGGGCATGGACCTGTACTCGTACCGGTACCAGTCGGAGCAGTCCGGCCAGATCGTGGCGGGCCCCGGCCGCGCGGCCCTGGGGTTGCACTGTGCGCTGAAGTCCGATCCGGGGCAGAAGGGCCCGACGATCCCCAAGCGCCTGCTGGTGTCGGCGCGGATCGGGCTCGACGCCGATCCGGTGGACCTGGACGACGAGGACGAGTACGCGTGGCTCGAGGCCTGCGTGTGGCCGGACCAGCCGGACCGGCTGCGTCAGCTGGGCGCGGCGGCGACGGCACGCAGGAAAAAGCCGCCGACGATGGTCACCGGCGACATGGTGACCGATCTCGCCGCCGCGGCGGGGCGGATCCCGCTGGAGCTCCCTGTGGTCGTACTGACCAGCGACGCACTGCGACCGCACTCGGCCGAACGGGTGACCGCGTTCCGGTCCGCGGTCGCTGAGTTGGCCGCGGCTCGACCGGCGTACTGGGTGAGCCTGGAGGCGTACTCCGCCGGGCTGATCTCCGATCGTCCCGAGCTGGACACCGGCCAGGCGATCCTCGCGTGCACCGGCTGGGTGGCCGGGGAGGAACGGACGACTCCGCTGGCCCAGACGTCCTGGCACGGCGAGCGGATGTACTGGCTGACCTAGGGCGCGCTACCGGCGGGGCAGCACCTGCCACGCGGTCAACGTGGCCGCGAGCTGGTCGACCAGCAGGCCCCGCCGTTCGAGGTCGGTGAATGTGACCAGGTCCACCCACGCCACGTCGGAGGCGTCGTCACCTGCGCGAAGCCGCCCGCCGACGACCTCGGCGGCGTAATCGAAGATCACGTAGACGCCGCCTGGAGCGGGTCGCGATACGCTCCCGACCAGGGTGCCGGCCCGCACCCGCAGACCGGTCTCCTCGTGGATTTCGCGGGCGACGGCGGACGCGTCGTTCTCCCCGGGCTCCACGCGGCCACCGGGCAGCGACCACTGCCCTCGGCCTGGGTCGTTGGCCCGCTGGACCAGCAGCAACCGCCCGTCCGTGTCGTGCACGACCGCACCGACACACCGGATCATCGGACCGTCGGAGGCGTTCATGAACACCGAGCGTAGCCGTTGGACAGCGAGTTACCTGACCCTTGCCCCAAGAGCAGTACTACCCTCCCGTTCGGCCGCACCGTGCTGTAAAACTCTTTACAACGGTTTCCAATAACGCAAGATCAGCAACCCACCCCAAGGACACGGAGTAACACCCGGTGAAAGCCAAAAAGGTCCTGATTCTGTCTGGCGCGGCGTTGTTGGTGTTCTTCCTCGTCACCCAACCCGTCCAGTCGGCAGCACTCGTGACGTCCATCCTGAACACGCTGAAGGATGCCGCCGAAGCGGTGATCACGTTCGTGCGCTCGGTGTTCCAGACCTGATCCGAGTACCGTCGAACCATGTTCGCCCCACGGGATTCAGACGAGTACCTGCTTGACTCTGAACGTCGGGTCATCCGGGTGCGCCTGCACTGGGCATGCCTCGCCTGGGACATCTTCGAGACGGTCGCGCTGCTCGCGGTCGCGGTGATGGTGTCCTACCTGCTACCGCCGTCGATGTGGCTCGTCCAGAACATCCTGTGGTACGCGGCGCTGTTCGTGGTGCTCCGCTTCGCCTACAAGGTGATCTCCTGGTGGGTCGAGCGGATCGTGGTGACCGACAAGCGCATGATGATGACGACCGGCATCATCACCACGAAGGTGCTGATGATGCCGATCGGCAAGGTCACCGACCTCACCTACGAACGGCCGCTCATGGGCCGCATCCTCGGCTACGGGACGATGATCGTCGAGTCGGCCGGTCAGATCCAGGCGCTGAACCGCCTGGAGTACCTGCCGAAGGCGGAGCAGGTCTACGACGCGATCTCCGAGCTGGTCTTCGGTGACAAGGAAGCGCAGAAGGCCCGGTTCTCGATGATCAAGGCCCAGCGCCTGGCCAGGCGCAAGCCGATGGTGGGCTGAGCGTTCAATAGGGGTGTGACGATCGATCTGCACACCCACTCGACAGCGTCCGACGGCACCGACACCCCGGCCCAGCTCGTCGCGAACGCGGCCGCTGCCGGGTTGACCGCGCTGGCCATCACGGACCACGACACGACGGCCGGGTGGGACGAGGCGGTTTCCGCCCTCCCGCCCGGCCTTCGTCTCGTCCGGGGCACCGAGCTGTCGTGCGTGTCGCCGGACGGGCGCGGCGGTCACTGCACCGTGCACCTGCTGGCGTACCTCTTCGACCCGGAGTCGGAGGTCGTGGTCCGCGAGTACGCGCGGGCACGCGCCGAGCGGCGTGAGCGCCTCGCCAGGATCGCCGACCTGATGGCGACGGACGGGTTCCCCATTTCCGCCGCGTCGTTGCTCGAGTCGGTCCCGGAGACGGCCACCGCCGGCCGGCCGCACCTGGCGATGGCGTTGATGAGGGCGGGCGTCGTGTCGTCGGTGGACGAGGCGTTCGCGCGGTTCCTCAACGACCGGGGGCGGTACTACCTGCCGAGCTCGCGGACGCCGATCGAGGAGTCGATCGAGATGATCGAGCGGGCCGGTGGCGTGACGGTGCTCGCGCACGCCTTCGCCGTCCACCGCGGGCCGACGGTCACCGGCGAGGTGGTCAAGGAGCTGGCGGGGGTCGGGTTGAGCGGTGTCGAGGTCGACCACCCCGATCACGACGACGATGCCCGCAAGCGTTTGCGGGTGCTCGCCGACGAGCTGGGGTTGATCACCACCGGGTCGAGCGACTACCACGGGACCAACAAGGTGATCCGGCTCGGGCAGGAGACCACCCGGCCGGAGATGCTGGCGGAGATCGCCCGTCGTGCGACCGGGGTGCCGGTCGTTTCCGGGTGAGTCGTCCACGGGCGTGGTGCGCCGGGTTGGCGTGACCTGGGTCAATGCCGACCGGTCGCGGTGCGTGGATGTGCGCTGTGGCATGGCAGGCTGACCCGGTGCTGTTCGATGCCCGTCTGTTCGCCGAGGCGACGATCACCCTTGTCGTGATCATGGATCCGCCCGGCACCGTCCCCGTCTTCCTCAGTCTCGTCGGGCGGAAGGCACGGCAGGCGCGGGTGCGGGCGGCGCGGCAGGCGGTGCTCGTCTCGCTCGGCGTGATCAGCCTGTTCGCCGTCGGCGGGGAGGCGATCCTCTCCTACCTCGGCATCGGGATTCCCGCCATCCAGGGCGCCGGCGGGCTGCTGCTCCTGCTCATCGCGCTCGACCTGCTGACCGGGCGGGACACCACGCAGCCCAAGGAGGTCGACGACGTCAACGTCGCGCTCGTCCCCCTCGGCACGCCACTGCTCGCCGGACCAGGTGCCATCGCCGCGACCATCGTCTTCGTGCGGCACGCCGAGGGGGAGGCCGGGTCGTACCTCGCGCTGGCGCTCGCCATCGTCGCCGTGCACCTGATCCTGTGGCTGTGCCTGCGGTTCTCCGGTGCGCTGATTCGTGTCGTCAAGGACAGCGGGATCACGCTGCTGGCCAAGATCGCCGGTCTGCTCCTGGCCGCCATCGCGGTGCAGCTCATCGCCGACTCCGTGCAGGGGTTCGTGAGCGGCGCGTAGTCACTCCCCGCACGGTTCTGTCGGTGGTGTCCTCTACCGTGGCACCCGTGCAACTCGGGTTCGACGCCATGCCGCGCAGGCTCATCAAGGTCACCCCGTCCCGGCTCGCCACGTGGGTGGACTGCCCGCGCCGCTTCCGCATGGCCTACCTCGACCGGCCGACGCCCCCGCGGGGTGGCGCGTGGGCGCACAGCACGCTGGGTGCGGTGGTGCACAACGCTTTGCGCGCCTTCTTCGACCTGCCCGTCGCCAGGCGGACGCCCGAGGCCGCCGCGGCGCTCGTCGGTCAGCACTGGAGCGACGAGGGGTTCGCCGGGCCGACGCAGGCCGCCGAGTACCGAACGCGCGCGGCCGGCTGGGTCGCCGACTACGTGGCGGAGATCGACGTGTCGATCGAGCCGGTCGGGCTGGAGCGGTGGGTGTCCGCGCCCGTCGGCACGATCGTCGCCGAGGGGCGGGTGGACCGGATCGACGTGCGGGACGGTGAGGTCGTCATCGTCGACTACAAGACCGGGCGCTCGGCGCTGACCACGGACGACGCGCGTTCCTCGCAGGCGCTCGCGCTGTACGTGCTGGCCGCGCGGCGCACCCTGCGCAAGCCGTGCACGCGGGTGGAACTGCACCACCTGCCGTCCGGCACGGTCGCCGCCTGGGAGCACACGGAGGAGTCGCTCGCCCGGCACCGCACACGTGCGGAGGAGGCGGCCGAGGAGTTCCACCTCGCCACCGACACCCTCAACGCGGGCGGCGACGCGGACGTGCTGTTCCCGGCACAGGTCGGCCGCCAGTGCTCCTGGTGCGACTTCCGCCGCAGCTGTCCGGAGGGGCAGGCGGCGGGCCCCGCGGCCGAACCCTGGGCGATGCTGGTCCCGTGAGCTACAGTCGCCCGGACGTGTGGAGGTCCTGTGGACTACTCGAACGTGACCACGGCGGAGCTGCCTGTGGCCTTACGGTCTGAACCCGCGCCCCGGCACCGGGGTGGGCCATGGCGGGAGCTGTCCGGCGCGCTGGCGGTGGGCATGTCCGTGCTCGCCGTGGTCGTCGTCGTGTTCCAGGTGCTGGCGTTCGTCCGTGACATGCCGGGGCCCGGCGCCCTGACCGTCCTCGGGCACATCGTCGCCGCGCTGCTCGCCGTGTTCGTCCAGCGGTACGCCGACCGGCTCACCGGCTGGGCCGCCGCGCTGTCCGTGCTGGGTGTCGTGGCCGTGTCCGGCACCGCTCTGTGGTTGTTCTGGTGGGCCTAGCTACTCGGGCCACACCAGGTCGATGAACTCGCGCACCGACGCGTCCACCGCGTCGCGGTCGCCGGTGGCCAGCAGGTCCAGCAGCGCGCCCCTGGCGAACGCCAGCGTCATCCGCGCACGCGGCAGTGACAGGCCCGCGAACCGCGGCTCGTCCGCCAGCCACGACGTGACGATGCCGTCCAGCACCGGCACGAACGACTCCTGACCGGCGAGCGCCGCCCCGTACAGCTCGAAGAACAGTCGCTCGTACGGGGCCAGCGCCGGGTCGCTCAACCGCTGCCAGAACTCGATCGCCTGTTCCCGTGGCGATCGCGCCCCCAGCGACGCGAGTGCCGCCCGGGTCCGTTCCTCCACCGCGCGCACCACGTCGACGAGCAGCGCGTCCCGCGTGCCGAAGTGGTAGATCAGCATGCGGTGGCTCGTGCCGGCGCCCGTCGCGATCTGGCGCAGGCTGCGGTCACCCACGCCGGCGCCCGCCAGGTAGGTGATCACGCGGTCGAGAAGGTCCGCTCGCGACATGTACCAAATGGTACAGTCGCGCCATGAGACATGAGGTGACCACCACCGTCGACGCGCCGGCCGACCTCGTCTGGCGCACCGTCAAGGACGTCGAGAAGTGGCCGGAGTGGACGCCGACCATGATCGAGGTCGACCTCGACGGCGACGACCTGCGCAGCGGCAGCAGAGCCACCGTCCGCCAGCCGAAGCAGCCGGTGCGGACCTGGACCGTCACCGAGCTGACCGAGGGGCGCTCGTTCACGTGGACCAGCACCGGCCGCGGGCTGCGCATGTCCGCCGACCACGTGGTGACCGAGGAGAACGGCCGCACCTCGGTGCTGCTCACGTTCAGCGTGGCCGGGCCGCTGGCGCCGCTGGCGAACCTGCTCGCGGGCAAGCTCGTCCGCGAGGCCATCGCCACCGAGGCGGCGTCGCTCAAGAAGTGGTGCGAACGTACGTCCCGATGACCACGCCGGTGCCGGTCGTGACCGACTCGGTCAGTTCGAACTCGCCCGGCGGGAGCCGCAGGCGACGGCCGTGCCCGAGCGCGAGCGGGTAGGTCGACAGGACGTAGCGGTCGACGTGCGTGCCCAGCGAGGCGACCAGCTCACCGCTGCCCAGCACCACGAGGTCGCCGGTCAGCCGTGCCTTCAGCGCGGGCAGCGCGTCGAGCGACGGCAGCAGTGCCGAGTTCTCCCACGGCAGGTCGGTGAGCGTCGTCGACACCACGTACTTGGGCGCCGCGTTCAGCGCCGCGGTGAACGGGTTGCCGTCGGTCTGCTTCGGCCAGTAGCCGTGGAAGTCCTGGTAGGTGCGCCTGCCGAACAGCATCGCGGCCGAGGTGGCCATGCTCTTCCCGGCCTGCGCCATCGCGACGGAGTCCATGTACGGCGCGGCCCAGCCGCCCGCCGTGAACCCGTCGCGGCGGTCCTCGTCCGGCCTGCCCGGCGCCTGCATCACGCCGTCGAGCGTCACGTGCTCGAAAACGACCAGTTCCGCCATCGTGTACCTCCTGGGGATCGGTTTCGTCCCCTACACGAACGGCGGCGGCGCGGATCGACAGTCGCTACGCGGCGAGCCAGGACCGCCAGGTCGGCAGCAGCGTCGCGAGCAGCTCGTCCGGGTTCTCCGTGTTCGGCGAGTGGCGGGCCGCGGGGATCACCGCGAAGTCGGCGTCGAGCCGGTCGGCCATGTCGCGCTGCGTCGACACCGGCCACGCGTCGTCGAACTCGCCGCAGCACACCAGGCAGTGCGTGCCGGACGTGTGGAGCACGCGGGCGAGCGAGCTGACGAGGTCGGGCTCGGTGCGCAGCGCGCGGGCCTTGCCGAGCAGCGCCGCCGGGCGCGAACGCAGGAACCGGTCGCGCAGGAACGCCGTCAGCGCGGGGGTGCGGCCCGGCTGGGGCGGGGCCATGGCGTCGAGTTGCTCACGCATCGTGTAGGCGGCCTCGAGGCCGTGCTTGCGCATGGCGGGCTCGCCGACGTCCAGTGTCTGGCGGCGCAGGCCCTCCGGCAGCTCGCACGGGCCGCTGGCCATGAGCGTCAGGCCGGCGACCGGTGCGCCCGCGAGCACGGCGGCACGCGCGACCAGCCCGCCGAACGAGTGGCCGAGCAGCACGACCGGGCCGCCCTCGGCGGCGAGCTTGCCGACCAGTTCGGCGACGACGCTGCCGAGCGCGGCGGGCAGGTAGGCGTCCTCGTCATCCGGGCCCTCGGACTCGTTCTGCCCGGGCAGGTCGACGGCGACGGCCTCGAACCCCGCGGCGGCGATCGGGTCGAGCAGCGGCGCGAAGTCCTCTTTGGAGCCGGTGTAGCCGGGGAGCAGCAGGGCGGTCGGCTTGGGATCCGTCGCGTCGACCGCACGCCTGCGCAAAGCGGCGAGGCGGCCGTACCGACCGTGCAGATCCACGCGATCCGCCCCGTGCGGGCTCAACTGCGACGGAATGTTCACGTACCGAGTGTGCCTCACCACCACTCGCGGACGCGTGGAGTTGAGCCTGGACTTCGCTCACACCGCCACAACGCGCAGGTCCGGGCGGTTCAGCGGAGGGCGACCAGGGTGTCGCCGCGCTGTTCGTAGACCATCGGGCCCAGGGCGGACATGGTGACCTCGCCGTCGTGGCCACCGCGGTCGACGGGGGTCGTGGCGACCCGTTCGCCGGTCGCGGGGTTGAGGACCGCGATGCCGCCGGTCACCGGGACCAGGATCTTGCCCGCGAAGGCCGTGCCCGGTCCGAGCGCGTTCTCGACCGTCCACAGCGGACGCAGGTCGTCCATGGACAGGGCGATCGTGCGGGAGCCGGTGTGCCAGTACACGGCACCCGTCACCCGGTTCACCGACATCGTGTGGTCCGCCGGGTCGCCGCGCAGGTCGCCCGCGGCCAGCTCCAGCGGGTAGGAGCGGACCTGCTCGCCCTTCTCGTTCAGCAGCACGAGCCGGTTCGGGTCCGGCAGGGCCACCGCCGTGCACTGCTGCACCTCGTCCGGCTTCGCGGCGTCCAGGCGGCACTGCTCGCTCATCGCGACGACCTTGGCGCCCCGGCCCACGACCACGCTGGCCACGACCACCGGCTTCTCGGAGTCGTCCTCGCCGGTCGCCTTGTACACGGTCAGCCGGTCGCCGGGGTCGGTCGGGCACCGTTCGACGACCGCGATCTTGCCCGTGACCACCGAGACCGTGCCGTACTCGCAGCCGTTCCTCGGCTGCTTGTCCGGGTTCTGGATGGCACCGATCCGGCCGTACTCCATGGTCAGGACCAGGTCGGAGCGCCACGTCGTCAGCAGGGACGAGCCGGTCGTCGTGACGTACGTGCCGTCGGACAGCAGGCGGGTGCCCAGCTGGGCATCGGAGTTGCGGGTGCCCAGGTACGGGCTGTCGCGCTGCTCGTCGGGACGGGCGGGACGGCCGCGTTGACCGGTCTCCGGCCACAGCGCGGTGACCTCGCTGCACCCACCCGCCTTGCGCCGGTCGTCGTCGGGCAGCAGGTTGTCGGTCTTCGCGAACACGGCCAGCGCCAGCTGCCACGCCGACGACACCGTGCACAGCGGCAGGTCGCGGGAGTACCGCCAGCGGACCTCACCGGTCATCGGGTCGCGCCCGGCGACCTCGCCGCCCGTGTCCGTGTTGTCGCCGGTCACCACGGCCGGGCCGACGGTCACCGGCTCCGGTGTCGCGGACGACTTCGCCCGCCACACCTCGGCGAGCGACGGCGGGAAGGTCGTCGGCCGGGCGGGCGAGGTCATGGGGCTGTCCGCGGTCTCCGACGTGGTGGCGCGGAGGTCGCTGGACTGCCACAGCAGCAGCCCGCCGACCAGCGCCGCGACCCCGATGAGAGCGGCGACGAGGACGTCGCGCTTGCGGTGGAACCTGGTGCGTTCCGAACGCTCGACGGGCTCGTCCGTCGCGTCGAGCACGTCCTCGTCGCCAATCATGGTGGACTAGTCTGCCGAACCGCCTGTTTCGCCTGCGTTCGGCGTCTCGCTCACCGGCACCCCGCCCCGGCTGCGACGCCGACGCGTGCGGGCCGGTCGCTCCGACTTGGGCGCGGACGTGGCATCCTGCGTCTCCGCGGGCTGCTCGCCCTCGCCGCCACCACCGCCGCGACGACGGCGTCGGCGCTGCCTCGGCTCGCCGGCGCCCTCGCCGTTCTCCGTCGTCCGGGGTGTGTCGGACCCGCCTGCCGGGCGGCGCGAACGACGCCGGTTGCGGCCCTTCTTCTTGCCGCCCAGGTCCTCCTCCGGCTCCGCCGACAGGCCAGCGCGGGTCCGCTTGGCGAGCGGCAGCCGCCCGGTCGACCCCTCGGGGATGCCCAGGTCGGAGAACAGGTGCTCGGACGTCGAGTACGTCTCGACGGGCTCCGGCATGCCGAGGCCCAGCGTGTCGCTGATCAGCTTCCAGCGCGGCTCCTCGTCCCAGTCGACGAGCGTGATCGCCACGCCTTCGCGGCCCGCGCGGCCGGTGCGGCCGATGCGGTGCACGTAGGTGCCGTCGTCCTCGGGGCACTGGAAGTTGATGACGTGCGTGACGTCGTCGATGTCGATGCCCCGCGCCGCGACGTCGGTCGAGATGAGCACGTCGACCTTGCCGGAGCGGAACGCGCGCAGCGCCTGCTCACGCGCGCCCTGGCCGAGGTCACCGTGCACGGCGGCGACGGCGAAGCCGCGCTCCGCCAGGTCGTCGGCGACCTTCTGCGCGGTCCGCTTCGTGCGGCTGAAGATCATCGTCAGGCCGCGGCCCTCCGCCTGCAGTGCCCGCGCGACGACCTCGATCTTGTCGAGCGAGTGCGCCCGGTACACGAACTGGCGGGTGCGCTCGTGGATGGCGCCAGCGTCGTTCTCCTCGGCGCGGATGTGCGTCGGCTGGTTCAGGAACGTGCGGGCCAGCGTGATGATCGGGCCCGGCATGGTCGCCGAGAACAGCATCGTCTGCCGCTCGTCGGGCACCATGCGCAGGATCCGCTCGATGTCCGGCAGGAAGCCCAGGTCCAGCATGCGGTCGGCCTCGTCGAGCACCAGCGCGCGGACCTTGCCCAGCACCAGGTGGCGCTGTTCGGCCAGGTCGAGCAGCCGGCCCGGCGTGCCGACGACGATGTCGACGCCCTTGCGCAGCGCCGCGATCTGCGGCTCGTACGGACGGCCGCCGTAGATGGCCTCGACGCGAATGCCGAGGTGCTTGCCCGCGTCGGTCAGGTCGTGGGTGACCTGCAGGCACAGCTCGCGGGTCGGCACCACGATCAGCACCTGCGGGGTGCCGTCGCCCGGCGTGGTGATCCGGTTCAGCAGCGGCACACCGAAGCCCAGCGTCTTGCCGGTGCCCGTGCGGGCCTGCCCGATGACGTCCTCGCCGGCGAGTGCCAGCGGCAGAGTGAGTTCCTGGATCGCGAAGGTCCGCTCGATGCCGGCCTCGGAAAGGGCCTTGACGATCTCCGCCTTGACGCCGAACTCGGCGAACGTGGGGGAGTCGGGGCGGACGGGCGCATCGGCCTTCAGCGGATGCGACGTGTCGGTGTCGGGGACCCCTGCCTCGCTGTGGTCCAGCGTGACCGGGTCCAGGTCCTGTGTGTTCTGTTCAGTGATGTGATTTCTCCCTTGTCCAGCGCGCTCCGCCCTGGACGGGCCGCTCGACCGCACCGTGTGTCACGTGCGGGAGGGCCGGCGAGGCGCGCACACCCTCTGTACGCAGCCAATTTGACAGGCCGCATCCTCTCAAGTCTACCTGCGGGGGTCGGCGGATAGGCTGCAACCCGTGAGTGAGTCGCGCGACGGTGCCGCTGCGGGGGCCATCGATCCCGGTGTTGTTGACCTGCTCGGAGTGCTCGCGTACGGCGAGCTGTCCGCTTTCGACCGGCTCGCGGAAGACGCCAGGACCGCGCCGTCGATCGCCGGGCGCGCCGCGCTGTCGGCGATGGCCGCCGCGGAAATGGGGCACTACCAGCGGATCGAGCGGTACCTCGCCGGGCACGACATCGACGTGCAGGAGGCGATGCGGCCGTTCATCGGGCACTTCGACACCTGGCACGCGTCCACCGCGCCGCGGTCGTGGCTGGAATCACTCGTCAAGGCGTACGTCGGGGACGGGCTCGCCGCCGACCTCTACCGCGAGATCGCGTCCTGGCTCGACGAGGAGACCTCCGCGCTGGTGATGGAGGTCCTGGGTGACACGGGTCACTCCGCGTTCGCCGAGCGCGAAGTGACGGCGGCCATCGAACGCGACCGCACGGTGCGCGACCGGCTCACGCTGTGGGGGCGCCGACTGCTGGGTGAGGCACTCACGCAGGCCCAGTACGTGGTGGCTGAGCGGGACGGACTCGCCGAGCTGATCGTCACCGGCACCGGCGATCTCGCCGGAATCGCCGCGCTGTTCCGGCGGTTGCAACAGCAACACGGCAAGCGGATGACCGCGCTCGGTCTCGGCTAGCCTTGCACAGTCGTTCTAGCGGTCTATGGAGGTTCAGCGTGGAGGTCAAGATCGGAGTCGCGGACACCGCGCGGGAGCTGCTCATCAACAGCTCGCAGACTCCGGAAGAGGTGGAGTCGCTGGTGACCGACGCGTTGAAGGACTCCTCGGGGACTTTGACGCTCATCGACGACAAGGGGCGCCGCTACCTGGTCCCGTCCGGCCGCGTCGCGTACGTGGAGATCGGCTCGGCGGACGCGCGGAAGGTCGGCTTCGTCACCACCTGAGTGTGCTTCGCGACAGGGGCAGGGCCACGCCGGTCCTGCCCCTGTCGCGTGTTCAGCCCACGTCCGGGTGGGCCTCGGAGAGCTTGACGACCTTGTTCAGCTCGAGCGGCTTGTTCGGGTCGAGCGTGACTCCGTTGGCGCGGGTGAAGCCGTCGATCGCCGCCCAGATGATCTGCGTGAGGTACTCGACCACCGCGTCCCGGCTCATCGTGCGGCGTTCCAGCCACCACTCGCTGACGTTCTGGACCATGCCGACGATGCCGTGCGCCCACGGCTCGGCCGCGCCGGAGTCGAGGTTCATCGCCCGCAGGTAGTCGCCGAGCAGCGCCGACAGGGCCTGCGCGATCAGCTCCTTGTCCTCGGCGACGATGTCCTGCTCGACCGGCCGGTTCGCGAGCGAGCGGCGGACCAGCAGGCGGTACAGGTGCGGGTGCTCCTCGACGGTGGAGAAGAACGCGTCGAGGCTCTTGCGGATGCGCGGGACCGGCGCTTCCTCGTTGTTCAGCGCCGGGATGAGCCGGTCGAACAGGATCTCGGTGCCGCGGTGCCCCAGCGCGACGAACAGGTCGGCCTTGTCGGCGAAGTGTCGGTACAGGACGGGTTTCGTGACGCCTGCCTCGGCCGCGATGTGGTCCATGCCCACGTCCGGGCCGTGTTCGGCGAGCGCACGCATCGCCGCCTCGACGAACTCCGCTCGCCGTGCCGCCCGGTGGGAGCGCCAGCGGTCCCGCCTCGCGTCACCTGTCGCGCCGCCGGTTGTTTCTGGCATTTGGCCGAATCCACTCCTACGACTGCTGTTGCAGCGGGTAGCCGCCGCCGATGCCCTTCCAGGCGAGGGTGCTGATCAGCCCGACGGCCTCGTCCTTGGCCATGGTCCGCCCGTCGGCGAGCCACGACCGGGCCGCCACCTGGCTGATCCCGACCAGTCCGACCGCGAGCAGCCGCGCCCGCTCCTCGTCCAGTCCGGCGTCGGCGGTGATGGTCCTGGTGATGGCCTGCACGCACGCGTCCGTGCCGCGGTCGATGGCGGCCTGCACGACCGGCTCGCCGCGCAGGTCGGACTCGAAGACCAGCCGGTACGCCTGGCTCTCGCCGTCGACGAAGTCGAAGTACGCGCTCACCGCGTTGCGCACCCGGACCTTGTTGTCCGTGGTCGACTCCATCGCGTCGGTCACCCGCATGATCAGCTCGTCCACGTGGATCTCGAGCAGCGCGAGGTACAGCTCCAGCTTCCCGGGGAAGTGCTGGTAGAGCACCGGCTTGGACACGCCCGCGCGCTCGGCGATCTCGTCCATGGCCGCCGCGTGGTAGCCGTTCGCCGCGAAGACGTCCTGTGCGGCGGCCAGCAACTGGGCGCGCCGGGCAGTGCGCGGCAACCGCGCGGCCCGGTTCGCCTGGCCGGCCACACCGTGCTGAATCGTCTCCGACATGCGCCCCTCCACGTCCATCGCCAGCCGGGGTTGCCGACCCGTGGCCACGACCTTACTCGTCGGTAATGCAAGTCCGGGAGAGTCATGGACACTGGATGCGTGAGCACCAGCACCGAACCCCGCCCGCCGGTCACGTTCGTCCCGCTGTCCGACGCGGTCCTGCCCGCCGTCGACATGTCGATCCCGCCGTGGCCGGGGGAGGACCGGACGACGGGCGGCGTCCGCATGCACGTCCGGATCACCGAGGGGCCCTCCGACGCCCCGACCGCGGTCTACGTGCACGGACTCGGCGGTTCGGCGACGAACTGGACCGACCTCGCCGCCCAGCTGTCCACGCGGGTGCCCGGCGTCGCCGTCGACCTGCCGGGATTCGGCCGCACCGAGCCGCCGGACGGGTTCGACTACTCGATCCCGGCGCACGCCGACGCGGTCGCGCGCTTCATCCGCGGCCTCGACGTCGGCCCGGTGCACCTGTTCGGCAACTCGATGGGCGGCGCGATCTCGATGAACGTCGCCGCCGACCACCCCGAACTGGTCCGCACGCTGACGCTGGTGTCGCCCGCGGTGCCGGACCTGCGGCCGCTGGTCTCCCGGATGTCCGACCCCCGGCTCGCGCTGGCCTACCTGCCGCTGATCGGCGCGCCCGTGCGGCGCAGGCTCGCGGCGGTGCCCGTGGAACAGCGGGTGCTGCAGCTGCTCGAGCTGGTGTTCGCGGACGCCACGCGGGTGCCGCAGTCCCGCAAGGACGAGGCGGCGGGGGAGTTCGCGGAGCGGGCGCGGATGGTGTGGGCCAACCCGGCGCTGGCCCGCAGCACGATCGGGTTGTTCCGGTCGTGGCTGGTGCCGAAGTCGAAGTCGATGTGGACGCTCGCGCCCCGGATCACGGCGCCGACGCTGGTCGTGTGGGGTTCCGACGACAAGCTCGTGACGGTGCGCAAGGCCCCGCGCACCGCCCGTCTCATCCCGAGGGGCCGTCTGCTGGTGCTGCCGAGGACCGGTCACGTCGCGCAGATGGAACGTCCGGGCACGGTCGCCCGCGCGGTGCTGGGCATGTGGGAGCAGGTCGCGGCCGGCGACTGGTGAGCGTGTCGCGCTTCACCCGGACGTGCCACGCAGATCAGCGGGGGAATCGAGGTGTGGCACCCTGGATCCGTGACGAAGCGGGTCCATGACCGGTACCGCGCTGGTGAGCGCCGCACGTCTGCGGAGCCTCTCGCGGCGTCGTGGCGACCCAGCGGGAAATCGGGGAAGAAGGCACACCGGAAGAAGGGTGGCCTGTTCACGACGTACGGCTGGCGCGTGTACGCCGTGCCGGTGCTGGTGGCGATCACCGCGCTCGTGGTGATCCAGACCGCCGGGGACGGCGGCGATGACGTGGGGGCCGCCGAGGACGCCGCCGCCCAGACCGCCGGCCCGCAGACCACCGGTGACGAGCAGCCCTCCGGTCCCGGGGTCAGCGAGAAGCCCGCCAAGCCGCAGGACCTGAAGATCCCGACCGCGGACCTGCCGCCCGGCGCGTCCTTCCCACAGAGCGGCAAGGGCACCTGGACCATCCTGCCCGGCACGACGAAGCGGGTCGGCACCGGCGAACCGTTCACGTACACGATCGAGATCGAGGACGGCATCGACCTCGCGCCCTACGGCGGCATCGACTCGTTCGGCAGGCTCGTCGACACCACGCTCGCCGACCCGCGCGGCTGGACGTCGACCGGGCAGGTGTCCGTGCAGCGGGTCGACGGCGACACCGAACCGGACATCCGCATCAGCCTGAGCACGCCGAACACCGTGCACCGGCCGGACTACTGCGGCTACTCGATCAAGTACGAGTCGTCGTGCTGGCGGCGCAGCGAGAAGCGCGTGATGATCAACCTGGCCCGCTGGGTGCGCGGCGCGCTCGCGTTCAGCGGCGACATCGGCTCGTACCGCGAGTACGCCATCAACCACGAGATCGGGCACGCCTTCGGCAACGGCCACGTCGGCTGCGCCAAGGAGGGCGACCTCGCGCCGGTGATGATGCAGCAGACCTTCGGCACGAACAACGACTTCGTGGCGCGCCTGAACGACCAGGTCGGCAACTCCGACCCGGTGCAGGCGGACGGCAAGACGTGCCGCGCCAACCAGTGGCCCAACCCGCAGGGCCAGCCGCCGAGCTGACGAATCCCGCGATGTGGGAGGCGCGGAAGAGCGGGTGGGACGATCGCGTTGACTGTAGGGAGACTTGGAGTCATCCAGTCACGCGTCGAGGAGGAACCCATGGCAAGCGGTTTGCCACCGCTGGTGGAACCGGCCGCCGAGCTGACCAAGGACGAGGTCGCCCGCTACAGCCGCCACCTGATCATCCCGGACGTCGGGGTCGACGGGCAGAAACGGCTCAAGAACGCGAAGGTCCTGGTCGTCGGCGCGGGCGGGCTGGGCAGCCCCGCGCTGCTGTACCTGGCCGCGGCCGGTGTCGGCACGCTGGGCGTGATCGACTTCGACGTGGTGGACGAGTCGAACCTGCAGCGGCAGGTCATCCACGGCGTCTCGGACGTCGGGAAGCCGAAGGCCGTCTCGGCCAAGGAGTCGATCACCGAGATCAACCCGTTCGTCGACGTCATCCTCCACCAGGAGCAGCTGACCAGCGACAACGCGCTCGACATCTTCCGGCCCTACGACCTGATCCTGGACGGCACGGACAACTTCGCGACCCGTTACCTCGTCAACGACGCGGCCGTGCTGCTCGGCAAGCCGTACGTCTGGGGCTCGATCTTCCGCTTCGAGGGCCAGGTCAGCGTGTTCTGGGAGGACGCGCCGAACGGCCAGGGCCTGAACTACCGCGACCTCTACCCCGAGCCGCCGCCGCCCGGCATGGTGCCGTCGTGCGCGGAGGGCGGGGTGCTCGGCGTGCTCTGCGCGTCGATCGGCTCGGTCATGGTCACCGAGGCGATCAAGCTGATCACCGGAATCGGTGAACCGCTGCTCGGTCGGCTGATGGTCTACGACGCGCTGGAGATGTCGTACCGGACCATCAAGATCCGCAAGGACCCGGAGTCGAAGCCCGTCGAGGGCCTCATCGACTACGAGGCGTTCTGCGGTGTCGTGTCCGACGACGCGCAGCAGGCGGCCGCGAACTCCACGATCACGCCGCGTGAGCTGAAGGAGAAGTTCGACCGGGGCGACAACTTCGCGCTGATCGACGTCCGTGAGCCGCACGAGTACGAGATCGTGAAGATCGAAGGGTCCACGCTGATCCCGAAGGACGAGATCCTGTCCGGCGCGGCGCTCGCGTCGTTGCCGCAGGACAAGCCGATCGTCCTGCACTGCAAGTCCGGGGCCCGGTCCGCGGAGGCGCTCGCCGCCCTGCACAAGGCCGGTTTCAAGGACGCCGTGCACGTGGGTGGCGGTGTGCTCGGCTGGGCACGCGACGTGGACACCAGCCTGCCGACGTACTGATCCGCTGGTCCATTCGGGTCAGCGACGCGCACGGCGGGCTGACCTGCACGACGCTCGGTGGTTCGGCGGGGTAGCGTGCCTGGACGTGACTGCGTCCCCACCTGCCCCGCCGCCCCAGCACGTGCGTGCTGCCTTCGGCGCGAAGGACAGCGTGCCGGAACTGGTCGGCACCGGCCCCCTGTGGCGTTGCGACGACATCGCGTTGCGACCGGTGACGAACCCGGCCGAGGCGTCGTGGGTCGCGCAGACGTTGACCGACCTGCACGTGCCCGACCTGCGCATCGGCCGCCCGCTGCGGTCGAGCGACGGCCGGTACGTCGTCGGCGGGTGGATCGCCTTCCGCCACATCGAGGGCCGCCCGGAGCCGCGGTACGACGAGGTCGTGGCCGCCTCGCTGCGGCTGCACAAGGCGACCGCGGACCTGCCGGTGCCGCGGTTCCTGTCGTTGCGGGCCGACGTGTTCGCGATGGCCGACCGCGCCGCCTCCGGTGAGGAGGAGGCGCCGCTGAACCCGTCGCTCGGCGGGCGCCAGTTCGCCGTCATCTCCGGCGCCCGCAAGCCGTTGTCGCTGCGCCCGCAGGTGGTGCACGGCGACCTGTTCGGCAACGTCCTGTTCGCCGGGGACGCCGCACCCGGCATCGTCGACTTCGCCGCGTTCCACCGCCCCGCCGAATGGGCCGCGGCGGTGGTGGTCGTGGACGCGCTCGCCTGGGGCGGCGCGGACGAGGGCCTGCCGAAGCGGTGGTCGCACCTGGCGGAATGGCCGCAGGCGTTGCTGCACGCCCTGCTGTTCCGGCTCGCGGTGCACGCACTGCACCCGCACTCGACGGAGCAGTCGATGCGCGGCCTGGAGCGGGCCGCGCGGCAGATCACCACGTTGTAGCGACCGGGCCGAACAGCGTCCACAGGTACAGCACCAGGGTTTCCAGGTGGCCGTCGAGCAGCACGAACCCGACGAGCACCGCGATGGCCGTGAGCGCCGCGGCCGCCACGGTCATCCGCTTCGGCTTCGCCAGCAGGCCCGCGACCAGCGCGAACGGCAGCCCGCCGCAGGTGTAGGCCAGGACCAGCTGTGCGGTGTGGGAGAAGTTCGCCTCGAAGGTCACCGCGGCCGCGTAGCCCCAGCCGGCGAGCCCGCCACCCGCGACGAGGATCGTCCAGAGCAGCACGCCCCGGCCACCGCCGCGAAGCCAGCTCGCGTGCTGGGTGCGCCAGCCGATCGCGAGCAGGGCACCGCCGAGGGCGAACAGGAGCACGGCGAGCGTGAAGCGCGCCGGGCCGGACAGCAGTGCCAGCGGGAGGAACGGCAGCCCGCGCGCGTTGGCGGTGAACAGGACCGCGATGGCGCCCGTGACCGCGGAGCCGGCCAGCCACGTCAGCCCGAGCTGTCGCCACATGACCGGGCACTGTACTGGCCGGAGGCGGCGTACCGTTCCGTACCGGGAGGCCCGACATGCCAGCGATCACCGCGGACACACTGACCCTGCCCCGACTCACCGTGCCGGCGGCCCCGGCGTGGCGAGAGCCGTACAAGGTGGTGACGGCGCAGAGGTTCCTGGAGGGCGAGGGTTTCCAGGTGCGGCGGCCGTTCCCCGGTGCGGACCTGGCGCTCGCGGACCCGTTCCTGCTGCTGGACCACATGGGCGCCGTCGAGTACGGCCCCGGCGAGGCGAAGGGTGCCCCGTGGCACCCGCACCGCGGCTTCGAGACCGTGACGTACATGATCGACGGCGCGTTCCAGCACACCGACTCCATCGGCGGCGGCGGCCTCATCACCGACGGCGCCACGCAGTGGATGACGGCCGGTGCGGGGATCCTCCACAACGAGATGCCGCCGCAGGAGATGGTCGCGCGCGGCGGTCTGTTCCACGGTGTGCAGCTGTGGGTCAACCTGCCTCGCGCGCTGAAGATGACCACGCCGCGCTACCAGGACATCCACGCCACCGACGCGGTACTGCTGTCGAGCGACGACGGTGGTGCCCTGGTGCGCGTGATCGCCGGTGCGGTGGACGGCCACGACGGTCCGGGCGTGACGCACTCGCCGATCACGTACCTGCACGCGACGGTCAGCCCGGGCGCGCGGCTGGCGATGCCGTGGCCCGCGGACTACAACGCGCTGGTGTACGTGCTGTCCGGCCGCGGCGAGGCCGGGTCCGACCGGCGTCCGCTGGAGGAGGGGCAGCTGGCCGTGTTCGGTCCGGGGGACGCGCTGTCGGTCCAGGCGTCGCCGTCGCAGCCGGCCGGCTCGGCGGCGTGGGAGGTCCTGGTGCTGGGCGGCGCCCCGATCAACGAGCCGGTCGCCCGCTACGGCCCGTTCGTGATGAACACGCGCGAGGAGATCGTCCAGGCGTTCGAGGACTTCCAGGCGGGTCGCCTGGGCCAGATCCCGGCGGAGCACCTGGCACACCGCACCTCGGCGGACGACGCACTGTGACCGAGGCCCGGCATCCTGCCTGACCTGCGAGGGCCGGGTTGTCCACAGGTGCTTCGGTTGTCCACAGCTGACCGCTCGCGCCCTGGTTCCGTCGGTGGGTACCGGTAGACTGGCATGGCGGGTGGCCCCCGGGATCGGGTGGGGGTTGAGGTTACGTACTGGGCGGCGAATTTTCGCGATTTTCGCTGGTCAGGGGTGTTGTTCCGGTGCTTGACGCCCAGTGCGGGAGTCTGGTCGCGTGCGGCCACATGACCTCAAGCGGGCTTCACCCGTCAGGCGACCCAGTGCCCGGTCGGTGGGTGGGGTGGGTTCGCCCTTGAACCGGCGGGACCAGCGCGCTACCAAGCGCGCCAGTCGGATTTCCGATTCCCGCGTCGGTGGCTGGGTCAGCACCGTCGGTACGTACATCGTGTTCTCCTCTCCGCACCCCCTCGACGCCGCCCTTCGCCGAAATCGACCGTCGTGTGCCTGTCGATTTGCGGCGGTGGCCGCGTCGTGGGGGTGGGAGGCTGCACAGTGCAGCCGGACTTGGAGGTACACGTGCGGTACATGTTGATGATCAGCAGCGACGGGTCCGATCTCGCCAGTCCGTCCGAGATCGACGTCCAGCCCGCGTTCACGGCCTGGCTGGTCGACGTCGAGGCCCGTGGCGCGCGGCGGGTCGGCACGCTCCTGCGGCCACCGGACGAGGCGGTCACCGTGCGGGTCCGGGACGGGCGCGCGCTGCGGTCCGACGGGCCTTTCGCCGAGACCAAGGAGTGGATCGGCGGCGTCGAGGTCCTCGAGTGCGCCGACCTCGATGAGGCCATCGCCATCGCGTCCACCCACCCGGCCGCCGGCCGGTTCCCCATCGAGATCCGGCCGTTCTGGGAGGAATGATGCGTTTCCTGATGTTCGTGTGCGCCGACCCCGAGCTGACCGGCGAGGGCGACCCCACCGAGTGGCTCACCTCGACGGGGGAGCGCCGCCTCGAAGGCAGCCGGTTGCGGCCGGTCAGCGACGCCACCACCCTGTGGCCCAAGGAGGGCGGCACCTTCGTCTCCGACGGGCCCTTCGCCGAGACCAAGGAATACATCGCGGGCTACGACCTCATCGAGTGCGCCGACCTCGACGAGGCCATCGACATCGCCGCGAAGCACCCCGTGGCGAAGTTCGGCGCGATCGAGCTGCGACCCGTATGGCCGTGACCGCCGCCGTCGACGAGGCCTTCCGCACAGAGTGGGGGCGGGTCGTCGCCACCCTGATCCGCCTCACCGGTGACTGGGACCTCGCCGAGGAATGCGCGGCCGACGCGTTCGCGCGTGCACTGGACACCTGGCCCCGGGACGGCGTGCCGCGCCGGCCCGGGACGTGGCTCACCACGGCCGCACGCAACCGGGCGCTGGACCGCATCCGGCGCGGCGCCGCCGAGTCCGGCCGCCTGCGGCAGCTCGCGCCGCTCGTCGACGACGACCCGCCGCCGGACGAGGAGGACGCCGTCCCGGACGACCGGCTGCGGCTCATGTTCACCTGCTGCCACCCCGCGCTGCCGCTCGAAGCGCAGGTCGCGCTGACGCTGCGCACGCTCGCCGGCCTCACGACACTGGAGATCGCGCGGGCGTTCCTCGTGCCGGAGGCGACGATGGCGCAGCGGCTGGTCCGCGCGAAGCGGAAGATCCGCAACGCCCGCATCCCGTACCGGGTGCCGCCAGCCGAACTCCTGCCGGAACGCATGGCAGGCGTCCTCGGCGTGCTGTACCTGCTGTTCAACGAGGGCTACTCGACGGAACGCGGTGAACTGGCGGAGGAGGCGATCCGGCTGGCGCGCGTGCTCGTGGAGCTGCTGCCCGATCCGGAGGCCGGTGGGCTGCTCGCGTTGATGCTGTTCCAGGAGTCCCGCCGGGCCGCGCGGACGGGGGACGGCGAACTGGTCACGCTCGCCGAGCAGGACCGCTCGCGCTGGGACCACGCCATGATCGACGAAGGGGTCGCGGTGCTCGACGAGATGTTCGCGGCGCCGGGGCCGTACCAGCTGCAGGCGGCGATCGCGGCGTGTCACGCGACCGCGCGGCACGCGGCGGACACCGACTGGCGGCGCATCGCGGACCTGTACGACCTGGTGTCGCGGATGAGCCCGTCACCGGTCGTGTCGTTGAACCGGGCGGTCGCGGTGGCGGAGGTCGACGGACCCGCGGCGGGACTCGCGCTCGTGGACGGCCTTCGCGACGAGCTGAAGGGCTACCACCTGCTGGCGGCGACCCGTGCCGACCTGCTGCGCAGGCTCGACCGGCACGAGGAGGCCCGCGCGGCCTACGAGGAAGCCGTCGCCCAGGCGCCGACGGACGCGGAACGCCGCTTTCTGGCTCGCCGCCTCGCCGGGCTTACGGCTGCCAGCGGTACTTCCGCATGCTGACCTTCTCGCCGTCCGCCAGTACGCCCTCGGCTCGTAGCAGTTCCAGTTGTCGGCGGGCGAGGCCCGGTGCCGGGGTGCCGTTGGCGCGCAGTACGCGGTGCCACGGCAGGTCGTGGCCGTCCTCCGACAGGATCCGGCCCACCAGTCGCGGGGTGGGGGCCGACGCCATCGCCGCGATGTCGCCGTATGACGCCACCTGGCCACTCGGGATCGACTTGATGATCTCCCGTACGCGCTCGTGCAGTTCCTCCGACACCACGGACGCAAGTATGACGGCGTGCCGCCCGCGACCTCGTTCGCCCGGCGTGGTTCCATCGTCGACGTGGTCGTCACGAGCATGCCGGGACCTCGGCTCGTTCGCCGGCCGGTTGCACCCCGCGCGCCGTCCCGGTGGGAACCGGCCGCGCGAGGCGTGCTCGAGGGTGCCCGCGGTTTCGTCCGCGTGCTCGGTGGGCCGGGGACCGGGAAGACCACGCTGCTCATCGAGGCCGCTGCCCACCGGATCCTTCACGGTGGGGTCGACCCCGAGCAGTTGCTCGTCATCACCCACAACCGGCGGGCCGCGAAGGAGGTTCGTGCCGGGGTCGCGCGGCTGATCACCGAGCACGACGACACCGACGACGTGCCGCGCACCGTGCGGGAACCCCTCGTCCGGACCGTGCACTCCTACGCGTTCTCGGTCCTCCGGCTCCACGCGCAGCTGCGGGACGTGCCGGGGCCACGGCTGTTGTCCGGGCCGGAGCAGGACGCGGTCGTCCGTGAGCTGCTCGCCGGTGACGTCGAGGACGAGGTCGGGTACTGGCCGGAGCGGCTCCGGCAGGCGCTCACCGTGCCCGGTTTCGCCGAGGAACTGCGTGACCTGATGCTCCGCGCCGCCGAACGCGGGCTCGGGCCCGAGGACCTGATCCGGGTCGGCAAGGAGGCCAAGCAGCCCGAGTGGGTCGCGGCAGGGCGGTTCGCGCGCCAGTACGAGCAGGTCACCCTGCTCTCCGGGGCGGCCGACAGTGCCGTGGCCCAGGAGTCCGCGCCCGCGCTCGACGCCGCCGAGCTGGTCGCCGGGGCGCTCCTCGCCTTCGACACCGACGCCGACCTCGTCGCCGCCGAGCGGCGGCGGGTGCGGCACCTGCTCGTCGACGACGCGCAGCACCTCGACCCGCTCCAGTACCAGCTGCTCGCCCGGCTCGGGTTCGCCGCCGAGGAGTTCGTTCTCGCCGGGGACCCCGACCAGGCCGTGTTCTCGTTCCGCGGGTCCGACCCTCGGCTGCTCGCCGACACCGAACCCGACGGCGGCACCGTCGTACTGCGCCTCTCGCACCGCATGGCGCCCGCGGTGCGGGAGGCCGTCGCCCGGCTCGCCGCGCGGCTGCCCGGCTCCGCGCCGCAGCGGCCGATGCCGAATGAACAGGCTGGTGAGCAGGTCGAGAACTCGCGCAAGAACGGCAGCGCCGAGGTCCGGCTGCACACCACCGAGGCCGCGGAGGCGGCGTGGATCGCCGACCAGTTCCGGCGGGCGCACCTCATCGACGGTGTGCCCTGGTCGGAGATGGCCGTCCTGTGCCGGTCGGTCACGCGGTCCGCTCCCGTGCTCTACCGCGCGCTCTCCGCCGCGGGTGTGCCGGTCACCACCGACGCCGACGAACTGCCGCTCGCCCGCCAGCCCGCGGTGCGACCGTTCCTCGTGCTGCTGCGGGTCGCCGCGCACCCTCGCCTGCTCGACCCCGAACGCGCGGAGATGCTGCTGACCAGCCAGTTCGGTGGTGCCGACCCGCTGGCCGTGCGTCGGCTGCGTCGCGGGCTGCGCAAGCTCGAACTCGCCGCCGGGCACGACCGGCCGTCCGACGAGCTGATCGTCGAGGTCCTCCAGTCCGAGGATCTCCTCGCCGCACTCGACGACGCCGAGGCCGTCAGCGTCCGCCGCGTCGCCGGGCTGCTCGCCACCGCGCGCGAGGCCATCGCCGACAACGTCGGCATCGAGCAGGTGCTCTGGCTCGTGTGGCAGCAGAGCGGGCTCGAGTCGCGGTGGGCCGCGCAGTCACAGCGCGGCGGAACCCTTGGCGCGCAAGCGGACCGCGACCTCGACGCGATCGTCGGCCTCTTCCACACCGCCGCCCGCTACGCCGACCGGCTGCCCGGCGCCGGCGTCACCGGCTTCGCGGACTTCCTTGCCTCCCAACGCATCGTGGGTGACACGCTCGCCCCGTCCGCGCAGCGCGACGACGTCGTCTCCGTGCTCACCGCGCACGGCGCCGTCGGTCGCGAGTGGACGGTCGTGGCCGTGCTCGGCGTCCAGGAGGGCACCTGGCCGGACCTGCGGCTGCGTGGCTCCTTCCTCGGCGTCGAACGACTCGTCGACCGGCTGTCGGGCGTGGAGGAGTCCCAGCAGCTGTCCGCGATCGCGCCGCTGCTCGCGGAGGAACGCAGGCTGCTGCTCGTCGCCGCGAGCCGCGCACGCCACAAGCTGCTCGTGTCCGCCATCCGCGGCGAGGACGAGCAGCCGTCCCGGTTCCTCGCCGAACTGTCCGGTGTGGACATCGAGGAGCTGGCGGACGCCGGCAGGCCCACGTCGCTCGGCGGCACCCGGCGCGCACTCGTGCTCGCGGACCTCGTCGGCGACCTGCGCCGCGCGGTCGCCGACCCGGACGCGTCCGACGACCGCAGGCGCCGCGCCGCCCGCCAGCTCGCCCGCCTCGCCGAGGCCGGGGTGCCCGGCGCGCACCCGGACAGCTGGTACGGCCTGGCCGACCTGTCCACCGCGAACCCGTTGCGGGACAAGCGGGAACGCGTCACCGTCTCACCGTCCAACGTCGAGACGCTCGCCAAGTGCCCGCTGCGCTGGATGGTCGAACGGCACGGCGGCACCGACCCCGCCGAGCTCGCGTCGATCACCGGCGTGCTCGTCCACGCGCTCGCGCAGGCCGCCGCCTCCGGCGCCGACGAGGTGCACCTGCGGGCCGAGCTTGACCGCGCGTGGGACGCCGTCGACGCGGGCGCGCCGTGGTTCTCGCGGCGGGAACGTCAGCGGGTACACGCCATGTTGGACACCTTCCTTTCCTGGATGGCCGCCACCCGCGGTGAACTGACGCAGGTCGCGGTCGAGCACGACTTCGCCGTCGACATCCCCGAGACCGAACCCCCGGTCCACGTCCGCGGCCGCGTCGACCGGCTCGAGGTCGACAACGACGGCCGTCCCGTGGTCGTCGACGTGAAGACCGGCAAGAACGTGGTGAGTGAGGCCGACGCGCGCGAACACCCGCAGCTCGCCGTCTACCAGCTCGCCGCCGCCTACGGCGCGTTCGCCCAGCTCGGTCTGGACCGCGAACCCGGCGGTGCGCGGCTGTTGTACGTCGCCAAGGCCAACCGGAAGAAGGCGGCGACCGAACGCAACCAGGACCCGGTCGGCGAGGACGGCGTGAAGCACTGGACCGGCGTGGTCGCCGACGCGGCCGCCGCCAGCACCGGACCCGAGTACCTGGCCAGGCAGAACCCGGACTGCCCGCGTTGCCCGGTCCGGACCAGCTGCCCCATGCACGCCAGCGGGCGGCAGGTCCCGGAGTGACGTCCACGGTGATCTCCCCGAGGGACATCGCGAAGGAACTCGGTCTGCCCGCTCCCACCGACGAACAGGCCGAGGTCATCGCCGCGCCCACCGAGCCGGCGCTGGTGGTCGCCGGGGCCGGCGCGGGCAAGACCGAGACCATGGCGGCGCGCGTGGTGTGGTTGGTCGCCAACGGCATCGTCACCCCGGAGCGCGTGCTCGGGCTGACGTTCACCCGCAAGGCCGCGCGCCAGCTCGCCGACCGGGTCCGCGCGCGCCTGCGCAGGCTGGCCGGCTCGGCGTTGCCCCGGCGGCTCGACCCGAGCGGGCAACTGCTCGCCGACCTGTACGCGGGCGAGCCGACCGTGCTGACCTACCACGCGTACGCGGGTCGGCTCGTCGCCGAGCACGGGCTGCGGCTGCCCGTCGAGCCGGGCGCCCGCCTGCTGACCGAGACCGCCTGCTGGCAGCTCGCGCACCGCGTGGTGTCGACGTGGACCCAGGACCTCGACACCGAGCGGGTGCCGGTCACGGTGACCCGCTACCTGCTGGACCTCGCCGGTGAGCTGGCCGAGCACCTGGTCGACCTCGACCGGCTGCGCGAGTACAGCGAGGACCTCGCGTCGACCATCGAGAACGCGCCCCGCGGCCCGCGCCAGCGCGCCGAACTGTCCCAGGACCTCAAGGAAGTCGTTGCCGCACAACGGTTCCGGCTCGCGCTGCTGCCGCTCGTACAGGCCTACGCCGACGCGAAACGCAAGGAAGGCGCGCTCGACTTCGCCGAGCAGATGGCACTCGCCGCCCGGCTCGCCAGCACACAACCCGAGGTGGTGGCGGGGGAACGGGAGCGTTACGGCACCGCGTTGCTCGACGAGTACCAGGACACCGGCCACGCACAGCGCGTCCTGCTGCGGTCCCTGTTCGGTGACAAGACCCCGATGCCGGTGACCGCTGTGGGCGACCCGGTGCAGGCGATCTACGGCTGGCGCGGCGCGAGCGCGGCGAACCTGCCCCGGTTCGTCACCGACTTTCCCAAGCTGGACAACGAGGAGCTCGTGCCCGCCACCCGGTACGGCCTGCTGACGAGCTTCCGCAACCCACCGGAGGTGCTGGCACTCGCGAACGCGATCTCCGGCCCGTTGCGGGGGGCCGGGTTGGACGTCGACGAGCTGCGGGCGCCACCGGGGCGCGGCCCCGCGGACGTCCGGGTCGGGTTGTTCCCGGACGTGACCGCGGAGGTCGAGTGGCTGGCCGACGAGATCGCCCAGCGGTGGCACCTGGCCGCGGACGAACGGGACCGACCGCCGACCGCCGCGGTGCTCGTCCGGCGTCGCGCGGACATGACCGACATCGCGACCGCCTTGCGTGCCAGAGGGTTGCCGGTCGAGGTGGTCGGCATCGGCGGTCTGCTCGACGAGCCCGAGGTGCGCGACCTGACCTCGGCGCTGCGCGTGCTCATCGACCCGCTCGCCGGCGCTGCGGCCGCCCGCCTGCTGACCGGCGCGCGGTGGCGGCTCGGCGCGGCCGACCTCGCCGCGCTGTGGAAGCGTGCGGCCGAGCTGGGACGGGACTACCGACCCGACGGCGAAGGTCGACTTGTCGACATGGTGCCCGGTGAGGGGGCCGAGCAGGCCGGGCTGGTGGACGCGATCGACGACCCCGGCGAGGCCGCGCGGTACTCGATCGAGGGGTACCGGCGGATCCGCTCGCTCGGCGGTGAGCTGCGGATGCTGCGGCGTCGGCTCGACCAGCCGCTGCCCGAGCTGGTCGCGGACGTCGAACGCGCCATGCTGCTCGACGTCGAGGCGACCGCCAGGGTCGGCGGCGCCCGGCGGGCCCACCTGAACAAGTTCGCCGACGTCGTGTCCGACTACGCGCAGGCCAGCCCGTCGGCCAGCCTCGGCGCGCTGCTGGACTACCTGGCGGCGGCGGAGAGCGCGGAGGACGGCCTCGAACCGGGCGAGGTGGAGGTCGCCGAGGACCGGGTGCAGATCCTGACCGTGCACAGCGCGAAGGGCCTCGAGTGGGAGATCGTGGCCGTGCCGCACCTGGTCAAGGACGTGTTCCCCAGCAGGAAGCGGACGTCGTGCTGGTTGCGTGCCGTCACCGAGCTGCCCGCCGCGCTGCGCGGTGACTCCGCCGACCTGCCGAAACTGGACCTGTCGGCCGCCGGGAACCGCAAGGAGGTCGAGGTCGAGCTGACCAACCACGCGGAGGCGTTCGCCGAGCGGGACCTCGTCGAGGAACGGCGCCTCTGCTATGTCGCGCTGACCCGGTCCGAGCGGACGCTGCTGGTGTCCGCGCACTGGTGGGGCCGCACGGGCGCCAAGCCGAAGGGCCCGTCGGACTTCTTCACCGAGGTCGCGTCCGCCGTGGGCACCATGGACGAACAGGTCGCGTCCGTCGAGTTCATGGCGTCCGAACCCGAGGAGCACGAGGAGAACCCGCTCGCCAACGCCGAACGCACCGCGCTGTGGCCCGCGGACCCGCTGTCGCCCGCGCGCGGCCACATCGAGAACGCCGCGACGATGGTCCGCACCGAGCTGGCGTCGTTGCGGTCGGGGGAGCAGCTGTCGTTGGAACCCGACCCCGAGGGCTGGATCGCCGACACGGACGTGCTGCTCGCCGAGCGCGCGGCCGCCGCGAACCGGCACGAGGACGTGACCCTGCCCGACTCGATCTCGGTGAGCCAGCTGGTGGAACTGGCGCGCGACCCCGCGTCGCTGGCGCGCAGGCTGCGCCGCCCGCTGCCGTTCCCGCCGAACCCCGTCGCCCGGCGCGGGACGGCGTTCCACGCCTGGCTGGAGAAGCGGTTCGGGTCGCGGGCGTTGCTCGACCTCGACGAACTGCCCGGCTCCGCCGACGCCGAGGCCGCCGCGGACGCCGATCTGGAGGCCCTGCAGGAGGCGTTCCTGGCGTCGGACTGGGCGGAACGGTCGCCGACGGACGTCGAGGTGTCGTTCACCTGCGACGTCGACGGCATGACGTTGCGCGGGCGGCTCGACGCGGTGTTCGCCGACACCGACGGCGGGTGGACCGTGGTCGACTGGAAGACCGGCGCGGTGCCGTCCGAGGAGGAGCTGCCCGCGTTGTCGGTGCAGCTCGCCGCGTACCGGCTGGCGTGGGCGAGCCTGTCCGGTGTGCCGGTGTCCCAGGTGCGTGCGGCGTTCCACTACGTGCGCTCCAACGTGACGTTGCGGCCGGTGGACCTGATGGACGCGCCCGCGCTGCGGACGTTGTTGCGGGGGATCCCGACCACCTGACCGCTTCCGGGGGCGACGAGTTCGCTCATGCCGCGCCATGTCGCGGTCGCGACGTAGATGGTCGTGCCGGTGACGACGCAGTCGAAGGCGCCGCGGTCGAGTGCTGTGCTGCTGAGGACCTCGCCGCCCTCGGCGACCTGCACGCAGGCTTGGTTGGGGACGTCGGCGTACCAGACCGTGCCGTTGTCCGCGCTGATGCCGTCCGGCGCGGCGTGGTCGTCGAGTTCGGCCCAGGTGCGTCTGTTGGTGAGGCCGTCGTCAGTGATGTCGAACGCGGTGAGGCGGTGGGCGTACGACTCGGCGACGATCAGGGTGCGGTCGACGACCGTCATGCCGTTGGGGAAGGCGAGGTCGTCGGCGACCTGTGTCGTCGTGCTGCCCCGGACGCGGTGGATCGTGCCTCCCGGACCGTTGACGTAGACGTCGCCGTCGGGGTCGACCGTGATGTCGTTCCACGTGCCGTCGCCGAGGACCGCCGCGGTGGTGAGGGTGCCGTCCGGGGCGCGGTGGAGCAGTTTCCCTTCCGTCGACTGGACGATCACCATGCCGTTGTCGGGGAGCCAGTCGAAGCAGAGGGGAAAGGAGCGGGTGGCGACCAGGGTTTCGTTCGCGGTCACGTCGAGGATCTCGCCCGAGGACCAGTCGGAGACGTAGAGGTGGTCGTCGTGCCAGCGGATGGACTCGAGCAGTCCTCGGCCGGAAAGCAGCAGTTCAGTCATGCCGCGTATACGAACAGACAGGTCCGACAGCGACAGGTCGGCGAGGACGAGTTGTCCACAGGTGCTTCGGTTGTCCACAGGTACGTGCGCGCGACCCGAATTCGTCGCCCCCCACCGGTAGACTGGCAAGGCGGGTGGCCCCCGGGATCGGGTGGGGCTTGAGGTTACGTTCTGGGCGCGGTGTTTTCGCAGCTCAGAGGGGATGCGGGCGGTTGGCGCCGGGTGTTGCGCCGGGCAGGCCGCCACGTCGATCGCGAGTCAGGCGGGCACTGCGCCAAGCCGTACCGCACCACGTTCGGGAAGACCAGCCACTGCGGCGGGAAGTGGCGGTCCATTGCCGGCAACGTCTGCGTCAACGAGGGCAACCACTTATTACTGAGGAATCGGCGGGCCGCCACGCGCGTGGCGGCCCCCACGGCTAATCTCCCCACCGTGACCAGCCCTGACGAGCCCGGACACCGGCGTCTGCGCAAGCTCCGCTTCGCCGACCGGCTCACCGACCGGCCGGACCACTCCCTGGTCGGCGTGATCCGCATGCCGGAAACCACGACCAGCCCGATCACGTCCATCGTGCGGCGGGTCATCTGGGCGTTCATCGCGCTGATGGCGGCGGTGTTGATCGTGTACCTCGACCGGGACGGCTACCGCGACGGCAACGGCGACGGGTTGTCGTTCCTCGACTGCGTCTACTACGCCACCGTCTCGCTGTCGACCACCGGCTACGGTGACATCACGCCGGTCAGCGCGTCGGCGCGCCTGATCAACGTCCTGGTCATCACCCCGCTGCGGGTCCTCTTCCTGATCGTCCTGGTCGGTACCACCCTGGCGGTGCTCACCGAGCGCTCCCGCCAGGCATTCAAGCTGCAACGATGGAGGTCGAAGGTGCGCGATCACGTGGTGGTCGTCGGATATGGCACCAAGGGCCGGTCCGCGGTGCGTTCCGTGCTGTCCGACGGTGTGGACCCCGAGCAGATCGTCGTGGTGGACACCGACCACACGATGCTGGAGGCCGCGTCCGCGCTCGGCCTCGTCACGGTGCACGGGTCCGGCACGCGTTCCGACGTGCTGCGGGTCGCCGGTGTGCCGAGGGCACGGGCCGTGGTCGTGGCCGCGAACCGCGACGACTCGGCCGTGCTGGTCACCCTCACCGCCCGCGAACTGGCGCCCAAGGCGCAGATCGTGGCCGCTGTGCGGGAGGCGGAGAACGTGCACCTGCTGCGCCAGTCCGGCGCCAACCAGGTCGTCGTGTCGAGTGAGACCGCGGGCCGGCTGCTCGGCATGGCCACCCACACGCCGACGGTCGTGGACATGGTCGAGGACCTGATCACTCCGGAGTCCGGGCTCGCGATCGCCGAGCGGGACGTCGAGGAGAGCGAGATCGGCGGGTCGCCCCGGCACCTGCCGGACATCGTGCTCGGCGTGGTGCGCAACGGAAAGCTGTACCGCGTGGACCACCCGGAGGCGGACGCGGTGGAGTCCGGTGACCGGCTGCTGTACGTCAAGAAGGTCACGCGCGCGGACGACGACTGACCTGTCGGATCGCCGCGGTCGTCTGACACGATCTGCGGGTGCGGATCTGGGGCGTGCTCATCCCGCGGGGCTACCTGCGGTGGGCGGCGGCGGGCACCGGGGTCGTGGTGCTCGGTGTGCTGATCGCCGTCCTCGTCAACACGGTCGGTCTGTTCGACGCGTCCCAGGAGGACCAGGGACAGAAGACGCGCGCATCCGTGGTGGCGGGCGTGCCCTGCGCTCGTGCCGGGGCGATGGAGACGGTGACGTTCACGGCGGGTGGGAAGGAACACCGGGCCCGGTTCGACGGCTGTGGCCACGCCAAGGGGGAGCCGGTCGAGGTCACCGTGCCCACCGGGCCGCTCGCCGGTGACCTGGTGGTGCACGCCGCCGACGCGGCGGTGGGCGACAGCAGGGACGGCGAAGGACTCGGCCTGTTGCTGATCGTGGTCAGCGGGATGGCAGGCGCGGCGTACGCGTTCCTCCTGCGCCGAGGCCCCCGGAACACCCCGCTACCCACCCCCCTCCGCCTGGCGTGAAACCTCGCGAGTCGCGCGCCCAGACAGCGCGAGTCGCGTTGTCGAACACATCGAGTTGTCGGTTTCGTGCACACACCCAATCCGCGGGGACATGCACGAAATCGACAACTCGATATGCCTGGGAACGCGACTCGCGGTGTTCTGGCGCGCGACTCGCGGTGTTTTGGGGCGCGACTCGCGGGGTTAGCTGACGTCTTCTGGTGGGGACAGCCAGGTGTTGCACTGGTAGGTGCGGTTCATTTGTGCGCCCTGTTCCCACCAGGCGATGGCGTGTGCGTCGCTGCCGTGGTCGCGGGGTGCGCCCGGGGTGTGGTCGCCGCGGTCCTGGGTGGTGCGGGCCTCGGTGAGGATGTTGTCGTCCACGGAGCCGCGGCCGTACGTGGCGGCCAGGAACATCCCGGAGAAGCACTGCGCCTGCAGTTCGAAGCGGCGGGACAGCTCCAGCCCGGGTTCGGTGTCGGCGCCCGCGTTGTACCTGGCGTCCCAGTAGGTGTCCATGACGCCGCTCATGGCCTGCACGTGGTGCCCGTACTCGTGCGCGAGCACCGCCAGGTACACGCCGGGACGCGCGCCGTACATCTCTGTCTGCAGACCGGCGAACGGCATGTACAACGTGTTGTCGGAGCTGCAGTAGAACGCCGCGACCGCGCCGTTGCCCGCGGACACGTCACCGCACGGGCTCGACCACTCCGTGCCCTCCGGGAATGCGATGCCCGGCGTGAAGAACGGCAGGCCCTGGTACTCCATGACCGGCTGCCACGCCGCGTCCAGGCACGGCAGCGCGCTCTTGAAGAACGCCTCCGCGCCCGCGGGGCTGGTCTCCCAGCGGGCCAGGGTGCACGTCACGGCCGGGGTGCCGACGTCGCCGGCGAACAGCGGGTTGTCCTCCAGCGCGTACACCGGTTGCGGCCCGGCCTGCGTGGTCTCCGTCGGCGTGTCCCGCGTGGTCTCCTCGGTCGTGGTCGTCGTCTCCGACGTGGTCGTGGTGGTCTCGTAGGTGGTGGTCGTCGTGGTCGTGGTCGACGTGGTGGCCGGGTCGTCGCCGTAGCCGGTGTCGGCGACGCTGTCCCCCTTGTCGTTCATGGAGATCACGCCGACCATGGCGACGACGCCGAGCAGCACGACCACGATCATCGTGCCGACAAGAGCGGCCGTGTTGGACTTCTTGCTGGGCTGCAGCAGATGCTGGTGACCCGGGTACTGCAGCCACGGCGGTGTCGTCGGCCGAGGCGGGTACATGCCGGGCGGTGGGTACTGCGGTGGTGGGTACTGTGGCGCGTACTGCCCGGTGGGGTACTGCGGTGGCACCGGGTACGGCCGGGTGGGCGGTGGGAGATAGCCGGGAGGCAACGGTCTCGCGTGCGGCGGCGGCAGCGGCCCGGTCGGTCGCCACGGACCCTGCGGCGGCTGCGTCATCCCCGTCTCCCCCTACTTGTCTCAGACAGCGGGTGAGCATATGGGCACTCGACTATCCTCCGCAGGCGTGTTGGCGAAGTGGGGGATTCCCGCGGCGGCGTTGGCCGCGTGTGCGCTGGTAGGACTGGCTCATCCGGCCGTGGCGGAGCAGCCGACCGTGCCGGTGGTGCCGTCGCCGCCGTCGACGGTGCCCACGCTGAAGTGGCCGGGACAGCCCTTGCCGAGCAACGACTTCGACGACCTGAACCCCACGAAGCCGTCCGGACCCGCCGACGAGGACACGCCACCGACCGGCCCGCGCCCGCTGCTCCCGGAGAGCGTCAACATCGCGCTGAAGGTGGAGCGCGACGGCAGCCTGTCGGTGACCGAACAGGTCTTCGTGCAGGCACGCAAGACGATGACGCGCCGCGCGCCGCTGCGCATCCAGGCCGGGGACGACCGCGACCGCGTGTTCACGATCCGGGACGTGCGGGTCACCGGCAACGGCAGGACCGAGGTCACCGGCGACCAGTTCGTCATGGCGCTCGGCGAGGGCGCCACCACGGTCTCGTACAAGGTGGACGGTGCGGTCACCGACGTCGCCGGGCACCAGGAGGTGCGGTGGCAGGTCGCGAGCGGCTGGGACACGAAGGTCCGGCTGCTGCGTGCCTCGTTCATCGCGCCCGCCCGGCCGGAGGCGGTCGTCTGCCTGGCCGGGGCGTTCGGCACCGACTCGCCGTGCGGGTCGGCACTGGCTGACTCGTCGCAGGTTCTGCGTGTGGTGCAAGAAGGTCTGCCCGCCGGGCAGCGGGTCGACCTGACCGTGAACCTGCCCGCGGGCACGGTCGGGGCCAACGCCAGGTTCGACGACGTCGGCACGGCGGGCGCGTTCGCGCTCACCGCGGCGAGCGGGGTCGGTCTCGGCGCGCTGGTACTGCTGCTGATCGGCGGGTTCCTGCTGTTGTGGCTGGCCAGGGGCCGGGACGCGCGTGCGCTCGCCGGTGACGTCGCGCCGGTGGAGTTGCTGATGACCGGCGACGGTGGCCGTGTCGCGTTCGCCTCGCCGGACGGGGTGCTGCCCGGGCAGGTCGGCACGGTCGTCGACGAGCGGGTGGACGTCGCGGACGTGACCGCCACCGTGGTCGACCTTGCCGTGCGCAACTACCTGTCGGTGCGCGAGACGGGGCCGAACACGTGGGCGCTGATGCGCCGCAACCCGCCGGACGCCTCGCTCACCGACTACGAACGGGCCGTCTACCGGCAGGTTCTCGGTGACGCCCCCGAGGTCTCCCTCGCGGCGCTCCGCGTCGACATCGGTGCGGTCCGTGAGGCGATGTACACCGACGTCGTGAAGCGGGAGTGGTTCGCGCGCAGGCCCGACCACGACCGGTCCCTGTGGTCGCTGGTCGGGGTGCTGCTCGCGGTGGTCGGCATCGCCGCGACCGTGGTGCTGGCACTGACCGCCGGGCACGCACTCCTGGGCCTGGTCCTCGTGGTCGGCGGGCTCGGCCTCGCCTTCGGCGCTCGGATGATGCCCGCGCGGACCAGGCGCGGTTCCGTGCTGGTGCAGCAGATCCGCGGTTTGCTGAACTACCTGCGCACCACGGAGGCCGGGACGATCCCCGCCGCCGACCGGGAGATGGTGCTGTCGCGGTCGTTGCCGTACGCCGTGGTGCTGGGCGAGGTGGAGGGGTGGGTGCGCCGGTTCGCCGACCTCGACGCGGCGGCGGACGGGACACCCGGGATCTACTGGTACGAGACGGACACACCCGCCGAGTTCCCCGCCCGGTTCGCCGCGTTCCTGCTCGCACTCGACGCGGCGCTGGGCCGGTGACGGACCCGGCGGAGACCGCGCTCGTCCACGCCCGCGTGACCGGCGAGTGGCTGCGGGGCGACGTCGTCCAGGCGCTCGTGGTCGCGACCGAGCTGGACCGCGAGGTGTACCGGGTGCGCGGGCTCGACGAGGACGGGCACCCCGCCGGCCGGGTGGAGAAGGCGCTCGACGCGTTGTTCTCCGAGTCGGCGGGCGAGTACGTGGCGGTCCGCGGCGACCACCCGGCGTGCGCGGCGGTCGGGCTGTACCAGGCCCTGTCGACCGAGCACACGTGGTTGGTGGTCACGTCGCACCGGGTCGCCGTGCTGCGGTTGCGCGACCTGGCGAAGGGCACGGCGGCCGAGGACGCGCTCGCCGCGGCGAAGGAGGAGAAGTCGTTCGGCGGTGTGCTGCGCGGGCTGGGGAAGATCGTGTCCGCGTCGGCCGCCGAGTTCGCCAGGAGCGTACGCCGCCCACCGCTCTCCGAGCGGCCGGACGACGCCGTGCTGGAGTGCCCGTTCGAGCTGCCGAGGCCCGCGCTCGCGCGGGTGGAGAAGTGGAAACAGCCTCTGGTCCCGCAGTTCCGCGGCGGTCCGCGCTGGCTGCAGGTGCACTTCACCGACGGTTCGTGGGCGCGGGTGAAGACCGACGAGGCGGGCCAGACGGCGCTCACCGGCTCCGCTGAGTGATCAACTCGGGACGGCTCGGACGCCGGGTGTCGGTGCTTGCACGTAGGCTGCGGGCATGCCAGGAAATGAGCTGACCCGGTTCACGCTTCCCAACGGACTGCGCGTGGTGCTCGCCCCGGACCCGACCGCGCCGGTGGTGGGTGTCAGCGTGCACTACGACGTGGGTTTCCGCTCCGAGCCGGAGGGCCGCACAGGCTTCGCGCACCTGTTCGAGCACCTCATGTTCCAGGGCAGCGAGAGTTTGGAGAAGCTCGCCCACTTCCGGCACGTCCAGTCCTCCGGCGGCTCGTTCAACGGCTCCACCCACCCGGACTACACGGACTACTTCGAGGTGTTGCCGTCCGCCGGGCTCGAGCGGGCGCTGTTCCTCGAGGCCGACCGCATGCGGGCGCCCAAGATCACCGAGGAGAACCTGCGCAACCAGGTCGACGTGGTCAAGGAAGAGATCCGCCTGAACGTGCTCAACCGGCCCTACGGCGGGTTCCCGTGGATCCTGCTGCCGCCGGTGCTGTACTCCACGTTCCCGAACGCCCACAACGGTTACGGCGACTTCACCGAGCTGGAGTCGGCGAACCTGGACGACTGCGCGCAGTTCTTCGACACCTACTACGCGCCCGCCAACGCGGTGCTCACGGTCGCCGGTGACCTCGAGATCGCGCGGGCCAGGGACCTGATCGAGAAGCACTTCGGCGACGTGCCCGCGCGCCCGGCACCGGACCGGCCGTCGTTCGGCGAGCCGCCGCCCGCGGGTCAGCTGGAGGCCGAGCACGTCGACCCGCACGCGCCGCTGCCCGCACTCGCCATCGGCTACCGCATGCCAGACCCGATCGCCGAGCTGGACGGCTACCTCGCCAACCTCGTGCTGGCCTCGGTGCTCGCGGAGGGCGACGGGTCCCGGCTGCAGCAGCGGCTGGTGCTGCGCGAGCCGCTGGTCACCGACATCAACGCGGCCTGCGGCCTGTTCGGCCCGTTCGAGGCACGCGACCCGGACACGTTCACCGTCACCGCGGTGCACTCGCCGGACGTCACGCAGGCCAGGGTGCTCGCCGCCGTCGACGAGGAGCTGGAGAAGCTCGCCACCACCGCGCCGTCCGACCAGGAGATGGCGAAGGTGACCGCCCGCTGGGTCGCGGGCCTGCACCGCGAGCACGACCGGCTGGTGTCGCGCACGCTGGCGCTCGGCTCGTTCGAGCTGCTCTACGGCGACCCCGAGCTCGTCTACCAGCTCACCGACCGGCTGTCGGCGGTCACACCGGACGCCGTGTCCTCGGCCGCCAAGGCGTTGCGCCCCGACTCGCGCGCGGTTCTCACCGTGTCGCCCGCAGGAGGAGAGAAGTGACCAGTATCGATGCCGCCTCCGCGGGAGGACGTACGCCGGCGGGTTTCCGCACGGCTGCCGAGATCGGCCGCACCGAGCTGGGACCCCGGCCGCTGCCGGCGCTCGGCGAGCAGCGTTCCGCGGCCGGGCTGACGTCCGTCGACACCGTGCTGGACAACGGTTTGCGGGTCATCGCGGTGCACCAGCCGACCGTGCCGATGGCGGAGGTGCGGCTGCGGATCCCGTTCGCGGGCACCGACCGGCGGCACGCGGCGATCGCCGAGGTGTTGTCGGCCACGATCCTCACCGGCACGCAGCGGCGCGACCGCGTCGCCATGGACACCGATCTCGCGCTCGTCGGCGGCGAGCTGGGCGCCGGGGTCGACCCGGAACGGCTCGCGATCGGCGGCAACGCGCTCGCGAGCGGGCTGGACACGTTGCTGGACGTGCTGGCCGACGCGCTGACCGGTGCCGCGTACCGCGACGAGGAGGTCGAGGGTGAGCGGGCCCGGCTGGTCGAGCGGATCGCCGTCGCGCGGTCGCAGCCCAGCGTGATCGCGCGGGAGGCGTTGCAGCGGCACCGCTACGGCGACCACCCGTTCACGCGGGAGACCCCGGAGGCGGCGGACGTCGAGACGGTCACCGCGGACGAGGTGCGCGCCATGCACCGCGCGTCGGTGCTGCCGCGCGGTTCCGTGCTGGTGTTCGTCGGTGACGTCGACCCGGACACGGTGATCGCGAAGATCGGTACGGCGCTTTCGGGCTGGTCGTCCGACCGCGGTGCCGTCGAGCTGCCGGCACTGCCGGACGTGGTGGGCGGCGACGTGCTGTTCGTGCCGCGGCCGGGTGCGGTGCAGTCGCAGCTGCGGCTGTCCGCCCAGGCAATCCCGCGCACCGATCCGCGCTACCCGGCGCTGCAGCTCGCGAACCTGGCCTACGGTGGGTTCTTCTCGTCGCGCCTGGTGGAGAACATCCGCGAGGACAAGGGCTACACCTACCACGCCCGGTCGTCGTTCGAGTTCACCGTGCGCGGCGCGACGCTGCTGATCGACGCGGACACGGCGAGCGAGGTCACCGCACCCGCGCTGCTCGAGATGCGGTACGAGCTGGGCAGGCTCGGTGTGGTGCCGCCGAGTGCCGAGGAGGTCGAGACGGTCCGGCAGTACGCGATCGGCTCGCTGTTGATCTCGACCGCGTCGCAGACCGGTCTGGCGTCGCAGCTCGCCGCGCTGGCGCCGCTCGGGCTCGGCGTCGAGTGGCTGGTCGCGCACCCGGAGCGCCTGGCCCAGGTCACCGCGGAGCAGATCGCGGAGGCGGCGCGCGAGTTCTTCGCGCCGGCCAGGTTCACCGGTGTGGTCGTCGGTGACGCGGCACAGTTCGCCGCGCTGCGTTCCCTGGGTGGCGTAGTCGAGTGACCGTTCCGTTCCAGCTGGCGGAGGTGCCCCGGCTCTCGCGGTCCACTGTGGACCGCAACGAGCCGGTGCGCACCGACCCGGAGCGCCTGGCGAAGCTGTGGGCCACCGGCCGGGTGATCGTCGTCGACCGCAAGGGCCGCACCCCGGTCCGTGCGGGCGCGACCGAACTGGCGCCCCGGCCGACCGTCGGTGCGTTGCCCGCGGACGCGATGCTGCTCGGCGAGGCGGACGGCGTCGGCTACTGGGCGATGCGGACCGACGAGGAACTGCAGGAGGGTGCGCCGTCGCCGGACTCGGCGTGGGGCGTGTGGACCGGCGCGTCGAAGGACGGCGAGGAGTGGCACGACTTACGCACGACCGGCGCGCTGTTGTCCGACACGGCGGCCGGTCTGTTCACGACCGCGGTCGCGCTGCTGAGCTGGCACGCGAAGGCGAAGTTCTGCGCGAACTGCGGCACCGCGGTGGAGCGGCGGAACGCGGGCTGGGCCACGCACTGCCCGAACTGCGGCCGTGAGGAGTACCCGCGCACGGATCCGGCGGTGATCTGCCTGGTGCACGACGGGGTGGGCGTCAACGGTTCGCACGTGCTGCTGGCGCGGCAGCCGATCTGGCCGCCGGGCCGGTTCTCGGTGCTCGCCGGGTTCGTGGAGGCAGGCGAGTCCCTGGAGGCGTGCGTCGCGCGGGAGATCGAGGAGGAGGTCGGCGTCGACGTGTCGGACATCCGGTACCTGGGCAGCCAGCCGTGGCCGTTCCCGCGTTCGATCATGGTCGGCTTCGCGGCGGTCGCCGACGGCACGGTCCCGCTGTTTCCGGCGGACGGCGAGATCGAGTCGGCGCAGTGGGTGTCGCGGGCGACCGTGCGCGAGGCGCTGACGACGGAGCTGCCGGACCTGAAGCTGCCCGGCCCGACGTCGATCGCCTACCAGATGATCAGAGGCTGGGCCCAGGCCAGCTAGAACCAGAGGATGAACCCGGCGTCGGTGATGATCACGACGTAGAAGGCGAACACCCGCAGGGGCAGCGGCAGGTCGTCGGGCAGGTCGGTCCGCGCGCCGAACACCGACAGGGTGAAGGTGCCGGCGACCTGCCCGTCCCGGTACAGCTCCCACCTGCGCCCGAACCGGCCAGCCCGCCGCAGGTACAGCTCGTGCGGGGTGGCGGACACGAGCACCTCGCCGCGTCCGGTCCGGTACGCGAAGGCGGCGGTCCCGGTCGGCCCTTCGAGCCAGAACCGGCCCCTGTCCTCGTGGGTGAGCCCGTAGCCGACGCCGTCGATCTCGCACGGTGTCCGGGAGAAGGTCGTGAACGAGGTGACTGGGCGGCCGTCTTCGGAGATCAGGTAGGTGACCCCGCCCTGCCGTTCCATGACGAGCACGGTCTACCCCGCCGCTGCCGCGTTGGCGGCACGCTCGAACTGCAGCAGGACGATGTAGAAGGCGAACACCCCGAGCGGCACCGGCACGTCCGCGGGCACCTCGGCGGCGAAGGCGCGGCCGAACATCCCTTCGTGGGCGACGGTGCCGCGTGCCGAGCCGCGCTGGTGGATCTCCCATCGCGACCGCCACAGCGAGGGCCGGACCAGTTTCATGTGCGCGTCCATGCCCTTGACCGTCCACTCGCGACCGGTGGCGCGGTCGGCCGTGGCGAGCCCGCGGTCCGGGCCGTGCAGCACGAACCGCCGCCGGGTGTCCCGCTCGACGCGGTACTCGACGCCGTCCACCGTGAACGTGCACCCTTCACGGCGTGCGCCGTCGATGGTGGTGACGGCGACGTCGTCCGAGGTGATCTCGTACGCGCGGCGGAAGAATCCCCGCCTGCGGGCTCGCAACATGCCCGACATTGAACCAGTGGGCGCTGCGCTACGGTGTCGTTCGCACGGGACAGGGGTGAATCGGTGTGGTCGGTGTTGCGCGCGCGGTGGGGCTTCTGCTGGGGGTGGCCGCGGACGGGGCGTTCGGCGACCCGCGCAGACGGCACCCGGTGGCGGGGTTCGGCAAGATCGCGGAACGGGTCGAGAAGACGCTCTACCGCGACGACAGGCTCGCGGGTGTCGCACACGCGGCCGTGCTGAGCGGCGGGGTCGTGGCGCTCGGCGTCGCGGCCGAGCGGGTGGGCAGGCGCAGCCCGGTACTGCGGGCACTCACCACGGCGGCGGCCACGTGGGTGGTGCTCGGCGGGCGCTCCCTGGCCGTGCAGGGCGCGGCGATCGGCCGTGAGCTGGACGCGGGCGACCTGGCCGCGGCCCGGGACCGGCTCCCGCACCTGTGCGGCCGCGACCCGAGCACGCTGGACGCGGAAGGTCTCGCCCGAGCGGCGGTCGAGTCGGTGGCGGAGAACACGTCGGACGCGGTGGTGGCGCCGCTGTTCTGGGGCGCGCTGGGTGGCGTGCCCGCCCTGCTGGGCTACCGCGCGGTCAACACCCTGGACGCGATGGTCGGTTACCGCTCGCCGAGGTACCGCAAGTTCGGCTGGGCGTCGGCGCGGCTGGACGACGTGCTGAACCTGGCCCCGGCCCGCCTGGCGGCGGCGCTGACGGTCGCGGGCGCCCCGGTGGTCGGCGGTTCGTGGCGGGGCGCGTGGCAGGCGTGGAACCGCGACGCGGCCGCGCACCCGAGCCCGAACGCGGGGCCCGTGGAGGCGGCGTTCGCGGGTGCGCTGGAGGTCCGCCTCGGCGGCCGGACGGTGTACCGCCACGGCGTGGAGGAACGGCCCATCCTGGGCGAAGGCCGCACCCCGGACTCGGGTCACGTCACCCGCGCGGTCGAACTGTCCCGGGTGGTGGGCGGCCTGACAGCGGCCATCGCGACGCTGATAGCCCTGATCCGCGGCCGCCGCTGAGTTGTCCACAGGTCACCGAGTTGTCCACAGTTCCGCGGCGCGCCCCGAAATTGTCGGTACCCACCGGTAGACTGGCATGGCGGGTGGCCCCCGGGATCGGGTGGGGGTTGAGGTTACGTACTGGGGGCGGGCCTTTCGCGGTTTTCGCTGGTCGGCGGGCCTTTGGTGCTGTGGTGTTGATGTGTCGAGCCGCGCACCTCAGTTGAGCGTGGCGCGTTCGCGGGCCTCTTCCTCCGCGATCTGCTGCGCCACCGACACGCGGCGAGGGCGGTCCGCCTTCGGGGCAGCCAGCACGCCGCCCGGCTTGATCTCGCGCCACGTGAAGTACAGCCACGCCAGCAGCGCCATCGTGCCGAAGGCGATCCACTGGAGCGCGTACGACAGGAACGGGCCCGCGTCGAGGTCCGGCAGCGGCAGCGCGCCCAGCACGCCTGGGGCGCCCTCTTCGACCTGCAGGTAGCCGGGCCGGATGTCCAGACCGGTGGCCCGCGCCACGACACCCGAACCCACCGCGTACACCTGCGGCCGCCCGGCCTCGGACTCCGCGCGCCGGTCTCGCGGATCGCGTTCGTCGGCGCGCACCCGGGCGGTCACGGTGACCGTGCCGGACGGCGGCGCCGCGTAGTCGGGCAGGGTGACCGACTTGCTGCCCTGTACCGGGCGCACGTAGCCGCGGTCGACCAGCACGATCGAGCCGTCGGTCAGGCGGAACGGGGTGAGCACCTCGAACGCGGGCTGGCCCAGCACCGTGCGGAGCCGGGCGACGACCTCCTCGTCCGCCAGGTACTCGCCGGTGACCCGGACCGTGCGCCACTCGGTTGTCGCGTCGGGGCGCTGACCTGCGGGAATCAGGGTGTTCAGGTCGGCCGGGGTGGCGTTCGCGGCGTTGGTGACGGCGTCGTTGGTCGTGGACCGTTCCTCGTGGCGGGCGAACTGCCACGGAGCGAGCAGCGTGAAGCAGACGCCGGCGAAGATGAGCACCAGCGCCGTCAGTGCCAACCATCCCGGGCGAAGCAGCAACCGCAACCGCACACACCCATGCTAGAGACCGGCCAGTGCCGCCCTGGCCGCCGCCACCGCCTGGGTCCCGTACCCGCCACCGAACAGCACGGTGTGCACCAGCAGCGGGAACAGCTGGTGCAGCGGGATCCGGGCCCGCCACCCGTCCGCGAGCGGGTCGGCCTCGTCGTACGCGGCGACGATCCGGTCCAGGTGGGGGCACCCGAACAGGTGCAGCATGGCGAGGTCGGTCTCGCGGTGGCCGCCGTGCGCCGCCGGGTCGATCAGCCACACGTGGCCGTCGGCACCCCACAGGACGTTGCCGCTCCACAGGTCGCCGTGCAGGCGGGCGGGTGGCTCGGCGGGGCCGGCCAGCTCGCCGACCCGTTCGCACACCGCCTCCACGGGACCGGGGTCGGGGAGCACGCCCTGGTCGACGGCGTCGCGCAGGTACGGCTGGACGCGGTGCGCCACGTACCACTCGGGCCAGCTCGGGCCCGGCACGTTCGGCATGGGCGCGAGGCCGATCCACGCGTCGCCGGGGCCGCCGGGTGGGGCCACGCCGAAGGCGGACGCGCCGGTGCGGTGCTGTGCGGCCAGCTCGCGGCCGAATGTCTCGGCTCCGGACCCGGTGGCCGAGCCGATCGTGACGGCCTCGATGACCAGCCATCGCTCGTCGTGGGCGAGCACCTGTGGGCACCGGACTCCGCCTGCGGCGAGCCACCGCAGGCCGGCGGCCTCGGCCGCCGCGCCGCGTGGGCGGTCGTGCCGCTTCGCGACCACCTCGGTGCCGTCGGCGAGACGGAGCCGGTACGCGCCGCCCAGCGGCATCGTCGCGGTGACCGGCTGACCGAGCAGCGCGCTCAGTCGAGGTTCGCGCGGATCCACTCGACCAGCCCCGGCATCGCGGCCTCCACCAGGCCGAGCACCTCGACGAAACCGGCGAAGTCGCCGTAGTACGGGTCCGGCACGTCCGACTCGGTGGCCTGCGGGTCGAACGAGCGGAACATCACGAGCCGTTCGTCGGTGTCGCCCTGGTGCTTGAGCAGGTCCCGCAGCGCGCCCTCGTGCCCGGCGTCCATGGCGAGCAGCAGGTCGGCGGACAGGTGGTCCTCGTTCACCTGCGTGGCCACGTGGTTCGTCGGGTAGCCGTGTTCGGCCAGCACCCGTTGTGCTCTGGGGTCGGCGGGCTCACCGACGTGCCACGGGCCGATGCCCGCGCTCGTCACCCGCACCCGGTCGGCGAGGCCGGCCCGGCGCAGGTGCTCGGTCAGGACCAGCGCCGCGATGGGCGAGCGGCAGATGTTGCCTGAGCAGACGAAGCAGACGGCCAAGCACATTTAGGCGGCTCCTAATGCATCTCGAAATCTACGCCAACACCCTGGCAGACCAGTTCGACGAACACCGAGACCGGTACCGCGAGTACGGCGACCGTCGAGACCACGGCATGGCTGCGGCCTACCGCGTCGCACTCGCGCAGCTGCACGCCTGCACTGGCGGGCAGTTCGGGGCGCCCCTGGAAGACCTGGAAGACCCGCACCAGGTCAAGCAGAGCGCATCGGCGCTGTGATGCCACGAAACGGCACCAACGCTCATCCCGACTCTTTCCGCAGGACCACCCCCACAGGAGACATGACCATGGAAATCGTCATCAAGATCAACCGCGAGACCGGCGAGTGGTCGATGACTACGCCAACCGAGATCGAGTCGGGTGAGGAATTCGCCGAGTACGGCAAGATCACCGGCGCCGTGAAGGCGTACGCCGAGTGGCTCAAAGCCAACTAGCGCTACGCACGCGACAGCCCCGGTCACCCACGGCCGGGGCTGTTTGCTGCGTCAGTCCTCTACGTCTCGTGGGATCGCGTTGATCTGGTCCCGGAGCCTGTCCACGTTCCAGCGGTAGCGCCCAGAGGGCAGCGTGAGGTCAGGTTTGATCAGGCCCGCGGCTACGTAGCGTTGCAACGTACGCGCCGAGATGCCCAGCCGCTTGGCAGCCACCGTCGTGGTCACCAGCTCCTCGTCACCTGCCATGACCAGCACCTTAAGGCGTCAGAGTACGCCAAACGGGTGGCTTGTCGTGACAGTCACGCATTGTCGTGCTAAGTCGCTTGTTGTCGCCTCTGTCGCCAAAGTCGTCTACAGTCGTCGTATGGCGCAGGCGACTCGTGAACCCAGACCTGGGGAGAAGTGCGTGTGCGGGCAGCCGGCCGTCGTCGTCTACATCCGGCAACTGGGGGACGTGCCGTCCTGCCAGAGGTCGTGGCCGCTGACCGGTGGTCAGCACGGCGTGCGCACTTCGCGCGGGCCTCGATGAGACCTGGGGGTTCCATGTCCACTGTCCGCACGACTCTGGTCGTGATCGTTGTCGCCGTGCTCGCGCTGCTTGGGCCTGCGTTCACGCCGATGCCCGCCACCGGTGCAGGTGCGGTCATGGCTGCCCGCGCCTACCAGTTCCCGGAGTCCGAGCAGAGCGCCGCGAGAGCCTGCTACCGCGCAGAGCGGGAGCGCCGTGGTATCCCCGGTGACCGGGCCGGGTACATCGTGTGGTGGAACGCGCACGCGGGCACCCAGGCACGCGCCGACTGGACTGCGGCCTACCAGCGGTGCCAGGACCGGCACCTGTGGACGCAGGGCAAATGGAACTGGGACGCGATGGTGCGGGTGCGCTGACGCAAGTCAGCTACGCGCGGAACAGTGCCCGCCAGTCCATGCCCACCCAGAGGAAGTGCTGACCGATCCATAGCCACAGCCCTAGCCCGATGAACCACACGGGCGGGGCTGACTGGATCACGGGCCGCAGGTGGGCAGTCAGTTCGTTGTGCGAGCGCGTCACGAGCGTGACGGTCTCCAGCACGAAGAACGCCACGATCCACACTGCCCATGCGACGGTCCAGCCGTCGACTCGCCACGCGTCCCAGCTGGGCATCTAGGACGCCCCCTTGGTGGCCGCGTAGAGCGCCACAGGCAGGCTCACGAGCGGCCCAAGCACTGCCAGCCAGACATGCCAGGTGCGGTCGGCGCGTGCCTCCACGTGCGTCAGGCGCACCTGCGCCTCGGCGGTGAACGCGGCCACCTCCCGGTCAAGCTTCACCAGCAGGTCATAGAATTCGTCGGTGCTTCTAGCCATGGCGATCTCCCCTTACGGGACCGGCTGGACGACCAGCTTCTTCCACTGGAACGTGGCGGTGGTCCCGGCGCTGGCCTTGAACAGCTGTTGGCAGTTGTAGGTCGCGCCTGCCGTGAGGCCTTCGACCATCACCGCCCGGCCGAACGAGGCATCGTCAGCGCCCAGCACCGAAACCGCGTTGTCGTCGACCGCGGCGACCACGTCGGTGCCCGAGCCGATGGTGCCGCCGGTGCGGATCCGGAACGTCATGTAGGAGCGACCTGAGGTGCTGTTGTCGACGAACGAACTGTTGTGGACGAGCACCGTTCCGGATGCCGGGGCGACGAACGCGACCCCGCACGCCGTCCCACCCGTGAGGGTCGCGGTGTACGTCGTCGAGGTGGTGGAGCCGGATGCGGTCTCGGCGCTCGACTCGGCTACGCCGAGCACGTTCGCGGTGAGCCTCTGGCCTGCGAAAGCCATCGGGGTTCCTCCTATCGAGCCAGGTAGACGGGATCGGCCAGCACGATCGGGGTGCCGGCCGGGATGGTCTTCACGACCCCGTTGACCGGGGCCGCGGTGATCGTGAACGTCTGCGTGATCCCGAACGCCGCCGAGCTGCCCGCGATCGCGGTGACCTCGAGGACCACCCCGGCCGCCCGGATCTCCAACGGGAACTCGGCAGGGTCGACCGTCCAGCGGGGACCGGTGGTGGTGACGGTCATGGCGGTGTCGGTGCCCGCGACGAACGCCACGTCCAGCGTCGAGGAGTCGCTGTCCAGCCGTGCGATCCCGTCGTCGAGGACCGCGATGTGCCACGGCTCCTCCGGGGCGCACGCGAACGTGATGGTGTGCTGGTAGGCGGTGTCGAGCTTCTCGGTGTAGCCGCGGGCCAGTAGCGAGGTGTCGTCGTAGATGCGGGCCGCGGTCATGCCGGTGATCACGATCCGGTCGTCGACGTCGGCGGCGAGCACGTCCGCCGCGACGAGTGTCGCGCCGAGCTGGCCGAGCGCCGCGAGGTCCACGGTGACTGACGGGAACCGGTAGGCGTCGTTGGTGCCCAGGTGCACCAGCCACCCGGCCACGTCGGTGAGGTGCCCGTCCGCCTCGACGTTGACCGTGACGGCCTTCTGGTACAGGCCGACTCCGTTCGGGTCGGTGGCGGGGTCGTTGACGTTCAGCGGCCCGGAGGTCTGGGTGACGCGGGCTTCGCCGCCGTCGACGCGTTTGGCGGTCACGTCGTTGACGGTGTTCTTGTCGTCGGCCACCGGCGCCAGCGGCGGCGCGACGTGCCCAGCCGCGTAGTCGAGGGTGACCGTCGGGTCCTGGCTGTAGGACAGGTAGCGGGGCTTGTAGACGAGCGTGAGGCTGTCGCGGGCCTCGTAGAGGGTGCCGCCGTCCACCTCGGCGCATTCCTTCACCAGGTCCAGCGCCGGGGACAGGCCCTGCGGGCCCATGCGCGCGGTCCACAGGTGCGGGTCGATGCCCTCAACGGTGACCGGCAGGGCCTCCTCGTCGGCGATCCGCTGGATGCGGGTGCTGGCCGCTTCGCCGGTGAACGCCTGCAACGCGTCGGTGATCTGGACGTTCATGGACACGTTGGTGTGCCACACCGCGAGGTGTCCCACCGAGCAGCCGTCGAGGCCCTGGTTGACGATGCCGATTTGCAGCATGTCCAGGGTGCCGACTGTCAGGCCGGTGGCGGTGCCGCTGATGAACCCGGCCGCGCCCGTGTCGACGTCGTAGGTGGTCATGGCCCAGTCGACGTCGGCGCCGTTCTGGTCCAGTTCCAGCACCAGGTAGAAGCGGCGGCCGGCAGTGTTGAACCCGATCTGCCCGGAGTCGAACAGCAGCGTGCCGCCGCCGGCCTCGGACAGCGCGAACAGCTGCAGGGTGCCGTTGATGTCCTGCTGGATCAGCCACGACCCCACGGAGCCGCCGACGCCCTCGACGTAGATGGGGGTGCCGTTGTCGGCCGCGATCGGGTCGGGCACGTCGACGAACACGGCGATCTTGTAGTGGCCGGTCGAGGTGTGCGCGGGGATGCGGGTGCGCAGGATGCCCGCGTTCGTGATGGTCGGGATGGGCTCCGACGACGCAAGGTCAGCGTAGGCCGCCGAGTCGGTCTCGCCCTGCAACTGCACCAGCGGCGCGACGTCCGTGCCCACCACGGAGGTGTAGGCGACCGCGTCCTTGCCCTCTTCCATCGGCCAGTACGCGATCGGGGTATCCACGCTTGGGCCGGACAGGTAGCGGCGCAGCGGCGACTTGAGCGGCGCCACGCTCTGCTCCAGCCGGCGCAGCACCCCCGCGGCGTCGACCGGGATGGTCCAGATGCTGTGCGTGAGGTCCCACACCGGCTCCAACCGGGCGGCTTCCATCACGCACCGCACGTTGCCGTCCACCGTGACCCGCACCGGCTGGTTGCGGCCGATCAGCCCGAAGTACGGGCCCAGCGGGTTCAGCGGGTTGAAGTCGCCGTCACCGCCGTCAGGGCCGTCGTCGATGGTGAACCGCAGCTGCCCGGGCTGGATCTTCGCGCCCTCGCCGGACGCGCCACGCTTGATGGTGATCGGGGAGGTCTGCCGGACGCTGGTGGTCACGTCGACCCACACTCCGTCGATCTGGAGTTCGACGGTGACGTTGCGCGGCACGGTCGGGAAGGTCATGTGCCCAGCACCACCTGGACGTTGCCGCCCTGCCGCTGGATCGCCGCACGCAGCACCTCAACCAACGCATCGTCGAGCGCGGTGCCACCCGAGTTGATGGTGATGTCAGCGCCACCGCTCGCCCCGGCGGGCAGCACCCGTTCGCCGGCCTGAAGGATGGCCATCTGCTCGGTGCCCGGCGCACCCGGCACCACACCGCCGGTGTGCATGCGCGGGATGTGCGGGATCGGCGGGATGTCGCTGAACGGGTTCACCAGGTTGATGCCGTAGATCAGGTCGTTCGCGCGGTCGATAAACCAGTTCAGCCGGTCGATCACCCAGTTGATGGCGGACTTGAATGCGCCGGAGATGGCGTCGCCGATGCCGCCGAAGATCCGGCCGAACCAGTCCGGGATCCCGCCGAACCAGGACATGAGGCCGTTCCACCGGTCGCGGATCCAGCCGATGACGTTGCCGACGACTTCCTTCACGGTGTCCCAGTGCTTCACCAGCAGCACGATGATCGCGATCAGCGCGGCGATGCCAAGCACGACCCACGTGATCGGGTTGGCGAGCAGCGCCGACGTGAAGGCCCAGATCGAGGGGATCACGCTCGTGGTCAGGGTCGTCCACATCGTCTTCAGGGCAGGCACCAGGAACCCGGTGAGGCCACCGGCGAGGTCAGCGCCCGCCATGCCCAGCGCCTGCAGCCGCTCCGTGGTGGACAGCGACTCGTCATTCCACGCCATCAGCCCCTCGGTGACACCGCCGATGGTGTCGGAGAACCCGGTGAACCGGGTCTCGGCGGTGTCGGTGGACTCGGCGAGGGAATCGAACCGGTCGCCCGCCGACCGCATATCCGACGAAGCAGAGTCAACCTTGTCGGCCATGGACTTCGATGCCGCACCGACCTTGTCGAACGCGTCGGTCAGCTTCGACTCGTCACCAGCGAGGGTCATGGTGACTGTCGGCTTGCTTGCCATTAGTCACCCCCAGCGAAGCGTGAGGGTGACCCCGCGATGCCATCTCCGATGAATCGCATTAGTCCACCCCGATCCCTGCTTGACGAGCTACTTCGATCAACTTCTGTTCCAGGAGGACAACGAACTTGTCGTAGTTCGCGCCCAGGGCCGGGTATAGGTAGCGGCCCTGCTTGATGAATGGCCGGCGCACCGAACGGCTCCGGCCGACACGGCCACCGAAGTCCAGCCACGGGTAGTAGGGCGCCCGCTTGGAACCGCCCTGTACGCGCGTCTCCGTGCGCGTCGAGCGGGTCTTGATGGTGCCCGCAGCACGCCCGGTCCTGCGGGGTACGCGAGGCTTGGCGTAGTCAACGATTAGCTGTCCAGCCTCGTTGTGCGCCAGCCGCAACGCCTTCGGCAGTTCCGAGTCCAGCTTGCGGAGGTTCCGGCTGAACTCGGCAAGCCCCTTGATCTTGACTGGCTCGATCACCGGTTCACCTCCTCCGCACCTTCTTCGCCTTCTTCGCTTCGATCTCCTGCCGCTGCGCCTTCCGTGCGAAGTAGACGCCCCACCGCACGAACTCCTCGTTCGTCATGCCGTCCAACTCGGCGACCGTGCGGCCCAGCTTCTCCGCCAGGAAGAACGTGAACTCAGCGTCGGGATCGCTTTCGAGCTCCAGATACGCCGCTTTTCTGGGCACCCTCCGCGAGCCCGGACAGCTGCTGGATCGCGGTCAGCACAGCGACGCTGTCACCGGCCGGCGCGCTCTCCAGCCACTCAGCTACCTCCGCCACGGTCATCTCCGGCTCAACCAGCCCAGCCGCGATGAAGTGGTTGTCCAGCGTCGTAACCTGGTCGGCCTTGTCGGCACGCGAGGCTGCGGCACGCGCACGGGTGATCTCGCCCCGCGTCAGGCCGCGCACAGTCACGGTGCCGTCGCCAAGGTCGACTTCATCGGTGCGGTCGGTGCGCTTCCGCGCGAGCAGTGCCGCCTTGTCCAGTGTGGCCACAACGTCCCCTTACACCTGGCTCGTGACGACGCAGTCGCCCGTGTACTGAAGTTCGGCCGACCACCGGATCATGTCGCCCACCGGCGCCGACTCGGTGTAGCCGGTGATCACCACCGACACCGTCTTCATCGGCTTGCCCGTGCCGGTGCCCTCCGGCCGGTACACGAACACCACGGTCTCGCCGAGCTGGTCCTCGATCACGATCCGCGGCGTGTCCACCGTGCCCGACTCGTAGACCCCGCCGACCGTGCAGGTGCCGTCCTTCAGGCCACCCGAGTACCGCTTGGAGTTGAGACCGTAGGTGGTGGTCTCGTGCGAGTCCGCCGTCCGCTCCGGGTCGGTCGCGTCGCCGTACGCGGCCAGCTCAACCCCGTCCAGGGACCATGTGACGCCCTTGCCGTGTACTTGTGCCATGGGTCAGGCACCTCCTCGTCCTGCGATGTCCACTGTGAACTCTGCGCCGTACACGTCTTTGTTGTTGTAGGTGTAGGACCCGGTTACGGCCCTGGTCACCGTCACTTCGTCGCACGACGTGTAGGTGTTGCTGTCGGTGGAGTCCACCGCAGCCTTGATTGACTTGGCGCCGGAACCGCTGAGGTAGGCGGCCAACGCGTCGGCCGCAACACGATCGGGACTGCGTGGCACGAACACGAACAGCGGCACAGTCATCCTGTCGCTACCACGGCCATATGTCTGGTCGTAGGTAACCTCATCCGGCAGAACCACCACCGCGCACGGCAACGGCGGGTGGTCGATTGGGTAGCCGAATGCCCGCAGTCCGTCGATAGCATCGGCTTTGCCAGCGATCTCTTCCGCCACTGCTTGCACGTCCATCAGACCGCACCCCACTGTCGGACGTAGGGCCCGAGGACCACGGCGGCATCCGGATCCACCTTCGCCAAGATCCGCATCTCGCTGCCCTGGTCAGGGGATCCTGCGATGCCGAACGGAGCGTCCCGCCGTTCGAGGATCCGGTTGGCCTGCAACAGCGTTGCCTGCTTGACCGGGTCCGGAACTGTCGTCCAACCCCAGCGCCCTGAGACCTCCACCGCGTCGGTGTCGGCCGGAGCCGAGTCCAGGTAGAGCCGAGTCCACGGGCGCCCCTTCTGGGCCGCGTTGCGCGGGTGCATCGTGTACGTGGTCTCCACCACCAACCCCGTCTCGGTCATCAGGTCATCGATCTGGACCGCCCACTTGCACACGTTCCGGTCCCAGTACGCCGTGTAGGTCCGCGCTTCCGGTGCTGCCACAAGACCGAACTGGCGGTTGGCGTACCGGTCCACGGACCTGGAAGCGGCAGAGATGGCAAGGGCGATCTGCGCGTCGTCGATGGTGTCTCCAACGCGCAGGTACGCCTTCAGGTCTGCACTTGCGCAGTAGTCGGGTGCCCAAGCCATCTCCGCCCGCCTCCGCCTAGACCGCGTTCTTCAGCAGCGAGAACGACCACGGGTTCTGAACCACGCCGTCAGCGCGAGCCCACATCGTGTACTCGACCTGCCCTTCGTTCGCCCGGCTGTACGGGTTCACGATCAGCGTCACGTCCTGGACGCGACGGATCACGTAGCCCTCACGCAGGTCACCGAACGCGCCCCACGTCTGCGCCACACCATCGGTGTAGGTGGGGAACGCCTGGTCGATCACGATCGGGTGACCCAGCAGCATGAACTGGGGTGCACCCTCGATGCCGTCCGTCGACTGCTGGAGCAGCGGCCGGCCGTTGCCATCAACGAGGCCCTCCAGCAGCGCCATCGTGGCATCGTTGAACAGCCACTTGGCGCCGGTGCGGTAGTCCGGATCCACCGTGTGCTTCGCCGTCACTAGCTCCGCATAGGTCAGCGACGCGCCGGTGAACGTGGACGACGCGCCCGACGAGGTGGTGATACCGAACGGCTCGGTGGTGCCAGCGCCGTTCACCCAGTCCACGGCCTGGACACGCGCGATGCGCTCGCCCAGCTTGCGCCGAACCAGGCCCTCCACGTCGAACGCGCTGTCCTGCAACAGCTCGTAGCTCACACGCAGCGGAAGCTGCGACGCGCCCGGCGCCACGTACTTGTACGCGTTGAGTTCCTTCTCACCGAACACGAGGTCCGCGCCACCGGAAGCCGGGGCCGTGTTCTCGGCCGCGATCACACCAGTGTTGGCGGTGTCGTCGAGCGTCGGCCACGGCAGCCGCTCACCCTTCGAGGTGGTGATGGTCTCCGCCTCGTTCGCGAGACCACCGAACGCCTTCAGCCGCTCGGTGAGCTTCTGCCGGAAGCCCTCCGGGACGGTGTAGCCGCCAGCCGAATCGGTGCCCACGCTCTGCGCACGAAGCTCCGCGATGTCCTGGTTGGCCTGCCCGGTACGCAGGTACGCGTCGAACGCACGCTCCAGGGTGTCATCCTTCTTGGCCGCGCCGGTGTGCAGGCTGGTGGCCTGGACGGAGGTGTACGCCTTGTGGCGCTTCAGAACCTCGTCCTTCTGGCGGGCACGCTCCAGCTTGCCCTCAAGCTCCTCGTAGCGCTCAACCTGCTCTTCGGTCAGGTCCCCACCAGCAGCGTCCGCCTCATCGATGATCGCCTGGAGTGCGGCGAGGATTTCCTCAATCGTCATTTCACGCCCTCCCAAGGCGTACACGCGCGCGAGCGCGAATGAGTTGTTCCCTCTGCCGGGAGGTCCCGGAGAAGTCGTAGGACCGCAGCGACACGCCCGCACCCTCGTAGGCGGGGAAGGTCACGACGGACACGTCCAGCAGTTGGCTGACGCTGGTGTGGGTGCGGAGCTGACGGCCGTCGGGAGCGCGGTCCCAACGGTCCTTGCCGGGCAGGAACGCGAACGAGGCGCCGTTGATATCGCCTCGCTCCAGCAACTCCCGCAGGTCGTTGGCGTAGCTGGTGTTCGGCAAGTCCAGGTCGAACGGAAGCCCTTCGCTGTCCTGACTGATGCGCAGGGTGCCGGCCGACTGGCGAGCCAGCAGAAGATTCGCGTCATGGTTCACCAGCGCCCGGACGTCCGTGTCCGGGTTCTTCAGCACGTCGGTGAACGCGCCACGCTCCAGGGCCTCGTAGTGGCCTGGAACGGTCGCGATCTGACCGAAGACCGCCGCGTGACCCTCAACCTTGTTGCCGGTGATCTGGGCCCGCAGCTGGACATGGAAGCGGCTAAACGTCGCCGTTGCCATTGGGCTCCCCTTCCTGGGTTGGCTCTGGGGTGGCCGTAGGCGCAACCGAGCCAGGCGGGACGCGCGGGAGATCGGCCGAAGGGTCGGAGAGCGGAGGCATGTTGCGGATGCGCCTGGCCTCGTTCAGCGTGAGCAGGCCCGCGTTCACCTGAGCGATGAGCAGGTTGATTTCGTCCTCAGGAGACGGGCGCTCCAGAGAGGCAAAGTCGAACTCCGCGATCTGTCCGCCAGGAAGCAGGCGAGACAACCGCTGCTCAATCCGCCGAGTCCAGCCAAGGAGAGTGAACTGACGCAACCCTCGGTTCTGCTCTCCGATTCCGGTACCCCAGCTAGTGGCCTTTTCAGTCTGCATGAGGAGATGCGGCGGAACACCTGTCCAGCGGCTGATCTCCTCAATCTGAAACTGGCGGGACTCCAGGAACTGAGCGTCCACGGCCGACAGCGACCACTTCTCGAACTTCAGCTTGCGGTTGATGAATGCAATGGTGCCCGCATTCTCGGCACCCAAGACCTTGACCTGAAGGTCATCCTTCATCTCCTGGGCCTCGTCAGGCGTGACATCCTCATCGGGAGTCACCAGGCCCGAAATCAGCGCACCGTCCCGGAACATCCGGGCCGCAGACTCGTCACCGGCCAGGCCGGTCCCGATACCATTCCGGGCCCGCTCGACAAGCGACATTCCGCGCAGTCCGTCAAGCGACGGACCCATGATCTGAGTCATGGTGCTGGCGTCGTATTCGCGCGTGGAACCGTCGTCCAGGGTGACGGTGAACTTCTTACCTCCGGGTCGCTCCTCGTCCCATTCGACCGTGACCGCATTCGGATGCACCGGGAATGCGCCGGCAAGCGCACCGGCACCGTTGTAGAGGTGCAGAAGGAAGGCGTTGCCCTGGAGCACGAGATGCCAGACGACGGTTTCGACCCATTCGAACTGGGTCATTCCCTCCGGCCCGTTAGGCGTGTCCAGCCACGACTTGACCTGCTCACGCATGTCGTCGGAGGTGGTCCGCAGCGAGCGTAGGGAGAGGCTGGCGACGGTGCCCGCGATGAGTGAGCATGCCCGATACAACGCAGAAAGGGTGAGGGCAGTGTTCTCATTGACGGGCACACCAGCAGCCGACCTGACAAGGCCGAGGTACTCAGCCAGTCGCGGGTCGGAAATCGAGTACTGAGGGGCTGACCGCTTTTGCGAGCGGCGCCAGAAAGACCATCCCATCAGTTACAGCATATAGCACGGGTTAGACCCTATCGCGACGTGCGATGATTCCTCAGCGTAATGTCATGACTACAAGTTCTGGACGGGGTTTCGGCGGAGGCGGAAGGGTGCGCGCCAAATGCGTGGCGCCAGCCATCGAGTACGCCCCATCGATCGGGTTAGCGCCCTTGCGGGCAAACCGCCACGTGTCACCCATTCGCAGCTTCTGCGCTGCCTTCCCGTGGGCGTTCAGGATCTCGTCATCCGAATGCGCGATCAATTCATCCGTCACCAGCGCGGAGAACCCCATACACACCGCGGGCACGTCCGCCCGGATCTCCTGCACCTCGACACCTTCCGGCGCCGTGATATCCACAGCCACGGCCGCAGCCGGACCACTCGGGAACCAGCCGAACACCTTCGGCTTGACCCTCTCCACATGCCCAGGAAGCTCCAGGCGGAGCCTCTCCGTGCAGTCCTTCCCAGACCATGCCGCCACCGTCTCGACACGCACACGGCCATCTGGGAGGCAGGCAGCCGCCACCAACGTGGCGTGCTTGCCGTCCGGCGACAAGTCCAGGCACAAGGCCACCCGGTCCCGGTAGTCGGTCAGGGTGCCGGGGTTCTTGCACGCGTCCCAGCGGTCAGGGTCGATCGCCGGATCCAGCATCGGGACGGCCATGCACATGGCCTCTGTCTTGAAGCCTGCCAGTTCCTCGCCGCCGTTCTCCTCCGCCCGGACAGCGGCACCCAACAGGTTGTCCAGCTCCAGGCGCCGGCCAAGGTTCGGGTTGGCCTTCGCCAGCTGGCGCACGTCGGTTGGGCTGGCGCCGTCCTCAGCCGAGTACTCGAAGATGCCCAGACGCGGATCCCCCTCGCCCGTCTCCAGGTACTTGATGGCCGCCTCCCGCAGCGACTTCAGCACCACCGCCCGCGTGTCGCCCTGGTTGCTGATCAGGAAGGCTTGCGCGTCCGGCACCGCGTTCATGGCAGGGATAGCCGCGTTGTACGCATCCCACGAGTCGTGCTCACGCAACTCGTCCATCACCAGGCGGTGCACCGTCAGGGACCGGCCGCCACGGCGGTTCGAGGCAGCGATGCGGTACCGGCACTTGTCGGTGGTCGTGATCGTCTGCTCACCGTTCACCCGGCGCACACCGCCCTTGGCGGGGATGCGGTCGCCCAGCTCCGGCGTGTCCTCTGCCAGGGCTAGCGCCTTCTCCCAAGACTCCAGCGCATACGACACGTTGGTGGACGTGCCGAGCACCAGCGGACGCATCTCCTCGAACAGCCAGAACAGCGTCAGCACCACGAGTAGTTCAGTTTTTCCGTTCTGTCTCGCTACTAGGACAAGAACTATCCGGAACCGTGGACGACCATCCGGCAACAGCTCGCCAGCGTGAATGGTCAACCATTCCTGCCACGGATCCAACGGGCGCCCGATGCGCTTAGCGAACTCGCAGGCACGGAAACCGTACGAAGTTTCCGGGGTTAACTCCACCAGCGGCGGAGTCCAAATCCGCGGCTCGACAGAACCGAGAATGCCCAGGTCAGGAGCAGGATCGAGGGCAGCCGACACGGCAGGCTCCAAGCGGGGGAGAAAAAACGGACAGGTACAAGCGGGTGTCCAGTGGGCGGGGGTTTTCAACTTTTGACCCGCCCGCGGGTCACCAGTCGGTCATGACTCGCGGTTGCGGTTTGTGTTTGGTTGGGTCACCGATGTGCAGGTTGCAGGCAGCGCAGGATGCGACCAGATATCTGGGGTCGTCGCCTGTGGCTTTTCTGCCCAACGTGTGGTGCACGTGGGTAGCGTGCTGGGTGCACACCCCCGGCACCCGCACCCTGCACCGGTACCCGTCCCGGGCCAGTACCGCCGCTCTGATGCGGCGCCATCGGCGGGTGGACCCGCCCCGCCAAGACTGGCTCATGCGGGCTTCCTGAACGGCAGCACGTTGTCCACGTGCTCGACGGGCACCAGCCAACCTCTGTGGTCCAGCTCTGCCGGCACCTCAGTCGAGTGCAGGCAGTAACCCAGCCTCGCTGGGTCTCCGGTACAGGGGCAGTCCTGAGGGCTGCCACACACCCACGTGGTCCACTGGTGCGAGGCTTCAGCGGTTGCCTCGCACACAGGTGAGGTCCGGGACGGAAGGGGAGTGGAGTCCGGCACCGAACGCTGGGCAAGGCGGGCCGCTTCCGGCCCCGCCCAGTCAGGTATCTGGTCAGGCGACGAATCCGCATACGGCGGGTATTCGTCGATCTGCTCCCAGGTGAGTCCTCCGATGGTGTCGGACTCACACTGTGTGTCGCCGATGAGCGAAGGCGACACCTGGTCGTCGTGGCCAGCAATCTGGTCGGAGGCCAGATTCTGGCTTCTAGTAGGAGTATGGGTATTAGTGTCTCGTTTCGAGACGTCTGGATTCTGGCTATCCCAGTCTCGGACCCGTGAGAGTGCCCGCAGGGCCTCCACGTTCAACGACATCAGGTTTGAGTCGTTGTAGCGCTGCGTCTTGCTGAGTAGGCCGCGCTCTGCGGCCGTCGCGGTGTGCTTCTTGACCGTCGACTGGCCTTGCCCCGTGAGGGCGGCCAGGGTCGGTACCGTCACCCAGGTCTGCGGCTTGTCGCCCTGAATGTGGGCGATCTCCAGGAGGACATGCTTCAACCCGGAGGGCTTGATTTCCGCGTGTCGGACAAGGTCCCTCAGAGCCCAGGCGCTCATGTGTACGGCCCCACAATGTGCCTGGCGTACTCACGCGCCAGGGTCGTCACCTTCACCATGCGGCCAGCTTTGGCCCCACGCCGAGCCAGCAAGCCTTCAACGGCGCATCGGTCAATCTGGCCCTGACACGTGCGCTCTTGGAGGTCGGAGGCTGCCAGCATCACGGCTACCACGTCCGACCGCGTGTGCCACTGGTCATCGGCCAGGAGGTCCATTGCTGCCCGCCAGGCCGGCGCGATGCGCTCTCCCACGAGCGGATTCCAGACATCGCTCATGCCGCACCTGTCTCGGTGACTGGAGCAAGCAGGGCCGCGATCTTGGCGCGCTGTTCCTCGGTGAGCGGCGGGGCTTTCGCCACGATCGCCGACACGTACTCGTCAAGCGCCATGTATGCCCAGTCCTGGGCAGCCTTCTGGGTGTCCGGGTGGTCCGCGCCAAGGTGGCGGGTGAGGATGGCTTTGCGTCTAGCCGCGCTGGTCTTCTGCTGAGACATCTGCAACCTGCGTTCCGTATGTGCTCGCGTTACGTGCGTTGCTGGTTCCGATCACGGCCAGATAACAACCGCGATGTGAGAGAAGATAAGAACCGACCCCATATGGTGCGAGTTGACACGCGCCCGCACCGGTACATAACCAGAGTACCCAGCGCCTTTTGCCTACCCTGACCTGCGCAAACAGAAAGCCCCGGATGCTCCGGGGCTCTGGTAGTAGGTGTGGTTGGCCGTGCACGGTTACCCCGGCGGATGGCACCGGAGGCATCCGCATTCCCCGCCCTCAGCCTTCCAGCCGAAATGCACCGTCCGATGGTCGAAGTAGCCGCCACCCGACTTGCGACCGTGAGGAGCCTCCAGAATCTCAACCGTCAACAGCGCGTCCAGGATCGCGCGCTGACGATCCATGTCTGCATCCCGGAACGCCTCGCCGGGGTCCTCGGCATCGGCCACACCGGCCAAGGCGCTACCCGCCTGCACGTGGCCAAGTTGCGCCTTCACTTCGCTCATAGCGTCCTGGATTGGCTTGTTGGAAGCCTTGAACTGCTCGGCCGTCATGCCGCTGTCCGGGTCGCCGAAAGCTGCCGCGACCTGTTCGGCGCGTGCCTGGAGCACGTTCAGCCGCTTCAGCAGCGGTCCCGCGTCATCGCGCGGCGTGAGCAGACCTGTCCCGTGCTCGCGCAAGTAGCTCTCGACGATTGCGAGTATGAAGCTGTCGATGGGTTCCGCCACGCGCCACTGGCACCTGTCCGTCTTGCACCGGTAGCGCGCCTTACCAGCCGCGGATTGCCCCCCGCCCTGCATCAGGGCGCCGCACTTGCCGCACCGGTACAGGTGCGTACCCAGCAGCACCTTGGACACGCCACGGTGTGTCAGGCGTGCCGGATCACGCAGCTTCGCTGCCAAGGCCCGCCATGTCTCTTCCGGAACGATCGGTTCCCAGTTCGCCTTGCCGACGATCCGGTCACCGTTGCCGATCAGGCCCGCGTTGCGGGGACGCAACAGCATCTGGCGGACCTTCGAGCCGTTCCACTCCGTCCCGGTAGAGGTGGTCAACCCGCGCTCGTTCCACGCCTGGAATACGGACCGGATGGAGTCGCCAGCGAGGATGCGTGTCGCAGCGTCCCGGATGGCGTCGGCTTCGCTCGCCCGATGGGTCACGCCGTCAGGCTCGAAACCGAACGGCCGGGGCCCGCCGATCCAGCGCCCGTCAGCTTGTGCCTGCGCCCGCTGTCGTCGCAACCGTTCGCCCTTCTGCTCTGACTCGTGCCGCGCCACGGCCCCGATGATCCTCGCCGTCATCCTGCCGGATGCGGTGGTCAAGTCCAGTTCCCCCGCGCGCACCGTGTGTGTCGGCACGTCGCGCGGCTCGCACAGAGTGATGTAGCGCTCCAGTTCGGCTTGTGAACGGTGCAGCCGGTCCGCGTGCCAGGCGACCACGGCCGTGATCCTGCCCGCTCCGATATCGGCTAGGAGCCGCTCGTAGCTAGGTCTCTTGCGCCCGCTGTATGCGGACACGTCGTTGTCGGAATACATGGACACGACTGGCCAGCCCAAGCGTTTCGCCAGGTCGCGGCAGTCCTGCTCCTGTCGGTCGACTCCCAGGCCGGCGCCCACCCGGTCACGGCTGATGCGGACGTAGATACCCACCTTGCGAACGGTCATGGATAGAGTCTACAGTGGTGTTCCGTTCAGACGAAGCAGACGTGCACGATCCGAGTCTGCCCGATCGCCGCCACGCGCTGAGTGCCACGTCCGCCACGGCGACCAGCTCCGCCTCCGTGGCGCCGTCGCGGGCCTGGACCGACATGCCCTGGATGATCGCGCCGAAGAAGCGGGCCAGCGTGGGGGGGTTGCGCCGAGCCCGCGCGGCGCAGGTAGTCCTCGATCAGCGACAACGTCCTGGTGCGGTGGGCGGCCGTCGCCTTCTCGATCGAGCTCAGGTCGGGGGAGAGCCTGCCCGGCTGTGTGAACTCGCGTGCCGCCGCCACCAGGAACGCGTGGACGGCGTCCTTCGACGCGGGTTCGGTCAGCTCGCCCACCGCGCGTGCGCCGGGGCCCGCCCGGTAGCGGTCGAGGCAGGCCTCGTACAGGCCCTCCTTGGAGCCGAACGCGTTGTAGATGCTCGGCGGTGTCAGCCCGGTCGCCGCCTGCAGCCTGCCCGGGCTTGCGCCTTCGTAGCCGTGCCGCCAGAACACGGTCATCGCCTTGTCGAGCACCTCTCCCAGCTCGAGACGGGGATGAAGGCGCTGGTCACCGGGGCTTCGCGGGGTATCGGACGGGCGATCGCGGTCGGGCTCGCGGAGGACGGGGCGGAGGTCGTCGGCGTCCACTACGCCGCGAACCGCGCCGCCGCGTCGGAGACCGCCGCGCTCGTCGCCGCGGCGGGCGCCAAGGCGGTGCTGGTCGAGGCGTCGCTGAACGTCGACGGGGTGGTCGGGGCGCGCCGCATCGCCGCCGAGTGGGAGGGCGACCTCGACGTGCTCGTCAACAACGCGGGCATCGACGCCAGGCAGCCGTTCGGGGAGGTCGACGAGGAGAAGTACCGGCGGATCATCGAGATCAACCTGACCGCGCCGCTGTTCCTCACGCAGGAGCTGGCACCCCGGCTGCGGGACGGCGGCCGGATCGTCAACATCACCACCGGCTACACGCGGATCGCCGCGCCGACGCACCCCGCGTACGCCGCCGCGAAGGCCGGGGTGAACAACCTCGGGCTCGCGCTCGCGCCGGTGTTCGGGCCGCGCGGGATCACGGTCAACGCGGTCATGCCCGGGATCATCGACACCGACATGAACGCGGACTGGCTGCCGGAAGGGCGTGCGGAAGCCGCCGCGTACTCGGTGTTCAACCGGGTCGGCACACCGGCGGACGTCGCGCTGGTCGTGCGGTACCTCGCCTCCGACGCGGGCCGCTGGGTGACCGGTCAGGTGATCGACGCGACCGGCGGCTCGGCACTGTGAACGGGCAGCACGCTAAGGGTGCATGCGCGCGCCCCTGACCACCTTGTCGACGGCGTTGCGTGGCCCGTGCACGGCCAGCCCCACGAGGTCGAGCCGGTCCCGTGGGACGGCCCGCACGGCCGCCCGGTTGTCCTCGTCGTTGCCGGTCGCGAACAGTTCCGCCGTGAACACCGACGTCGGCAACCCGCGGGACACCGCCCGGCCGTGCGCGGCGGTCAGCACCTGCGCCGACGCCTCGAACACGAGCACGGGCTGGCCGAACATCGCGAGGTACTTGGTGCCGTCGGCGTCTTCGTAGGGCTCGCCGATCAGCTCCGGCACGGCGGCCGCGACGCCGCTGACCAGGAACGCGCACACGTTCAGCCGCTGCCAGGTCGGCAGGTCGTCGCGCACGACCACGGCGATCTTGGTGGGGAAGCTCATCGCGTCACGATCCGCCGCCGAGGCCTGCGCGGTCTTGTACGTTCCTAACCATGGGCCCCGAGATCACGGCGTGGCGCCCGAACGTGGCCGGCATCCACGAGGTGTTCCACGCGCGGTTCACCGACCACGCGTACCCCTCGCACACGCACGACGCCTGGACGTTGCTGATCGTCGACGACGGGATGGTGCGCTACGACCTGGACCGCCACGAGCACGGCGCGCTCCGCGACCAGGTCACGCTCCTGCCGCCCGGGGTCCCGCACGACGGCCGGTCGGTGCGGCCGGAGGGCTTCCGCAAACGGGTCCTGTACCTGGCGAGCGACACGTTGACCGGGGTCGGCGCGGCCGTGGACCACCCGTCGCTCGCCGACCCGCTGCTGCGGACGCGGATACACCAGCTGCACCGGTCGCTGCGGACCGAGGACCTGGAGGCGCAGAGCCGGTTCGCGCTGATCCGCGACCGGCTGCGGCAGCACCTGAACGGCACCGACGCGCCGCAGCCGGTCATGGCGACGACCGCGCACCGCTTGCGTGAGCTGCTGGACGCGCACCTGCCCGACACCCCGTCACTGGACGAGGCCGCCGCGGTCCTGGAAGTGCACCCGGTGTCGCTGGTGCGCGCGTTCAGCCGCGAGTTCGGCATCCCGCCGCACCGGTACGTCACGGGCCGTCGGCTGGAGCTGGCGCGCCGTCACCTGCTGGCCGGGCACCCGGCCGCGGAGGCGGCGACCATGTCGGGCTTCTACGACCAGGCGCACCTGACGCGCCACTTCACGAAGCTCCTCGGCGTGAGCCCGGCCCGCTACGCGCGAACGCCCTGAAGGACGCTTTCGGGGCACTGAGCGTCCCGAAAGCGTCTTTCCTGGCATCGCCTAGGATCGCGGGGTGGTTGACCTGCGGCATCACGGGGATGTGGACGCGGAGCCGGGCCTGCGGGACTTCGCGGTGAACGTCCGGGGCACGGCCCCGCCCGGGTGGCTGCGTGAGCGCCTCGTCGCCGCACTGGACCGGCTCGGCACCTACCCGTCCGCGGCCGACGACCGCCGGGCCCGCGAGGCCGTGGCGAGACGCCACCGCCGCCACCCCGACGAGGTGCTGGTCCTGAGCGGCGCCGCGGAGGGTTTCGCGCTGCTCCCGGTACTGCGCCCGAAACTGGCCGCCCTGCTGCACCCGTCGTTCACCGAGCCCGAGGTGGCGCTGCGGGACGCGGACGTGCCGGTCCGCCACGTCTTCGACGGGCAGGTGCCGGACGACGCGGACCTGGTCGTCGTCGGCAACCCCAACAACCCGACGTCGCGGCTGCGGCCCGCCGACGAACTCGCGCTGCTCGCCCGGCCCGGCCGGGTGCTGGTCGTCGACGAGGCGTTCATGGACGCGGTGCCCGGCGAAACCGAGTCCCTCGCGGGCACCGACCTCCCGGGCCTGCTGGTACTCCGCAGCCTCACCAAGACGTGGGCGCTGCCCGGCCTGCGTGCCGGGTACGCCCTCGGTGCCCCGGACCTGTTGGCGCGGCTGGGGAAGCACCGCCCGCACTGGCCCGTCGGCACCCTCGCGCTCGAAGCCGTCACCGCGTGCTCGGAGCCGCACGCGGTCGCCGAGGCCGAACGGGCCGCCCACGAACTCGCCGAGCACCGCGTGTGGCTCACGGCCGAGTTGAACCGGCTGCCCGGGGTGCACGTGTACGAACCGGCTGCCGCGCCATTCCTGCTGCTACGGGTGCGTGACGGCGAACGGGTCCGCGCCGGGCTGCGGGATCGGGGGATCGCGGTCCGGCGCGGCGACACCTTTCCCGGGCTGACCGCCGACCACCTGCGCGTCGCGGTGCGCGAACCAGCCCGGTGCCGCGACCTGTTGACCGCGCTCGCGGAACTCACCACGGAGGTGTTGACGAAGTGACGACCGTCGGTGACGTCGTCGAGGTGCTCGAAGCGGCCTACCCGCCCGCGCTGGCCGAGTCGTGGGACGCGGTCGGGCTGGTGTGCGGCGACCCGGCGGAGCGGGTGGACCGCGTGCTGGTCTGCGTCGACCCCGTTGAGTCCACAGTGGACGAAGCGCTGGCGGTGGAGGCGGGGCTGGTGGTCGCGCACCACCCGTTGCTGCTGCGCGGCGTGCACGGGGTGCCCGCCAGCACGCCGAAGGGCAGCCTCGTGCACCGGCTGATCCGCGGCGGCGCCGGGCTGTACTGCGCGCACACGAACGCGGACTCGGCGAGCCCCGGTGTGTCCGACGCGCTCGCCGAGGCGCTGGGCCTCACCGTCGTCGGGCCGATGGACCCGACGGAAGACGGCGTGACCGGCATCGGCCGGATCTGTGAGCTGCCCGAGACGGAACCGTTCAGCGCGTTCGTCGAGCGGGTCGCGGCCGCGCTCCCCGCCACCGCGGCGGGGGTCCGCGGTGCGGGCGACCCGAACCGTCCCATCAGGACAGTCGCGGTGTCCGGCGGTGCGGGCGACTCCTACCTCGGGGCGGTCGCGCGGCTGGGGGTCGACGCCTACGTGACCGCTGACCTGCGACATCACCCGGCGAGCGAACACGCGGCCGTCGCCGGCGCGCCCGCGCTCGTCGACGTGGCGCACTGGGCCAGCGAGTGGCCGTGGTGTGAACAGGCGGCGGCGATCCTGCGCGACGCCTTCGGCGGTAACGTCGACATCCACGTGTCCACTCTTCGCACCGACCCCTGGACCGTCGCGGCGGCCAGGTAGTACCCGGAGGTTCCAGGGTGAAAGCCGATCCCGCAGTGCAGCGCCGACTTCTCGAGCTGGCCGACGTCGACGCCGAGCTGGCCAGGATCGACCACCGGCGCAGGACGCTGCCCGAGCTCGCGGAGATCGCCGAGGCCGAGCAGACCGTGCAGGCGCGCAAGGACGCGAAGGTCGCGAACGAGACCACCCTCGGCGACCTCGACCGCGAGGTGAAGCGGCAGGAGAAGGAGATCGACGCGGTGCGGGCCCGTGAGGACCGCGACCGCGCGCTGCTGGCGGGCGGGACCGTGAACGCCAAGCAGATGACCGACCTCGAGCACGAGCTGAACACGTTGGAGCGCAGGCAGGCCACGCTCGAGGACGAGCTGCTCGAGCTGATGGAGCGGCGCGAGGCGGTCGAGGCGGACGGGCAGCACGCCGCGGTCGAGCTGGCGAAGGCCGAGGAGGTGCTCGCCGACGCGGCGGGCAGGCGGGACCAGGCGTTCGCCGACCTGGAGACCGCGTGGGCGCGGCGGTCGGAGGACCGGTCGAAGCTGGCGCCGGAGTTCCCGGAGCCGCTGCTCGCGATGTACGAGCGGGTGCGGTCGAACAAGGGGATCGGCGCGGCGCTGCTGCGCGCCCGGCGGTGTGGCGCGTGCCGGATCGAGCTGGACCGCAGCGCGATCTCCCGCATCTCCGGCACGGCCGCCGAGGAGGTCGTGACGTGCGACGAGTGCGGCGCGATCATGGTCCGCACGGCGGAAAGCGGCCTGTGAAGGTCACTGTCGAGGCTGACGGCGGCTCGCGTGGCAACCCGGGCCCGGCCGGTTACGGCGCCGTGGTGTTCTCCGAGGGCGGGGACGTGCTCGCCGAACGGGCCGAGAGCATCGGGATCGCGACCAACAACGTCGCCGAGTACCAGGGCCTGATCGCCGGGCTGTCCGCCGCGCGGGAGCTGGCGGCGACCGAGGTCGCCGTCCGTATGGACTCGAAGCTGGTCGTCGAGCAGATGTCCGGCAACTGGCAGATCAAGAACGCGGCGCTCAAGCCGCTCGCGGCGGCCGCGCACGAGGTGGCGGCGTCGTTCGACGCGGTGACGTACACGTGGATCCCGCGTGCCGAGAACGCGCACGCGGACCGGCTCGCGAACGAGGCCATGGACGGTAAGCCGTCCCGGTCCGAGCAGCCCGCGCCGATGGACACCACCGCGCCCGCGCGCTGGACCGGTGCGACCGGGACGCCGACCCGGTTCCTCCTGCTGCGGCACGGGCAGACCGAGCTGTCGGGGGAACGCCGCTACTCGGGCCGGGGTGACGTGGCGCTGACCGACGTGGGTCAGCGGCAGGCGAAGGCGGCGGCCGCCCGTCTCGCGCACATGGACTTCGCCGCGGTCGTGTCGTCGCCGTTGACCAGGGCGCGGCAGACGGCGGAGGCGATCGGCCGCCCCGTGGCGGTCCACGAGGGCCTGGTCGAGGCCGACTTCGGCGCGTGGGAACGCCTGACGTTCGCCGAGGCGGCGGCCAGGGACCCGGAGCTGCACCGCCGCTGGCTGGGCGACCCGGGCGTGGCGCCGCCGGACGGGGAGAGCTTCGACTCCGTACTCACCCGTGTGAGGGAAACTCGCGACGAACTCGTCCAGCGGTACGCGGGCGAGACCATCGTGGTGGTCAGCCACGTCACGCCCATCAAGTCCCTGCTGCGGCTCGGGCTGGACGTCGGGCCGTCGCTGCTGTTCCGGCTGCACCTGGACCTGGCGTCGCTCTCGGTCGTGGAGTGGTATCCGGACGGTAACGCTTCGGTACGCCTGGTGAACGACACTGCTCATCTGTCCGTGTGACCGGTGCCGGACCTCCGGCGGTCAAGATCCACTTCGGGGTTACCCTGGTGGGGCGGACGAGTCGGCAGGGCGGTCGCGGCGGGTGAAAGCCCGTCGAGGAAAGTCCGGACTCCGAAGGGCAGGGTGGTTGCTAACGGCAACCCGGGGTGACCCGCGGGACAGTGCCACAGAAAGCAAACCGCCTGGTACGACCAGGTAAGGGTGAAAGGGTGGTGTAAGAGACCACCAGCACCCCGGGTGACCGGGGTGGCTAGGTAAACCCCACCCGGAGCAAGGCCAAGAGGGAGCCTCCGGGCTCCTGCGCAGGCGTTCGAGGGCGGCCCGCCCGAGCCTGCGGGTAGGCCGCTAGAGCCTGCCGGCGACGGCAGGCCCAGATGGATGACCGCCCACCGGCCGCGAGGCCGGGGACAGGATCCGGCTTACATGCCGGCTCGTCCGCCCGCCGAGGAGCAGCACGCCGTGTGCGGCTTTTCGATCACGATCGCCCACCCCGCGAAGGATGGCCGATTGTGCATGAGTCACAGGGATTGCGCCGAACGGGGCAACGGTGCGGGGCCGGTGTGGCGAACACGCCTCTCCTTGTTCCGCTAGGCCAAACGAGTTAACGCAGTTCAGTGGGAGCGGGTTGACCCCGCCGTCTCCACACCTACAGTTATGTGTCGCCGCCGCAGGCGGGTGAAGATCCGCGCAGTTTGGTCCGGATGAGTGGTCGATGCGACTTACCGGCCATTCCAGCCGCATCATGTGTGTGGTCAGATGGCACGTCCGAAGCGCCGAGGAGAATACGAGTGCACCAGATGTGGATCTACGGAGCGCCGCCCCGTCACTACCCATCGTGATGCGGGCGTGCTCTACTCGTCTACGAACGCACAACAGCGGGACGCTCCGCGCACACGGGAGTCAACAACATGATCGCCATGACCACCTTCGAGCTCGCCCAGGAAACCGGTGGTTTGGGCACGACAAACGTCCGCGACTGGATCCTCAACAACATCATCCCGTTGCTGCTGCTCGTGGTGGCCCTGCTCCTGCTGTGGCTCGGCGGCGGCAAGGGTGACAACGCGGGTGTCATGCGCCGCCTGGGCGGAGTGATCGTCGCACTGGCCATCATCGGGTTGGCGGTGACCACGGACGCCGGCAAGAACATCGGCACGTGGATCGCCGGCCTCTTCACGGGCTGAGCAGAGGGCAGCAGTGCGTATACGTACCGACGACGAGGTTTACCGCGTCGACGCCGTCTGGCTCGGGCCCCCGCGGGCGACGATGCCGTGGCGGGCCCGCTATGTGGCGTGGGGCGTCGGTGTCTTCGTCTTCCTGATCGTGCTCACCGTGGAGCGGCGCCTCGGAATCGATCTGTTCTGGTCGATCGCGTGGGGCATCGTCATCACGATCCTCGTCACCAGGATGATCACCTCGAAGATCAGCCACGAACGGCCGCTGTCCGCGGTCGCCGCCATGTGGCTGCGTGAGCTGACCGCCCCGCGTGAGGCAACCGCGGGGGAGGGCGGCGCCGTCAGCGCCACGAGGGTGCGGGTGAACACGACGCGGCCGCGTAAGCGGGCGAAGGCGTCGAAGGCGGCGAGGTCGGCGAAGCCCGCGAAACCCTCGAAGGCCGCGCGCAACCGGGCGCGGGCGGACCGCGCCCGTGCGAAGGCGAGGCAGCGGCGCGGGCCCAGGCAGCAGCAGACGAAACGCGGGAGGGGTGGCGGTGTTCGCACGCCGACGCAAGCGGGCGCCTGAGGCGCACGTTCCGTACCCGCCGGCGGCACCGGCCACGGGGATGCCCCACGCCCGGCGCCAGCAACCACAGCAGCAACAACTCCACCGGGGCCGGCACGCGGCACCGGAGTACGACCTGCCCGACCCACCCATGGCGAGACAGGCGAGACAACAGCCGGCGCAGTACCGACCAGCCGCCGACAGCAAGCGCAACCGACGTCTCCCAGGGGAGCAGTCCATTCCGACGTACACCCCGTCGATCGCCGCACGGAGCATCGACGGCCACCTCCTCCGCAACGGCACCGACGTGTTCGCGTGGTACCGGCTCGCGCCCCAGCGCTGGTCGTTCCGCTCGGACTCGCAGCGCCAGGACCTCATCGCGGCCATCGCGGGCCAGTACGCCGAGCTGCACGGCCGGTGGCTGCACCTGCGCGTCACCACCCGGCCGTACCCGATCCGCATGTGGGCCGAGGCGCACGTGCACAACGCGGTCAACCGGCTGCCCGACGCGGCGGGCGCGCTGTCCTTCGACGACTACCTGATCGGTGAGCAGCAGCAGCTGCTCGGCCGGTCGATGGCGGAGAAGGAGGTGTACCTGGGCGTCCAGGTGCAGACCCGCAATATGGTGGACCGCGCGGTCGAGCGCGCCGCGCCGCTGCTGCGCCGGATCTTCCCGGCCGCGGTGGACGCCGAGCTGCTCGCCATCGACTCCGAGGTCGAGCACCTGGACCAGGTGATCGCCTCCGCCGGGCTCGAGGGCCGGCCGGTGACGGCCGAGGAGATGTCCTGGCTGATGCACCGCTCGTGCTCGCTGGGTCTGCCCGCGCCCCGCAACCTCCCGGCCGTGCCGGGCGCGGCGTGGGAGCCGGAGGACCTGGCGTCGTTCACCGACGCGGCGGACTTCCACCAGGAGCCGTACTCGCCGACCGTCACCGTGCGCGGCCGCACCGGCTCGAACGCGGGCATGACCCGGCACGTGGCGGTGCTGACCGTGGGCCAGATGCACGGGCTGCAGATCCCCGAGATCGACGACCCGTGGGTGCAGCACTCGGACCGGCTCGCCGCCTCGGTGGAGTGGTCCGCGCGCATCTACGTGCGGCGGCCCGAGGAGGTGTCGGGTGAGCTGCAGCGGCAGATGAACAAGGTCCGCTCGCAGGTCCGGCACTACACCGACGAGCACGAGCTGGAGCCGCCGCAGTCGCTGGCCCGGCAGGCGTCGCGGGTGCTGGAGATCGACGACGAGATGACGTCGGGCTTCACCGCGCTGGCCACCCGGGTGCGGTCGTGGTGGCGCTGCGCGGTGTCCGGCCCGACCGAGCGCGACGCGCTCCGGCTCGCGCAGCAGCTGCTGGAGCTGTACAAGCCGAAGGTGGCCATCGAGCACCCCGAGGCGCAGTACGCGCTGGCCCGCGAGTTCATCCCGGGCGAGCCGCTGGCGTCGTCGGCGTACATGCGCCGCGGCTCGGTGGTGTGGGCCGCGGCGTCGGTGCCGACCGCGACCGCCGAGGTGGGCGACCGCCGCGGCATCCTCCTCGGCGAGACCGTCACGGCGACCCGGCGCCCGGTGGCGTGGGACCCGTGGATGGCGCAGGAGATCCGTGACGGGTCCGGGCTGACCGCCATGGTCGCCGGGCTCGGTGGTGGTAAGTCGTTCCTCGGCGGTGGGGTCGTCTACAAGACGCTCCGTGCCGGTGCGCACTGGACGATCCTGGACCCGTCCGGTCCGTTGACGAAGCTGTGCGACCTGCCGGAGCTGCGGCCGTACGCGCGGCCGATCAACCTGCTGAACGCGCAGCCCGGCATCCTCAACCCGTACCGGGTGGTGGCGGAGCCGCAGTTCGAGCACTTCGTCGAGGAGGACGACCCGGAGCGGGCGTGGCGCCGGGAGAAGGCGCTCGCCGCCGCGACCCGCCGTCGTCTCGCACTGGACGTGCTGACCGGGCTCCTGCCGTACGACATCGCCCGCATGCCGCAGACCAGGATCGTGCTGCTGCGTGCGGTCCGCGTGGTCGGCGGCCGCCCGGACGCGGACCCGAGCCAGGTGTTCGAGGCGCTGCGGCGGGACGCGTCGGAGCACCACGAGCACGCGGTCGTGGTCGCGGACTTCCTCGACGAGATGCGGGAGCGGATGTCGCTGCTCATCCCGGAGAAGGACGCCGACCCGTACACCGAGCAGCGCGACGACCGGCTCACCGTCATGACGATGGCCGGGCTGACGCTGCCGAAGGACGGCGTGGGCCGCGAGCACTGGACCGACGCCGAGTCGCTCGGCGTGGAGATGCTGAACCTGGCGGCGTGGCTGACGCAGCGGTCGATCTACGAACGGCCGAAGGACACCCGCAAGGGCGTGTGGATCGACGAGGCGTTCTTCCTGTCGGAGGTGCCGACCGGTCGCGTGCTGATGAACCGGTTCGCGCGTGACTCGCGGAAGTGGAACGTCCGGGTGCTGCTGTCGTCGCAGATCCCGGCGGACTTCCTGCGCATCCAGGGTTTCGTGGCGCTGCTGGACTCGGTGTTCGTCGGCCGTCTCGACGACGACCAGGCGCAGGAGGACGCGCTGCGGCTGCTGAAGGTGCCGGTCGGCGCCGGGTACGAGCAGGTCGTGGCGTCGCTGGGCCGCCGCCCGGGCGGCCACCGCGACACGGTCCGCGACACCGCACCCCGCCAGTTCATCTTCGCCGACGGTGCCGGTGGCGTGGAACGGATCCGCATCGACCTGTCCGGCCCGCACCTGGACCACCTGCGCGCGGCCATGGACACCACCCCGGACGCGCTGCGCGACGCGGGCCCGGGCGCGGTCCTGCCCCCCGACTCGCACGCCCCGGAGATCCCCGGCGACGAGGAAGCACCCCCACGCGACGGCGCGGTCGACGACGAGGGCCGCTACGACGACGAGGAGTTCGAACTCGAGGCGGAGTTCGAACTGGGCCTCACCGAGGACGACCCCAACACGGATGTGGACCCGTCCGGCCCCCCGGACGGGTCAGGCAACGGCAAGAAAGCAGGTAAACGCGGACGGGTCGATGCCGCATGACTGAAGACGGCGGCCATCGACGCGCGAGCATTCACCCTCCCCGGGGCTCGGCCGGGGCCGGCGAAGGCGGCGCAGCATGATCACGTTCCTGGTGGCGATCGCCGCCGTGCTGTTCTTCACGGCGCGGCGGCGAAAAAGACGCGGTACAGCGAAACCGGCCGGGCGTAGGGGCCGGTTCGCTTCGCTCGCGGTCGTGGCGGGCATCCTCGGCGTGCAGGCGATCTTCGGTTCGCCCGCGATGGCACAGCAGCAGGAAACGAGCTGTGCCCCATCCCCGGAGCGTCCCGGGGCGGGCATGGTCGGCGCCATCGACCCGTCTCAGGGCAACGGCGAGGCGGGTGGCCCGTACACCAACGAGAAGTTCCCGAACAGCCCGTACCTGGACCACGGCTACGCCGGCATGGTCTGGCACACCTACGACCCGAACTGCAACCAGCCGGTCTCGATCTCGGACCCCAGCGTCACGATCGACACCTGGCTGGGCAACGAGCTGTTCAACCTGGGCAAGAACATCGTCGGCGCCACCAACTCGCTGCACTACACGCTCTACAACGGCGGTGTGCTGGGCGGGTTGAACCAGCAGATCGGCGCGGCCGCGAACGCCATCTTCGACAACATCTACATGCAGCTGTTCAGCGTCTTCATGCTGGTGCTGGCGGTGATGATGTTCCGGCAGATCTGGCGTGGCGACCTGGCCACGGTGTCGAAACGCGGTCTGTTCGCCCTCGGTGGCATGTGGCTGGCGGCGTCCACACTCGTGCTGGTCAACAACTACGACGCCATCGACCGGTTGATCGTGGAGGCCACCACCGGCATCCAGAACGGGTTCCAGAACCCGGAGGACGACCGGATCCAGCGGGACGTGCTGCCCACGGAGCTGCACACCAGGATCGTCTACGAGAACTGGCTGCGCGGTGAGTTCGGGCAGCCGAACGCCCCGCAGGCGGAGGAGTTCGGCCGTCGCCTCCTCGACGCGCAGGCGTGGAAGTGGGAGGACCTCGCGAGCGGCAACGACGCGAACGACCAGGCCGAGGCCGCGAAACAGGCCGAGTACGAGAAGATCTACAACGAGCTGGGTTCGGCGCAGGGCTACTTCGACGGCTCCGAGGGCAGCCGGGCGGGGTCGGGTTTCCTCGCGTTCTTCCAGTCGCTCGTGTACTCGTTCTTCCAGTTCCTCGCGAAGCTCGCCGTGCTGCTCGCGCAGCTGCTGCTCCGGGTGTTCACGCTCGCCGCGCCGGTGATCGGTCTGGTGGCGCTCGTCCACCACGACATCCTGCGCAAGGTGGGCCGGGCGGTCGGCGCGGTCGTGCTGAACGTGCTGATCCTGGCCATGCTGGCCGGCATCCACTTCAAGTTCCTGCAGCTGATCTTCGGGCCGGACGTCGAGCTGTCGATGCTGGTGCAGATGCTGCTCGCGGGCATCGTGACGGTGGTGTTCCTGCTGGTCGGCCGGCCGATGAAGCGGATGTGGCAGATGGTGGAGCTGTCCGTCGGCGCGGTCGGGGCCTCCGTGCCGACCGCGAGCCGGGGCGGCATCTTCTCCCGGTTCCGCCGTCGCAAGGGCGACGCGGAGCGCGGGCCGCAGGACGAGTTCTGGGACAACCTGCGTGACGAGGAGCTGGCCGGGGACACGGTGGCCACCACGCGTCCGGCCGGGCGCAGGCCGCGGCCGGAGGCGGCGGGCCCGGTCATGGCGACCGCCGAGCGGCTGGACACGCGGCGGCAGCCGATCGGGACCAGCGCGCTCGGGTTGCCTGCGGCACGTGGGGACGGCGACGCCGTGCTCATGCCCGGCGGCCCCGGCGGGCGGAACGACCCGGCCGGTGTGTTGCCGCCGCGACGCAGCAGGGTCGTCGACACCACCCCCGTGTACGACCGGGACTACGGCGAGGACGCGATGGTCGTCCCGTCGCAGGTCACGACCCCGCGGCGCGAGGGGCGGTTCGAGTCGGCGCCGACCGCGGCGCCCAGGAACAACCCGAGGGCCGCGGACGTCGAGATGGTCGCCGGGCGCCCGGTGCACGTCGTGTACCGGCCGTCGCGGGGGCTCGAGGTGCGGGAACCGGCACCACGGCGGGAACCACGGCGCATGCCGTTGCGTGAGGGACCGCGGGACACCGACGCGGCGGTGAGGTGACATGCCGATCCGCACCAACCGCGGGCGCGCCGCGGTCTACCGACGCCTGTGGGGCTGGCCCATGCGCTCGCCCCGCCACCTCACCGTCGTGGTGTTCGTGGTCGCGGTGCTGGTCATCGCGACCGGCATCCTCGTCCCGCAGCTGACCGGCGGCGACAAGCCCGGCGGTCCGGCGGCGGCCGCGTCGTCGGACAACGAGAACCCGACCACCGCACCCAGCACGCCCGGCACCACGAACACGCCGGGCGTGACCGGGTCGGCGAGCGACCTGCCGACGCGCATCACCTCGGTGCCGTCCGCGCCGACGTCCGCGCCGCCGGACCCGGCCGCGCTGGACGTCGCCGACTCGTGGGGACGGGCCTGGGTGAACCACCCGGAGGGCATCAGCAACGAGGACTGGCTGGCCGACCTGCGGCCGTTCACGACCGAGGAACAGCTCACGGAGATGGCCACGGTGGAGCCGGGCAACATCGGCGCCACGAAGGTGACCGGCGAACCGAAGGCGGTCGAGTCCTTCACGAGCTCCGTCCAGGTCGAGCTGCCGACCGACGACGGCAACCTACTCATCACGGTGATCGACACCCCCGACGGCTGGCGGGTGGCCTTCTACGAGCAGGTGAGCTGACGCATGAAAAGTGCCATCGTCGTCGGAGGGCTGGTGGTCGTCGTGACGGTCGCCGTCGCCGGGGTCAGCGCGGTCACCCAGGTGGTGTCGCAGGACCAGGCGGTGGACCAGGCACGCGCGATGAGCGGGTCGCTGACCTGCAACGCGAGCCTCGGCCCGATCACGTCCGGCCCACCCGGCAGCGGTGCGTCGGCGGCGGCGAAGCTGACCGAGGAGCAGCGCGGCACCGTCGCGAAGATCATCGAGATCGGCAAGGAACGCGAGCTGCCGCCGCTGGCGTGGCAGATCGCGATCCAGGCGGGCATGACCGAGTCGGGGCTGCGCAGCCTCAACTACGGCGACCGCGACTCGCTCGGCATCTTCCAGATGCGGCCGTCGATGGGCTGGGGCACTCCCGCCCAGGTCACCGACCCCGTCTACGCGATCAACAAGTTCTACGACGTCCTGGAAGAGGTGCCCGACTGGGAGAAGCAGCGCCCCGGCGAGTCCGCCCAGGACGTGGAGCGGTCGGCGTTCCCGGACCGCTACCACCAGTGGGAGCCGATGGCGGCCCACCTGATCGGCAACGTCGGCCTGGTCCCGGACCCGACGGGCTGCGGCGAGGGCACGGGCCTGCTGGTGCCTGCGCCGACCAAGCAGGCCGGTCAGGCGATCCAGTGGGCGCTCAAGCAGCAGGGCAAGCCGTACCAGTGGGGTGCGGCGACCACACACCAGAACTCGTTCGACTGCTCCAGCCTGATGCTGCAGGCGTACCGGGCGGTCGGCGTCACTCTCCCGAGGGTTTCTCGCCAGCAGTACCGGGCGGGCGCGATGCTGCCCGTGGAGCAGGCGCAGCCCGGTGACCTGCTGTTCTGGGGCTACGACACGAGCGATCCGAACACCATCCACCACGTTGCGATGTACATCGGGGACGGCAAGATCGTGGAGGCGCAGCAGACCGGGGTGCCCGTGCACATCCGCCCGGTCCGCTGGGGTGAGCCGGAGCTGATGGGCCAGGCCGTGCGGCCGGGCGTATGACCGAGGGGGCGCGATGACCATGTACACGCCAGAGCCGATCCCGCCGCACATGGGCAGGCCCGCGTCGAGCACCCCGGTGCGCGACTACCTCGCCACCCCGCACCCCGGCACCCCCGAGAACTACGTGGTGATGCCGAAGTCGCTGGTGGAGGCCATGCCGCTGCCGTGGCAGAACGCGATGGTGCAGATCATGGCCGAGTTCCACCAGGCGTTCGGGCACCTCGACTGGCCGGAGTACCGGGTCGTCCCGTCCCGGCGGGAGAAGCTCGTGAACCTCGACGAGGACCAGCTGGCCGAGGCGGGTTACCTCGTCGAGATCGACGTGGACGGTGAGCTGGTCTACCGGGAGCGCAGCGGCAGGCGGATCGACAACCCGGAGGACACCGAGGTGCTGGTGTCGGTGATGGACCCGATCCCCGGCGACTACCGCAACGCCAACGAGGACACGCCGCCGCGTGGTTTCCCCACGCAGAACGTGGGGCCCTGGGCCCCGACACAGCATTAGGCTCTTTTCATGGCCGACAACAACCCGGACCCGGGCTGGTACTTCTGCACGAAGCACAACCGGGTCGAGCACGGCGAGGTGTGCCCGGCGATCGACCGGATGGGTCCGTACCCGGATCGCGAGACCGCGGAACGCGCCCTGGACATCGCGAAACAACGCACGGAAGCCTGGGACAAGTCCGAACGCGACTGGGACGATGACTAACGCCCGGTAGGGTGCCGCTCGTGGTAATCCGTGCGAACAGCGACCGGATCGGGTTCGGCAAGGTCCGGGAGGAGTTCGCGCTGTCGCCGAACTTCCCCTCGGCCGTGCTGGAGGAGGCGGAGCGGGCGGCGAACCGGCCCCATGACGGGCACAAGGACGCCACCGACCTACCGCTGGTGACCATCGACCCGCCCGGAGCGAAGGACCTCGACCAGGCGATGGCGGTGGAGCGGCGCGGCAGCGGTTTCCGCGTCCACTACGCCATCGCGGACCTGGGTGCGTTCGTCACCCCGGGTGGCGCGCTGGACCGGGAGGTCCGTGGTCGCGGCCAGACGATCTACCTGCCGGACGGCAACATCCCGCTGCACCCGCCGGTGCTGAGCGAGGGCGTCGCGAGCCTCCTGCCGGGACAGATCACGCCCGCCGCGCTGTGGACGCTGGACTGCGACGCCGACGGCGCGCTCGAGTCGGCGCACGTGCACCGCGCGCTGGTCCGGTCCCAGGCCCGGTTCGACTACGACACGGTCGACGCCGAGCTGAAGAACGGCACGGCCCACCCGTCGCTGGCCGTGCTGCCGGACATCGGCCGCCTGCGCCGCGAACGCGCGGTCGAACGCGGCGCGGTCGAGCTGCAGCTGCCGGACCAGGAGGTGGAGGCCGACGGCGACGGCTGGCGCCTCACGTTGCGCCCGCGCGTCGAGGTCGACGCGTGGAACGCCGAGATCTCCCTGCTCACGGGCATGGCCGCGGCGAAGCTCATGCTCGACGCGGGCGTCGGCATCCTCCGCACGCTGCCCGACCCGGAGAACGGCGCGGTGAAGTGGCTGCGCCGCTCCGCCCGTTCGCTGGGCATCAACTGGCCGAGGAACATGGACGCCGCCGAGCTGCTCGCCGGCCTGGACCCGGAGCGCCCGGAGGCGCTGGCGTTGTTCATGGACGCCACCCGCCTGCTGCGTGGCGCCGGTTACACGGTCTTCGACGGCGACCACCCCGAACTGGCCACGCACGCCGGCATCGCCGCCCCGTACGCGCACGTCACCGCGCCGCTGCGCAGGCTGGTCGACCGGTTCGGCACCGAGATCTGCCTCGCGCTCGTCGCCGGTGACGAGGTGGCGGACTGGGTGCGGGAGGCGCTGCCCGCGCTGCCGGACGTGATGGCCGGTTCGGACGCGCTCGCGAACAAGGTCGACCGGGCGTGCCTCGACCAGGTGGAGGCGTGGGTGCTGGGCAACCGCGTGGGGAGCGAGTTCGACGCGATCGTGTTGCGGTCGGAGGGCAACAACTCGGACGTGTTCCTGCCCGATCCGCCGGTGATCGCCAAGTGTGTGAATGGCGACCTTCGGGAAGGTGAAACGATTCGGGTGCGGTTGACTCAGGCGGACGCGGAGGCACGCAAGGTCGTCTTCGAGCGGGCGTAGGTGGGACGGAGCGACCGATCAGACAAGGAGTGGCATTGACCGACGTGACAGGCCTGACCGTTGGGGTGCTCGGCGGCACCGGGCCGCAGGGCAAGGGCCTCGCGCTGCGCTGGGCGAAGGCGGGCATCAAGGTGATCATCGGGTCGCGCAGCGCCGAGCGCGCCGAGGCGGCCGCGACCGAGCTGGGTGACGGGGTGACCGGCGCCGACAACACGACGACGGCCGCCGCAGCGGACGTCGTGCTGGTCGCGGTGCCGTGGGAGGGCCACGGTGACCTGCTGGCGTCCCTGCGTGAGCAGCTGCGCGGCAAGATCGTGATCGACTGCGTGAACCCGCTGGGGTTCGACAAGCAGGGACCGTTCGCGCTGCCCGTCGAGGAGGGCAGCGCGGCGCAGCAGGCCGAGCAGCTCCTGCCGGAGTCGCGGGTGACGGCCGCGTTCCACCACGTGTCGGCGGTGCACCTGGCCGACCTGTCGATCGCGGAGATGGACACCGACGTGCTGGTGCTGGGCGACGACCGCGAGGCCACCGACCTGGTCCGCGGGCTCGCGGACGCGATCCCCGGCATGCGCGGCGTCTACGGCGGCCGCCTGCGCAACGCGCACCAGGTGGAGGCGTTCACCGCGAACCTGATCGCCATCAACCGGCGCTACAAGGCGCACGCCGGGATCCGCGTCACGGACGTGTAGATGCAGGCGCTGCCACCGGGAGCCGAGAGGTGGACCGCGGCCGAGCGGGAGCTCGCGCTCGCGGTCCTCTCCGGCGGGACGGTGGTGGTGAACGTCCGCAAGAGCGGCCCCCACAAGCATGTGGTGCCGTGGCTGGTCGAGGAAGGTCTGCTCACCTACGTCGGCCACGCGGGCAACCGGCACACCTGGCCGGAGTCACCGTTCGCGAACCCGTTCGTCGGGCTGCGTGACACCGATCGGGCGACGATGGTGTCGAGGTACCGCGAGTGGCTGCACGAGCACCCGTCGCTGCTGCGCCGGATCCCGTCGGAACTGGCGGGCAGGGCACTGGGCTGCTGGTGCGCACCCGCGGCGTGTCACGCGGATGTGCTCGCGGAGGAGGCACGACGTGCTGGTCGATGACCTGGGGGAGCCGGTCCCGCTGGCGTCGCCGCCGAAGCGGGTGGTCAGCCTGGTCCCGTCGCTGACGGACGCGATCGAGGCGACCAGCCCGGGCCTGGTCGCGGGCGCGACCGATTACTGCACGCACCCGCCGTCACTCGACGTCCCCCGCGTGGGCGGCTCGAAGTACCCGGACGTGGACAAGGTCCTGGACGTGCGCCCGGACCTGGTGGTGGCGAACGCGGAGGAGAACCGCCCGGACGACGTGGCCCGCATCCGCGCGGACGGCGTCCCGGTGTGGGTGACGGCCGCGGCGGCGACGGTCCCGGAGGGTCTCGGCTCGGTGCGCAGGCTGCTCACGCAGGGCCTGGACCTGGCGGAACCGGACTGGCTGGTCGCGGCGGAGGAGGCGTGGCGCACCCCGGAACCGGTGTGGGCGCGGGCGATCATCCCGGTGTGGCGGCGCCCGTGGATCGTGGTCGGCCGCGACACGTTCGCGGGTGACGTGCTGCTGCGGCTCGGGGTGGCGAACGTGTACGCCGACCACCCGGACCGCTACCCGCGCCCGTCGCTGGAGGAGCTGAACGCGGCGGCCGCCGACCTGGTGGTCCTGCCGGACGAGCCGTACGCGTTCACCGCCGACGACGGCCCGGAGGCGTTCCCTGGCCTGCCGTACGCGCTGGTCAACGGCCGCCACCTGACGTGGTGCGGGCCCTCGCTGGCCGAGGCGCACGAAGCTCTCAGTGCCGGAATTCGTCGGTCGCGTCGATGAGGGCGTCGAGGACGCCCAGGTCCGTGACGGCGTGCCCGGCACGCGGCACGATCGTCAGCTTCGAGTCCGGCCACGCGCGGTGCAGCTCCCACGCGGTGACCGGCGGGCACACCACGTCGTAGCGGCCCTGCACGATCCGGCCCGGGATGCCCGCGAGCTTGCCCGCGTCCCGCAGCAGCTGGTCCTGCGCGAACCAGCCGCCGTTGGCGAAGTAGTGCAGCGCGAGCTTGGTGAACGCGATCGCGAACCTCGGCTCGGCGTAGGTGGCGGCGAGGCCCGGGTTGGGGGTGATCGACACGATCGCGCCCTCCCAGTTGCTCCACGCGGCGACCGCCTCGGCGGCACGGGCGGGGTCGTCGAGCAGTTCTCGGTAGCCATCGAGAACGTCGCCTTCGGGGACCAGTGCCGCGAACGTCTCCCACGCCTCCGGGAACAGCGCGCCCGCGCCGCCGCGGTAGAGCCAGTCCAGCTCGGACTGTCGCAGCATGAACACCCCGCGCAGCACCATCTCGGTCACCCGATCGGGGTGTGTTTGCGCGTAGGCGAGCGCGAGGGTGGCGCCCCAGGAACCGCCGAACAGCTGCCACCGTTCGATGCCGAGGTGCTCGCGGAGCTTCTCCATGTCGGCGACGAGGTGCCACGTCGTGTTGTTCTCGTCGGGCGCGGCGGTGGCGACGTGCGGGGTGCTGCGGCCGCAGCCGCGCTGGTCGAACAGCACGATCCGGTAGGCGGCCGGGTCGAACAGCCTGCGCTGCAGCGGGGAGGTGGCGCCGCCTGGGCCGCCGTGCAGGAACACGACCGGCTTGCCGTCGGGGTTGCCGCTGACCTCCCAGTACACCTGGTGCCCGTCGCCGACGTCGAGCATGCCCTGTTCGAGCGCGGACAGCGGCGGGTAGAAGAAGCGCACGCGCGAAGCCTAGGCTCGGGGGCGTGGCTACGGTGCAGTTCGGTGCGGAAACTTCGAAGCGCGGCGAGTTCGTGCGGCAGAAGAACCGGTTCACGGACCGGATCACGGCGGACGGGTCGTCCGGCTGGCAGGCCGAACCGGGCCGGTACCGGCTGGTCGTGAGCCTGGCGTGCCCGTGGGCGCACCGGGCGCTGATCGTGCGTGGCCTGCTCGGGCTCGAGGACGCGATCTCGCTCGCGGTGGTCGACCCGGTCCGCGACGAACGCGGCTGGCGCTTCACGCTCGATGACGGCGACCGCGACCCGGTGCTGGGCATCGGGTTCCTGTCCGAGGCGTACCTGAAGACCGACCCGTCGTTCGAGGGCCGGTTCACGGTGCCGTCGATCGTCGACGTCGAGTCGGGCCGGGTGGTCACGAACGACTACCCGCGGATCACGCTGGACTTCTCGACGCAGTGGCGTGCCTTCCACAAGCCCGGCGCCCCGGACCTGTACCCCGAGCACCTGCGCGCGGAGATCGACGAGGTCATCGAACCGATCTTCCACAACGTCAACAACGGCGTGTACCGGTGCGGGTTCGCGAGCAGCCAGGAGGCGTACGAGGACGCCTACGACGCCCTGTTCGCCGAGCTCGACCGGCTGTCGGCGCGCCTCGAGAACCAGCGCTACCTGGTCGGTGACCAGCTCACCGAGGCCGACATCCGCCTGTTCACGACGCTGGTCCGGTTCGACGCCGTCTACCACGGGCACTTCAAGTGCAACCGGAACAAGCTGACCGAGATGCCGGTGCTGTGGGCGTACGCCCGCGACCTGTTCCAGACCCCGGGCTTCGGCGAGACGGTCGACTTCGACCACATCAAGCGCCACTACTACTACACGCACGACGCGATCAACCCGACGCGGATCGTGCCGAAGGGCCCGGTCACGGACTGGACCGAGCCCCACGGCCGAGGCTGATCACAGCGAGAACGACCCGTACTCCGGCTTGCCCGTCGGCTGGTACACGGCCGCGACGACCCCGCCGTCGGTGGTCCGCGCCGACACCAGCTTCAACCCGCTGGGCACCGCGCCGTCGCCGAAGAGCCGCTTGCCGGTACCCAGCACGACCGGGAACACGGTCAGCCGGTACTCGTCGACGAGCCCGTGCCGGATCAGCGTCTGCGCCAGGTCGAGGCTGCCGATCACCTGGATCTCGCCGAGGTCCTTGGCCTTCAGCTCGGTGACGGCCGCGACCACGTCGTCGCCGATGACGGTCGTGTTCGTCCAGTCCGCCGAGGTCAGCGTGCGGGACGCCACGTACTTCGGCGCCTCGTTGAGGATCTTGGCCATGGGGTAGTCGCGGTGGTCGGGCCCGATGTGGGGCCAGTACCCGGCGAAGATCTCGTAGGTCCTGCGGCCGAGCAGCAGCGCGCCGGGGTTCGCGTGCCACGGCCCGACGATCTCGTCGCCGAGCTGCTCGGTGAAGTGCGGGACCTGCCAGCCGCCGTGCTCGAACCCGGCGTCGCGGTCCTCGTCCGGTGCGCCGGGCGCCTGCGCGACGCCGTCGAGGGTCAGGAACATGTTGATGGCGAGAGTGCTCATGCCCACGCGTCGGACGGGCCCGGCCCGGATCGACAGTGCCCGCGGCCGGATTTTCCGGCCGCGGGCATCGATGTCAGTGGAAGACGTGCTCGGGTGCCGGGAACTCACGTCCCCGCACCTCGGACGCGAACTGCTCGACCGCGCCCTTCATGACACCGGCCACGTCGGCGTACCGCTTCACGAACCGCGGCGCCTTGCCCCGCCGCAGGCCCATCATGTCCTGCCACACGAGCACCTGTGCGTCGCAGTCCGGGCCGGCGCCGATGCCGATCGTCGGGATCGCCAGCTCGTGGGTGATCCGCTTCGCGGCCTCGGCGGGCACCATCTCCATCACGACGGAGAAGGCGCCGGCTTCCTGCAGGGCGATGGCGTCCTCGAGCAGGTCGTCGGCCGCGTCACCGCGGCCCTGCACCCGGTAGCCACCGAGGTTGTGCTCGCTCTGCGGGGTGAACCCGATGTGACCCATGACCGGCACGCCCGCGGTGGTGATCGCCTTGACGTGCGGTGCGAACGCCCGCCCACCCTCGAGTTTGACCGCGTGCGCGCGGCCCTCCTTCATCATCCGCACCGACGTGGCCAGGGCCTGTTCGGGTGACAGCTGATAGGAGCCGAACGGCAGGTCCGCCACGACCAGTGCCCGCTTCACCGACCGCGTCACCGCACGTACGAGTGGAATCATCTCGTCGACGGTCACCGGCAGTGAGGACTCGTAGCCGTAGACGTTGTTGGACGCGGAGTCGCCGACCAGAAGGACCGGGATCCCGGCCTCGTCGAACAGCTCGGCGGTGTACATGTCGTACGCGGTGAGCATCGGCCACGGCTCGCCGCGGTCCTTCAGCTCCTTGAGGTGGTGGATGCGGACGCGCTTCGCCGGCTTGGCGGGCGTGCTCGGGCCCGTGCCGTACGGCGCCGCCACCTCAGGGTTCGATGCTGACGTCATTGTCGACCGTCCTTCCCTCGAAGCCCACGTGGTGTGGGTCCCCGGGTGTTAGTGGATGGCTTACGAAACCAGCGTGACACCTGGCGGGCGGTCGCACACCGGCGTGCGATGAGCTTCACACCGCGGTGCGAGCGCGCTGTCCGTCATGGCGTGCCCGGCCTCGTTTGGCTGTCTCGAACTAGGCTCTTCCCGTGGACAAGGTGCCGGTGGAGAGTCGGCTTGTGCGGGTTGAGTGGTTGAACACGCCGGACAAGTACCAAGGGCCGAAGTTGTTCGACGATCTGGAGAAGGCCCGCGCCTACTCGTCGAGCGGCGTCGTCAGCGCCGAGTTGGAGGTGGAGGCCCCCGGCGGGCGGCACCTGTCCCTGTCCGGCGGAGTGCCGTCCGCGGACAGCATCTGGCGGCGTTCCACCAACCAGGACGCCGGCGTGCTGCCCGCGACCGGCGCGAGGGTGACCACCGTCGAGGCCGGTGAGGTCGTGTTCACCAACCCCGACGGTGGCCGCTGGGTGTTGATCCGCTGACGGGGCTACTTGCCCTCGCGCCACGCGTTGGTCATCGGCAGCCTGCGGTCGCGTCCGAACGCCTTGAAGGTGATCTTCGTGCCCGGCGGGTACTGGCGGCGCTTGTACTCGGCCCTGTCGACCATGCGGAGCACCTTGTCGATCAGCTCCGGCGCGAAACCGGCCGCGATCAGGTCCGCATAGCCGCGGTCGCCCTCGATGTAGTCGTCCAGCACGCGGTCCAGCAGCTCGTAGTCGGGCAACGAATCAGTGTCCATCTGGCCCGGTCGTAGCTCCGCCGACGGCGGTTTGGTGATCGAGTTGGGCGGGATCGGCTGGGTCTCGCCGCGGGCCTCCGCGTACTCGTTGCGCCAGCGCGCCAGTTCCCACACCAGCGTCTTCGGCACGTCCTTGATCGGCGCGAAGCCGCCTACCGCGTCGCCGTAGATGGTGGAGTAGCCGACGGCCAGTTCGGTCTTGTTGCCCGTCGCCAGCACCAGGTGGCCGTGCTGGTTGGACAACGCCATCAGCGTGACGCCACGACACCGCGCCTGCACGTTCTCCTCGGCCAGGTCCGTCAGCCCCAGCTGGTTGACGAACACCTGGACCATGTTCGCGATCGGCTGTTCCTCGTAGTGGCAGCCGGTGCGTTCCGCCAGGTCAGCGGCATCGGACTTGGAGTGGTCCGACGAGTACACCGACGGCATCGACACGCCGTACACGTTCTCGGCCCCCAACGCGTCGACCGCCAGGGACGCGGTGACCGCCGAGTCGATGCCGCCCGACAACCCCAGCACGACCGAGCTGAAGTCGTTCTTGCGCACGTAGTCGCACAGGCCGAGCGTCAGCGCGCGCCACATCTCCTCCAGCTCCGACAACGGCTCGAACGCGTCGGGCAGCGGCCGCGCCTCGTACGGGGCCAGGGGTGCGTCCGACAGCGTCACCCTCCGTACCGCGAAGCCCTCGATGTCACCGTCACGGGTGGGCGCGCCCCCCGGTAGGTCGAGGTCCATCACGGTCAGGTGCTCGACGAACTGGGGCAGGCGCGTGAGCAGCTCACCCGATTCGGAGACCACCATCGAGTCGCCGTCGAACACCAGGTCGTCCTGGCCGCCGACCATGTTCACGTACACCAGGGGAGCGCCCGCCTCGGCCGCCCGCCGGGCCACCAAGGGCTCGCGCTGGTCGTCCTTGTGCCGCTCGTACGGAGACGCGTTCGGCGACACCACCAGGTCGACCCCCGCGGCCCCGAGCGCGGAGATCGGTCCGCCTTCCTGCCAGATGTCCTCGCAGATGACCATGCCGATCTCGAGCCCGTGCAGCCGCACGATGTCGAGGGTGTCCCCGGACTTGAACAGCCGCCGCTCGTCGAACACCCCGTAGTTGGGCAGGTGGTGCTTGAACTGGGCGGCGACGACCCGGCCCTCGTACAGCACGGCGACCGCGTCACGCGCGCCGACGGCGTCCCGGTCCAGGTAGCTCACCACGGCGGCCACGGACCCGAGCCCGTCGGCGTCGAGGCGCGCGGCCAGCTCGGTCAGCGCCGCCTTCGACGCGGACGCGAACGACTCCCGCAGCGCCAGGTCCTCGACGGGGTACCCGGTCAGCACCATCTCCGGGAACACGACCAGGTGCGCGCCTTCCGCCGCCGCGCGGGCGGTCCACGACGCGATCAGACCCGCGTTCCCGTCCAGGTCGCCGACCGTGGCGTTGACCTGCGCGAGCGCGATGCGAAGTTGTGGCATGGCCCTATCCTCTCATGTTTTCGCCTCTTGGGCGAAAACATCAGCGGCGTGATCCGCCCTTCACCTTCTTGATCATCGCGCGGACCCGCTGCAGCGCCTGCTCGGCATCGGTGTCGAACGGGTTGTCGTGGACCATGTACGTCCAGGTCGACGACGGCCTGCGCAGCCCGCCCTCGGCCAGGTCCACCCCGTCCGGACCGATCTCGATCTCCTTGAACGTCTCCGCCGCCCGCTCCGACACCTCGTCGGGGATCTTGCGGAACTCGGGGATCGCGGTCCGGTGGAACTCGTCGATCGGCGTCTCCTTGGCGAGCGCACGCAGGTGGATGGTCTCCCGCACGTCCGCGAGGAACGCGAGGTGCTCGGTCCACCGCTGGTCGAGGTGGTACAGCATGATCTGCCGCGCCGCCTCCTCGAGGACCTTCTCGTCCAGCTCGTCGGACAGCTCCTCCCACCGGTCCGGGCACTGCGCGGCCAGCTCGGTCGCGGCCAGGTCGGTGCGCAACAGCTCGTCGCGGTGCTCGAGCAGCGCCTTGCGCTGGTGCTCGATGAGCCGGGTGTACCGCCACGTGTTGCGGTGGATCTCCAGCTGAACGCCCTCCGCGACCTTCTGCGCGTGGTCGATGAACCGCTTGGTCGTCGGGTCGGACAGCCGGCCCTCGTCCTCGTCGTCGTCCGGTTCCGTGCCCGCGGTCGCGTCCGGCGCGTACTGGACCACCTGGTCGTCGGCGAGGCTCGCGAACATGATCGACCCGCCGGGGTCGCCCTGCCTGCCCGCACGGCCGCGCAGCTGGTCGTCGAGGCGGCTGGACGGGTACCGGCCGGTGCCCATCACCAGCAGTCCACCCAGCTCGGCGACCTTGTCGTGCTCCTCCGGGCTGCCGCTCGTGGTGCCGCCGAGCCGGATGTCGGTGCCGCGGCCCGCCATCTGCGTGGACACGGTGACCGCGTCGTACGCACCTGCCTCGGCCACGATCGCGGCCTCCTGCGCGTCGTTCTTCGCGTTCAGCACCACACACGGCACCTCGGCCTCGTCGAGCAGCTTCGCGAGCCGTTCGGACTCGGCGACGTCCCGGGTGCCGATGAGGATCGGCCGCCCGGTGCGGTGCACGGCCGAGATCTCGCGGACGATCGCCGCTTCCTTGTTCTCGACGGTGTCGTACAGCCGGTCGTCCTCGTCCTCCCGCACGCACGGCGTGTTCGGCGGGATGACCGCGACCCGCAGCTCGTAGAACTCGCGCAGCTGCTCGGACACGGCGACCGCGGTGCCGGTCATGCCGCACACCGTCGTGTACCGGCCGATCAGCCCCTGCACCGAGATCGAGTCGAGCACCTCACCGCTCTCGGTCGGCCGCAGCCGCTCCTTCGCCTCGACCGCGGCCTGCAGCCCGTCAGGCCAGCGCTGTCGCAGCGCGATCCGGCCACGCGAGGAGTTGATCAGGTGCACCTTGCCGTCGCGGACGATGTAGTCGACGTCCCGCTCCAGCAGCGCGTGCGCGTGCAGCGCGGCGTTGACGGCGGCGAGCCGGTCGCTGTGCTCACCCGAGTACAGGTCGACGCCACCCAGCGCCTTCTCGACGACCTTCGCGCCGCGGCCCGTGAGCCACGCGTTGCGGCCGTCCTCGTCCTTCTCGTAGTGGGCGCCCGGCTTGAGCGTGCGGACGATCTTCGCGACCTCCGGGTCGGACTGGCCCTCGTCGGACGAGCCCGCCAGCACCAGCGGCACCTTCGCCTCGTCGATCAGCACGGAGTCGGCCTCGTCGACGATCACGACCTCCGGGTCGCGGCCGACCATGTCGTCCTCGGACGTGACCAGCCGGTCCCGCAGCACGTCGAACCCGATCTCGCTGACCGACCCGTACGTCACGTCGGCCGCGTACGCCGCCCGCCGGTCCTCCTGCGAGGACGTCTGGCTGACCCAGCCGACGGAGATCCCGAGCAGCTCGTACACCGGGCCCATCCACTCGGCGTCGCGTTGCGCGAGGTAGTCGTTGACGGACATGACGTGCACGGCCTTGCCCTGCAGCGCGTACCCGGCCGCCGCGATCGCACCGGCGAGAGTCTTGCCCTCACCGGTCGCCATCTGCACGACGTGCCCGGCGAGCAGCTGCATCGCACCGAGCAACTGCACGTCGTACGGCCGTTCGTCCAGCGCCCGCCTGGCCGCCTCGCGCCCGAGCGCGCACAGCTCGACCAGCTCTTTCTCGTCGAACCCCGGTTCGTCGCCCGCGCGCCGCAGCTTGCCCGCCGCCGCGGCCAGCTCCTCGTCGGAGAGCTCGCCGACCTTCTTCTCCCGCCATTCGACCGAGGTCAGAAGTCCCTCGAACCGAGAGATGTCGACGGTGGCCGGCCGGTCCAGGAACCGGCTGAAGCCGGCCTTCACGCGCCGCATGAACGCCGCCACCGACGCTCACCTCCTCGCTCGCTTCTCGCTGTGCCCACCTGCACGGTAACGGTGCACACCGGGTCGGGAGTTCCGACCGGTAACTCCGTGAATGGCAGGATCACGACATGCCAACCCGTCGGCACGCCATCGTGACAGCTTCCATCCTGCTCGCTTCCGTCGCGGGGGCGTGCACGACCTCCGTAGAAGGGGAACCGGCCCCGCAGCTCCCGTTCGAGGAACAGAACGGCCCCGCGGGCCCCGTGCCGCAGGGACTGGACCGGTTCTACGGGCAGGCGCTGACGTGGGAAGGCTGCGCCGACTACGCCCAGACCTCGTACGACCAGCAGATACTCGGTGGCGACGGCCTGCAGTGCACCCACCTTGAGGTGCCGCTGGACTACGCGAAACCCGACGGCGAGACGATCGAGCTGGGTGTGTTGCGCAAGCCCGCCCGCGACCACGGCCAGCGGATCGGGTCGCTGGTCATCAACCCGGGCGGCCCAGGCGTGGCAGGCCTGTCGACCGCGGCGTCGATGGCCGACGCCAACGACACCGTCGCCGACCGCTTCGACTTCGTCGGGTTCGACCCGCGCGGCGTCGGTTCCAGCGAACCGACCGTGGAATGCCTGACCGACGAGGAGATGGACGAGGAACGGGCCGACGACGACGAGCTGGACGTGTCACCCGAAGGGGTGGCGAAACAGGACGCGGACGCCAAGGAGTACGCGCAGAAGTGCGCGGACAACACCGAGCACGGCACCGCGATGCTCGCCAACCTCGGCACCCGCGACGTCGCGAGGGACATCGACGTGCTCCGCGCGGCACTGGGCGACGAGAAACTCACCTACCTGGGCTACTCGTACGGCACCCGCATCGGCAGCACGTACGCCGAGGCGTTCCCCGGCAACGTGCGGGCGATGATCCTCGACGGCGCGCTCGACCCGTCCAAGACGCCGGTCGAGGAGGTGGTCGCCCAGGGCGCGGGCTTCCAGAAGGCGTTCGACGACTTCGTGGCGTGGTGCGTCGAGCAGGACGACTGCGCGCTCGGCCGGGACAGGGGGAAGGCGCTGGGACAGTTCCACGACCTGGTCCGCCCCCTCGGCGAGAACCCGGTGCAGGTGGACGACGGCCGCAGGCTCTCCTACGAGGACGCCACCACAGGCGTCGTCCAGGCCCTGTACTCCCAGCAGCTGTGGGAGAACCTGAACTCCGGGCTCAACGGGCTGAAGCAGAACGACGGCACCGGGTTGATGCAGCTGGCCGACATCTACCTGGAACGCGACCCGGACGGGACGTACTCGACCACCCAGGACGTGTTCACCGCGGTCCGGTGCGTCGACGACCCGCGCATCACCGACCCGAACGTGGCGCTCGAGGTGAACCGCGAGTACAAGGAGGCCGCGCCGTTCCTCGACGACGGCAACCCGCCCGCCCCGGTGCTCGACTCGTGCGCGTACTGGCCGGTGCCCAACACCAGCGAACCGCACGTGCCGAACGTGCCGAACCTGCCGAAGCTGCTCGTCATCTCGACGACGGGCGACCCGGCGACCCCGTACGACGCCGGTGTGGCGCTGGCGAAGGGCCTGCGCGGCGTCCTGCTCACCTACGAGGCGACCCAGCACACGGTGTTCCTGCAGGGCAACGAGTGCGTCGACAGCGCGGGCGCGGCGTACCTGACCGACCTGAAGCTCCCCGAGGAAGGCACCCGGTGCACACCCTGAGACAGCACATCCTGATCACCGGCGCCAGCGCGGGCATCGGCGCCGAGCTGGCGCGCCAGTTCGCGTCCGCCGGCCGGTCGCTGGCGCTGTGTGCACGGCGGCTGCCCGCGCTGGAGGAGCTGCGGGCCGAACTGCCCGGCCGTGTGCTGGTCGAACAGCTGGACGTGACCGACGCGGACGCCGTGTTCCGCGTGTTCGGCGAGGTCGCCGACGAGCTCGGCAGGCTCGACCGGGTGATCGTCAACGCCGGCATCGGCAAGGGCGCCCCCATCGGTACCGGTGGCCACCGGTTCAACCGCGAGACCGTCGAGACCAACGTCCTCGGCGCGCTCGCACAGTGCGAGGCCGCGATGGAGATCTTCCGGCGGCAGAACTCCGGGCACCTGGTCGTCGTCTCGTCGATGGCCGCGCTGCGTGGGCTCCCGGGCGCGATCACCACGTACGCGGCGACCAAGGCGGCGGTGTCGTCGCTGGCCGAGGGCATCCGCGTGGAGGTGGCGGGCACGCCCATCACGGTGACGACGGTCCTGCCCGGCTACATCCGGTCGGAGATGAACCCGGAGCCGGGCAGGCTGATCGCGGACACGGTGCCCGCCGTCCGCGCGATGGTGGCCGCCATCGAACGCGAGCCGAAGCAGGCCTACGTGCCGCCGTGGCCGTGGCGGGCGCTGGCGCCGGTGCTGCGCAGGATGCCCGCCTGGGCACTGAGGAAGGCGACCTGACCCGGTTGTCCACAACCCCGGCCCGACGACAGCGGAAACTGTCGGTCCCCGCCCGTACGCTGGCAACCGGGGGCCGGAGGCCGCCCCCTCACACCTCTTCCGCGCGCCGCCCGCCGATCAGCAGCCCGAGCGCCGCACCCACCACGCACACCACCGCCGTGATCGCGAACGTCTCGCTGTACTGCGTCAACAGCGCATCGTTCACCGCCGCCCGGTACACGGCCATCTCCCGCTCGAACTGCGCCTCCGGCTTCCCGAACGGCAGCGGCGTGTCCAGCGTGGCGGTCAGCGAGTGGAACCGGTGCAGCCCGAGCGCGGCGAGCGCCGCCACCCCGACCAGCATGCCCGTCATCCGTGCCACGACCACACCCGCGGCCGCCACCCCGTGCTGCACCGCGGGCACGACCCGCAACGCGGCCGCGGACAGTGGCGCGATCACCAACCCGAGCCCGAATCCGGTGATCACCAGATCGGTGTCGAGCCGTGGCAGGTACACGAAACCCAGGTCATGGGGCGCCGACAACACGTCCAGCGGCCACATGGACACCAGCCAGAACCCGGCCGCCGCCACCAGCAACCCGGCGCACGCGGGCAGCCGGTCCCCGAAGCGCCCCGCCAGCCAGCCGCCGACCAGCGCGCCGACCGGCAGCGCCACCAGGAACCGCACCAACAGCAGCACGCTGCCGTTGTCGTCCTTCCCGAGCAGCGTCTGCCCGAACAGATCCACGTTGACCAGCGTCACCATCAACGCCGCCCCCGCGGCGAGGCTCGCGCCGAGCGCGGCGAGGAACGGCCCGAACCGCACCCCGGACGTGTCGATCAGCCGGGTCCGCGCCTTCAGTTCCCAGCCGAGGAACGCCACGAACGCGACCGCGGCCGCGATCAGCAGCGGCACCCCCCACGACGGCAGCACCTGCTCGCGCGGTTCCGGGTTGTACAGCCCGACCACCAGCAACCCGAGCACGACCGCCAGCAGCGCCGCCCCCACGACGTCCACCTTCGGACGGTCACCCACACGGTCGCGCTTCGGCACCGTGAACTGCACCGCCACCATCGCCGCCACCGCCAGCGGCACGTTCACCCAGAACACCCCGCGCCAGCCCAGGAGCGCCGCCAGCGCGATCCCGTACACCGGCCCGAGCACGCTGCCCAGCTCCTGCGCCGCGCCGACCGCACCCAGCACCGCCGACCGCCGGTGCGTGGCCCACAGGTCCGCGGCCAACGCCATCGTCACCGGCAACAGCGCGCCACTGGCCACGCCCTGGATCACCCGTCCGGTGACGAGCACCGTGGTGTCCCCGGCGGCTGCCGTCACCACCGACCCGACGATGAAGCCCACCAGGCACACCTGCAGCAGCAGCTTGCGCCCGAACCGGTCCGACGCCTGCGCCAGCAACGGCATCGCCGCCACGTAACCCAGCAGGTAACCGGTCACGATCGGGGTCACCCGCTCCAGCCGGTTCAGCGGGATCTGCATGTCGTCGATGATCTGGCGCAGCACGCTGACCACGACGTACGTGTCGAGCGCCCCCAGCAGGACCGCGAGCCCGCCCGCGCCGATCGCGACGGCGCGCCCGCGGGCCTTCACCTCTGTCGTCACCGCGGAGCCGTGATCTCGACCTGCTTGTTGACGTCCGACAGGGTCACGTCAACCGTGCCCTGCTGCACCTTCACGCTCGCCTTCACCGGCTGGTGCCCGTCGTCCTGACGCAGCCAGAACGTGATGTCGACGTCCGCGTCGATGCCCGGCACCAGCGACGACACAACGTCCTTGGTCACCTTGCCGGTCACCTTGTAGGTGGACACCCCGTCGACGTCCTCGGTGCCCTCCGTGCGCGCGTCCGTGACGTTCTTCAACACGTTCGCGATGCCCCTGTCCGGGTCGAGGATCGCCGCCGGGTCGTACACGCTCCGCACCATCGACGCGGGCAGCTCGTTGTACCCGCCCGTCGGACCCTTGATGTAGACCGAATCGTCGACCAGGACGAACTCGCCCTCGAACAGGCTGCCCATGAGGTCCATGGACACCGTGCCCTTGGCCGCGCCACCCGCGCCGCCCTCCCTGGTCAGGTCCCCCTCGGCGCTCTTCACCGGCAGGCCGGGGATCTCCCCGTTCACCGCGAGCGTGAAGTGGGCGCTCGTGATGTCCGCCGTCGACGCGGCGGCGTCGTTCAGCAACCCGGCGGCGTCGGGCAGGTTCCCGTTGCTCGCGGGTTCGTCGGAAGAACAGGCCGTGGCGACCGCCGCGGTGAACGCGAGCGTGACGAACAGGATCCGGCGCATCATGCGGGAATCCTAGGGCGGTCCAGCTGAGAGACGTTCAGCCCGCCCGGAACGTTTTCCGGTACGCCAGCGGCGAGACACCCAGCGTCGCCCGCATGTGCTGCCGCAGCGACGCGCCGGTGCCGAGACCGGCCTGCTCGGCGACCGCGTCGACGGACAGGTCGGTCGTCTCCAGCAGGTGCCGGGCGTGCTCGATCCGCTGCCTCGTCAGCCACGTCCCCGGCGACATCCCGGTCTCGGCGCGGAACCGGCGGGAGAACGTGCGCACGCTCATCCGCGCGTGCTCGGCGAGTGCGGCCAGGTCGATCGGCTCGTGCAGTCTGGTCAGCGCCCACGCCCTGGTCGGGGCCGTGCCGTCGGTGCCGGGGTCGGGCACGTGCCGGTCGATGTACTGCGACTGCCCACCCTCCCGCCACGGCGGAACCACGCAGTACCGCGCCGCCCGGTTCGCCACCTCGGTGCCGTGGTCGCGGCGGATGACGTGCAGGCACAGGTCCACGCCCGCGCCCAGCCCCGCCGAGGAGAGCACGTCGCCGTCGTCGACGAACAGCACGTTCTCGTTGAGCGCCACCTTCGGGTACAGCGCACGGAACTCGTCCGCGTAAGCCCAGTGCGTGGTCGCGGGCCGGTCGTCGAGGATCCCGGCCGCGCCGAGCACGAACGCGCCCGTGCAGATCGACATGATCCGCGCGTGCGACGGCACCCTGGCCAGGGCTTCCCCGATCGCCGGCGGGAGGACGCCGTGCAGGCGCGGACCCGCGATCCTGGTGCCTGGAACGATCACCGTGTCCGCCTCGGCCAGTATCGAAGCGTCGTGGTCGGGCACCATCGTGTAGCCCGAAGCCACCCTGATCGGTGACCGGTCGAGCCCGCAGATGCGCACCTCGTACAGGCGCTCCCCGTCCCGGCCGGTGGCCTCCGCGAAGATCTGCGGCGGGATGGCCATGTCGTAGCCGATGACGGTGTCCAGGGCCAGGACGACCACCTGATGCACAGTCATGGCCAGATTCTTCCAGATATTGGCGATCCGGCCACTCGTCGGCTGCGGAAAGTTCCCGCACGCTGTCGACGTGACCCAAGTCGAGCCGCGGACGCGGCCTGTGCGAACCCGGATCCACTGGGCGTGGCTCGTCGCCGTCGCCGCGTTCGTCACCCTGATCGGCGCCGCGGGCTTCCGCGCCGTCCCCAGCGTCCTCATCGCCCCCCTCCACGAGGAGTTCGGCTGGTCACACGCCACGATCTCGTCGGCCGTGTCCATCAACCTCGTGCTCTTCGGCGTCATCTCACCGTTCGCCGCCGCACTCATGGACCGCCTCGGCATGCGCCGCGTCGTCGCCGGCGCCCTCGTCCTGGTGGCCGCCGGCAGCGGCCTCACCGTCTTCATGACAGCGAGCTGGCAACTGCTCCTGTGCTGGGGCGTACTGGTCGGCGTCGGCACCGGCGCCATGTCCATGGCCTTCGTCGCCACCGTCACCGGCCGCTGGTTCGTCAAACACCGCGGCCTGGTCAGCGGCATCCTCACCGCCGCGGGCGCCACCGGCCAGCTGGTTTTCCTCCCGCTCGTCGCCGCACTCGCCACCGCACACGGCTGGCGCACCCCGGCCCTCGTCGTCGCGGCCGCCGCACTCGCCGTCGTACCCCTGGTCCTCGGGCTGCTCCGCGACTACCCGAAAGACGTCGGCACGACCGCCTACGGGGCGACCCCCGAAGATGTGACGGAAGCCGGGCCCGTCACCGGGAGCAGCGCCGCCCGCGCCATCCGCGCACTCACCAGCGCCGCCCGCACCAAGACGTTCTGGCTGCTCGCCGGCGGCTTCGCCATCTGCGGCGCCTCCACGAACGGCCTGGTCGGCACCCATTTCGTGACCGCCGCACACGACCACGGCATGCCACACACCACCGCCGCGTCCCTGCTCGCGCTCATCGGCATCTTCGACGTCGCAGGCACCATCTTCTCCGGCTGGCTCACCGATCGGGTGGACCCGCGACTACTCCTCGGTGCCTACTACACGCTGCGCGGCCTGTCGCTGATGATCCTGCCGTCCCTCTTCGCACCCGAGACGGAACCGTCGATGTGGGTGTTCATCCTCTTCTACGGCCTGGACTGGATCGCCACCGTGCCACCCACAGTGGCGCTCTGCCGGAACCGTTTCGGCACGTCAGGACCGGTCGTCTTCGGCTGGGTCTTCGCCTCCCACCAGATCGGCGCCGCCATCGCGGCCGTCGGCGCCGGGGCGATCCGCGACACACAGGGCAGCTACGACACGGCGTGGTACTTCGCCGGTGGCCTGTGCGTTGTCGCCGCGCTCCTGTCGCTCGCCATTCGCCCGATCCGTGATGCCTCCAGGGCCGAAACACGCAGTTAACACGATCTACCTAGGCTGCCGACATGGATCGTCAGCAAGAGTTCGTCCTACGCACCCTCGAGGAGCGGGACATCCGCTTCGTGCGGCTGTGGTTCACCGACGTGCTCGGCTTCCTGAAGTCGGTCGCGGTGGCCCCCGCCGAGCTGGAGGGCGCGTTCGCCGACGGCATCGGCTTCGACGGCTCGGCGATCGAGGGCTTCGCCCGTGTCTACGAGTCCGACATGGTCGCGCGCCCCGACCCGGCGACGTTCCAGGTGCTGCCGTGGGAGGACCCCGAGGGCCACCACTACGCGGCGCGCATGTTCTGCGACATCTCCATGCCCGACGGCTCACCGTCCTGGGCGGACCCACGTCACGTGCTGCGACGGACCCTCGCCAAGGCGAGCGAGTCCGGCTTCACCTGCTACGTGCACCCGGAAATCGAATTCTTCCTGCTCAGCGAGGTCCCGACGGACGGTCGCGAGCCCGTCCCGGCGGACAACGGCGGCTACTTCGACCAGGCGAGCCACGAGACCGCTACCCACTTCAGGCGTCACGCGATCGAGACGCTCGAAGCGATGGGCATATCAGTCGAGTTCTCGCACCACGAAGGGGCCCCCGGTCAGCAGGAGATCGACCTGCGGTACGCGGACGCGCTGACCATGGCCGACAACGTGATGACCTTCCGGTACGTGGTCAAGGAAGTGGCCATCACCCAGGGCGTCCGCGCCTCGTTCATGCCCAAGCCGTTCACCGACCAGCCCGGGTCGGGCATGCACACGCACGTGAGCCTGTTCGAGGGCGACCAGAACGCCTTCTACGACAGCGAGGACCCCTACGAGCTCTCGAAGACGGGCAAGGCGTTCGTCGCAGGCCTGCTCAAGCACGCGCGGGAGATCTCCGCGGTCACGAACCAGTGGGTGAACTCGTACAAGCGCCTGATCGTCGGCGGGGAGGCGCCCACCGCGGTCTGCTGGGGGCACGCGAACAGGTCTGCCCTGGTCAGGGTGCCCATGTACTCGCCGGGCAAGGCGTCGTCGCGGCGGGTGGAGATCCGCAGCCTCGACTCCGCGTGCAACCCGTACCTCGCGTACTCGGTCATCCTCGCGGCCGGGTTGAAGGGCGTCGAGGAGGGCTACGAGCTGCCGCCCGAGGCCGAGGACGACGTGTGGTCGCTGACCGACGCCGAGCGCAGGGCCGCCGGCTACGGCAACCTCCCGCAGAACCTGGGGGAGGCCCTCGCCGAGATGGAGGGGTCCGAACTCCTCGCCGAGACCCTCGGCGAACACGTCTTTGATTTTTTTCTTCGGAACAAGCGCAACGAGTGGGACGCGTACCGCCGGTCGGTCACCCCCTATGAGCTGCGAACACTTCTTCCGCTGTTGTGAGCGCAAGCCTCTGACCAGGCGATTTGACTTGTGCACGCATGGCCGGATAACTTTCTTCTCGTCGCACGGCGCGGCGGACCGGACAGGAACTAGCAAGCCTGACCCCCCTCCGACGCGAAGCCCCGGCCTCTGATACAGTTCAGTGGCTGGATGCGAACGGGCCAAGCGGACTTGACACCGCGGATCGGACCGGATAGCATGTAGCGGCACTGCTAGAGCGGTAAGCCTCCCAAGCGGGACTGTCTAAGGTCCCCCAAGTAGGGATTGGCGCTCCAGCACCCCAAACGCAGTAAACCAACTGACGTCTGTCAGACTGTGTCGCGGACAGCGGCCCAGAATGGCTGAACGTGTGTTGTTTGAGAACTCAACAGTGTGCCGATTCAAAATGCTAGTGAGCTTGTGCCTGGCCTCTTTGGATTAGAGCTAGGTATTTATTGCTGGGATTTGTTTCTCTTCACATAAAGCATTGTTGGAGAGTTTGATCCTGGCTCAGGACGAACGCTGGCGGCG
>NZ_JBITMQ010000012.1:0-329197 GCF_044466355.1 Actinophytocola sp. NPDC049390
TGCGCACCCTCACCAGCGCCGGCGGCTCCACCGACCGCACCATGGTCTGGGACTACTACCCCGACGGGAAACTCAAATCCCGCAGCGACAGCGGCACCCCGGTCGGCAAACACGAAATCGTGGTCGACAACTCCGACAGCCCACGCGTCACCTACACCGGCTCCGGCGCGACCCGCGACACCAGCGGGACCGGCTACCAGGGGTTCGACTACCACCGCGCCCCGGACGGCACGTTCACCTGGAACCCGGTGGTACCCGTCGGCGGCACCTACGAGGTGTTCGCCCGCTACCCAGCCGGCGCCAACGCCACCCAGGCCGCCACCTACACCGTCGACAACGGCACCACCCGCACCGCCAAGACCGTCGACCAAACCCAGGGCGGTGGCACCTGGGTCAGCCTCGGCAACCACCAGCTCACCGCCGGCACCACCACAAAGATCGAACTCGCAGGCGGCGCCGCGGCCGGTGACCTGCTCGCTGACGCCGTGAAACTTGTCCGCGACAACACCGGTGTGCCCGACGCCGAAGCCAAAACGTTCTCCCACGGCTACGACGCCAACGCCAACCTCACCACCCTGACCGACTCCAGCCCCGGCACCCCGGTCGACACCTATGCGATGACCTACAACGGGCTCAACCAGCTCACCAAGGTCGAAGAAAAACTCGCCACCACCATCAAGAACACCACGCTGTTCACCTACAACGAGAACGGCGCCATCAAAACCCGCGACCACGACCGCCAAGACTCGGTGTTCGACTACAACACCCGCGACCTACTCGACAAGGTCACCAACACCGAAACCGGCGGCACCCCCAAGATCACCGCCTTCACCTACACCCCACGCGGCCAACTCGACATCGAAACCAAAGCCAACGGCAACACCGTCGACCACGGCTACCACCTCGACGGCGCCCTCGCCACCCAGATCGAGAACAAGACCGACGGCACCCTCGTCGCGCAACATCTGATCGAGTACACCCCGAACGGCAACCGCGCCACCGACCACACCAAGATCCAGAACGCCGACAACCACACCGCTTACCTCGACCACATCTACAACTACACCTACGACCCCCGCGAACGCCTCTCCCAGGTCCAGAAGAAGAACCCGACCAGCGGCGCGGTGATCGAGTCCGAGACCTACCGGCACGACGCCAACAACAACGTCATCGACCAAACCGTCGACGGCACCCAAACCCAGTACACCTACGACCGCAATCGCCTAGTCACCACCACCTCGGGTGGTGTGACCGGTAGTTACAACTACGACCCGTTCGGACGCCTCGACACCGTCTTCTCCGCCGGTCAGATCATCGAGCACTACGTCTATGACGGGTTCGACCGCACCACCAAACACCGCGCACTCGACGACACCGGCGCCATCGTCGACACCACCTACACCTACGACCCGCTCGACCGCACCACCACCAAGACCGACAAGGCGGGCACGCCCGAGGCGAAGACCACGGACTTCGCCTACCTGGGCCTCACCGACAAGGTCGTCGCCGAAGAGATCGCAGGCCAGCTGGACCGGACTTACCAGTACGACGCCTACGGCCGCCGCCTCACCCAGCAGAAGAAGGACACCGACGGTTCGGGACCGGAGGTCGCCGAAGACGCCTACTACGGCTACAACCCCCACACCGACGTCGAAACCCTCACCACCGCTGCGGGAGACACGAAGGCCACGTACGGCTACACCGCCTACGGCAGCAACGACACAGAGTCGTTCACCGGTATCGACAAACCGGACACCCAGAACCCGGGCAAGGAGCCGTTCAACTTCTACCGCTACACAGGCAAACGCTTCGACCCCGCGTCCGGCGGCTACGACATGGGCTTCCGCGACTACCAACCCGGCATCAACCGCTTCACCGTCCGCGACACCTACAACGGCGCCCTCGCAGATATGAAACTGGGCACCAGCACCTGGACCGGCAACCGCTACAGCCTCGCTGGCGGCAACCCCATCACCGGCGTTGAGATCGACGGCCACATCATTTACCTCGGCGACGGCAGCGCCAGCATCCCAAGAGCCGCCGCCTCCGACACCACCATCGCCGCAGCGGCGGAAAACGCGGCAAGAGGTGCAGCGGTCGTTAACCGTTCGGGAGGCACCGATATGCCGTACACGCCGACTGACTCGTCGCCTTATAAGGAGCTGTCGACCTCTGACCAAATTCACAACAGCGATCTTCTTGCGTCGCAGTCAATGCTGCTAGCTGAGGGTGTTGGTGCAGTATGTGCAATGTATGACGAATTGGCTTGCGCTTTGTGGAACCGTTATGCTGACCATTCAGGCGCGGACTTCATAGTCGATCCCAGTGAACTTGTAAAAGATCCAGACTTCGGCGACAGGGTTTCCGAGGAGAAGGATGTGCTGGTGGAATTGGCGACGGCGGAGTGCAGGGGTCAGGGGCGGTCTGTGTGCACGGTGGCTATCGACAGTAGATGGCGGGATGGGCAATTTGAGAATAACGACTCTCATAAATTCGGCATTGGTAACTTCAAGTTTCGGATTCGTGGTCAGATAGAGGTGTCGATCGGTTCGGATGGCACCACAACAGCAAAAGGAAAATACAGTCTGGACATGTACAAAGATTGGAACTTCGACCGAAATAAGTCAGTCTTTGGCGGCCTCGTCTCACTTGAGCAGTTCGCGATGATGCCGGGCCTTGGTATCGCACGCGAGTTCGCGATGTATGGCACCTCCACGATGGAGTTTTGAGCTGCTGTACTATGAGCCATGTGATCGCTCTTTGGGTGCGAAGCCGACGGGTTGTCGCCGCGGCCCTTACTGTCCTGATAGTGATGGTGGCGGTGGTCGCGTGTGGTCAGACCGACCCGCGGGCATACCCTGGCAGTCAATCCAGATCCCTGGAGAATATGCTGGAATGGTTCGGTTTACAACTCCCTTTGTGTGACTACTCTGGATTGAGATACTATTCGAGCGACGACTTTATAGGTGATCTGAGTCTTACGTTCGATTCTTCCGAAAAATGCGTGAATATGTACTTGCGACAGTTGCACGTGGACCCCATGGAAGACGTCCATGTGCGACCGGGGAGTCAGCCTGGAATGAATAGAGGTACTATCGACAAGTTGGATTGGCCTATTGCGTCGACGAAGAAGTTGTATCGCACTTACGAGGGGGAGGTGAAAAATAAGTCGTGGTTTGACATCGTTGTTGACTGTATCCATCAATCATGTTCCTTCTACCTTGATGGCGGCGCATATGGCCCCGCGCCGCCCAGGGCCTAGACAAAGCCCCGATTCCGAGCTTGTCAAGTTGTCTATGAGCCGTTTTCATCCTGGTCTGGATGTGTTGGCAGGTAACGCTTCTGGCTGGTCACAGGTTGGTGATCATCGGCGTGTCGGCGCCTGGACGTGGTGAAGCCCCTGGTAGCAGAGCTTTCGACCAAGATCGTTCTGCTAGTACCCAGGGGCTTCAGGTGTTGTTTTACCGTGCGGCGCTGCCGTTGTCACATCAGACCCTCACGTTCGTGTCCGGTCTGGTCCGCGTCCATCGTCGGGAGATCGGTTCGGTATGGCGGGCGCTCAACCCCGGACAGCAGGCCCTGCTGGTGCTGGTCTACCTGCGTAAAGGCGAGCCGTTCGCCGAGGTCGGGGCTGGGTTCGGGGTGTCCACGACGACGTGCTGGCGGTATGTGAACGAAACCGTCGAACTGCTCGCTGCGCGGGCGCCGAAACTGCGAGCCGCGCTGCGCGAGGCGAAGCGTGAGGGTATGGCCTACGTGATCATCGACGGCACGCTGATCCCGATCGACCGGATCGCCGCCGACCGGCCGTTCTACTCGGGCAAACACAAGCGCCACGGGGTGAACCTGCAGGTCATCGCCTCGCCGGACGGGACGATCCTGTGGGGGTCCGGCGAGTTGCCGGGCGGCACGCACGACACCGCCGCCGCCCGGATCTGGAACGTCCTCGCCGCCCTCGAAGAAGCCGGGCTCATCGCGTTGGGCGACAAGGGCTACCACGGCTACGACCAAGCCCAGGAACGCGTGATCACCCCCTACAAAGGCAAGAACAAACCCGAGTCCCAGAAAGCTGCCAACCGGGCCCACGCCCGGCTCCGCGGCCCCGGTGAGCGAGCCAACGCCCAGCTCAAATACTGGCGCATCCTGCACAAAGTCCGTGTCAGCCCACGCCGCGTCGGCCGACTCGCCAAAGCCATCCACGTGCTACAGAACTACGAAGCCACCGCAGGATGAAAAGGCTCAATGGAAATGCAAACTGGGGTAACAAATTGGGCCAACTCCCGGGGGATACAAGGAGTGGGACGTGAATGCTATATCAACTCTCCCAGTCTGTGATGTCTCGGGCTGCGGAAAGGTGATCAGAGGGCCTGAGCGTCTGCTGACACCGAAAGATGGCCCAGGGTCGGCGTATTACACTCCGGCCCATTACGGAACCTTCTACTATGTTGGCGAATTTACGGGGCGATTCGATCTTGGTTTCATTCGATGTGAGCGAGCCTCGAGGGCCTTGGGTGATTTTTGGGCCAGAAAAGGCCGAGGTGCTCCACCGTCAGCTTAGTGCCCTGGAAGCCAGGGGTGGCCGCGTGTACAACTTCCAGGCTCGAGATCTCCGTCGGGCAGACGATATATTTCGATTGTTTGCCGATGAGTTTCGATTTCCGAACTATTTTGGGCGCAACTGGGATGCGATGGTTGACTGTCTCGATGACCTTTGTGTGGAGGTCACTGGTGGAGTCGGCGTGGTCGGCGTGATCCATGAGGCTGAGTCCCTCATGGATTCCGATCTGCTGAGGCTATTTGTATCCGTACTTTGTCAGGGTGCGGCTCGCGCAAATTCTGATGTAGATCTGGATGGGGATCCCCTCGATCGGCCCGCAATCTCCCAGCATTTTGTCTTCCTGATGACGGATTTTGACGCTCTGGGTTTTGCGGGCAAGATTGATCATCCTGATCTAACTGTGGTCGAGGATGAAGAATTTGTCACAGTCACCTTGAATCCTGATGTCTGGTTTTCCTGATCGCTCCTGCCTGGCGCCTATCGCCCGGAGGCGGGGCTGCGCCGGCGTCAACAACCGTTGTCACGTCATCCGCCGAACTGCCGCTCATCGTAACCACGGCTCGGCGTCGACCGCGATGGTCGGACTCGACACCCTTGTCGGCGTCGGCGCGATCGACATCATTCGGAGCCCCGGGAGTCAGGTTGGTTTGCGGGCCCACGCGGTGATCATCGGTGCGAGCATGAGGTGTAGGGCGCCGCTGGTGAGGTTTTTCAGGTGTGTCTCGATTTCCTTTTCGGTTGCCAGGTTCGCGGCCAGTAGTTGGTCGCGTACGTGTTGGATCGTGGCTGCTTCCAGGACGACGCAGGCGCGTGATCCGATCGGGCAGTAGGCCTCCGCGTTGACATCCTCCAGGTCTGACTCGCGTAGCAGTCTGTGCAGCGTGCGACCGTAGGCCAGGTCGGCGCCGCGTTCGGCCAGTAGTGTGCGGATCTGCGTGCGCAGTCGGTTCGCCAGCTTCTCGGCGGGGCCGCGTTCGTCGGGGCAGGCCAGTGGTTGCAGCGCCGGGTCCGCGTCCTCGATGACCAGCCAGCCGCCGGGCCGGAGTGCGTCGATCATGACTCGCAGCGCGGCCGCGCGATCCTTCAGGTGGACCAGCACCAGCCGGGCGTGGACCAGGTCGAACTTCTCGGCGGGTGGTGGGTCGGCGATGACATCGTGTTGACGTACTTCCAGTGCGCCGCCCGCGGCCGGTTCGGTCCACGACACGTCGATGTCGGTGGCCAGCACCCGGCCGCTGGGGCCCACGCGCGCTGCCAGGCCGTGGGGTACCGACACGCCGCCGGCGCCGACCTCCCAGCACCGCCATCCTTCGCCGAGCCCCAGGTCGTCGAGGTGGCGGAACGTCCACGGGTCGAACAGTTCGGCTAGTGCCGCGAACCTTTCGCCCGCTTCCGGGCGGCGGTTGTCGAGCAGGTAACGGTTCACGGCACACAGCATGGCCCCGTGAACGGCGCGCGAGTGCGGACGTTGACCGACGTCACGCTTTCGAGTTGCTCGGGTCCTATCCGGGCCGCGCACGTCGTCGAACAGCGCGGGTCGTCACCACCGTGACCGCTCGCGGCCGCCCTCCGGTCCTTCGGCGCCCTACCGGTAGTGCCCCGGCCGCGTGAGGGTGTCCGGCAGGCGCGTGACCGCGTCGCCGATCGCGCCGTTGACCTGGTACTGGGTGAGGAAGAGGGAGGTCGACAGGTCGGCGCCCGAGAGGTTCGTGTTGAGCATTTCGGCGCCGAGCAGGTCGGCGAGGCCGAGGTCGGCGCCGGTGAGGTTCGCGCCGGTCAGGAACGCGCCGCGCAGGCCGGCCCGCCGGAAGTCCCGGCCCGACAGGTCGCGGCCGAGGAGGAGGGCTCCCCGGTACTCCTGGTCCGCGCCGCCGCGGATCGTGGCGGAGGCGCGGAACAGGAGCTCACCCACCAGCTCCTGGTGCGCGCTGACGTCCAGGTCGGCGGTCACGTTGTCGGCGAGGTCCTCGGTGGTCTCGATCGCCCGCTCGGCCTCGTCCCGCATGGCCGGGACCCTGGCGACGACCTCGGTGAGGTGCCAGAGGAGCTCGTGCAGCTTCCGCATCACCTGGAACGTCCCGAGCATGTCCGGGGCGGACCGCCAGTCCTGCCCGCCGAACTTCTCGTGTACGACACGCTGCCCGGCGCCGAAGCAGTCGTAGACCGTGCAGCCCTTGAAACCCTTCTCCCGCAAGGAGTCGTGGATCCCGCAGCGGTGGTCGGCGAGCAGGTTGGGGCACGGCCGGCCGGCCGGTTTGGTGATCGCGAAGAAGCCCGACTCCTTGAACGAGAGCGCGACGCAGCACAACCCGACACAGTCGGCACAGTTCGACCGCAGTTCGACCACGGGCCAAGGATAGGCACCGGCACCGCGTACCGGTCGGAAACCGGCGCATACGCCGGTCGTTGTAGGCGTGGTGTCTCTCGGCAGTGGATGTGCGAGCCTGCGCCCGCCGCCAGGATGATCGACCATGCCGTTCTACCACGCGCCGCTGTCCATCGGGCTGAGCCTGCTGCACCTGTACGTGTGGTGGCGGCTGGTCAAGCAGGGCACGGCGCCTGGCCGGGGCAGGTGGATCGGCACCGGTCTGCTGGTCGTGCTCGACCTGTTCATGGTCGCGGCGTTGCTGTTCAGCACCCGGACCGCGCCGTCGGCCGCGGGCTGGTTCGCCTGGCCGGGGTGGCTCTGGTTCGGCATGTTCTTCTACGTCGTGCTCGTCGTGCTGGTGCTGGAGGTTCCCCGGCTCGCCCTGCGGCCATGGGTGCGGCGCGACCCGGACGGCACCGGGATCTCCCGCAGGCAGTTCCTCGCCAGGGGGACCGCGGTGATCGCCGGGACGACCGCGGTCGCCGCGGCGGGGTTCGGGGTTCCCGCCGCGTTCGCCGACCCGGCGGTGGTCACGACCCGCGTTCGCCTGCCGCGCCTGGATCCGAGGGCGAGTGGTTGCCGGATCGCGTTGGTCAGTGACCTGCACCTCGGGTCGCTGCGCGGGCGCGCGTTCACCCGGCGGGTCGTCGAACTGATCAACGCGGCCCGGCCCGACCTGGTCGCCATCGCGGGCGATCTGGTCGAGGGCACGGTCGACCACCTGGCTGACGCCGTCGAACCGATACGCGGCCTGCGCAGTACCCACGGCACGTTCTTCGTGACCGGGAACCACGAATACCACTACCGCTACACCGAATGGGTCGACCACGTCCGCACCCTCGGCGCCCGGCCGCTGCTCAACGAGCGGTTGACGATCACGCACAACGGAGGAGAGTTCGAACTCGCAGGGGTGCTCGACCCGGGCGCGGAGGTGGAAGGCGAGCAGGGGCCGGACCTCGAACGCGCACTGCGCGGCTGGGACCGCAAGCGGGCCGTGGTGTTGCTCGCGCACCAGCCACGCGTCGTCGACGAGGCCGCCGCGGCCGGGGTCGACCTCCAACTGTCCGGCCACACCCACGGCGGACAGATCGCGCCGTTCACCCTGCTGGTGAACGCCACCCAGCCCACGACCGGCGGCCTGACCACCCGCGGCGACACACAGCTCTACGTCACCAAGGGGGCGGGCTTCTACGGCCCACCGATGCGGGTCGGCGCGCCATCGGACATCACGATCGTGGAGATCCACTCCGGCTGACGGGAAGTCGGTGGTGGTTCACCGGTGTTCGTGGTCGTCGTCCTGAGACGCCCGCGAGCAGGTTCTCCACCGCCAACAGTCCCATCGCCGCTCTGGTGCGGGTCGTGGTGCTGCCCGGGTGCGGGACCACGGTGACGGAGTCGAGTGCCAGCAAGCTCTCCTCGACCTCGGGTTCCCGTTCGAACACGTCGAGCCCGGCCGCGAAGATCACGGCGTTCTCGACGGCGCGGGCCAGAGCCTTCTCGTCGACGATGGGGCCGCGTGCGGTGTTCACCAGCACCGCGGTGGGCTTCATCATGGCGAACGTCTCGTCGTTGAACAGGTGCCGGGTCATCGGGGTCAGCGGGGCGTGCACCGACACCACGTCCGCTTCGGTGAGCAGTTGCCCCAGATCGCGCCGGCGCACGCCGAGTTCGGCTTCCCGCTGGGCAGGCAACCGCCGCGGCGCGGTGTAGACGACGTGCATGCCGAACCCGCGTGCCCTGCGTGCGACCGCCTGCCCGACCCGGCCGCAGCCGACGATGCCGAGCACCTTGCCGTGGAGGTCCTGTCCGAGCACCATCCGCGGGCCCCGGACCCACGGCGCGCGGGGCCGCGGAAACCGGTCACCTCCGGCGATCCGCCGAACGGACGCGAGGATCAGCGCCCACGTGAGGTCCGCGGTGGACTCGGTGAGCACGTCCGGGGTGTTGGTGACCAGCACCCCGCGCCGGGTGCATTCGGCGACGTCGATGTTGTCGTGGCCGACCGCGTGGTTCGCGACGACCCGCAGGTCCGGGCCGGCGGCGTCGAGCAGTTCGCGGTCCACTCTTTCGGTGAGCATGACGAGCAGGCCGTGCCTGCCCTCAGCCCGCCGCAGGAACTCGGCTCTCGGGATCGCATCCGGCGGCCCGGTGTACACGTCCGGAGCGCAGCGGCCTTCGAGCGCGCGCATGGCTTCGGGGACGAGTTCTCTCGTCAGCAGCACCGCGGGCGGAGGTTCAGTCACGGGCCGGTTCCGTCCCGAGTCGGGTCATCCGTCATGTGGTCGGCCCACTGTGTCCGCCCCGGCAACCTGAGAACAATCCGTACGAACACGTAATCAGGCGGTACTGCCTACGTAGTGGTGTGCGGTGCGTATACCTATTGGACGCAAAGCCCGGGAATACGTATCGATTCGCGGATTGTTTCGCGCGCGGCTCCTGCCGATGCTCGGTTGACCGACCACGCCGTGACCTCTCGGCCACGGTGGGTCGTCGACGCGAGGGAGTCGGAATGCGCAGTAAACGATCATGGTTGGGTGGGGTTCTCGGGTTCGCGGTCGCGCTGTCGGCGTTCGCGCCCGGGGCCGCCACCGCCGCCGTTCCGCCGGACGATCCGGCCTACCAGGCGGTCAACCCGACCGACACCGCTCCTGCCCCGGACGACGACGCGCACGGCCAGATCATCGGCGGTGAGCAGGCGTTCGTGAAGGATCACCCGTTCGTCATCGCGATGCTGCGGGAGGGCGGTCCCCGGCCACAGGGCCAGACCTGTACCGCGGCCGTGGTGGCACCGAAGGTGATCGTCACCGCGGCACACTGCAAGGACGGCGACGGCACGAAGACGATGCTGTACGGGTCGGACGACCTGACCCAGCCCGGCGGCACGGAACTCGCGGTCAAGGAGTACCTCCAGCACCCGAACTACAGCCCGCCGAACGGCTGGCAGACCGGCTGGGACGTGGGCGTCGTCGTCACCGAGGAGACCATTCCGGTCCCGGCGGGCTACCAGTACCCGCGGGTCGCGGACTCGAACGACGCCGCGCTCACCCAGCCAGGAAAGAGGGCGTTGCTGCTCGGCTACGGCCGCGTCCGCGACGGGGAGAACGAGTTCGGCCACCTGAAGAAGGTCGAGGACTTCCCGATCGTCGACGGCGGTGACACGTGTGGCTCGTTCGGCTCGTTCAACGGCCAGTACATGGTCTGCGGCGGCTACCAGGACGGTCACGACGGGATCTGCCAGGGCGACAGCGGCGGCCCCATGGTCGTCGACGGCGTGATCGTGGGCGTCGCGTCGTGGGTGCGGACCGGCTGCGGCAGCTACGGCGCCTGGGGCAGGCTCACCGGCGTCATGGGGGACTGGGCCAACGAGGTGATCGACGAGTACGCCGACCCGGGCACGCCGGTGGCGTCGTTCACGGCGGACTGTTCGGCCACGGAGGCGTCGTGTGCGTTCGATGCGTCGGCGTCCTCCGACCCGGACGGTTCGGTTGTGTCGTATGGCTGGGATTTCGGTGATGGTCAGTCGGGTAGTGGTGTGGGGCCGTCGCACACGTATGCGGAGGTCGGTGACTATTCGGTCGTGTTGACGGTGACCGACGACGACGGGAAGACCGACACCGTGTCCAGGCGGGTGACGGCTGGTGAGCCGCCGCAGACGGGTGAGCCGCCGCGGGCGTCGTTCACGGTGTTCTGTCAGTGGGCGGCGTGTGATTTCGACGGTGGTGGTTCCACGGATGCGGACAACGACATCGCTTCGTACGCCTGGGTTTTCGGTGACGGACAGACCGGGACCGGTGTGACCGCGTCGCACACGTATCCCAACCGGCAGGCCAACTACACGGCCACGCTCACCGTGACCGATCGTGGCGGGAACACCAACACGGTCAGCAAACAGATCCAGTGCTGGAGCTTCGGTAGTCAAGCATTCTGCTTCAGCCAGTGATCGCCGCTGGGGCGTGTGCGCGCTTCCCTGCTCGCGGGCACGCCCCAGCCTCGCGCCGGTGACATCGCGTGCTCCCTGTGGTCACGACCCGACGTGCACTGAACGGATGTACGCCCGCTGTCGGCACCGGGATCACGTCGCCGGTCTGCCGGGCGTCACCGACAGCGACCTGTACGCCGCCGACGACGCCACGACCGGGCCGTCCGCCAGATCACCGAGTGGCAGTCCGCGCCCCGTGGACGAACGACGGGCGCACCGCGGGCATTCCGCTGCTGCCGTCGGCGGCGGTGCGCACGGCGAGGATCTGGTCCACACCCATCCGGTTCTCCTCGAACGCCAGCGCGCCGCCCGCGAGGTACAGGCGCCACACCCGGACGTGCTGCGGTCCGATCAGGGCGGTGGCTTCCGCCTCCCGTTCGTTCAACGTGGCGAGCCAGGCGCGGCAGGTCCGCACGTAGTGTTCCCGGAACGCGTCGACGTCACGGATCTCGAACCCGGCACGCTCCAGATGGGACAGTGTCGTGCCGACCGGGCGCATCGTCATGTCCGGTGCGATGAAGCGTTCGATGAAGGCGCCGCCGCCAGGCGCGGTCACACCTCGCGACATCTGCTGCAGCAGGAGCCGCCCGCCTGGCCGCAGTGCCCGGTGAAGGGTGGCCGCGTAGCCCGGGTAGTTGGCTTCGCCGACGTGCTCGCCCATCTCGACGGACGCGACCGCGTCGTACCCGGCGTGGTCGATGTCGCGGAAGTCCTGCAGGCGGACCTCGACACGACCGTCCAGTCCGGCCGCGGCGACGCGCGCGGCGACGTGGTCGCGTTGGCGCGCGGCGAGGGTGATGCCGGTCGCGTGCACGCCGTGGTGTTCGGCGGCGTGCAGCAGCAGCGATCCCCAGCCGCAGCCGACGTCGAGCAGTCGCTGCCCCGGCCGGAGGTCGAGTTTGCGGCAGATCACGTCGAGCTTGTCGGTCTGCGCGTCGTGCAGCGTGTAGGCGTCGTCGTCGGTGGTCCAGTACGCGCACGAGTAGGCCATGTGCGGGTCGAGCAGCAGCGTGTAGAAGTCGTTGGAGAGGTCGTAGTGATGGGCGATCGCGCGCCGGTCGCGACGCCTGCTGTGCAGCCTGCCGACGAGCCGGGCCTCCGCCGCCGGCGGTCGTGGCCGGGGACCGAGCACGCCGAGCGAGCCCGCGAGCCGGAGCACGGCGGGCCACTCCCGAACGCCCATGCGGACGCGGTCCAGTCCCAGCCGCCAGAACCGGCTCAGCCCCTCGGCCAGGTCACCCTCGATGTCCAGGTCCCCGGTCACGAACGCCCGTGCGAGACCGAGTTCGCCTGGTTGCCACAGCACGTGCCTCAGCGCACGACGGTTGCGCAGGACCACACACGGTCCGTCGGTGGCACCGGCCACGCTGCCGTCCCACGCGCGCACGCCCACCGGGAGAGGAGCGCCGATCAGGCGCTCGACCACATCGGCCACCCGTCCCGCCGCACCGCTCATCCGTGCCTCTCCTTCGCCTCAGGTCGAGTCCGATGTGAGGTGTTCGCCGCGCGGCGGCTGTCGGATTGGCTTTCGGGTGAGGGATTTCGGTGTGGGTGTCGATACGATGACGAGCGTGGGATGCCAGAACCGCACTGCTCGACGAGGTCGCCGAGCAGTGCGTGACGCCGGTTCTCACGGCCGCGGGTTTTCGCAAGGCGGGTAAGCGCCGTTTGTCACGTGGGGGATTCTGTGTGATCGGGTCGAGGTTCCGCCTGGGGACGCTGGTTCGTGCGGTACGGCCGTCACCGAGACCCGCTGGGAGGTCTCGTTGACGGGCGGCACCGACGAGATCGGTGCCACCCCGCGCCGGTTGTTGATCGACGGTGGTCTGCTGGACGGCATGCTCACGCCGCTCGAGGTGCAGTACCCCGAGCCCGACCTGACGACGCCCTGACGACACCGGAACCACGAGCTGTCGGTCTGGCTGCGACAGCGACTCAACGCCCGCCTGGCCGACCGCCCCGCGGCTACCGGCTGATCACCGGGATCGTGACCGCGACGGGCACGCTCAGGTGGGGCCGGGTGTTCGCGACGTCCCGGTAGCCGCCGGCGGCCAGGTGCCGTTGGTACACCACGGTCAGCGTCGCCTGGCCGCGACCGGTCATGGTCACGGTGACCCGGTTCCCCTCGACCGTCACGGTGCCCGCGTTCGCGGGGCGCAGCGTGGCCCGTACCCGGTTCAGCGGGTTCGTCAGGTCGAACTCCGCGCCGGGTGCGCTCCGCACGTGTGCTGTCGTCGATGCCGGTAGGCCGGGTTTCGTTCGCAGCAGGTGGTCGGCGGTGCTGATGGCGAGCGGGCCGACGCCGCCCGGCAGCGGTTCGTCCGACGTTGACGCGTGCATGGTCAGGTCCGGACCGATGGCCATGGCCGACGTGTAGAGCGCGCGGGGCGACGTCGTGGACGGCCTGCCGTGGTGGACGTAGTGGAGCTGTGTGCCGTCGGGGGACGCGATGACGCTGCCGTGCCCGGTCGAGTACAGCGACTGCGCCGGGTCCTGGGACAGCACCGGATTGGCCGCGCTCTTTCGCCACGGGCCGAGTGGGCTGCGGGACGTGGCGTAGCCGACGCCGTAGAACTCGTTCTCGAAGTTGTTCGCCGAGTACGTCAGGTAGTACAGCGGTTTCCCTTGTGCGTCAACGGTTCGCAGCGTCGTCGAGCCCTCGGCCCAGCGCCGGTCCTTCTTCCGGCCACCGCTGTTCGCGTAGTCGTCGACGTGCGCGTTCTCCCAGTCCTGCGGGTCGGCGCCGTAGTTCAGGATCGGTACGAAGCCGTCCTTGCGGGTGCCGGCCGGGTCGTCCGGGGCGAGGTTCGCGTCGCGGTACGCGGGAGCGATGGCGGGCATGGTCCGCCCGGCCGGGTCACGCCACCAGTCGCCGGTGAGCTCGACGGCGTAGATGTTGGACTCCTCGATGTACTTGCCCAACTCGGCGTCCCACACCCAGTTCCGGTAGGCGTTGCGCGAGTAGTACAGGTAGATCCGGCCGTCCGCGTCGAAGAAGACGTTCGGGTCGATGAACGGGATGTAGGTGCCGAGCGGCGCCGTCTGTCCCTCCTCCAGGGTGGCGGGCGGCTTCTTCTGCGTGGCGTCCATGATCAGGTTGACGTCATGGTAAGCCGGGTCGTACGGGTGGTAGTCCAGCGGCGCCTCGACGATGTCGCGGAACGGTCCGGCGGGCGAGCGTGACACGGCCACGCCGACCTTGCTCGCCTCCTCGAAGTCCGGGTACCGGAAGTGTTCCGCCACGTTCCGGTTCATCCGTCCCGCGTAGAACAGGAAGTACAGGCCCGTGTCCGGGTTGTGGTAGACCTCCGGCGCCCAGAACCAGTCGTGCGCCCAGTCGCCGTCCTGCCCGGCTTTCAACGCGCCGCCGGGCACGTGCTCCCAGGTCGCGAGGTCGGGCGAGCGGTAGATCCCGAAGTGGTGGCCGGGATCGGCGCCCTCGGTGGAGTACGCGTAGTAGTAGCCGCTCGCGGCGTCGAACAGCACGTGCGGATCGGCGCCGGGGGTCGCGGCGTTGTTGTGGTAGGTCGCGTCGGTCGTCCACCGGGGCTGGGCCACGGCTCCGGCAGGTGCGAGCACGGGCAGCAGGGCGGCGACGAGGACGAGCAGGGCGTTCCTTCGCATGGTCCCATCCTGCCGTCTCGGCGGTGTGTCCGCGCCACGTGAACGGGACGCTGTTCGCCGTGTCAGGAGGCGTGTCAGGCCGGGAGCAGGGCCGTGACAGCGCCGCCTTCGACAGTGTGGGCATGACGGAAACGGCGATCGAGGCCTCCGGGTTGCGGAAGGCCTACCAGGACAAAGTGGTGCTCGACGGCATCGACCTGGCGGTCCGGGCAGGGGCTGTGTTCTCCCTGCTCGGACCCAACGGGGCAGGCAAGACGACGACGGTCAACATCCTGACCACCCTGGTGCGGCCCGACGCCGGGACCGTGCGGGTGGCCGGGTTCGACGCGGCCGCCGACACCAGGGCGGTGCGGGCCGCCATCGGGGTCACCGGGCAGTTCGCCTCGGTGGACGACCTGCTCACCGGCGAGGAGAACCTGCGGTTGATGGCCGACCTGCAGCACCTCGGGGCCCGCGAGGGCAAGCGGGTCGTCGACGGGCTGCTGGCGCGGTTCGACCTCACCGAGTCGGCGCGGAAGATGGCGTCGACGTACTCCGGCGGCATGCGGCGCAAGCTCGACCTCGCGATGACGCTGGTCGGGCGGCCGTCGATCATCTTCCTCGACGAGCCGACCACCGGGCTCGACCCGCGCAGCCGCCGGACCATGTGGGACATCGTCCGGGAGCTGGTCGCCGACGGGATGACGATCTTCCTCACCACGCAGTACCTGGAGGAGGCCGACCAGCTCGCCGACCGTGTCGCCGTGCTCGACCGGGGCAGACTCGTCGCCGAGGGCACGCCCGGCGAGCTGAAGCGGCAGGTGCCCGGCAGCCACGTGCGGCTCCGGTTCGCCGCCCCGGCGCACCTCGACGCGGCCGCCCGGGTGCTGGCCGGGTCCACGCCCGAACCCGAGAGCCTGACCCTGCGGGTGCCCAGCGACGGCGACGTGAAGTCGCTGCGGTTCCTGCTGGACCGGCTCGACGAATACGCCGTCGACGTCGAGGAGTTCTCCGTGCACACGCCGGACCTCGACGACGTCTTCCTCGCCCTCACCGGAAACCCGAGCACGGAGGCCCAGACCCGATGAGCACCGCACTGATCGACTCCGCGACCATGCTGCGCCGCAACTTCAGGCACACGATGCGCGACCCGGTCGTCCTGTTCAACGCGATCCTGTTCCCGATCGTCATGATGTTCATGTTCGTCTACGTGCTCGGCGACGGGTTCGACGTCGGCGGCGGCGACTACGTCGACTACGCCGCGCCCGGCATGGTCATGCTGGCCCTCTGCTACGGCATGGGCGCCACGGCGACCGCCGTGAACACCGACATGACCAAGGGGATCATCAACCGGTTCCGCGTCATGAACATCTCCCGCGGCGCGGTGCTGACCGGCCACGTCGTGTCCACTGTGCTCCGCACGCTGATCGGCATGGCCGCGATCATCGGCGTGGCCTTCCTGATGGGGTTCAGCCCCGACGCGACCTTCGCGCACTGGCTCGCCGCCGCCGGGATCCTCGTGCTGACGGTGTTCGCCGTCACCTGGCTGACCATCGCGTTCGGGCTGGCCGCCAAGACGCCCGAGTCGGCGGGGTTCTTCGCCGTGCCGCTGATCATGCTGCCGTTCTTCTCCAGCGCGATCATCCCGGCCGAGAAGATGGGGCCCGGCATCCGGCAGTTCGCCGAGTACCAGCCGTTCACGCCGATCATCGAGACCGTCCGCGGCCTGTTCGACGGCACGCTGTCGGCGGGCGCCACCATCGCCGCGATCGCCTGGTGCGCCGGGATCGGCATCGTCGGCTACGTGTGGGCGCTCGCCAAGTTCACCAAGCGAGTGTGACCGCGACCAGCTCGTCCCGGCTCGCTTCCGTCCCCTCCCGCGTCGCCTCGGTGAACCCCGGCTCACCGAGGCGACGCCGCGCGGCCTGCTCGATCCTGCCCACGTCCGGGTGGGCACGGTCCGGCAGGCCGCGTACCGCTGTGCTCGCCGCCAGCAGCCGCGCCGCCTGCTCGTACTGGTCCCGCCGCAGCGCCAGGTCGGCGAGCCCGACGAGCGTCTGCGCGATCAGCGGTGCGTGCCCCATCTCGGACGCCGCCGTGAACGCCGCGGTCCGGTGCGCGCGGGCCTCGTCGAGATCGTCGGCGAGGTAGCCCAGCAGGTCCTCGGTCACCGCCCGGACCTGCGCCCGTTCGGCGTGGCTGCCCAGGATGGCCGTCGCGACGTCCAGCTGCCGTCGTGCCTGGCCCGCGTCGCCGCGCCAGCGCGCCAGGTCCGCCTTCACCAGCGCCAGCTCGGCACCCGCCTCGGGCCACGCGGCGCGTTCCGCGTACCGCTGCGCCTCCGCCATCGCCGCGGCGCTCGCGTCCTCGTCGCCCATCAGCCAGTGCAGCTGGGCCTGCCGCGCCCGCAGCGGCACGACGTCCTCGACGGCGCCGACCTCGAGAACCACCGAGATCGCCTGCTCGTAGTGCTCGCACGCGCGGGTGAACTCGCCGCGCACGGACAGCTGCTGCGCCAGCTCGGTCAGCGCGAACGAGATCCCCCACCGGTCGCCGATGGCGCGGAACTCGGTGAGCGCGGTCCCGAGGTAGGTCTCCGCCTCCCGGCTGTCGTGGCCGAGGGTGATCCGGATCTTGCCGAGGTGCAGCCGGGCCAGCGCACGCACCCACGGGTCGTCGTCGGCCAGCAGCGGTTCCCACGCGGACACCAACGTCTCCGGCGCCGCCAGCATCCGGGCCAGCGCGGCGACGAGCCGCAGCGCCGGGTGACCGTCCCGCACGTCCCGGCCGTACTCGTGTGCCCTGGTGATCCAGTCCCGCGCGTCGAGCTCGCTGCTGCGCCCGGACACCCCGAACTGCGCGACGAACGCGTACACCGTGGCCCGGACCGCGTCGGGCACCTCGCCGGGCACGGCGATCGCGGCCATGATCAGCTCGTTGCCCTCGGCCTTGTGCCCGCCGAGCCACCAGTACCAGCCCGCGGCGGCGGCGAGCCGCATCGCGCCCCGCGCGTCGCCCGCCGCGAGCGCGCCACGCATCGCGGCGCTGATGTTGTCGTGCTCCGCCGCCACCGTGGCGAGCCAGGACAGTTGTTCCGCGCGGCGCAGGTGCGGTTCGGCGGTGTCGGCGAGTTCGGTGAAGTACGCCAGGTGGGCGCGGCGGGTCAGGTCCGTTTCGTCCGCGTCGGCGAGCTGTTGGGCGGCGTACTCCTTGATCGTGCCGAGCATCCGGTAGCGGAGCGCGTCGTCGCCCTCGGCCACGACCAGCGATTTCTCGGTGAGCGCGGTGAGCAGGTCGAGCACCTCGTCCCGCCCGACCTCCTCGCCCGCGCAGACGTGTTCCGCGGCCGCCAGGCTCGCGCCGCCCGCGAACACCGAGAGCCTGCGAAGGACGGTGCGTTCGGCGTCGGTGAGCAGCGCCCAGCTCCAGTCGATCACCGCACGCAGGGTCCGGTGGCGGGGTAGCGCCGTGCGGCTGCCGCCGGTGAGCAGCCGGAACACGTCGTCGAGGCGGTTGGCGAGCTGGTCGAGCGTCATCGTGCGCAACCGGGCCGCGGCCAACTCGATGGCGAGCGGCATCCCGTCCAGGGCCCGGCAGACCCGCGCCATGGTGGCGACGTCCGTGCCGAGGTCCTTGCGCACGGCGCCGGCGCGGTCGCGCAGCAGCCGGACGGCGGGGGAGGACTCGATCGTGGCCGGGTCCGCGCCCTCCTCGGGCACGGCGAGCGGCACGACCTGCCACAGCGCCTCACCGGTGATGCCGAGCGGTTCCCTGCTCGTGGCCAGGATCCGCAGGCGCCGGCATTCGCCGAGCACCCGGTGGGCGAATGCCGCCGCCGACTCGACCACGTGCTCGCAGTTGTCCAGGACCAGCAGCATCTCCCGGTCGCGCAGCGCGGCGATGACCCGGTCGGTCGGTTCCGCGTCCGGTGGGCCGCCGAGGAGCGCGTCGCGGTGGCCGAGCGCGGCGAGCGTCGCCTGCGCCACGTCACCGTCGGCGCCGATCGCGGCGAGTTCGACCAGGCGGACGCCGTCGGCCAGGTCGCCGAGCAGGGTGCATGCGGTTTCCGTGGCCAGCCGGGTCTTCCCGGACCCGCCGGGCCCGATCAGCGTGGTGAGCCGGTGCCCGGACACGAGGTCGCCGACCGCCGTGACGTCGGCGTCCTTGCCGACGAAGCTGGTCAGTTCGGCACGCAGGTTGGTCTTCGGGGGTTCGTCGCGGCGGCCCAGTTCGCCGCGCAGCAGGGCGACGTGCAGGTCGGACAGTTCGGCCGACGGGTCGACGCCCAGCGTGTCGGCGAGGGTCTCGCGCGTGCGCTCGTACGCCAGCAGCGCCTCGGCGTCGCGGCCGGATGCCACCAGGGCCCGCATCAGCGCGGCGACCAGGCGTTCCCGCACCGGGTGCGCGGCGACCAGGTCGGTCAGCTCGGTGACGAGCGCGGCACCGTGACCGAGGCGGACCTCCGCGTCGAACCGGTCCTCGAGCGCGTTCAGGCGCAGCCCCTCCAGACGGGTCACCGCGGCGTCGAAGGCCTCGCTGTCCTGCAGGCCGACGTCCTGCATGGCCGCGCCCCGCCACAACGACAGGGCCTCCCGCAGCAGGCGCGGGTCCTCGACGTCGCGGGCCTGCGTGACGAGGCGTTCGAACCGGACCGCGTCCACGTCGTCGGGTGCCACGGTCAGCCGGTAGCCGTTCGGCTGCCCGTCGACCGACCCGTCCGGCAGCACCTTCCGCAGCCGGGACACCAGGCGCTGCAACGCGTTCGTCGCGTCCGCGGGCGGCTGCTCGCCCCAGATCCAGTCGACGAGGGAGGACTTCGGGACCACGCGGCCGGGAGCCAGCGCGAGTGCGACCACCAGGGCACGCAGCCGGGCGCCCGGCACGTCGGCGATGGCGCCGTCGTCCCCGCGAACCTCGAACGGCCCCAGCAGCCCGATCTGCACGCGGCGAGTGTGCCACGTGTCCGCGCCGTGTCAGGTGCGTGTCAGTCCGCTCCGCGAGCGTGAGTTTCGCAACCACCACGGAAGGAACTCCGGTGACTCAGACCGTGCCCGTCCCGAACGGCCTGCCCATGGACCGCGACGCGGGCCCCTTCGACCCGCCCAGTGAGATCACGCGGCTGCGCGCCGCCCGCCCGGTCAGCCCGTTGCTCTTCCCCGACGGGCACGAGGGCTGGTTCGTCACCGGCTACGACGAGGTCCGCGCGCTCATGGCGGACACCCGGTTCAGCTCGCGCCTGGACCTCGACGTCGTCCACGTGCCGTACGAGACCCCCGGCATGCCCGCGGCCACCGAACCGTCGCCGCAGATGCCGGGCGTGTTCATCTCGATGGACCCGCCGGACCACACCCGGCTGCGCAAGCGGCTCACGGGCGCGTTCACCGTCAAGCGGATGAAGGCGCTCGAGGAGCAGATCGTCGAGATCGCGGAGCGGCAGGTGGATCACCTGGCGAGCCTCACCCCGCCGGTGGACCTGGTGACGGAGTTCGCGCTGCCGGTGCCGTCGCTGGTGATCTGCGCGCTGCTCGGTGTCCCGTACGCCGACCGGGAGAACTTCCAGGCCAACTCCGCGCAGTTCCTGGTGAAGGACCAGACGATCGAGGAGAAGATGGGCGCGCTGGGCGCGTTGACGGGCTACCTCACCGAACTGGTCACGAGCAAGCGCGCCGAACCCGGCGAGGACATCCTGTCCGACCTGGCCCGCCACGACGACCTCACGATCGAGGAGCTGACCGGTGCCGCGTTCCTGCTGCTGCTCGCCGGCCACGAGACCACGGCCAACATGCTGGCGCTCGGCACCTTCGCGCTGCTGGAGCACCCCGAGCAGCTGGCCGAGCTGCGCGACGACCCGGACCTGATGCCGGGCGCGGTCGAGGAACTCATGCGCTACCTGTCGATCGCGGACATCTTCTACCGCTACGCCACCGAGGACGTCGAGCTGGGCGGCGAGACGATCGGCACGGGGTCGACGGTCGTCGTGTCGTTGCTGGCCGCCAACCGCGACCCGCGGCGCTTCGAGAACGCGGACGAACTGGACATCCACCGCCAGGCGCGCGGGCACCTGTCGTTCGGGCACGGCGTCCACCAGTGCCTCGGGCAGCAGCTGGCGCGGATCGAGATGCGTGCCGGGTTCGCGGGGCTCTTGCGACGGTTTCCGGATCTCGCGCTCGCGGTCCCGGCGGACGAGGTGCGGGTCAAGTCGGACATGAACATCTACGGCGTGCACGAGCTGCCGGTCACGTGGACGGTGTCGTCCTGAAAGGACTGGAATCAGCCGACGCCGATGGTCTGGTGTTCGGGTTCGATCACGACCACGATCCGGTCGAGCTCGCGGGAGTACGGGGCGCCGATGTACTTCTCGGACAGGCGGTCGATGATCCGCCACGCCTCCTCGCCGTCCAGCCAATCGACGGCCCGGCCGCGGATGACCACCGGCTCGAACGGGTTGTCCGGTGGCGCGATGGACAGGGCCACGCGGGGGTCGCGACGCAGGTTGCGTGCCTTGCGGGTGGTGGGGCCGGTCAAGAAGACGATCCGGTCGCCTTCTGTGCCGATCCACAGCGGAACCGTGTGGGGCGAGCCGTCCGGCAGGACGGTCGCCACGTGGGCGATCGGGGTGCCGTCCAGTACACGGCGTACGGCTGGCTCGATCATCGTGTTCCTCCTCGGTGGAGCACCTCGTAGTGCAGGTGGGTGACGCCGGGTGCGGGGACGGCCTCGACCAGGCGCAGGCGGACGTGTTCCGGCAGGGTCTGGAAGAAGCTGTGGCCCGCGCCCAGCAGCACGGGGACCTGGTGCAGGACCAGCTCGTCGACCAGGTCCGCGGCCAGCGCGGCCGTGAGGGCGCCGCCCATCACGCCGACGTCCCTGCCGCCGGCGGCGTCGCGGGCCGCGGCGATCGCGTCCTCGATGGTCGTGGCGAAGATCTGCTTCTCGCTGTTCTCCGGGGCCGGGCGGTGGCTGAGCACGACGAGCGGCGCGGTCGGGTGCGGGCTGCCGCCGCCGAAGTGGCTGGAGTGTTCGTAGGTGGTGCGGCCCGCCACCATCGCGCCGACGCGGGCGGCGAGCCGGTCGAAGACGCGGGCGCTCTGCTCGCTCAGCGTGAAGCCGTCGAACACCTGGCTCGGGGTGTCGCCGTCGAAGTACCAGTCGAACAGCATCGGGGCGTCGCCAAGGCCGCGACCGAACTCGTCGACGCCCGCGGGGGTGCGGCCGCTGATGTAGCCGTCCACGGACACGGCGTGGGAGCCGAGAACCTTGCTCATGGGTCTCCTTCAGATGGCTTGGGGGAAGTCGAAGAACCGGTCGGGGTCGTAGGACTTCTTGACCGTCGTCAGCCGCGCGTGGTTGCCGGCGTGGTACGCCGTGGCCCAGTCGTCCAGCGCGGGGTCCGGGAAGTTCGGGTAGACGCGGCCGGACCCCTCGCTGTGCGCGGTCGCCCAGGACCGGTCGAGCCAGTCGTCGGCCGGTGCGGCGATGTGTTCCAGCAGGAAGCGTTCGCCGCGGTGGGCGAACGCCGTCGCGTCCTCGGCGACCCGGTTGTAGGCGCCGCCCATCGCGGTGAACGTCAGCTGCCTGCCGGGATGTGCCAGGGGCGCCAGGAGTTCGGCGAGCGTGCGGTCGGACAGTGGGCGGGAGAAGAACTCCGACCGCATCCGGGTGGGGTCGGCCTCGCGCGGGTCGGCGAAGGTGTGCTTGAGCCGGTGGTACGGCAGGCCGGGGCGCAGGTCGACCGCGGCGGGCGTCAGCTCGCGCAGCAGCTCGCGGGTCGGGTGCTCGCCCAGCGTGGTGGCGCCGAAGAGACGGGCGTTCCCGGACTCCAGTGTCAGGTTGACGGTGACCTCGTCCGGGGCGTCCGGCGCCCACGACTGCCAGGCGGTGACCAGCTCGGCCACGTCCACGTCCGTCAGCACCGCCTCGACCCGAGTGGTCAGCGGCTCGGGAACCGTGTCGAACCGCAGCGAGGTGACCACGCCGAACTGGCCGCCGCCCGCGCCACGCAGAGCCCAGAACAGGTCGGGTTCGCGTTCGTCGTCGCACGTCACGACGCTGCCGTCGGCGAGCACGACCTCCGCGCCCACGAGGCGGTCGCACGTCAGCCCGTGCTCGCGCCCCAGCAGACCGATGCCGCCGCCGAGGGTGAGGCCCGCGACGCCGACGGTCGGGCCGCACCCGGCGGGCAGCGTCCGGCCGTGGGTGTGCAGCGCCTCGTAGACCTGCGCCAGCAGGGCGCCTGCGCCGATCGTGGCGACCCCGTCGTCCGCGACGGAGATCGTGTCCAGTCCGGACATGTCGAGCGCGGTGCCGTCCGTGGTGGACCGGTTCGCGAAGCAGTGCCCGCCGCCGCGGGGGACCAGGTGCTCGCCGGTCGCCGCCGCGTGCGTGATCGCGCGGACCACGTCCGGGACGGAGCGGCACAGGAGGACGTTCACACCCTCGACACTAGGAGCGGCGGACCGGCCCGGTCTTGAACGAATCGCGCAGGGGCCAGACCGCGGGTGGCGAGGAACGGCCGGTACGACGCGGAGTGCTCGTGCCCGCAGGCACACCGGTCGATGTCGCCGCCGAGGAGCGCGCGCGGGGTGACCCCGGTCAGGCGGAGGCATTCGCGGCTCAGGTGCGCCTGGTCGGCGTACCCGACGTCGATCGCGAGGCCCGCCACGCCGTCCTCACCCCGCCTGCCCGACGCGGTCGCGCCCGCCTGCGCCAGCGCCAGGAAACCCTGGAACCGCAGCGTGCGCTGCAGGACCTTCGGACTCACCCCCACCGCGTGCAGGCAGCGGCGCCGCAGCTGGCTCGGCGACAGCGCGAGGTGACCGGCCAGGGCGTCGATGTTGACCGGGTGCCACGGCATCAGCGCCCGCACGGCCTCGCCCACCAGCGGGTCCAGCCGTGCCGTGCGGCGGAACTCCGCCACGAGGTGGGTCTGCAGCACCGACAGCGCCCGCTCCGGCGGCACGACCGCCATCGCCTCGACGAGCCGGTCCACCCTGCGGCCCCACAGGTCGGTCAGGCCGAGGCGCTGGTCGACCAGGTCGTCGAGCACCGTCGGCAGCGGCGGCGCGGTTCCCGGCTGGAACCGCGCGCCCACGATCGTCGTGTGCGGCGGGATGACCTCGATCTCCGGCCGGGTCAGCGGCCCGACCAGCTGGGGGCGGCCGCCGATCGGGAAGTGGACCTCGACCCCGCCCGTCGGCAGGTGCCGTTGCACGTAGGGCGCCGCGCCGGTGCGCTGGACCCACACCGTCCGCACCACACCCGCCAGCGCGGGCAGCGGTGGGCGCTCGACGTAGGACTCGGCCACCACCGCACCGAAGCGCGTCAGCGCGACGACGTCAAGCCACGCACCCGCGCCGACGTGCTCGCCCGGTTCGGGCGCCTGCCCCGCGACCCCTGCCGGACACCTGAGCCGCCTACCGCGCGAGGAGTTCCCGCAGCGCGGTCAGGACGGCGTCCGGGGCCTCCTCCATGACGAAGTGACCGACGCCGCCGAGCAGCGTGAGGTCGGCGGCGGGGATGCCCTCGGCGAGCTCCTCGGCGATGCTCGTGCGCAGGTACGGATCGGCGGCGCCCCAGATGATCGCGGTGGGGCACCGGATCGTGCCGAGACCGGCGGCGAGGTCGGCGCGGGCCGGGACCCGGTAGTCGCCGAAGTAGTGCGCCAGCCACCGCGCACCGTCCGCTGTGGACATCCAGTCCAGACAGGACGCCAGTGTCTCCTCGTCGACGACGCCGTCGCGCACCTGCTTGCGCAGGCCGAGCCGGTTGATCCTCGCGAACGGGAGCAGCCTGCCCAGCGGTGTGCGGCCCAGCAGGCTGACCAGCGAGAAGGCCGCGTACCAGGCGGGGACGAACGTCCGGTGTGCGCGGCTGTTCAGGATCGCGAGCCGCCGCACGCGGGCCGGATGTCGTTGTGCGAGGCCGAGTGCGAGGAAACCGCCGTAGTCGTGGGCGAACAGGTCGCACGCGTCGAGCCCCAGCGCGTCGAGCGCGCGGCCGAGCCGGGCCACCTCGGTGTCGTAGTCGAAACGCAGGTCGGTACGGCGTTCCGACGCGCCCCAGCCGAGCCAGTCGAGCGCGAGTACGCGTCGGTGCTCGGCGAGCGCGGGCAGCTGGTGGCGCCACGAGCGGTGGTTGGCGGGGTAGCCGTGGAGCAGCACGACCGGCTCCGCGGCCGGGTCACCGAGTTCCACGTAGGCGAGGCGGGCGCCGTCGACCCGCACCGAGCGCGTCACCGCCTGCGCAGCAGGCCGCGGAGGTAGGGCAGCCACGCCCTCGGCCGCCGGAGCACGGCGCCGATCACCACCAGCGGGTCGAAGTAGGCGACCCGCCGCGCGATCAGCCCGTCGGCGAGGGTGATGCGGTCGACCAGCGGCCACTCGACGGGCCGCCCGGCGAGCGTGCCGTACAGACGACCCCAGATCAGCACCTGCCCGGAGCCGCTCGCCCACCCCTGGACGTCGTAGCGCAGGTCGGGGATCAGGGTCATGGTCCGCGTCATGAACGCGCGGGCCTCGTCGACGCCGCGCGTGTTCGGTTCGAGCGGGTGGACCAGGTGCACGTCCGGGCGGAACAGCGGCGTGAACGCGTCGGGGTCCATCGCCTGCCAGGCCTTCGTGAACCGTTCGACCAGGTCAGCGGCGTCGTCCATGGTCACCTCCCACGGTTCTTGCAACGATTGCAAGAATGTACCACGTGAAGGCACGCGACCCACGCAGACAACGGACGATCGACGCGCTGCTCGCGGCGGCCGAGGAGGTGTTCGCGGCCCGGCCTGTCGAGGAGGTGACGGTCGAGGAGATCGCCGAGCGCGCCGGTGTCGCGGTCGGCTCGATCTACAACAGCTTCGGCTCGAAGGCCGGGCTGCACGCCGCGGTGATCGACCGGGCGCTGGACGTCGACCGCGAGTACATGGACCGCGCCTACACGCCGGAGCGCTCGCCGGTCGACCAGCTGCGGGCCGCGGCGGAGCAGTACCTGCGGTTCGCCATGGAACAGCCGCAGTTCTTCCGGATGCTCGCCTTCCCGGCCCCGCTCGGCAACTACGCGGCGGCCGCCGAGACCGCGGCACGCCTCGCCCGCCGTGTCGACGAGCAGAACGCACGCATGACCGCCGCGATCGAACGCGGTGTCGCCGACGGCACGATCCGCCCGGTCGACGCCCGCCGCGCGGCGACCGTGCTGTGGGCGAGCTGGAACGGGGTGATCAGCCTCGCGTGGCGGCCCGACGACCTGCGCGAGGACGAACAGGGCCTCGCCGAGCTGCTGTCACTGGCCGCGGACCTGGTGAGCTGGGGCCTGCGCCGCGCCTGAGCGCTACCGGGACAGGCCCATCAGGTCGAGCTCGTCGTCCACGTCGACGCCGAGCTCCTCGGCCGTGGCGAAGAACGTCGCAGCCCGGTCCTCGTCGACGGGCAGGCCGCTGTCACCGGTCAGGCACATCACGCCCGCCGTGAACGCGCTCCTCGGGTGCCCGGCGTCGGCGGCCTTCGCGTACCACTCGAGCGCGGTGACCGGGTTCTGCTCGACGCCGCGGCCCGTGGCGAACATGCCACCGAGGTTGCCCATGGCCCGCACGCTGCCCAGCTCGGCGGCACGGAACGTCCACCGCCGCGACTCGTCCTGGTCCGCGGGCACGCCGCTGCCGGTGCCGTAGATGACGCTCATCTCGAACGCCGCGTCGGCGTTGCCGCGCTCGGCGGCCGCCCGGTGGTAGGGCACGGCGGTGGCCGGGTCGGCGGGGTGGCCGTAGCCCTGGTGGCGCAGGTAGCCGTACAGCAGCAGCACCTCGGCGTCGTCCGGGGCGGCGGCCAGCAGGTCGTCGAGCCGCCGCGCCGCGGCCTGCTCGTGCGCGTCGCTGCGCGCGTAGTAGGCGATCCTGATCCACGCGAGCGCACCGGCGAGCGAGCCGGCCCGGTCGGCCTCCTGGTACGCGGCGACCGACGCGGAGACGTCCTGTTCCGGGTAGGGCGCCCACGGCGCGCAGCCGTACGCGAGGAGCTTGCCGAGTTCGAGCCACGCGTCCACGATCCCGGCCCGCCCGGCGCGTTCGAGGCCGTCGACGAGCACGTCGGGCGCGTCCTGCGGCAGCAACCCCATGAGGTGTTCGCCGCGGACGAAGCTGTCGCGCAGCTCCTTCGCCGCGGTGAACAGGTCGCCACCGCTCGCGCCGGGATCGTTGCGCAGCCGCGCCATGGCCTCGTAGCTCGGTGCGTTCACGGGCCCCACCTTCTCATGCCGGATGATCACCGCGGGTGGAAACCGCCGGACGTGACGGGGCGGCATCACGTCCGGCGGAGCTTTCACCCGCGCCCGCGCAGGTCCGCGGGCACGGCGTGCGACGCGTCCGCCTGCTTCTTCGCCGTGCGGGACCGTCCCGTCGGGACGGTGCTCGCCGGTCCCGGTCGCACGGCGGCGCCCGCGGCCTGGCCCGCCATCGGCGGCATCATCGGCGGCACCGCGCCCGCCCTGGCCGTCGCGGCGGCGGGTGTGCTCACCCCCGGCGCGATGTCGGCGGCCGCCACCGGGGCGCGCTTCGCGGCCAGGGGTTTCGCCGTCGCCGGGAAACCGGCGCCGCCGAGGGTGCCGTACGGCAGGGACATCCCGGACAGCGTCGGCGCGGTGCCCGCGCCGGGCGCGGCGCCGGACGTGAGCGTGGCGCCGGACGGCACGGTGGGGTTCAGACCGGCGAGCGACGGCAGCCCACCCGCGTAGTCCGCGAGGTCACCGCCCCCGCCCGCGGAGCTCTGGCCGAACCCCAGCGTGGTGGCCAGGGTCTGCAGTTCGGACATCGCGTCGGAGGTGGCGGTCAGCGCCTTGATCGCGTCCTCGGGCGTGTTCCCCTCGGCCGACGGCTTGATCTCCACCCGCGGGATGTCGGGCGCCTCGACCCCGGCCGCCGACGCGGTCTTCGCGATGGCCACCTCGAACTGCGCCCCCAGCGCCGTCATCACCGCCCCCGCCGCCTGCTGGAAACCGAGCGCCGCCCACGCGGTCAGCGGGTTGGACAGGGCGGCCATGTACTGCCCGTGCAGCGCGAGGACCTCCTGGTTGGTGCGGGTGATCGCGCCCGCGAGCGTGGTGAGCGTCGCCGACGGCTGCGCGGCGTCGATCCGTGCCGCCCAGCCCGCGAGGTCGGCGTCTTCGGCCTGGACCTTCGTCGCCCACTCCTGCGCGGCCGCGTCCTGCCAGTGCGGCAGCAGGGACTCCGACCGGTTGCGCAGCTCGGTGCGCGCGCTGTCGATCCACGTGCGCACGTCCGTCCACATGCGAGCCGCGTCGACGTAGCCCGGCGCGTTCGCGGCCTCGGCGCTGCTCATCGCGACGAGCATCTCCATCGGCAGCATGTTGTAGGGGATGGGCATGCCGTCAGTCCTTTCCGGTTTCGGTGGCCTCCGGCGTCGCCGCGGCACCGGCGCCGGTCACGGTCCTGACCAGGCTCAGCCCCTGGTTGGCGACCTTGGCCGACGCGCCGACGAACCCGGCGGCCGAGGTGAGGTCGGCCCAGCTGTACTCCAGCGAGACCCGGTGGATGTCCGACGCGTGGGTGACGATGTCAGTGGTGACCTTGTTCATCTTGTTCACGGAGGCCACCGACGCCAGTTTGTCCACGATGGACATCGCCAGGCCCTCAACGAGCCCCGGGGGGTTGATCGGCGCGCCTACCCGGCCCAACGAGCCCGGCATCGGCGGCGGGGTGAGCTGTCGCGCGGTCGCGGCCATCGCGGCCGGATCCCCGTCGATCTTGTCCATGGGTCTCCTCCTCCTGCGGATTCACCAGCCACAGGTTCTCGTCGAGCACCTGCAATGAGTCGTTGGCGCTGTCCCACTCACGCCGTGCGGCGGGTTTGGGTGCGGCGGCACCCGCCCGGCCGGTCAGCGCGATGCCCGGGGTCACGGCCTGGCCCGCCGCGCGTGGGCGCGGCCGGGCCGCGGCCACCCGACGATCGCTGTCGCCCGACCTGATCGCGCTCGCGGACCGTGCGGCGCCCGCGCCCGCGTTCGGCGGGTGCATCGGCGGCATCATCGGCGCGCCGCTCACCGGCCTGCCCGCGGCCGTCGCCGCGAAGCCACCCGGTACGGGCGCGTTGCCCGCGCCGACGGCGCCACCCGTGTCGGGACCTGCCACGGCCGTCGGCCCGGCGCCACCGATGCCACCGGCGAAGGACGCGCCCGCGTCGAGCCCGGCGAGCGTCGGCAACCCGCCGGTCGGCGCGTGGTTCGCGTAGTTCGCGGACGGGACGTCGCCGAAGCCGAGGTCCCCGGGGGAGATCGGTTCCGGCACCTGCATGCCACCGCCCAGCAAGCCTTCCGCCGCACCCAGCGCGTCGCTCGCGGCGCTGAGCGCCTCGGACAGATCCGGTTGTTCGCCCGCTGTTTCGGGCGCGGGTGTTTCCGCCGGGGACCGCGGCTGCGCCGACACCGGGTCACCGGTGCCCGCGCTCGTGGGGGAGCCGCTCGTGGCGGGGCCTCCCGGACCACCGGGACCACCGGTGCCGTCCACCGCGATCCTTGGTCCGTACCAGCGCAGGGCGTCTCGGGCCGTGCGCATGGCCTGGATGACCGAGTGGTACTCGTGATCGAACCTCGCCGTGTGCATCCCGGCTTCCGAGCAGTGCGCGAGGAACTCCGCCGTGCTGTCCTCGCCCGCGTCGCGGATGGCCTTGTACCGCTCGCACACCTTGCGCACCTCTTCACGCACAAGGCCGTGTGTGACGGACAGCCACGTCATCTTCCAGCTGACACCCGACTCGAAGATGGCGTCCTTGCAGGCTTCCAGCTGTGTCACGCACTTGTGCAGCTCGGCGACGAACAACGAGCCCGCCACGTCGGTCCACGCGACCGCCACGGCCTCCTTCCGCAGCGCCAGCTCCTGGGTGTGCCTGGCGAGAAGGCTCATGGCGTTGACCCACATGTCGGCACCCTCGTGCAGGCTCCGCAGGTGACCGGCTTCCGCGTCCAGCATCGCCAGCTGGTCGTCCGGATGTATCCGCTCGTACGTCGTCGGCATGCGTCACCCTTCCGGCGCCGGATCGTGGAGAGCGGGGTCGACGGAGGGGAGCCCGGCGAAGTGGGACCTGAACTCCTGCTCGGTGAGTGACTGGCCGTTCAGGTAGACCTGCACGGAGCTTCTCGCGAAGTCCCGGTACGCGGTGAAGTCCTGCCGCATCCAGGTGAGGTACTCGTGCAACACGGTGGTGGCCACCAGGTCCTCGGTGACCAGTGCGCCACACGAGTGCACACCGGGGTCGCAGGAAGCCCGCGGGGCGGCTCGCCCCAAACCCGCGAGATCCGGAACGGACAGGTTCTGGATCCCGCTCATCAGGTCCGTTTTCATGTCCGGGTCGTCGCTCATGCGCGCACCTCCTGTCGGATAGAGAGAAACACGTCAACAGAGCCGTTTTCGGAGCTGACCTCAAACGGCCATCGGGGGTTGCCACGCGAGCTGGACGAGGTCCTTGCCGCCGCGGCGGTCCACCAGCCAGCCCCGGCCGGGCGGCAGCACCTGGGGACGCATGCCGCCGAGCAGGGGGCCTTCGTCGCGGTCGCCGGACATCATCAGCCCCGCCGTGCCGACCTCGCGGAGCCGGGCGAGGAACGGCTCGAACAACCCGCGGCCCGCGCCACCCGAACGGCGGGCCAGCACGACGTGCAGGCCGATGTCCGCGCCCTGGGCGGCCAGCGGCAGCAACGACATGAACGGGTGCTCCTTGTGCGTGGCGATCATGTCGTAGTCGTCGGCCAGCACGAAGATCCTCGGTCCCTGCCACCAGTTGCGGGCCCGTAGCTGCTCGGGGGTGACGTCCGGGCCGGGCAGCCGCTGGGTCATCGCGTCGGCCACCTGCGCGAGCAGGTCGCGGCTGTGCGTGTCGTTGGTGCCGTAGCCCAGCAGGTAGTCCTCGCTGATCTCGCCGAGCAGCCCGCGCCGGTGGTCGACCAGCACGATGCGGGCCTCGTCCGGGGTATACGCCTGGCATATCCGCCCGGCCAGCTGCCGGAGGAACGCCGTCTTGCCGCACTGCGTGTCGGCCAGCACGAAGAAGTGCGGGTCCTCGGCGAAGTTGAGCCGGACCGGGGCCAGGTCCTGCTCACGGATGCCGATCGCGAGCCCGGCGTCGGCGCCGGTCAGCTCGTCGGTCGCGGGCAGGTCGCCGACCGGGACCGTGCCCGGCAGCAGGCGCACCCGCGGCGCGCGTTCACCCCGCCACGCCGTGGCCACCGCGCCGACGAGTGCCGCGACACCGTCCGCGAGGTCCTCGGTGGTCGTGGCCCCGTCGATCCTGGGCAGCGCCACCAGCACCTGGTGCCCGGACATGCCGAGTCCCCGGCCCGGTTTCCCGGTGGGCACGCTCATCGCCGCCTTGCGGTCGATCAGCGAGTCGATGGGGTCGGCGATGCGCAACTCCACCTTGCTGGTGAACAGGTCGCGCACGTTCATCCGCAGGTCGAACGTGCGGGAGACGCCGGCGACCACGTGCACGCCGTAGGACAGGCCGCGCGCGGCGATGTCGCCGACCGTCTCCTCGAGACCCTCGAACTCGTTGCGCAGGGTCAGCCAGCCGTCGACCACCAGGAACACGTCCCCGTGCGGCTGGTCGGCGAACTGGCCCGCTGCCCGCATGCGGCGGTAGGTGCCGATGCTGTCGATGCCGTGCGCGGCGAAGAGGCGTTCCCGTTCCGTCAGGATGGTCGCCACCTCGGCGACGGTCCGCCGCACCGCGCCGGTGGCGAGCCGCCCGGCCACCCCGCTCACGTGTGGCAGGTCGTCGAGCGCGGCGAGTGTGCCGCCGCCGAAGTCGAGACAGTGGAACTGCACCTCGCGTGGCGTGTGGGTGAGCGCGAGGCTCGTGATGAGCGCGCGGATCGCGGTGCTCTTGCCCGACTGCGGACCGCCGAGGACCAGCACGTGCCCGGCGGCGCCGGACAGGTCGAGCACCAGCGGGTCGCGGCGCTGCTCGTACGGCCGGTCCACCAGCCCGAGCACCGGCCGCAGCGTGCCCGCCTGGCCGGCGGTGAGCCCGCGTTCGGCGTCCTCGTGCGGGGTGCCGAGCAACGCGTCCAGGGTGACCGCGTCGTCCAGCGGCGGCAGCCACACCTGGTGCGCGGCCGTGCCCCTGCCGGTCAGCCTGTCGACCAGGATGTCCAGCAGCGTCTCGCCGACGCGGTCGTCCGGGTCGTCCGCCGCCTCGCTCTCGTCGGAGTCCGCCGCCGGGTCGGCGGCGACGTACGCGGTGGTGTAGTCGTGCAGCACCAGCTGGTCCGGTGCGGCCACGTCGGTGCCGTCGCCCGTGTGCTGTTCGTACACACCGGACACGTACGCCGCGCGGAACCGGTCGAGCTGGGTGTTGTCGGTCTTGAGGAACCCGTGGCCCGGCGCGCGGGGCAGGGAGAACGCGTCGCTGACGCCGAGCACGGCGCGGCTCTCCAGCTCGGAGAACGTGCGCAGGCCGATCCGGTACGACAGGTGGCTTTCCAGGCCGCGCAACCGGCCCTCGTCGAGCCGCTGCGAGGCGAGCAGCAGGTGCACGCCGAGCGACCGGCCGACACGTCCTATTTGGACGAACAGGTCGATGAAGTCCGGCTTGGCGCTGAGCAGCTCGGAGAACTCGTCGCAGATCACCAGCAGCGTCGGCACCTCGGGCAGCGGCGCGCCAGCCGCGCGGGCCTTCTCGTAGTCGCGCAACGACGCGAAGTTGCCCGCCGCGCGCAGGAGTTCCTGGCGGCGGATCAGCTCACCGTTGATGGCGTCGGTCATCCGGTCCACCAGGTGCAGCTCGTCGGCGAGGTTGGTGATCACGGCACTGGTGTGCGGCAGCCGGTCCAGCCTGGTGAACGTGGCGCCGCCCTTGAAGTCCACGAGCGCGAAGTTGAGCGAGCTCGGCGGGTGCGTGACCGCGAGCGCCAGCACCAGCGTGCGCAGCAGCTCGGACTTGCCGGAACCCGTTGCCCCGATGAGCAGACCGTGCGGACCCATGCCGTCCTGCGCGGACTCCTTGAGGTCCAGCTCGATCGGCGTGCCGTCCGGCCGGATGCCGATCCGCACGCGCAGGCGCTCCCGGTTGGGCCGGGGCACCCACGTGTCGTCCGGGTCGAACGAGTACGGGTCGCCGAGTTCGAGCAGTTCCGCGAGACCGAGCTCGGTGGTCATCGGGGCGTCGCCACGCATGCCCGCGGTCAGCCGCAGCGGGGCGAGCTGGCGGGCGAGTCCCGCCGCGGACGGCTTGTCGAACTCGTCCGCCAGCCCCAGTTCGGTCTCGCCGTCGGTCGTCTCGCTGGTCAGCGCACCGGCCGCGTCGACGGCCAGCACGACCGACGTCCGGTCCAGCGTCTTCGGGGGTGCCGTGGTCATGTCGACCACCGTCACGCCCTCGACACCGCCGCCGGACATCAGCAGGCCGGACCCGGCGACCGAGCCGCCGTCGACCACGACCACCAGGTGCGGTCCGGCGACCCGGACGTCGGTCTCGGGGTCGAACCGCGGCCGCTTGGCCAGTTCCTCCTCCACCACCGACTCCAGCGCCGGGATCGTCGGCGTGACGAGGCGCAGCGGGCCGAGCGCGTCGGCGCGTTCCGGGTGCAACGCGTGCGGCAGCCACTTGACCCACTCCCAGTCGGCGCGCTGGTCGGCGCCCACGCACACGGCGATCCGCAGGTCGTCCGGCGCGTGCAGCGTGGCGAGCTGACCGAGCAGGGCGCGGGCGAGGCCGAGCGCGGCGACCCGGTCGCCGCGCAGGTACATCCGGTTGAACCCGGTGACCGCCACGGCGATCGGGAGCCGGTCGACGGTGGCGTGGGTGACGAGGAACCGGCGCAGCGCGAGCGCCGACAACGGTTCGAGGTCCTCCAGCGGCTTGGTGTCCGGTGCGATGAGCGTCATCGCCGGGGCGAGCGCGCCGGTGCCGATCCGTGCGACGCCGAAGTCCGGGTCGTCGCGCCGCCGTTCCCACAGCCGGTAACTGGCCGCGAGCCACCACAGCTGCGCCGGAGCCGGGTGCAGGTAGGCCATCACGGTGCGCTGGCGGCGTACGGCACGCCGCACGCGCAACCGGTGCTGCGCGAGGTCGCGCAGGTACTTGCGGCGGGCGTGGCCCATCTCCCGTTTGCTCGGGCCACCGCCCTGCAACAGCCCCATCGCGACCATGCCCAGCATGCCGACACCCATCAGCCCGTAGATGACGAAGCGGATGGACCCGGTCATGGAGCCGGAGTACATGACCAGCATCGCCGCCATCATGGCCACCATCGGCAGCACCGTGAGCAGCTGCGCCCACTGCCGTGCGGGCGGTGCCGGGATCTCCGGCGGGGCCTGCAGGATCAGCTCCCCACCGGGCATGTCCGGCGCGGGTCGCCGGACCGGTCGTTTCACCACGAGTGTCGCCACGTCACCGATCGTGCGGGACGGACGGGCCGTACTTCCGCGGTGGCAGCAAGGTGCCGTCCCGGTAGCACCGGGTCGTGCCGACCTAGCGTGCGAGGTGGACAACTCCGGCAGTCAGAAACAGGAGGGAGTCACCACTATGACGTTCGCCAATTTCGACTTCGACAACATGGGCAACCTCATGAGCCGCGTTCGGAGCGGGCACGAGGACATGTCCGCCCTGCGGGCATCCCAGTTCGCGCAGGACGTCGCGGCGGCGGAGAGCGCCTACGCCGGTGGCGTGAAGTACGCGAGCCAGGACGCCCGCGACGGGCTGAACACGACCCACGTGTCGCACCTCGCTCCGGCGCAGACGAGGTGGGACGACGACATGCAGACCGTGTCGCACCGGATGGCCGGGGCGCAGGACGAGTCGGTCAGCAGGTTCTTCCAGAACTTCAACCAGGGCTCCTGAGGAGGTAGCTGATGATCGGCGGAGACAGCCGCTACTCGGTCAGGGTGAACGAGGCCTTCGAACAGGGCAGGAGGCAGGGGGAGTACGCGAACCAACTCCGGGACGCCACCGATGCCGGGTTCCAGGACGTGATGTACATGCGCGAGTACTTCGGCGACGGTTACGACGAGGCACTGATGGGTGCCGAGCACAACAAGAAGCTGGGCAACAGCCAGGCTGACGGCCATGACATGCACAAGCTCGCCCACAACGACGCCGGGCACATCGCGGTCGATGTCGTGTCCTACTGCAAGCGTCTGTTCTGACGGGTCCGACCGCGGGCGCCGGCACTGGGAACAGTGCCGGCGCCCGCTTTTGTTCCTACCGCGCCCGGTTCTCGTCCACCAGGAACATCTGCTCCGGTGGTTCGACGACGGCGGGCCGGTCCGGCAGCGGTGCGGCCACCGCGGGCCGCCAGCGCCGCCGCCGGCCACGTGGGACGGTCGCTCCCGTGAGCACGGCCAGCGCGATCCCGCCCAGGATCGCGACCGCCGCCCACGTCGCGACGGTGCCCGCACGGTCGTGCCAGGCGGCGTCGGCCAGTGCCTCCTCGTCCGGCGGCACCGGGACGTACGCGGGCAACGCGGCCGGTGCCGACAGGTCGAGCCCGTCGGTCACCGCGCGGTACGGGTTGACGACCCCCGCGCCGTAGGCGCGGCCGTCCCCCCGAGCCGGGCTCGCCGTCGCGACCAGCCGCCGTATCACCTCTGGCGCGGTCAGGTCCGGCCAGGCGGACCGCACGAGCGCGGCCGTGGCGGACACGAACGGCGCGGCGTAGCTGGTGCCGTTGAGATAGGCGTGGCCCGCGACCCTCGTGGCCGTCAGCACGCCGGCGCCCGGCGCGACCAGGTCGACGTACGGGCCGATCTGCGAGGTGGACGTGCGCGCCCCGTCGATGTCGATCCCGCCGACACCGAGCACGCCGTCGTACGCGGCCGGGAACGACGGCAGCTCGCCCGCGTCCTGCTGCTGGCCGTTGCCGACCGCCGCCACCACGACCACGTCCCTGGCCACCGCGTACCCGACCGCGGCGCGGATCCCGGGGAAGTCCGCGTAACCCGCGACCGACAGGTTGATCACCCGGGCGCCTGCGTCCACCGCGTACCGGATCCCGTCGGCCAGCGCGACGAGGTCGATGCGCAGCGACTGGCCGTTCTCGGCGACGTCCTGCGCGGTGATCCGCACCGGCAGGATCGTCACGTCCGGCGCGATGCCGTGGAAACCGATGCCCGCCACCGGGTCCGCGGCGATGATGCCCGCCGCCCCGGTGCCGTGCGACACGCAGTCGAAGTTGCCCCGCATGGCCTTCGCGTCGACGAAGTTCCTGCCCGCCAGCACCTTTCCCCGTCGCCGCAGCTGCGGGTGGTCGGCGTCCACACCGGAGTCGACGACCGCGACCGTCACACCCGCGCCGCGGCTGTGCGGCCACACCTCGCGTGGCGCAAGCAGTTGCTGCGCCCACGGCTGTGCGGTCACCGCGGGCCGGGCGGGATCGGGGTCCTGGCAGGCGTCCGCCGGTGGTGCCGCGTGTGCCGGTGCGGCGCCGAGCGTGAGCGACGCCAGTGTGGTCAGCAGAGCCGCGTATCGCTTCACACAGGAGATCCTGCGGCGGCACATCCGCGCGGTGGCGTCGTGGCCGCATGCGGCCAGGGCCTCGGCGGCCCTTCTGTACCACCAATACTGGCGACATGGACGAGCGGGGCATCATCGCCGGGTACGAACAGCTCGCCGAGGACGTCCGGGTACTGCAACGCGTGATCGCCGAGACCAGGGAGACGGCCGACTCCGCGGACGGGCTGGTGGCCGCGACCGTCGACGGACACGGCCGGCTCGTCGAGCTGTGGCTGGATCCGCGGGTCTACCGGACACCGGACTCGGTGTCCCTCGCGACCACGATCGCCGACACCGTGCGCGCGGCGGTCCGGCAGGCGGACGAGCGGGTGTTCGCCGCCGCGAGGAAGTTCCTGCCGGAGAACGCGACCGCGGAGACCGCCGACCTGACGCTCGACCCGTTCCTGCACCAACTCGACCGGAGGTAGTCGTGGGAGGCTTCGACAGCAACGGCGACGGTGTCGTCGACATGCACATCGACGCGACGGCGCAGGCGCTCGGCGGGCTGCGCGCGCACGGCGACACCTTCGAGGCGGCGCGCCTCAACGCGGTCAAGGACATCGACGACTGCTCCGCCAAGCTGGGCAAGGGCGGCGATCTGAGCGACACCTTCATGGCCTCCTACCGACCGTGGCGCGCGGGCGCGGCGGGACAGCCCGGGCTGGACGTCGCCATCGCGGACCTCAAGGGCATGATCGACGAGGCGGCGGGCAACGGCGACCTGCAGGTGGCCGCCTACCGGGCCGCCGAACAGGAGTCCGCCGCCGGGTTCCGGTCCTGAGCCGATGGGCTTCGACGTCGGTGGCTGGGCCGGACGGCTGTTCGACGACGTCTGTGACTTCTTCAGCAGCGACGACATGTGGCCACCGGACGAACCGGCGGACGCCCGCGCCTGTGGTGACGCGTGGGGCAGGGCCGGGGACGCGCTGCAGACCGTGGCCGACGGCATCGTCCAGTCGGCGAAGGACATCTTCCTGGCGTGGTCGGACAGTGTGGGCTACCAGTTCCACGTGAGCCTGCTCGCCTTCGGCAACGGCATCGGTGGCCTGGCAGGCAACTGCCGGGAACTGAAGGACTTCTGTTACCGCTACGCCGAGCAGATCGAACAGCAGCGATGGGCCGTCCGCCTGGAGATGATCATCAACGCGGCGTCGTACGCGCTCATCTTCACCGGCGCCGGTTCGATGGCCGGTGCGCTGGCGGGGGCGTTCGCCCGCAAGGTCGGCGCGCAGGTGATGGGGATGCTGGCGAAGAGAGCGGCCTCCCTCGGGATCAGCGCGGGGACCCGGTCCGCCGTGAAGACCGTCGCGCTGAAGGGCGCCGCCGTCGCCAAGCCGGTCGTGAACTTCGGCAAGGACGTCGTGGAGGAGGGCGTCGAAGAGGGCGTCATCTCCTACGGTTCCCAGAAGCTGGCGACCGGTGAGGTCGACTCCACGCAACTGAAGACCGACGTGCTCGCCGGGGTCATCGGCGGCGGGCTCGCGCACGTGCCGGGAAAGGTGGTCAACAGGGTCGCGCCGACGTTGACGGGCGACGTCAGCAAGCACGTCCGTGCGGCGGTCGGGGGTGGCGTGCTGAACGCGGGCACGTCACCGGTGGCGGGCGTCATGGCCCACGACATCGTCGAAGGCAACGGCATCAGCACCGACCTGGGCGTGTACGGCAGGTCGATCCTGGAGAACGGCGACGACGCCTTCCGGAGCGGTGTGTTGCGGGCCAACGGGAACGTGCTGGCCGGGCAGGTGGGCAGCCTCCCGCACATGCCCGCGAACGCCGACGTGCAGATGGGGCTGCTGGACCGGTTCGGCCCGGACGGCCCGCCGCCGAACCCGCCGCCCAACCCGCCGTCCGCGGCGGCGCCGGACGCGACCGTGTCGGCCGGTTCCTCGGGAGCGGCCGACAGCGGTCTGACCGGCGACGGTGCGAGCGGGACGTCGGGACTGCAGGGCACATCGGGCAGCCTGGGTGCGGTCGGTGCGGGAAACCCCGGGACGACCGGGACCACCTCGGGCGGCGACGGGTCGGCGCGTGCGAGTGCCCCCGGCAGGGCCACGGCGCCCGGTGGGGGCCACGACGCCGGTCCGGCCAGGAGTTCGTCCACACTGGACGCACCGGCCTCCGAAGTGGACACGGAGACCACCGACCCGGCCGGAACCGCCGGGAACGACAGTGCCGGTGAACAGGCGGACGGCACGAACGGTCAACCGGGGACCGGTGAGCGGTCTGCCGAGCACACCGGGGACACCACCGGCCAGCAGACCACCCAGCACCAGGACTCCGAACAACAGCGACAGGGCGAGCAACAGGGCCAGCGGCACACGACTCTCGCAGCCGACGCCGAGTCGACGGGCCCCGCACAGTCGTCCGACACCGGCGGTCAGACCGATGCCGCCGCCGGTGTGGCGTCACCTCCGCCCGCGACGACCCAGACAGGTCATGCGACGCACCATGCCCGCGGGCGGAAGGGTGGGACGGACACCTCGGCCGCCGGGGAACCCCCGGCGACGACCGAGGCTGCCGAGGACGTCACGCCGGAACCCGGGACACGTCCGCGAGACGGCGGGCCCGTCGAGATCACGGCGTCGGCGTGGCAGGGGATGCCACCACAGGTCCGGGACGCGGTCACGGAACTGTTCGCGCGCCAGGAGACCTCGCAGGTGGTGCGGAACACCGTGGCCCGGCTGGTGGGCACGCCGGTGGCGGACACCACCAAGCTGGAGATCATGGCGATGGCGAACAGCCGTCCGGACGCCGTGCTGAACGCGCTGACCGACATCGCCGAGCGGGCCCCCGGCGCCGTCGACGGGGCCATGGAGATGGCCAGGAGGAACCGCGCCTCCGCCAACGACGGCATCCGGCGGCTCCGGAACGCCGTCCTGCGCGGGAACGGGACCGCACCGGCGACCCAGGCCGACGAGGAGTCGTCGGCGCCGACCGAGGCCGCGCCAGTCGCCACCGCTGGGCGGCCGGGCACCCCGGGGTTCGGCGCCGCTCCCGACGGCATCGCGCCGGACGTGTGGCGGAGCCTGTCGCAGGACGTGCGGGACGCGATCCACACGCTCCTCGCCAACCCACCCGCTCTGACCCACGAGCAGATGGGGGTGTTGAAGGAGCAGGTGGCCAGGCTCGCGGGGCTGAACGTGCCGAACGAGGTCAAGCTGGAGGTGGTGCGGTACGCGGACCGGTTCCAGCCCGCCGACGGACTGCGGTCGCTGATCAACCTGGCCGAGAAGGGGCACGGCTCACTCGCCTACGCGACCGCCATCGAACTCGCCAGAAGGCACCCCAGGCGCGCCAACTCGCTGGCCCGCCGGATCTGGGAGGCGTTCGACCGGCCAGGAGCCACGGCGCTGAACAGCCTTCTCGCGAAACTCGGGCGGCCGTCGCCGGCACCCCCGGAAGGCGACGAGACGCCGGACGACGCCCGCGAGGAGACCGAAACCACCGCTTCCGGCTCGGGACCGGACGGGTCCGCTCCCGACGAGACGGAGGCGTCGGCAGGGGCCGGCGGCCCGGAAACGACGGCGGAGCAGGACGCGGGCGGCGCGACCACGCCTTCCGCACGCGCCGACGTCCCGGCGCCGGACCGGACCACGCTCGACGGCATCGCGAACGGGCTCGCGAGCGCGGCGGACCAGGCGGCACACACCTTCCACGTCAGGCCGTTCCAGGACGGCCCTGTCGCCGACGAGGCGGCGAAACCCGTCTACACGGCGCTCGTGGCCGCGCGCCAGGCGAGCCGGGCCCGCCGGGAGGCGCAGCGGGACGGTGCCATCGACGCCATCGTCGAGAAGCTGCGGACCGCCGAGCGGGCCGCGTGGGACGACTACCGCACCATCCGGGACAACGCGGCGGACCGGGTGGTGAACGCGCTGTTCCACGGGGCTCTCAACCGTGCGCACGACACGCTGCTCGGGGACCTCGCGACGGACCACCGGCTGCGCGCGTCCGGCACCGGTGTCGTGCTGGAACACCGGTCACCCGACGGCGCGTGGCACCTGGTCCACACGTTCCCGGCGGAGGTGCGGCCCATCGGGATCGGCTCGGACATCTGGTACGGCCTGCCCGGCCCGGTCCGCGCCGAGATCGGCGACGTGCGGACGCGCCTGGGGCCCGACGCCCTCCGCGTGCTGGCCGAACTCGCCGTGCGAGTGCCGGGCAGCACGGCGTTCAGGGTGGCGCTCGAACTCGCCAGGCACGTGAACACGACCGGTCTGGTGGTCGAGTTCGCCGCACTGGCGGCGGACGACCCCGCGGCGCTCGACGCCCGCCTCGCCGAGGTCGGGGTGCGGTCGTTCCGCGCCACCGCGCGGCCCGAACCGGCGGGCACGCCACCCAGGGGGATCTCCGCGGCGAACTGGTCCGCGCTGTCGCAGGACGCCCGTGACGCGGTCAGCGACGTGTTCGCCGGAACACCGACCGGGCAGGTCCGCGGGGCGATCTACCAGGTCGTCAAGTCGAGGGACCTGACCGCCGACGTGAAGGCGGACATCCTCGCGCGGGCACGTGACCTGCCCGCCGACGTCATGAACACCGTCCGCGAGATCGCCGAGGACGCCCCCGGTTCCGTCGCGAGCGAAACCGCCATCGAGGTCGCGCGGACCGACCCGGCCGACTCCCACGGCCACATCGGACAGATCAAGGCGCTCCTTCCCGGGCCCGCCAAGGAACTGCGGGAGTACCTCGACGAGCACGGGTTGTCGCCTGCCGAGACCGTCGTCGGGCTGCCGCCGGTGGACGACGTCGCCGCGGTGCTCGTCGCCCGGGGGCGGGCCGACACCGCCGGCACGATCGGGACACTGCCCCGGAAGCTGAGCCGCGACCTGATCGCGGGATACCTGGCGAACATCGCCGCGTCGGTGACCGGTACCGAGATCGCCGCGGCGGACCTCGCCGAGCGGCTCGCGGCGATGACCACGACGCAGCTGGACACGTTCTGCGTCCAGGTCGCCAGGGTCGCCGCCCGACCCACATTGACGACCGCGGCCAAGGGCAACCCGGCCGACCCGATCACTCCGGCGCGGGCGGGCGCGACCCCCGCAGGCCGGACCCTCGTCCAGGAGGCCGGCGTCGTGCACCGCAAGCTGGAACAGCTTGCCGGGCACGACGTCGACGTCTCCGAGGCCAGGAAGACGCTCGACGGGGTCATGAGCAACGTCGACCTCCACCTGTGGGGGAACGACGGCGTGATGTCGGAGCACGCCCTGAGCAGAAGCGCGAAGACGTTGCTGGGCCTGTTCTCCGAGGCCGACGCGGCGCTCGCGCTCATCGAGATGCCGCAGCACCTGCGCGACGAGCTGGGCCTCACGGATCTCGACGTCACCGGTGTGCGCGTGGGCAAGGACCCGGACGCCGACATCGCGGCGACCCTCCCGGACGGCCGCGAGGTCCGGATCGAGGTCAAGGACTACCACGCGTTCTCGGTGGGGGACGACCAGTACCAGGGCATCTCCGGCCAGTTCGGCGACCACCGCGCGGCCATGCCGGCCGACGGCGTGCTCATCGTCCTGCTGACGAACGACGAGATGACGGTCGCGGAGCGGGAACGGGTGCGCCGCCAGACCGTGTTCCCCCGCCCCGGCGACCGCCACGTGGTCGCGGACGCACTCGTCGCCGACGGCGCGGACATGGTGCTGCGCTACGACGGCTTCGACACGTTCAGCGCGCTGTCCGGGGAGATCCCGCCCGCACCGAACAAGAACGACGACGGCGACCCGCCGAATGACCCGCCACCGCCGACCGGTCCGCCCGAGGAGGGCCCGCCTCCGGGTGATGCCGGACCCGATCCCGCGGATGGGAACGCGGATGGGAACGCGGACGACCGTCCCGCCGGTGAGATCGCCGCGCCCGAGGCGATGCCGCTGCTGTCCAGGGTCTTCCTCCCCGAGCGGCACTCGGCGCGGCTCCGCGGGATCGGGCAGGCCGTGTTGCGGGGCGCCGACCGGATCGCCGGGATGCGGGCCGTCACCCCGCTGCCCGGCGACAGCGGGGCATACCGGATCCACTACGGCGAGGGGCAGCACGACAACTTCGTTGCGACCGTCGAGGTCGCCGACCTCGGCGACACGGTGGCGGCGCGGCACACCACGGACTTCCGGGGTGACGTCCGGATCGTCGTGTCCAGCCGGGCCAGGCCCACCGCGGTGCCGCTGCTGGTCGCCGCGGCGCTCGCGGAAGCCGAGGCGGACCGGGCCGGCGACGGCCTCGCGACCGACGACGTCCTCGTCCGGGGCAAGACGAGCGGCGATCCGCTGTTGAGCGTGCGCGACAGGATGAACGCCGCCCAGCTGCTGGCCTGCGACCACCTGCTGCGGCAGGACCCGTTGCTGCGCCCGGTCCGGGCACAGCTCAGGGCCCTCGTCACGGAGATGGGGCTCGACCCGGACCAGAAGGGCAAGTCCGCCGACGTGGACGTGTTGCCCACGCGGGTGCGGACGGTGGTGGAACGGCACACCGTCGCGATCGACGGGCAGCTGCGCGTCAGGAGCTACCTGTTCAAGGCCCTCCTGTCCGAAGTGCCCGTCGCCGCGCTCATGATCGGACTCGCGTTCACCACGGCGTTGGTGCCCGGCGCGGTGGCGCTGACCGTGGTGTCGGCGTCGGTGGCGCGCGCCCTGGCGCACGCGTTGTTCGACCGGTGGGTGGCCATGCGTGAGGACCTGGCGACCGACGACTACTTCGGCGAGCGTCATGAGCAGCTCACGGCCGACGCCACCACGAACGACTCGCTCAGGATCCTGCGGGAGTTCGTGCTGGCGCGGAACCCGGCCAACGCGTTCGACGAGCACGTCGTCGCCCGCGACGGCACCACGCCCGTGGACCTCGGCGGGCACCAGCTCCGCCGCGTCTACGGGCTGCGCCGGGGGGTCGGCACGCTCGCCGCGACGTCGGCGATCGGACTGGTGCTGATCGCCAGTCAGGTCGTCGACCTGCCGAACCTGTTCTACGCGGTCGCCGGGATGCTCCTGAGCCTGACGGTCCAGAACCTGCTCGGGCCGTTCCTCGACGCCTACAAGCGGCAGGTCATCATCGCGTGGAAGGGGGCGAGGCAGAACGCTCAGCTGGCGAGGCTGAACGACATCCGGTCCGGTCGTGCGCCCGCGAGCGTCGACGAGGAGACGGACTACGTCGCCGCGGTCAGGAGGGACCTGGAGAAGGCCGCCGCCACGGTCGGCGCGCCGACCTGGCTCGGGTGGCTGTACTCCGACAGCGCCGCCGCGCAGCTCGGCAGGATCCTCCAGCCGCGAGCGCCGGAACACGACGTGGACCGCAACGTCATCGCCGACGAGCTGAGCAGGCAGTGGGAGAACGGCGGATTTCGCTCGGCGCTGGTCGCCGCACTCCTCGTGTGGAACCCGACCGTCGCGCACGCCGTGTTCGGCGCGGGTCAGGACGAGCGGGCCAGGCGCAAGGCCAACGAGCTCGCGACGGAGGCGGAACTCGACAAGGCGAACCTGGACGCCATCCTCGCCAACATCCGCGGGGAACCGGCGCCTCCCATGCCCGAGAGCACGCCACTCCAGACCGACCCCAGCCATCCGTCGGGGCTGCCGTCCGCGAGGTGGCCGACGCTGCTCGCGGCTGTCGGCCTGCTGTCGCTGAGCGTCGCCATCGTCATGGACGGCGCGTTCGGGCTCCACAACCTCCCCTGGTTCTACGCCGCGGGAGCGCTCGGCCCGGCCCTCGACGCCGTCGCCGACCGGATCACCACCGGGAAGGAACTGGCCGCCGGCGGCACCAAGACCGACCTCGCCAGGGCCGCGGCGGTCGGCATGCGCACGACGAGACAGGAAGCGTTCGCCGCGTTCTGGCAGGACGTGCGGAGCGACACGCGGTGGGACCGCGGTGTCGTCGGCGACCCGAGGTACGACGACCCGGCGGCCGGCGAGATCCGCGCCGCACGGGACCGGGCCTACTGGGCGCTCGTCGACCAGGTGCGTGCGCTGGCGGACGACCCGGCCACCAGGCACACGCCACCGGTCGAGCTGGCCAGGACCCTCGAGGACCGTGTGGTCGCGTTGCACGGCATCGACGGCAAGGTGGAGAAGTGGATCCGGGTCAGCGGTGTCGCGCACCGCGGCCAGGAACGGGCGGAGCGGGTCGTCCGCGACGAACTGATCGCCGCGATCCGGAAGTACAACGAGATCGACGGGATCACGGCCCCGATCCCGACGGCGGCGCTGTTCGAAGGCGGCGGCACCGACGGGGTTCCGTTCACCGGCCTGCCCGTGCTGCCCGCGGGCACGAACGGGCAGGCCGCCGCCGTGACCCTGGACCGGCACTTCCGGCACCCGGGCGTGCCCTACCAGGCCCCAGCGGACCTCACGACGCACGCGGGCAACACGGCCTGGGACGACCGGGTCGCCGCGGCGGCCGGGGTGCCGGGCCAACGGTTCCAGACGGTCGGCACGGTCAACGACGTCGTCGAGCGGCTGACCGGACTCGGCGCGGGCAGCCGGGCGATCGTGCACGTGCGGCAGAAGGACGACAACGGTGTCGCCGTGCCCGGGCACCTGATCAACGCGGTCAACGTCGGTGGCACGGTGCACTTCCTCGACGCGCGGACCGGCGCACCCGCCGACCTCGCGGCGCTCGGCGGTGACGTCTCGACGACCGGGCCGGGGGCGCGGACGCCCGGCCGCGCGCTGTTCGACAGCCTGGCGGTGCTGATCACCGAGGACAACGGCGAGCACGGCGCGGAACGGCTGCCCATGGGCGCGGTGAGCCACACCAGGGGCAGGGCGAGCGCGGCCGCCCGTGCGGTCGGGCAGCGGGTGGGCGCGGTCGCCCGCGACGGCGTCGCGGGCAGCCTGCTGACCGACCGGGCCGCACCCGGGCTGACGGCGCCCGCGAACCCGCACAGCGTGCCCGAAGGGCTCGGCAGGATCGCGGCCGTGATCAACCCCGGCAGGCACCTTCCCCCACCGGCCAACGCGGCGGCCCCCGACCCGTTGCCTGCCATCCGTGCCTTCTCCGACCAGTGGGACGAGGAGGAGCTGCCGGAGCCGGACCACACCGACCTCGCGATCGCGAGGGACATGGCCGAGTTGGCCGTGGTCCTGCTGCGGGAGTCCGCCGGGCACGACGTCACCGGCACGCCCGAGTTCCGGAGACTGGCCGACCTGCTCGGCCGGCCGGACGCCCCGCCCACCGAGGTGCGCGACGCCATGGCGGCGTTGGCGGTGGTCGTGATGCTCGCCGATGGTGTGGTACCGCGCGACAACGGTGTGTCGATCCCGTCGCCGGACGAGAAGCCCCGCGCTACCGTCGGCCAGGCGGACGAACAGGGGAGGGAGAACGTTGCGTCCACTGTGGATGGCCCTGGCCGCGGTGCTGGTGCTGACGGCGGTGGTGGTGGTCGTCGAGGTCGGTGAGCCGGACCTGGTGCCGGTCGGCTGGGCCACCGGGGAGGTCACCATCGTCGGCGAGCTGACCATGGACCAGGCCGGTCCCGTGCCGGACATGGTGACCGCGCACGCGACGATCAGCGCGGACCGGGCGGTCGTGCTGCCCGCGCTGGTCGTCCGGGTGCGGGACGAGGCGGGCCGCGACCACGACTTCCCGCGACGGGAGGACGTCGCGCTCGGGACCACGCCGACGGAGATCACGTTCCGGCGGGACCTCGCCGAGCCCGGGACCTACACCTACAGCCTCGCCTACTCCACCGGTGGTGCGTGGGTGGACCTGCCGCCCTGGCAGCGCGTCACGATCCGCTGACCGGCAGGGTCAGCTCGAAGATCGCGCCGCCCTCGTCGGCGTTGTAGACCGACAGCCTGCCGCCGTGTGCCTGGGCCACCCAGCGCACGATCGACAGGCCGAGACCCGACGAGCCGCCCGTGCTGGTGAACCGGTCGAAGGTCTCCGCCGCGGCCGCCGCGTCGATGCCGGGGCCGTGGTCGGCGACCGTGACCGTGCCGCCCGCGACCGTGATGTGCACGACCGCCGACACGCCCGGCTGGTGGCCGTACTTGATCGCGTTGTCGAGCAGGTTGCTGATCGCGCGCTGCAACAGCCCGGGGTCGGCGTGCACCATCGTCGGCGCGGCGACGACCGTGACGTGCGCGCCGTGGTCCGGGGTCTCCTCGACGACGGTGGTCACCAGCTGGTCCAGCCACACCGGCTGGATCGCGAGCCGTTCCACCCCGGCGGCGAGCCGCGCCCGCACCAGCAGGCCGTCGATGATCCCGCCCATCCGCGCGGACAGCCCGACCACACGCGGCACCAGCTCGGGGGCGCGTGCCGGGTTCGCCTGCGCGCCCTCCGCCAGCGACCGCAACGCCGCCACCGGCGTGCGCAGGTCGTGCGCGGTCTCGGCGAGCAGCACCTCCTGCTGCTGCAACGCGTCGGCGGACGGCCGGATCACCCGGCCGGACAGCACGTGCGCGCCCGCGCCCAGCACCCCGACGAGCACCACCAGCGCGCCGACGACCCACCACACGAGACGGTCGTGTTCCTCCTGCTGCGGGCCCATGTCGGCGACCGCCACGATCGCGCCGATCGCGGTGCGGTCCGGTGCGTACAGCGGCTCCACCCGAACCCGGACCAGCTCACCGTTCGCGCCGCGCTGGTAGCCGGTGGTCGTGGCGCCCGAGCGGACCGCGGTGGTCGCGAGACCGCTGAGCACACGGGTCTCCACGGCCACGCACGCCCGCTGCGACAGGTGCGACCGGAACGCGGGCGCGCCGCCCGGCATGATCGCGAACTGGGGACAGCCCTTGTCCAGCTCGTCGCCGTTGACGTAGCTGAAGTCGATGGTGCCGTCGAACGAGACGAGCCTGCTCACGCCGGTGGTCACCCGGTGCAGCTCCGCGTCGACCGCGGCCACGCCCTGGTCGGCGTCGTCGCTGATCAGGTACCACGCGAACCCGATGAGCCCCAGCATGTTCGCCGCGGTGACGACCGCCGTCAGCATCCACCGCAGTCGCCGCAACCGGGCGGCGGCCGACCCCGTCACCGGGCGCCCAGCAGGAAGCCGCGGCCGTGGACCGTGTGGATCAGCTCGGGCGTGCCCAGCTTGCGGCGCAGGCGTTTCACCACCGCGTCGACCGCGTTGGGCGTCAGCTCGGTGTCGCTCTCCCAGCAGTGGTCGAGCAGGTCGCTGCGGGACACCACCTGCTCCACCAGCGTCAGCAGGTACTCGAGCACCGCGAACTCCTTGCCGGTCAACGACAACAGGATCCCGGCACGGCGCACCTCGCGGCGGGCGCAGTCCATCTCGAGGTCGGCGAGCCGCAGCACCGACGGTCGCCCGCCCGCCCGGCGGCACAGGTTCTGCACCCGCGCGGTCAGCTCCGCCGACGAGAACGGCTTGACGAGGTAGTCGTCGCCGCCGTGCTCGAACCCGGCCACCCGGTCGGCTGGCGCGTCCCGGGCGGTGAGGAACAGCACCGGCACCCCCCATCCCTCTCTGCGTCGCATGTGGACGTAGGCGATCGCGTCCCCGTCCGGCAGCATCCGGTCGAACACCACGCAGTCGTGCCCGCCTGCGCGCAGTGCCTCGTGCGCGTCGGCGATGCTCGCCGCGGTGTCCACCGCCATGCCTGCCGCGTGCAGGGTCGCGGCCACCCCGACCAGCAGGTTCTCGTCGTCGTCGACCACCATCACGCGTGTCATAAATACCTCATGTCGTCAGTCCAGAGTGGCGGCATGCGGTTCCACGTACTCGGACCCCTCGAGGTCACCACGGCGAAGGGCGAGCCGGTCGAGCTGAACGCCGGCAAGCCCACCACGCTGCTGGCGGTGCTGCTGCTGCACGCTAACAGCTGGGTCAACATCGACGATCTCATCGACGCGATCTGGCATGGAAAGGCCGCGCCCGCGTCGGCGCTGCGCAACCTGCGCAGCTACGTGTGGCGGTTGCGGCAGCTGCTCGGCGACCGGGTCGAGAGCCGGGCAGGCGCGTACCGCGTCGTGGTCGCGCCTGGCGAGCTGGACACCGACCGCGTCGACGAACTGGCCGCCGCCGCGCGGCACGCGCTCGACGCCGGTGCCCACACCGACGCCGCCGCGTACCTGAGCGAGGCGCTCACGCACTGGCGGGGTGTGCCGTTCGACCGGCTCACGGTGCCAGCGGCGGCGGCCGAGGCCGACCTGCGCGCGGAGCAGCGGCGGGAGCTGCGCACGTTGCTCGCGGGTTGCTGGCGGGCGCTGGACCGGTACGCGGACGCGACCGCCGTGCTGCGGGAGCTGCTCGACGACGACCCGTTCTGCGAGCGGACGTGGGCGACGCTGGTCCGCGTGCTGCACGCCGCGGGCCGTCCCGCGCAGGCGCTGGCCGCGTTCCAGCAGGCCAGGCGGATCATCGTGGCCGAGCTCGGGGTCGAACCGGGGCCCGCGCTCGTCGCCGCGCAGCGCGAGGTGCTCGGCCCGGCGGGCCGCGACGCCGGACCGGCTCCCGCGCCGCGGGCGAACCGCGGCGGCACCGAGGGCAGGCAGAGCATCGAGCAGGTGATCGCGTCGGCGGAACGCGAGGTGCTGATCATCAGCTCCGGCGCGAACACCGGCCCGGTCGGCGCGTTCCGCAGGCTGCACCAGGACAACGCCGAACGCGGCGTGCGCTACCGCGCGGTGTTCCCGGACGCCGAGCGGCTGTCCGGCAAGGTGACGGGGCTCGCGCTGGCCGGTGCGCTGGTGCGTACCGACAACACCGTGCCCATGGAGGTCGTGGTGATCGACGGGTCGGTCGCGCTGCTGCCGGTCGACGCGTCCGGTGTGGACGGTGACGGGGTGGCCGTGCTGCGGCTGCCCAGCGCGGTCGGCGCGACGGTCGAGCTGTTCGAGCGGATGTGGTCGGCCGCGGTGGTGCTCAACCCGGTCGACCTCGACGAGGAACCCGAGTACGGCGGCCTGACCACACGGGAACGCGACCTGCTCGCCCTGCTGTGGGCCGGGTACACCGACGGCTCGGCGGGCGCGAAGCTGGGCATCTCGGTGCGGACGGTGCGCCGCACGGTCGCCGACATCATGAACCGGCTCGGCGCGCGCAGCCGCTTCCAGGCCGGTGCCAAGGCGGTCGACCGCGGCTGGCTGCTGGTGGCGAGCTGATGAGCCGCACCCTGCCGGTCGCGGCGCGGCCCGGCGCGTACCCGACCATCGCGCACGCGCTCGCGGACGCGGGCGACGACGCGGTGATCGCCATCGCCGCGGGCGTCTACCCGGAGACGATCGAGCTGACCGGCAGGCGGGTGTCGCTGGTCGCCGCCGAGGGCGCGGAGGTGGTGCTCGACGGCAGCGGCGCCGCGGGTCCGCTGGTGGTGGCCCGACACGGCGCGCTCACCCTGCGCGGCATCGAACTGGTCGCGGCCGCCGGCGCGGTCGACGCGACGGACGTCGAGCTGACCATCGACCGCTGCGTCGTCACCGGCGGGCGCGGCCCGGCGATCAGCGTGCGCGGCACGGCCGGGTTCGCGGTGACCGGCTGCACCATCACCGACGCGGAGCAGGGCGTGATCATCGAGAGCGCGCCGGGGTTGCTGGCCGACACCACGATCAGCGAGGTGACCGGCGACGGCGTGCTGGTCGGTGTCGGCGCGACGCCCGAGATCCGTGACTGCGTGGTGGACGCGTGCGGGCTGCGGGGCGTCTACGTCTACCAGTACTCCCGGCCGGTGATCGAGGGCTGCGAGGTGTCGAACACCGGCGCGGAGGGGATCGCGGTGGCCCACCACAGCTCCCCGGAGGTGCGGCGCTGCTCGGTGCACGACGTGCGGGGCGCCGGGATCGCGTTCGGCCCCGGCTGCGGCGGCACGGTGTCGGGGCACCGGCTCGAGAACACCGCCGAACCGGCCCTCGCGATCGCGGACGGCGCGACCACCGAGGTCGTCGAGGACCACAAGGCGGCCACCCAGCTCGGGCAGGGACTGGACGACCTGCTGTCCGACCTGGACGCCATGATCGGCCTGCCGACCGTGAAGGCGGAGGTGCGTGCGCTGGTGGACGAGCTGGCCGTCAACGACTGGCGGCGCAAGGCGGGGCTGCCGGTCGGCGGCGCCAGCCACCACCTGGTGTTCACGGGCGCGCCGGGCACCGGCAAGACGACCGTGGCCCGCGTGTACGGCAGGCTCCTCAAGGCGCTCGGTGTGCTGCCGAACGGTGAGTTCCGCGAGGTGTCCCGCCGGGACCTGGTCGGCCAGTACATCGGGCACACCGCGGAGAAGACGGCGCAGGTGTTCGAGCAGGCCATGGGCGGGGTGCTGTTCATCGACGAGGCGTACACGCTGACCAGGCAGGGCGCCGCGGGCGGCGACTTCGGCCAGGAGGCCGTCGACATGCTCGTGAAGCTGATGGAGGACCACCGCGACGCGGTGGCGGTGATCGTCGCCGGGTACACCGACGAGATCGCCGAGTTCATGACGGCCAACCCCGGCCTCGCGTCCCGGTTCGGCAAGACCGTCGAGTTCGAGAACTACGACCCGGACCAGATGGTCGACATCCTCGCGCTGATGGCGAAGGGCGGCGGCTACGACCTGGACCGCACGTCGTCACACGAGGTGCTGAGCACCCACTTCGCACGCATCGCGACCGACCCGCACTTCGGCAACGCCCGGGACGCGCGCAGGCTGTTCGAGGGGATGCGCACGGCCCAGTCGGGGCGGTTGCGCGGCATCGGCCGCATGCCGACGGTGGACGAGATGCGCGCACTGGAGCTGGCCGACGTGCTGGCGGTGATCGGCCGGTGATGATCGCTTAACGTTGTCCGTGTGCGGGTGATGGTGGTCGAGGACGACGCTGGGGTGCGGGACGGGGTGGTCGCCGTGCTGCGGGCCGCCGGGTTCGCGGTGGACACCGCCCCCGACCTGCCCGCCGCGGACGAGGCGCTGTGGGTCAACAGCTACGACTGCGTGGTCTTCGACCGCATGCTCCCGTCCGGCGACTCACTGCGCTACGTGGGACACCGCCGCGCCCAGGGCTGGCAGGTGCCGGTCCTGTTCCTGACCGCCCGGGACAGCGAAGCGGACAGGCTGGCAGGCCTGCGCCAGGGCGGCGACGACTACCTGGTGAAACCGTTCGCCGCGGCAGAACTCGTAGCACGGGTACGAAGCCTGTGCCGCCGCGTGCGACAGGACCGCCCATCGGTGTTGCGCTGCGCGGACCTGGAACTGGACGCGGCCCGCCACCACGTCACCCGCGCGGGCGTGGTGCTCACGTTGACCCGCAAGGAACTCCTGGTCCTGGAACGCCTGATGACAACCGTGGGCAGACCGGTGAGCCACCGCGAACTGTTCGCGTACGGCTGGGACGAGATGGCGGACCCGGAACTGAACGTACTGGCCCAAACAGTAAGAGGCCTACGCCGCAAACTACGCGACCCACCCCTGATCCACACAGTAAGAGGCATCGGCTACGCGATTACACCACCCCGCTAACGCCCCAAGATCACCACAATGGGAGATCCACGCTCACATACGAGCACAACACTCCCAAAACGTCGATCATGCCCAAAAGACAAGCCCCACCAAGGCGAAAGCCGACCACAAGGGGCTCCCTGCCATCCCGTCGACCTGGCAACGCCCGATCACGCCGCGCCGAGGGACCCCAAAAAGCCAAAGGCACCACGTTGCCAAGCTGGGGTCCCTCGGCGCGGCGTGATAGCACGAAGTGAGGTCGACGGGATGGCAGGCAGACCCGCACCCAACGCAAGAAAACCTCGAAACCCCCAGGCCATCCTGGAGACCTGCCCCTCCGGCGAGGAGCCGCCGGAGGCAAGAGCCCCGGACAAGCGCCGCCGCCGGAGGTAAAAGCCCCGGACAAGCGCCGCCGGAGGCAAGAGCCCCGGACAAGCGCCGCCGCCGGAGGTAAGAGCCCCGGACAAGCGCCGCCGGAGGCAAAAGCCCCCGTACGAGCCGACCCCCCAACGAGTCAAGCCAACGAAGTCACCCCACCGGGAAGCGTCGCGGCGACCCCACGAACGTGCACCCCGTCCAGCCGCCGAAGCACCACCCCGACCTCGTCGGCAAGCCGAGCCATGTCGACGACAGCCGCCTCCAACGCCTCCGGCTTACTGGTGGCGACCCGCAACACGGCAGCCACCACCGGCACCCCCACCGGCGAAACCGGATCATGATGCGCGGAACAACTCAACGTCACCGCCGTGTCCGGCGCCGCGGCCAGCAACCACCGCACGAGCCGAGCGGCAGCCGACGGATCCAGATCCCCCCAGCCGTCGACAGCGAACGTCGCCTGCCGAATGGGACCGCTGTGCCACGACCACCACTCCTCCCGCACCCGCCCACGACCAAGGTTGACGTGCGCGAGCGCCGCGTACGAGCGAAGCGTCTCCTCCTCGGTCAACATCCGCAACGGCAACCCGGCCCGCCGCCGCACCCGCCGCACCACGTTGGCGAGCGCCGCCCGCACGTCGTCGTCGGTCCACACCTCGGCCGTGCGCAGCGCCTGCAACGTGAGCCACACCCTCGGCGGCTGTGACCGGTCGACACTCGCGTGGTGCACCACCTGCACCGCGTAGGCGAGCGCCTTGTCGGCGTCCGGCAGCAGGTCACGCGGGGCCGGCACGGGCGGACCCGACTCGGGCCGCAGCACGGTCGCGACCCCGGCCGCGTCGCTGACGACGAACGCCCGCGCGTCCCCGATCATGGTGTGCGCGCACCGCGCACCGGGCCGCAGCAACCGCAGCAGCGCCGCGCCCACGTGTTCGCCGGGCAGGTCGGCGACCCGTTCCCGGAACAGGAACCGGCCCGCCACCACCACCCACTGGCACAGCAACCGCCCCCGCACCCGGACCGCCGCGAACGCGCCGAGCACGCCACCGGCGCAGGCCACGCCCGCGATCGCGGGCCATGACCGGTCGAGCGTGAGCAGCACCAGCACGAGCACCAGTTCGCCGACGACGATCGGGAGCACCACCCGTCTCGGCCGCCGCGCCGCGGGCCGGGGTGGCGCGGACGGCCGCACGGCGGCCGGGACGCGGAGCGGCGGCGGGGCGGGGGACGGCGGGGCGGTCGCGGCGGCGGGCGGGGGCGGGCCGGCCACCGCCGCCGCGACCGGTACCACTGACACGGCTCGCAGCACCGAGGGTGCGGCGGCGGGCGGCGCGATCGCGGTGCGTGGCGGTGCCACCGGCCCGGGCTCGGCCTGTTCCCGCGATGCCTGCCGCCGCGGTGGTGGCACGGCTGCCTGTCCTGTCACCGGGCACCTCCTCGAGCGCGTGCTGCTGGCCGGTCGGTGCGAGGTTCGCACGTCCCGGCGGCGCCGCGCGCGGCTCGTGTATCCGCGATGTACCCGCCGTGGCTAGCGTGGTCCCCATCAGGCAGGCCCCGTGTGCCCGTACCCGTTTCCCCAGGTCACGACCGGCGGCCATAAATGGCCGCTCCCCGTGACCTTGTCCGTGTCCTCGTGCCGGTGTGGGTTGGTGGCGTGGAGTCGCACAGGGGGCTCGGGGCGTGCACGAGGGTGAGCCAGGGATGGTGTCATGGGTGAGGAGCGGCGCGGTGGTGCGCGGCACCGCCGGTTGACGATCACGGCCGTGATCGTGGGCTGTCTCGGACTGCTCGGCGTCGCCGTGTTCCGGGAGGCGCCCGCGTCACAGGCGGTCGAGTTCATCCCGGTCGGCCACTGGGTGTACCACGTGGCCGACGAGTCGGCGTACCACGTGGACGGTTCGACCGGTCAGGTCGACGCGCGGGTGAGCGTCCCGGGGGCGGAGCAGGACAGCCAGGTGGCGCAGGGCGACGGGTCGGGTTTCGTGGTGGAGCGGAAGCGCATCACGATCTTCGACTCCTCGACGCTGCACGTCGAGGACGCCGTCGACGCGCCGGCCGCCGAACGGCCCGTGGTGCTGGAGGTCGCGGGCGGCCCGTACCTGGTGTACCGCAACGCGGGCCAGGTCGTGCGTCTCGGTGACCCGATGGCCACGGTCGCCGCGGGCGGGCCGGTGACCGACCCGGTCGCCACCCGCGACGGGACCGTGTGGCTGCACCGCATCGACACCGGCGCGCTGTGCACGCTGCCGCGCGGCGCCACCCGGCTGTCCTGCCCGGCACGGGTGGAACAGCGGCACCAGGGCAGGCTCACCGTCGTCGGCGACCGGGCGGCACTGGTCGACACGACCGCAGACACCGTGAGCCTCGTCCACGACGACGGTCTGGGCACCACCCGGCCGCTCGGGTTCGACGCGCCGGCTTCGGCGCGGGTCGCGGCATCCGACGCAGGGGGTCGGCTGGCGCTGCTGGACACCGAGCACGGCACCATGCACCTGGTGGACACGGCCGGTCTCGACGGCCGCCCGGAGTCCGCGCCGGTCGAGGTGGAGCTGCCCGCCGACGGCGAGTTCGTCGGCCCGGTCGCGGCGGCCGACGTGGTCGCGGTGGTGAACACGGCCGGCAACGAGCTGCTGACCTACGACAGCACCGGCGAGCACCGGGAGACCACGCGGCTGCCGGACAAGGAGGGTGAGCCGCGCCTGGTGTCCGGTGAGGACGACCGGATCTACGTGGACAGCCCCGACGGGTCGCACGTGCTCGTGGTGGACGGCTCCGACGGCTCGGTGCTGGACGTGCCGGTGGTCGTCGACGATCCCGAGTCCGGCGAGGAGCCCGGGGCGAGCGAGGAGGAGCCGGACTCCCAGGCGCTGCCGCAGGGCCCGCCCAGCACGGAACGGCCCGCCGACGAACCGCGAAAGCAGCGGGAGGAGCCGCGCCGCGAACGCACCCCGGCCGACGAGCCGCCCGCCGACACGCCACCGCCGGTGGTCGCCTCGGCCACCCCACCCGGTGCGCCGGGTGCGGTGTCGGCCGTGGCGGGACACCGGTCGGCCACCGTGCGGTGGCGCGCGGCCGCCGACAACGGCGCCCCGGTCACCGCGTACCACCTGTCGTGGCCGGGCGGGTCGACGCGGGTGGCCGGTTCGGCCGGGCAGGCGACCGTGACCGGGCTGGCCAACGGCACCGCGTACGCGATCGCCGTGGCGGCGGAGAACTCGGCGGGCCGGGGACCGGCGGTCAGCGCGGCGGCGGTGATCCCGTTGCGCGCGGCCGCGGCACCTGCGGTGAACATCCCCGCCCAGTTCGGCCTCCAGCCCGTGACATGGAACCGGCCGGAGCTGTACGGCGGCACGCTCGTGCACTACGTGGTCAGCGTGACCGGTCAGGCCGACCAGACCACGGCGGAACCCAGCCTCACGCTGACCAGCTTCGCCAACTCCGGGGCCACCGTCACGGTGCGCGCGGTGACCAGGTTCGGTTCGCGGACGGTCACCGGCGAGCCCGGGTCGGCCACCGTCCCGAACCCGGTCGACTTCCCCAGCGTGAAGATCACGCGGGTGGCGTGGGTGGTGGCCGGGGGCGACCGGCTGGCCGTCACCGTCGACGTGACCGCCGAGTCGACCCCGACGTGCGAGGTGAGCGTCGTCGGCGGCGGGAACGCCAGCGGACCGTGCTCGGGCACCACCACGTTGACCGTGCCCGGGGTGACGGCGAACCCGGCGACCGGCGCGGTCCAGGTGTCGGTCACCGCGTCGACCACGTCCGGCTTCGCGAGCGTGCCCGTGTCGTGGCTCGGCACGCCAGAACCCGCAGGGGGTGGCGGTGGCGTCGTCCTGTGGCTCGGGCCGGGTGTCCTGGCCGCGAGCCACTGGTGGACCAACCGGCGCCGACGAGAGGAGCGCACGCGATGACCCCGACACCCGGTGCCGCGTACCAGCGGATCGCGGACAACGTGCAGACGGTGATGCGGGGCAAGCCGGAGCTCGTGCGGCTCGCGGTGGCCGCGCTGTTCGCCGAGGGGCACCTGCTGATCGAGGACGTGCCCGGCGTCGGCAAGACCACGCTCGCGAGGTGCGTCGCGGCGAGCATCGGCGGCAAGTGGAACCGGATCCAGTTCACCCCGGACCTGCTGCCCGGCGACGTCACCGGCGTGATGGTGTACCACCAGAACACCGGCGAGTTCCGGTTCCACCCCGGCGGGATCTTCGCGAACGTGGTGCTGGCGGACGAGATCAACCGCGGCACCCCGAAGACGCAGGCGGCGCTGCTGGAGGTGATGGCCGAGCGGCGGGTGACCGTCGACGCCACCTCCCACCCGGTCCCGCGGCCGTTCCTGGTGGTGGCGACCCAGAACCCGATCGAGCTGGAGGGCACCTACCGCCTGCCGGAGGCGCAGCTGGACCGGTTCCTGATGCGGCTGCGGGTCGGCTACCCCGACCACGACGCGGAGCTGATGGTCGTGATGTCCGACTGCGCCGAGGTCAGCCCGGACGACCTGCCCGCCGTGCTGTCCGTCGTGGACCTCCAGCAGGTGATCAAGGAGGTGCGCCAGTTCCGCGTGGCGTCGGAGATCGGCTCCTACGCGGTGCGGCTGGCCGCGGCGACCCGCGCGCACCAGGCCGTCCGGTACGGCGCGAGCCCCCGCGGCAGCATCGCGCTCGTCCGTGCGGCACAAGGACTCGCGGCCACCCACGGCCGGAACTACGTGATCCCCGACGACGTCAAGGACGTGGCGCAGCCGGTGCTCGGCCACCGGCTCGTGCTCACCCCGGAGGCGGAACTCGCCCGTCGGCAGGTCAGCCAGGTCGTGGCGGAACTGCTCCGCGAGGTGCCCGCGCCGACGGCTGTCGCGGGGAGGTAGCGGGACATGCCTGGGTTCCGTGGCGGGCGCGGGCTGACCCGCCGCGGCGTCGTCGTGCTGCTCGGCGCCGCCGGCTGCTACGTGCTCGGCGAGCTGGCCGACTACGCCCTGTTCCGCGCGCTGGCCGGGTTCGCGTTCGGCGCCGTGGTCGCGGCCGTGGTCGTGGCGATGTCCCGGCCGCGCGCCGACGTCACGAGGACCGTCCACCCGGACCGCGTCGAGCGCGGCACGCCCGCGCTCGCGACCCTGGTGGTGCGCAACGGAACCGGGCGCGGGCACGGCGGGTTCTCTGCCGTCGACCGGGCCGGGGACACCGAGCACCGGCTGCGGGTCCGGCCGCTCGCACCGGGCGCGGAGGCCACCTACCACTACGAGCTGCCGACCGGGCGGCGCGGCCGCCTGCGGGTTGGCCCGCTGGTGCTCGACCGGTCCGACCCGTTCGGCCTGGTGCGTACCACCAGGACCGTCGGTGCCACCACCACCGTGCTGATCCACCCACGCAGGCACGCGGTCCGCCCCGCGGAGATCGCGTTCCCGCGCCACCACTACGACGGGGCGACCACCGAACCGCCGCTGCGCGGCTCGAACGACCTCGTCGCGGTGCGCGAGTACGTCCGCGGCGACGAGGTCCGCCTGCTGCACTGGCGGTCCACCGCCAAGACCGGGGTGCTCATGGTGCGCGAGTACACCGACCCGGCGATGGCCGGTGTGACGATCGTGCTGGACACCCGCGCCGACGTGCTCGCCGCCGCCGCGTTCGAGGACGCCGTCGAGGTCGCCACGTCGCTCCTGTACGCGGGTGCGCAGGCGGGACAGCGGTGCAGGCTGATCACGTCCTCCGGCACGAACGTCGCGACCGACAACGGTCTCGCGGGGGCACAGGCGCTGCTGGACGAGCTGTGCCTGGTCACCCAGGACGCCGGGATCTCGGGCGGGCCGCTGGTGCCCGCCGAGCTGGCGGCTCGCCGGCCCGCCGGTTCGCTGGTCGTGGTCACCGGGCCGGGCGCCGACCTCGGCCGGGCCGCGGTGTGGCGGCCGGACACGGTGTTCCGGCTCGGCGCCGCGGGCCGATCAGGCGGCGGCGTGGTCACCGCGCCGAACGCGGAGTCGGCCGCGGCCGCGTGGAACGTCCTGCGGGCGGGCCGATGAACAGGGTCGCGGTCCTCGGGCTGCTCGGCGCCACCGCGGTGTCGGGGCTGTTGTTCGCGCCGGTGTTCGGGCTCGGGCCGCTGCTCGCACCGGTGCTCGCGGTCGTCGCCGCGGGGTACGTGTGCGTCGAGGCGGCCGCCCGGTGGCCACGGCTCGCCGGGGCGCGCCCGTTGCTGGTGGCGCTGGCCGGGCTGCTCGTGGTCGTCGAGGTGGTGCTGTTCCCCACCACCGTGGCCGGGTTGCCGACGGCGGAGACGTTCCGGCTGCTGTGGCACGGCGCCACCGACGGCTGGCTCCTCACGCTGCAGTCGACGTGGCCCGCCCGGCCGGTGCCGGAACAGCTGCTGTTCGTGCCGCTGGCGGTGTTGGCGGCCACGGTGCTCGGCGTCGAGCTGCTCGCCCGGCCACTGGTCGCGTTGCTGCCGAGCCTCGCACTGGCCGGGCTTTCCCAGGCGTACCACGCGTTCGACGGCATGACAGCCGTGCTCGCCGCGGCCGGGTACGGCGCGTGCGCGGCGGTGCTCGTGTGGGGCGGCCGCACCCGGCGGTCCATCTCGGACGCGTGGCCGATAGTGCTGACCGTGGTCGCCACGCTCGTCGGCACACTCGCGGTCGCGGGCGCCGACCCGCTCGACCGCGGCCCGGTGAGCCTCAAGGACGGCAGGCTCGCGCCGATGCGGGAGACGCGGACCACCAGTCCCCTCCAGCAGATCGCGCACCGTCTGTCCACACCGGACACCGAGGTGTTCCGGTACCGCGCGGGCGAACCGGTCGCGCTGTGGCGGCTCGCGGTACTCGACGGGTTCGACGGCGCCGGGTTCTCCTCGGACGTCCGGCCCAGCAGGCTCGGCAGCGAGATCGCCACCCCGGCCGGCACCACGACGAGCACCGCGGAGGTCGTGCTCGGCACCGACCTTTCCGGGCCGTGGCTGCCCAGCCAGGCGATCCCGCTGGACGTGGACGGGCTCGCGCCGCTGGTCGACGAGAACACCGGCGTGCTGCTGCGCGACGCCGACACCGGCGCGGGGGAGTACCGGCTGACATGGGCGGAACCCGAGGTGGACGCCGCCACGCTCGGCGCCGCGCCGGTCGACGCGCGGGCGCGCGGCGGCCTCGGCGACGTCGGCGTGGTGCCACCGGAGGTCGACCGGCTGGCGAAGGACGCGGTCGCCGGGCTGCGGCCGACGTTCCAGTCCGCGCTGCAGCTGGACCGGTTCCTGCGGTCGAACTACCGGCTGGCCGTCGGTGACGACCTGCCGACCGGGCACGGCTGGTCGCAGCTGCGCCGGTTCCTCGTCGAGACCAAACGCGGCACGAGCGAGCAGTTCGCCGCCGCGTACGTGGTGCTGGCGCGGATGAACGGCATCCCGGCACGGCTGGCCGTGGGTTTCCGCGGCGGCACCGAGTCCGACGGCGCCGAGCACGTGGTGCGCAACCGCGACGTGCTCGCGTGGCCGGAGGTGGCGGTGCGCGGCGTGGGCTGGATCCCGCTCGACCCCACCGAGTCCGCCGCGTCGGCGGGCGCCGCCGCCCGGACCGGCCTGGGCGCGGCGGTCGACCAGGCGCGGCGACAACTCCCGCCCGAGCGGGACCTGCGTCCGCCCGTGCTGCCGGAGGACGAGCGTGCCGACACCGCCGCCGAGCCGGACTCGTCGGGCGGGGTGAGCTGGCTCGTCGTCACCGCCGTGGTGGCGGGTGTGCCGCTGGTCGCGTGGCTGCTCGGGGTGCCGCTGGCGACGGCGGTGCGGGCGCGGCGGCGCAGGGCCAGAGCCGGTACGGCCGGGGTGCTGGGCGCGTGGGCCGAGGTGTGCGACCGGTTGCGGGGCCACGGCGTGGCGTTCCGGGTCGGCATGACACCCCGCGACCTCGCCGCGGTGACGGCCGGTGTGGCGGGCCACGACACCGGCCGGGCGATCCGTGAGCTGGGCCGGGTCGTGGACATGGCGCTGTGGTCCGGGGTCGACGTGGCCGACGGGCACGCACGGCAGGCGTGGCAACGGGTGGCGGAGGTGCGCCGCGGCATGGCGGCCCGGCCCGCCCGCGCACGCCTCCGTGCGGCGGTCAACCCACGCGTGCTGATCCGGCCGCGCTAGGGCCACCTGCCCGTCACCGTGGCGCGGCGTCGGTGCAGTTGACGTCCTCGTCCGGCAGGTGACCCGTCTCCAGGAAATCGACGACCGCCTCGTCAGCGCACGCCGAACCCGCGTTGTAGACGTAGTGCCCGCCGTTGTCGACGCCGACGAGGGCGGCGCGGTCACCGAGGACGTCGCGCAGCTCGACCGCGGATTCCCACGGTGTGGCGTGATCGCGGCGGTTCTGCAGGACCATGATGGTCCGGGGGCCGTCGTCGGTCACGGTCACCGGGTCCTCGACAGGCGGCTCCCAGAAGGCGCACGCCCGGATGTTGGCGGGCATGCCCGCCGTGAGCGGCCAGGTCGCGCGGTCGGCGGCGACGCGGGTGGCGTACTCGTCGACATCGCGGGACCACTCGGCGTCACCACAGGTGATGGCCAGGAACATGGTGGCCTGGTTGTCCCGGGGGACGCCCGGGGCGGGCGGCGCCTCGGCGAACACCTGGTCGAGCACCGCGGCGTCGGCGTCGGTGAGGTTGCCGTCGGCCAGGTTCGTGGCGGCCCGCCAGAACTGTGCGAGTACCGGCAGCGTGTCGTTCCGCAGCAGCAACGAGTACGTGACGTCGCGGAGCACCGCGCCGTTCAGGGCGTGCGGTGTGCCGGGAACCGGCGCGGGCTCGCGGTCGAGCCGGTCGGCGAGCGCGAGGTAGGTCCTGGTGACCTCGTCGGCCGTGCCGCCGAGGCCGAGGGTGTCGTTCTGGGCGGCCGCGACGGTGGCGGCGTCGGGGAATCGTTCGGCCATGGCCTTGCCCCAGCCCGCCGCCTCGCCCGCCCACACCTTGGTGGGGTCGACGTTGCCCTCGAGGATCACGCGGTCGGTCCGGTCCGGGTACAGCGAGCTGTAGACGGTGCCGAGGTAGGTGCCGTAGGACTGGCCCCAGTAGGAGATCTTCTCCTCGCCGAGTGCCGCGCGAACGCGGTCGAGGTCGCGAGCGGCGTTGGCGGTGGTGAAGAACCGCAGGTTCGGAGCCGTGTCGGCGCACTGCTCGGCCTGGGTGCGGGCGGCGTCGACGTTCGCGTCGATCGAGCCGTCAGCGGCTGGATAGGGGAAGGGGCCGCCCGCTTCGGTGGCATCGAAGCCGCAGCTTTGCGGTGTGCTGTGCCCGACGCCGCGCGGGTCGAAGCCGATCAGGTCGTAACCGTCCAGAATGGACTTCGGCAGCGTCGGCGCCATCGCGCCGGGCATGTCCAGCCCCGGCAGCGCGGGGCCGCCCGGGTTCAGCAGCAGAACTCCGTGCCGCTTCTCGGTGTCGGCGGCGGCGAGCCGGGACACCGTCACCTCGATCGACTCCCCGCCGGGCCTGTCGTAGTCCAGCGGGACCGCCACCGTCCCGCAGGTCAGCCGGGGATCGCGGGTCACTCCCGGCGCTGGTTCCGGGCACGATCCCCACGTGATGGCAGGGTCCGGCGCGTGTGCCGCGGCCGGGGCCCGGTCTTCCTCGTAGGCGGCGTCGCACCCGGTCGCGCCGACCACACACAGTGCCGTGGCCAGTGCCGTGACATACCGGCCATGGCGTCGTTTCCCACTCATCGCCCACCCTCCGATTCCGACGCGGCCAGAACGTTTCCGCCGGTCGTGTGCGTTGACGGGGCGAAGTTATCGAGGAGGGGCGAGGCCGGACGTCGCCCTGACGCGGACAGATCCGGTAGCTCTTCCGAGGGACAAGCGTCAGTCCGTGGGGGTTACCAGTCCGGTCTGGTAGGCGAGGACGACCGCTTGTACGCGGTCCCGGAGGTCCAGCTTGGTGAGGATGCGGGACACGTAGGTCTTCACGGTTTCGAGCGAGATGACCAGTTTCTCGGCGATCTCGGCATTGGACAGGCCGGCGGCGAGTTGTTCGAGCACCTCGAGTTCGCGGCGCGCCAGCGTCCGCACGACGTGGTCCCGTGCCGGACTCGTGGTGTCGGCGGGGCGGAGCCGTTCGGCGAAGTGGCCGATCAGGTCACGGGTCACCGCGGGTGCGAGGAGCGACTCGCCGCGGGCGATCGTGCGGACGCCGTCGACCAGTCGTGCGGGTGGCGTGTCCTTGAGGAGAAATCCGCTGGCGCCCGCGCGGAGCGCGTCGTAGACGTACCTGTCGACGTTGAAGGTGGTGACTACCAGTACCTTCGACGGTGCCTCCACGCCGGGACCGGCGAGCAGGCGAGTCGCCTCGATGCCGTCCAGGACAGGCATGCGGATGTCCATCACGACGACGTCGGGGCGTAGCCGACGGGCCGCTGCCACCGCTTCCCGGCCGTCCGCGGCCTCGCCGACGACCGCCATGTCGGGGTACGCGGAGAAGACGGTGACGTAGCCGGTGCGCACGAGCTCCTGGTCCTCGCAGATCAGCACCCGGATCGGCGCGGTCACCTCGCACTACCCGGGATCATGGCCCACACCCGGAAACCGCGTTCCGGGACGTGGCCGGAAACCAGGTCTCCGCCGAGCATCAGCACCCGTTGCCGCAACCCGGTCAGCCCTCGGCCACCGGACGGTGTCACCGGCGTGCCGACCGCGGGACCGGTCGTGGTCACCTCGACCTCGATGTGGTCCTCCTCGTGGCGGACCAGGACGTTCGTCGCGTTTCCGGTCGCGTGTTTGAGGGCGTTGGTGAGCGCTTCCTGCACCACGCGGTAGGCGGCCAGTTCCACGTCGACCGAGCGCGGCCGCTGCTCGCCCTGCTCGGTCCATTCGACGGGCTGACCCGCCAGCCTCGCCTGCTCGACCAGATCGGCGACCTTGCCAAGGGCCGGTGCCCGGTCCGCTGTCGTGGGCTCGCCGGTCGCCTCGAGAACGCCGAGCAGGGTCCGCAGTTCGGTCAGTGCCCGTCGGCCGGTGTCGCTGATGGCGCTGAGCCCGTCACCGGCTCGTGCCGGTGCGCTGTCGAGCAGGAACTGGGCCGCGTCGGCCTGGACCACCATCGCGGTCACGTGGTGGGTGACGACGTCGTGCAGATCCCGGGCGATGCGCGCACGCTCGGCGGCGGCGGCCACCTCGGCCGCCAGCGCTCTGCGTTCGGCCTCGTCCCGGCGCCATCGACGCATGCCGGTACCGGCCATCCAGATCACCACCAACACCAGACCGAACGCGAGAAAATCCGGAAACCCCTGCGGTGAACCGAGGTTGTGCAGTACCAGGGCGAGCGCCGCGTACCCGGCGGTCAGCACGGTGGCCAGCGCCCGCCGGAACCGCGCCAGATGGGCGCCCGCGGCGTACAACGCGAGGAGCAGCCCCACCTTGCCGAACGTGTCCGGGTAACCCAGCACCTGACCGAGCGCGAACGCGACCGCCGTGACCGACAGGCACAGGCCGGGCAGGCGGGTGCGCACCGCCAGCGGCAGGCACATGGCCACGGTCAGGACCACGCCGGTCGCCCCGCCGGACGTGCCGGTGCCGGGCCGGGGGAGGTCACCGATCTCCGGCCCGAGGTGCGCGAGGGTCGGCACGAACGCCAGCACGGTCACCACCGCCGCCAGCACGCCGTCCTTCGTCGCCGGCGAGCGGACCCGCCAGGCATCGACCGCGGCACTGCGCGTGGTGCTGGGGCGGGACATGCGGTGAGCCTAGCGGCGTGCCCTCCGCACGGGCACGATCCTGCCGCGCCTGTGCGCGACGACAAGCATCGGCACGGCGAGCAGCAGACTCACGAGTACGGGGACGATCGAGCCCTCGAAACCGAACTGGCCGCCGGTCAGCATGTCCGGTCCCGTCGGCTCGGCGGTCAGCAGCCCCGGCGACGCGTGCCCCGAGACCGGAACGCCCAGCAGTCCTTCGGTGGTGTTCCAGGCGAAGTGCAGCCCCATCACCGTCCAGAGGCTGCGCCGCCAGAGAAACGCGGCCCCCATGAGCACACCGGCCTCGACGGCGATCGCGAACGCGGTCCACCACGTGGCGCCGGGGTTGGCCAGGTGGATGGCGCCGAACAGCACGGCGGTGGCCGCCAGCGCCACCCAGCTGCCGCACAGCCGTTCCAGCCCCTGCAACAGGAGGCCGCGGAAGATCAGTTCCTCGATCACCGCCGCACCGAACTGCACCGCCGCGATGCTCAGCACGGTCGCCACGACACCACCCGACGCCCGGGTGAAGTCGAACTCGGTGAGTACCACCAGCATCGACACGGCGATGAACCCGACGCCGAGGCCGACGCCGAGCAACGCCTCGCGCCCGGCCCGCGTCCGCGCGATCTCCGGCGTGTCCCGCCCCGCGACGTAGCGCATGACCGCCCAGTACACGGCGAACGCGGCCACCGCGGCGACGACCGCGAGCACCGGTGACCCACTCGCCGACAGCACCGACACCCCACCGACACCGGCGATCCCGACCACCATCCAGACGGCCGGTTGGCGCAGGACGCGGCCGGGCCGGTGACCCGTGTGCGCTGCCGACGTGACGTTCATGAGCGGCCTCCGGTTGAGCCAGGGCCGCGTCCCTCGCGACCTGCCGGAAACGCTACGAGCGCGGCACCGCCGGGAAATCACCAGCGAGAGGACGGTCCGGGTAGCTCTCACGGGGGACAAGCCGTTCCCGCCCGGGCAGCGCTCGTCGTCCCGTCACAACGCGCAGCGGGCGCCGCGGATGGGTACCGGCTCGCTGGTGTAGATCTCGCGGCTGTCGGTGGCGCGGATCTGGAAGCAGTACTTGCGGCCGGGGTCGACCGGCACGGTCATCTCCCGCTGCCGGTTGGCGACGAGCACCATCGTGTCGATCTTCTCGCCCGCCACGACGACGGAGAAGTCCAGGTCGCCCTCGGCGGCCCAGGTCAGGTCGACCCGGTCGCCGAGATCGTCCACTTTGGTCACCTCGAGCCCGATGTCCGGCGCGGCGGTCGTCTCGGGCGCCGTGGTGGTCGTCGGTGCGGGAGTCTGTTGCGCGACAGGGGAACCACCGTCGTCGCCCGACGTGAGGACGACGGCCGCGACCGCGGCGGCGACGAGGACGACACCGATCGCGGCCGGGACCTTCCAGCGGCGGGGTTTCCGCGCGGTCTCCTGCCCGGAAACGGAGTAGACGAGCGTGCGCCCGGGCGGGGGCGCGGGCCGGGCGAACGCGACGGGGCCCGGCTGGACGAACGCGGCCGGGGTGTTCGCGGGCGGAGGGGTCGGCGGTTCGGTCACCGAAGGCGGACGGGGGCTCGCGGGCCGCGTCGGTTCCGTCACCGCGGGCTGGGCGATCGCGGGAAGCGGCTGGGCACTCGGCCGCGGTTGCGCGAGCGGTGGCGCGGCCACCGGCGGGGGAGCCGCCGGAAACCGCTGGGGCGGAGCGGTTTCCGGGCGTCCGGCGAAGGAGTCGAAGTCCGTGTCCGGGTGGGCGGCCGGTGGTGCCAGCGGGTTCAGGGCGGGCGGTACGGCGGTGGACCGGCCGCGGACGTGGTCGAACCACGCCGCCACGCGGGCCGCGTCCGCGGGGCGGTCGGCGGGGTCCTTCGCCAGCAGGAGACTGACCAGTTCGGACAGTTCACCCGGGATGGACTGGATCGGCGGCACCGGGTCGCGGAGCACGCGCAGGATGCGTTCGCCGGGGGCCTGGCCCGTGCGGCGCGGGAACGGCGGCGCGCCGGTCAGCATCGCGTACAGCACCGCGCCGAGACCGTAGAGGTCCGACGCCGTCGTGCGGGCGTCGTCGCGCAGTGTCTCGGGCGCCGTGTACTCGAGCGCGTGCATCGGGTCGCGGGAGAACCGTTCCCGCAGCGCCAGGCCGAAGTCGCCGAGCACCGGCTCACCGGAGCGGCGGAACAGCACGTTGTGCGGCGTCACCCCGCCGTGCACCACACCGGCCTCGTGCGCGGCCGCCAGCGCACCCGCGGCCGCCGCGCCGACCGCCAGCACCTCCGACACCGGCAGCGCGCCCCTGGTCAGCATCCCGGCGAGGGATCCGGCGCACAGCTGCGTGACCACGCTCGACCGGTCGCCCGCGTACTCGCCGACCGACTCGACGGCCAGGATCGACGGCGTCGCCGCCACGGCCCCGACGAGCGCGCGGCGTTCACGTTCGAGGCGGCCGGCCGTGTCCCGGTCGAACCGGTCGGGGAACACCTTGACCGCGACCTCGGCGCCGGTGGCCGCCAGCCTGCCCGCGTACACGACCGCGACGGGGCCGCGCCCCAGCACGGTCGCGGCGACAATCGCCCCGCCGCCGTCGACACTCAACGCCGGACCCCCCGAACGGGTGTGGGTGGTGGTTGCGGTCATGACCAGAACGTACGAACGTTCACCGGCCCCGCCCGGTCACGGCATCTTGCTGCCGACGCCGTTGTGCCCGGTCGTGACCGGCGATCCTGCTGACATGCAGACTACCGGCCTCGTCAGAGTCACCGTGTCCGCGCCGCAGCGGCGCATCGACATGGCCCTGCCGGAGCACGCGCCGCTCGCCGAGGTGCTTCCCGGCGTGCTGTCGCGCGCGGGCGAGGACCTCGCGGACGCGGGCGTCACCGGCGGCGGCTGGGTGCTGCGCAGAGCCGACGGCACCGAACTGGCGCTCGGCCGCACACTCGCCGCGCACCGCGTGCGCGACGGCGAGATCCTGCACCTGACCCCGGGACAGCTGGAGTGGCCGGAGCTCGAGTACGACGACCTGGTCGACGCGATCGCCACCGGCTCCGGCCGGGTCCGGCGGCCGTGGGGGCCCCGGCACACGCGGCTCGCCGGGCTGGCCGCCGGGGTCCTCGCGCTGCTGCTCGGCCTGGTCGTGGTGCTGCGGGCCGGGCCGTCGTGGGACGCGTCCGCGTTCTGGGCGCTCGGCGCGGCCGCGGTGCTGCTCGCCGTCGCCGCCGTGCTCGCGCGGGCGGTCGGCGACGCCGGTGCCGGGGTCGTGGTCGCGGCGTGCGCGCTGCCGTTCGCGTTCACCGGCGGCGGGCTCGTGCTCGCGGGCGACCGGCCGGTCGGGGAGCTGTCCGCGGGCCACCTGCTGCTGGCCGGTGCGGTGCTTCTGCTCGCCGCCGTGCTCGGCATGCTCGCGGTGACCGCCGCGCCCGCGCTGTTCACCGGCGGGATCACCGTCGGCCTGAGCACCGTGCTGGGCGCCGCACTGTCCACGTGGGACCTGAGCGCGCACGAGTCGGCGGCCGTCGTCGGCGGCGTCCTGCTGATGCTGACCGCCGCGTACGCCACGCTCTCGCTGCGGCTCGGCCGGGTGCCGATGCCGGTGCTGCCACGGTCCACAGCGGACCTGGTGCGGGACGACCCGCAACCGCCGCTGTCGCGGGTGCACGCCTGCGTGCTCCGCGCGGACGCGTTCCTGACCGGCATGCTGACCGGCACGTTCGTCGTGGTGTCGTGCTGTGTGGTGGTGCTGGCGCGGGGCGCGAGCGAGGCCGGGGTGGTGCTCGCGGGCCTGCTGGCGGCCGGGTTCCTGCTGCGCTCACGGGTGTACCCGGTGCTGCACCACCGGGTGCCGGTGCTCGCGACCGGCGTGGTCGCCGTCGGAGCCGTCGTCGCGGGCCCGCTGATCACGGGCCGGGTCGCGCTGCTCGCGATCACGGCGCCCGCGCTGGTGCTCGTCGCGGCGGGCGCGATCGCGGCAGGCATCGCGTACAGCGCGCGTGCCGCCGGGCCCTACCCCGGCAGGCTCGCCGAGTACGCGGAGATCCTGGTGATGGTGGCGGTCGTGCCGGTGACGTGTTCGGTGCTCGGCCTGTACGGCTACGTGCGCGGGCTGGGGGGCTGATGGCGAGCAAGCGGGACCAGCTGCAGGCGTACCAGTTCGTGGTGCAGCGGGCGACGTCGGCGCTCGTGGTCGGGGAGACGGACCTGGAGCAGCCGCCGTTCCGCAGGCCGGTCACGTCGTCGTTCGTCGGGGTGGCGCTCGCGATCGTGGCGCTGGCGTGCGTCGGCGTGTACGGCATGATCGTCCCGGGCGGCAACGACGCGTGGCGCGACGCGAACGCGGTCGTCGTCGAGGAGGAGACCGGCACCCGGTACGTGTACCTGGACGGGCGGCTGCACCCGGTCAGCAACTACGCGTCGGCGCTGCTGCTGGCCGGCTCGAACGCCACCACCCGTTCGGTGTCGCGGGACTCCATGGTGGACGTGCCGCGCGGTCCCCGGCTCGGCATCCCGGACGCGCCGGACGCGTTGCCGGGCAGGGACAGGCTGCTCGCCGGTGCGTGGTCGCTGTGCTCGGTCCCGGCCAGTGACGCGGCGGGCGACCGGGTCGAGGAGTCGGTGCTGGTCGTCGGCGAGGACCCGGCGGGCGGGCACACGCTCGGCGACCAGGCGCTGCTGGTGCGCCTCGCGGACACCGACGAGCGGTACCTCGTGTGGCGCGGGCACCGGCACCGCCTCGCCGACTACGCGGTGACCGGCACCGGGCTCGCGCTGACCGCGCAGCCGTGGGCGCGGGTCGGCCGCGCGTGGCTGGACGTGCTGCCCGAGGGCGAGCCGATCAGCCCGATCCCGGTGCGTGACGCGGGGCGTCCGTCGACGGCGGTGCCCGGCCGCACCGACCTCCGCGTCGGCGCCCTGCTTCAGGTGCTGACGACGGGTGGCGCCACGCAGTACTACCTGGCGACGCGGGACGTGCTGATCCCGATCACCGAGCTGCAGTACGACGTGCAGCGCGCGTACGCCCCGACGAGGGCCGCCTACCCGGACGGCGAACCGACGGCGCTGCCGCTGTCGTCGTCCCTGGCCACGACGGCCAACCGCCGCGAACCCCGGGCCGACCCCGGCCTCCCGGCCCACCTGCCGGCGGTGACCCGGCTGCGCGACGGCGAGTCGACGGTGTGCGCCGCGTTCGCGCCGAAGTCGTGGGTGCCGAGGCTGCTGGTGGACGCGACCCCGCCGCCCGCGGACCCGATGGCCGCCACCACGGGCCGGTCACCCGAGGGCACCCCGCTGGCCGACCGCGTGCACGTACGACCGGGCTGGGCGGCGGTGGTGGAGGCCATGCCGTCGGCCGACGCGCAGGTCGGCACGCTCGTGGTGGTCACCGACACGGGCAGGCGCTACACGGTGGTGTCCCACGAGGTGCTGGGCACCCTCGGCTACGGCGGCGCCACCGCGGTCCGCCTGCCGGGCGGTCTCGTGGCCCGCCTCCCGGCAGGCCCGGCACTGGACCCGGCCGCGGCGGCGAGACAGACGCTGACGGGCTGAGGAAATCCGGTGGCGCCCCAGCCGGCTGTGAACCGGTCGCCAGGGCATGCGTCCGTCCGCCGGGAGGGCTTGCGGTACGCGGTTGAATTGGAGGGTCTGCTGGATCATCGTCGATCCGTTGGAGGCCACCGTGCCGGAGGACCAGAACCAGGACAGGACCGGTACCCGCACTGACGTGGACAAGGCGCTGCTCGGGCACGCCACCTACCGCAGCCTCGGTGAGCAGCGGCTCACCCCCGCCGAGGAGAGATTCGAGAAAGCCAGGCGCACCACGGGTTTGTGGCTCGCGCCGCTCGTGACCACCGTGTTCCTCGTGCTGCCACTGGACCTGCCCGGTGACCAGCAGACGCTCGGTGGTGTGCTGCTCGGCGTCATCGTCCTGTGGATCACCGAGGCCGTGCCGATCCCGATCGGCGGGCTGATCGGGATCGCGGCCGTGGTGGTACTCAACGTCGCACCGGTCGACGACGTGCTCGCGCCGTTCGGGTCGTCGACGATCTTCACCTTCATCGGCGCGTTCATCCTCGCGCAGGCCATGCTCAAACACGGCCTCGCGCGGCGGTTCGCGTTCCGCATCCTCGCCCTGCCGAGGGTGGGCACCTCGACCACCGGCGTGATCGTCGCGTTCGGGGTCATCACGTGTCTGCTGTCGGCGTTCGTGTCGAACACCGCGACCGTCGCCATGCTGCTGCCGACCGCGATCGGCATCCTCTCGGTGATCGCGAAACTGTTGCAGGAGAGGGGCATCGTCGCGGCGGACTTCGACCCGCTGCGGTTGCGGGTCGGTGCGGCGATCATGCTGATGCTGGCGTACGGCGCGAGCGTCGGCGGCCTGCTGACCCCGGTCGGCAGCCCGCCCAACCTGATCGGGCGCGCGCAGATCGAGGAGGCCACCGGGGAACGGATCTCCTTCGCGCAGTGGATGGCGCCGCGCTGCCGATCTGCCTGCTGATGTTCCTCGTGCTCGCGGTGGTGCTGCTCCTGCTCAACCGCCCGGAGATCCGGCGCATCGACGGGGTCGCGGAGTACGTCGCGAACGAACGCGCGGCCATGGGCGCGTTGTCCCGCGCGGAGAAGAACACGCTGGTCGCGTTCGGGACCACGGTCGCGCTGTGGATCACACCCGGTGTGGTGGCGCTGATCGCGGGCACCGAGTCGCAGGTCTACGGGATGATCAGCGACCGGCTCGACGAGGGCATCGTCGCGGTGCTCGGCGCGAGCCTGCTGTTCCTGCTGCCGACCGACTGGTCGAAGCGGGAGTACACGCTGCGCTGGCGGGACGCGGGCCAGATCGACTGGGGCACCATCATCCTGTTCGGCACCGGCATCATCTTCGGCGCGCTGCTGCGCACCACCGGGCTCGCCGAGACGATGGGCACGTCCGCGTCGGACGCGCTCGGCCTGTCCACCGGGGTCACCATCACGATCTTCGCCGTGCTGCTGGCGGTCGTCGTGTCGGAGACGACGAGCAACACCGCGTCCGCGTCGGTCGTGGTGCCGATCGTCATCGCCGTGGCCGCGGGTGCCGGGGTCGATCCGATCGTGCCCGCGCTCGCGGCGACGTTCGCGGCGTCGTTCGGGTTCATGCTGCCGGTGTCGACCCCGCAGAACGCGGTGGTCTACGGCTCCGGCGCGGTGTCGATCACCACGATGATCCGCTCCGGCATCTCCTTCGACGTGCTCGGCGCGGTGCTGATCCTCGTTGGGATGCCGGTGATGGTCGCGGTGGTCGGCATCGGCTGAGCACTGGGCACCGCCACTCCGAACGGCCGCCGGGAGGTCACCGGCGGCCGTTCCGCTCGCCTGCCCGGCTTCCCCCTGTGACACGAACGGCCGTCCGTACGCCTATGAAGGTGGGAAGAGTCGACGAAAGTCGACGACCCGTCGCGCCGGAATTGTGCGGAACCGGCTCGACGGGCATTTTTGCTGCGCGATTAGCGACGGCAAAACCCCAGGTCAGAGCGCTGCGTCCGTTCCCATTGGGAAGCTGTTAATGGGAATATCACGGTGTCGCCAAGAAACTTCTCCTCGTCCTTTCGGTGTGTAAGACTCCCCGCCGGTCGTTGAGTTTTCGCTCCACCAAGAAGGACTAGCCCGTGAAGAAGAAGTCAGCCGTCGGGGTGCTCTCGAGCGCCGCGATCGCCGCCGTACTGGCAGCCGTGCTGCCGGGCGCGGTCGACGCCAGCCCCACGAAAGACGCCGGACCGGCGTCCAAGCCCGCCGCGCACCGGGAGGACAACCGTCCCGGGCCCCTGACCAAGCAGCGCACCGAGATGCGCAAGCAGGCCATCGAGAAGGTCGCCAAGGGCAAGGCCAAGCCGAACGCCGACGGCGTCGTCGAGCTCGAGCCCGGCAAGTTCGTCGAGACCACCACGGTCCGCCAGGACAAGATCTTCACGATCCTCGCCGAGTTCGGTGAGCAGAGCGCGGGCCGCTACGGCACGGTCCCCGGTCCGCTGCACAACCAGATCCCCCAGCCCGACCGCAGCGTCGACAACTCGACCGAGTGGGCGCCGGACTTCAACAAGGCGTTCTACGAGCAGCACTTCAACGGCGACGGCGAGTCGATGCGCACGTACTACGAGGCGCTGTCGAACGGCCGTTACTCGGTGTCGAACGTCGTCACCGACTGGGTGAAGGTGCCCTACAACGCGTCGTGGTACGGCGACAACGCCCGCGAGGACAACGGCGGGTCGTGGGACTTCATCACCGACTCGGGCAACGCCTGGTGGGACTCGCAGCTCGCGGCGGGCAAGACCCCGGCCGAGATCGACGCCTACCTCGCGCAGTTCGACGTGTGGGACCGCAACGACTGGGACCACGACGGCAACTTCGACGAGGCCGACGGCTACATCGACCACTTCCAGGCCGTCCACGCCGGTGAGGGCGAGGACGCGGGCGGCGGCGCGCAGGGCGCGGACGCCATCTGGTCGCACCGCTGGTACGTCAACGGCGACGACTACGGCCTGACCGGCCCGGTCGTCGGCGACATCCAGAACAAGGCGGGCGGTGCCCGCATCGGCGGCTCGAAGTACTGGCTGGGCGACTACACGACTGAGCCGGAGAACGGCGGCCTCGGTGTGTTCTGCCACGAGTTCGGCCACGACCTCGGCCTGCCGGACTACTACGACACCGCGGGCGGCGAGAACTCGACCGCGTTCTGGACGCTGATGAGCTCCGGCTCGTGGCTCGGCCACGGCGCCGCCGGGAACAACGGCATCGGCACGCACCCCGGCCTGATGGGCGCGGAGGAGAAGCTGTTCCTGGGCTGGCTCGACTACAGCACCGTCAACCTCGGCACGTCCGGCGACTACACGCTCAACCCGGCGCAGCTGCAGGTCGACGGCAAGGACCAGGCCGTGCGGGTGAACCTGCCCGACACGACCCGCAGCACCAGCTACACCACGCCGTCGTCCGGCAGCCACGCCTGGTGGACCGGCTCGGCCGACGACCTGAACCAGTCGCTGACCAGGGCGGTCCCGGCCGCGTCGCGGATCACCGTGACGACGAACGCCTGGTACTCGATCGAGGCCGACTACGACTTCCTGGTCGGCGAGTACTCGGTCGACGGCGGCGCCAACTGGGCACGTGCCGGTGCGCTGGTCGACGGTGACTCGGCGGGCCGCTGGACCTCGCTGCGGTTCTCCTACGACCCGGCGGGCCAGGAATCGCTGTTCCGGTTCCGTTTCCAGAGCGACGGCGGCGTGCACCTGCCGGGCGCGTTCCTCGACGACATCACCGTCAAGAGCGGCGGCACCACGCTGTTCAGCGACGACGTCGAGAGCGGCACCAACGGCTGGACCGCGCAGGGCCTGTGGAAGATCTCGACCGGCACCGAGACCGGTACGTTCGAGCGCTACTACCTGGTGGAGAACCGCGAGTACGTCGGTTCGGACGCGCTGCTCGCCGAGGGCCCGTACCAGTTCAGCAAGGGCCTGACCGCGCCGAACTGGGTCGAGTTCTTCAAGTTCCAGAACGGCATGCTGGTCTGGTACGTGGACCGTTCGTACGGCGACAACAACGTCAGCCAGCACCCGGGCGCCGGCTCGGCGATGGTCGTGGACGCGCGGCCGGCGCCGTTCACGTGGTCGGACGGGTCGCGGCCCAGCAACCGCCGCCAGCCGTTCGACGCCACGTTCGGCCTCGAGGCGACCGACGAGACGTGCCTGCACAAGGAGGTGCTGACCGGCAAGGGGCAGGACCAGACGGTCACCACGCTCGCCGCGTGCGCGCCGTCGGTGCCGGGCATCCCGGTGTTCGACGACACCAACCCGGACGCCTACTACAGCACCGCCAACCCGCAGGGCAGCGTGAAGGTCGCCGGTCACGGCGTCAAGGTCACGGTGACCGGTGACGCGGGTGACGACCTGACCATCTCGGTGGTCAACCCGGCCGGCTGAGTCCATATCGGCCAGAGACGTTCGGTGGCCCGGACCCGACTCGGGGGTCCGGGCCACCGGCGTTCGGCACGCGGGACAATGTTTCCGCCGCACCTGACAACCTGGGGGTTTCACTGTGGACACATCTGACAGACCCGACCCTGCGCTCGAACCGGTCGAGCCCGACCAGCCGCTCGCGATCATCCCGGTCGTCGAGTACGAGCAGGCGCCGACGTTCGCCCAGTACGGGCCGCCGCCAATGTCCCCGCCACCACCGCCGCCGAAGCCCGCCGGTCCGCCGAAGTCGGTGACCGGCGCCGCGTTGCTGAACCTCACCGGACTCGGCCTCGGCTACGCCTACCTGCGCAACCACGTGCTCGCGGTCCTCGCGTTCCTGCTCACCGGCGGCGCGGTCACGGTCGCGTTCCTCACCGGCGCCGCCGACCGGCCGTGGCTGTGGCGTGGCGCCGTGCTCGGCTGGCTGGTGCTGCTCGCCCTGCACGCGGCGTTCCTCGCGAGCCGCCGCGCGCCGGGCCCGCGCACGCGTGGCCCGGTGCTCGCCGGGGTCGTCGCGGTCGCCGTGGTGGCCGCGGGCTACGCCGGGTACGGCGTGGCGGGCGCCGCCGCGTACGACCGCGGTGTCGCCGCGCAGGAGGCCGGTGACTGCGTCGCCGCGGCGGACGCGTTCGACACCGTCACCGGCCCGTTCGAGCTGACGCTGAGCGCCGACGTGCTCGACGCACGGGACCGGTCGGCGGAGTGCGCCGCGTACGAGAAGGCCCGCGCCGCGCAGAACCGCGACGACTACGAGTCCGCGATCGTGCTGTACGACGACTTCGGCAAGCTCTACCCGGACAGCGTTCTCTCGCCGTACGTGCGCGACAACCTCGCCGACACGCACTTCGCGAAGGCCACGAGCTGGCAGGAGCCGGTCACCGCGGTCGTCGCCCGGCTGTCGGTGGACACGCTTCTCATGCTGGGCAGGGAGTTCGGCGACACCGACGCCGCGAAGCAGGCGCCCGCCGCGATCGACGATGTGTTCGCCGCGGCGACGAAACCCTACGGCGCCGGGAAGTTCTGCGACTCGCTGGAGGTCCTCACGTACTTCGCGGGGCTCGACGCGACGAGCGTGGGCAAGAAGGTGTCGGCGGACGCGAACACGTTCCGGGCCCGGTCCCTGTACGAGTGCGGGATGCGCCAGTACCGGGACAAGAAGCTGTCGCAGGCGGTCACCACGTTCGGCATGTTCCTCACCGGCTACCCGAAGGACCGCCGTGCGGCGCAGGTGAAGGCCGCGCGGATCGCCGCGGAGGTCGCCGCCGCCGCGAAGGTGACGATCCCCGTGCCACCGCCGCTGGGCGGCAACAACCCCGGTCCGATCCCGATCACGTTCTACAACGACAGCCAGGACGCGGTGACGATCTACATCGCGGGGCCGACCGCGCACGAGATCACGCTGCCCGCGTGCCCGTCCTGCCCGGCGACCTACCCGGAGAACGATCCGGCGGCGTGCGCCAACCTGAACGGCCGCCCGTCGGTGACGGTGCGGCTGAAGACCAGCACCTACTACTACCTGGCCACGTCGTCGGCGTGGACGGAGGGCCTGGCGGAGCCGATCACGCTCGAAGCCAACTACGAGTACGAGCAGTGCCTGTTCACGACACCGCACTGACCCGGCGCGTCCTCGGTCACCGGCGGCTAGGATTCCGCCGGTGACCACCTACGACGACCTCGACCTCGACACGACGACGCTGCCGGAGCGGCAGCAGCGGATCCTCGTCGCCATCCGCGACTGGGTGGTCGAGCACGGGTACTCGCCGAGCACCCGGCAGATCGGCGACGCGGTCGGGCTGCGGTCGACGTCGTCGGTGTCGAAGCACCTGGCCGCGTTGGAGGACAAGGGCTTCCTGCGCCGCAGCGCGTCGGTGACCCGGCCGATCGACGTCCGCGTGTTCCTGTCCGGCACGGCTGCCGCGGATGGTTCCGGCGACTCGGTGCCCGTGCCGGTGGTCGGTGACATCGCGGCCGGCGTGCCGATCGCGGCGGAGGAACACGTCGACGACATCATGACGCTGCCCCGCGGTCTCACCGGCCGCGGCAATGTGTTCGGCCTGCGCGTCCGCGGCGACTCGATGGTCGACGCCGCCATCTGCGACGGCGACATCGTCGTGGTCCGCCAGGAACGCGAGGCCCACTCCGGCCAGATCGTCGCCGCGATGATCGACGACGAGGCGACCGTGAAGGTGTACCGGAAGCGGGGCGGGCACGTGTACCTCGAACCCCGCAACCCGGCCTACGACGTGATCGACGGCGACCGCGCGGTCGTGCTCGGCGTCGTCGTGTCGGTGCTGCGCAGCGTCTGACGGCGCGGCCGCCGGGGAGACCGGTGTGGGGGCACCGGGTGACCGGTACCCCCACGGCGGTCAGTGCTCCCCGTGACCGCCCCCAGGGTGGACGTGGAACCGCGCCACTTCCGGCGGGTGCACGACGAACGGCCGCATCATCCCCTCGTCCTCGTGGTCGAGGATGTGGCAGTGGTACATGAACTGGCCGGTCGCGCCCTCGAACCTGCCCGCGACCGTGAGCCACTCGCCGGGGTTGAGCTGGAAGACGTCCTTCCACCCCTCCTCGTGCTGCTGGATCGGGTCACCGGCGCCGGGCACGGCGAGCGGCGCGGTGGTGCCGCCGACCGCGATGTCGAAGCCGGGCACGTTGTTCTGCTGGTCGACCTGGTACCGGCGCCTGGTCAGCAGCTGGAACTGCGACATGTGGATGTGGATCGGGTGCGCGGGCCCGCCGAGGTTGATGAGGTTCCACACCGCCCACCGGCCGTGGTCGACGAAGAACGTGGTCGTCTCGTCGAACAGGCTCGCGACCTTCTCGAAGGTGCGCACCTTGCCGGTGGCCGGGTCGGTGACCTGGATGATCCCCGCGGCGGGGAACTCGTCCGGCGGGTTGTCGGTGATCTCCCGCAGCTCCCACATCTGCGGGTGCGCGTCGCCCGCGGTGCCGGGCGGGACGGTGGCCACGAACAGGTGGTCGTGGTCGGCCAGCTCCGGTGAATCGTGGTCGAGCCGGGTGTACGACTCGGCCAGCTTCTCCGGGAGCTCGAACGAGTCGTGCCGGTCCCGGTTCTCGACGCGGAACTCCATGAGGTCCGGCTCGACGGGGCCGCCGACGGGCACGTTCGCGTTGGTGAGGCGCAGGTTCCCGCCCCTGAAGCGGCTGAAGTCGATCAGCAGGTCGGCGCGCTCCGACGGGGCGAGCACCAGCCCGGTCGACGGCATCGCGGCGGGCGCGGGCAGCAGGCCGCCGTCGGTGCCGACGATCCGCACCGCGTCGTTGTGGGACCGTCCTTCCTCGTCGATCAGGTTCAGGCGGAAGAACCGGGCGTTCGCGGCGTTGAGCACGCGGAAGCGGTACCACCGCGCGTCCACGTCGAGATGCGGCCAGATGACCCCGTTGACCAGGTTGAACGGCCCGGTGAACGGGATCATCGCGCCGCCCGGCAGGTACGGCACCTTGAACAGCAGCTGACCGGTGAGCGCGCCGGTCGCCGGGTCGGTGTCGAGGTTGCGGTCGGCGAGGATCAGCGGCACCTCGTGGTCGCCGCCGGGCAGGTCGAGGTCGTCCTCCTCGCGGTCGCGGACCAGGTACATGCCGGTCAGGCCGACGTGCACGTTGAACCGCGTCACCGCCATCGCGTGGTCGTGGTACCAGAGCGTGGTCGACTTCTGCTCGTTCGGATACTCGGTGAGCTGGGCGTGCCCGCTCAGCGTGGCGTTGTGGGCCCAGCCGTCGTTGCCGGCGTTGGTCAGGGCGCCGTGCAGGTGCGTCACGGTCCACGGCGGTAGGTCGGCGACCCCGTCGATGATCTCGACGCCCGGCGGCAGGCCGCCGTCGGGAGAGCGGTATCCCGGCGTGTTCGCGGGCGCCTGGCCGATCGGCGCCCGCACGCCCACGAGCGGGATGGTGCCCTCGATGTCGTTGCTCCACGCGACCCGCAGCCGCTTGCCGCTGCGGACCTCGATGGTGGGCCCGGGGAACTGTCCCTCGTAGGTCCACACCGCGGTCGCGGGCAGCTGTGAATGCAGCCGCACCCGCGCCGCGGTCATGTTGATCGTGATCTCGTCCTGGTGCCACCACGAATGCGGGCGGATCAGCGGTGGAATCCGCAGTGGATCGCGGAATTTCGTCAACCCGAAATGTGGTGCCGCCGGCGCGGCGGTCGGTGCGGGCTGGGTGATGACGTCGGTCATCCATTCCTCCTGCTTATGTGCAGGGGAGTACATCCGTTGTGCCACAACGGTTACAGGAGCGCGTCACGAACCCCCTGGGACGCGGTCCCCCCCTCGAGAAAACTCCCCCAATTTCATGGTCGCCGAGTTCCTCGGCTCGCCCCTTCGAGCCTCGGCTGCCCGCCAGCATAAAGGAATTCAGCGAGTCGTGCCACGAGGGTCAGGAAATTCCGGTTTCTCGGTCGCCGAACCGTCACTGTTGTGGGCGGGCTCGCAGGTGTGCTCGTTCGCCTTGTTTGCCGAACAGGCTCAGGAACTCGACGGGTTCCTCGTCCGCCGCGCCGAACCAGTGGGGCACGCGGGTGTCGAACTCGGCGGCCTCGCCGGGCGACATCACGAAGTCGTGTTCCCCGAGTACCACCCGCAGTCGTCCATTGAGGACGTACAGCCACTCGTACCCGTCGTGTGTCTGCGGATCCGGGGCTCGCCGTCCACTCCGGGCGGGGAGCACGAGCTTGTACGCCTGGATGCCGCCCGCGCGGCGGGTCAGCGGCAGCATGGTCATCCCGCCGCGTTGGACCGGGCGCAGGTGGATGCGCGGGTCCCCCGTGGGCGGCGCGTCGACCAGCTCGTCGAGCGTCACCTGGTACGCCTTCGCCAGCGGCAGCAGCAGCTCGAGTGTCGGTTTGCGGTCCCCGGACTCCAGGCGGGAGAGCGTGCTCACGGAGATCCCGGTCTCCGCCGACAGGTCGGCCAGCGTGGTCTCCCGCTGCTTGCGCAGGGCACGCAGCCGGGGTCCGACCGCCGACAACGATTCGTCCATGACACGCAGTTTGCCACTTCGGCAACATAAGTTGCCAGTCGAGTGGGTCGGCGCGCATCGTGGGCCGTGGAGGTGGTCGAGATGAACGAATACGACGTGGTGGTCGTCGGTGGGGGCGCGGCAGGGCTGAACGGGGCGTTGATGCTGGCCCGCTCGCGGCGTTCGGTGGTGGTGGTCGACGCGGGCAGACCCCGCAACGCACCCGCCGACGGGGTCCACGGGCTGCTCGCCCGCGAAGGCACCCCGCCCGCGGAACTGCTGGCGCGCGGACGGGAGGAGGTCCTCGGGTACGGCGGCGAGATCCTGTCCGGCGAGGTGGCCGACGTGGTCCGCGACGGCGAGCGGTTCGTCGTGACGTTGACCGACGGGAGAGCGCTCTCCGGGCGTCAGCTGCTGGTGACGACGGGTCTCGTCGACGAGCTGCCGGACATCCCCGGGCTGCGCGAGCAGTGGGGCAGGCACGTGGTGCACTGCCCGTACTGCCACGGCTGGGAGGTCCGCGACCGGGCCATCGGCGTGCTGGCGACCGGCCCGATGTCGGTGCACCAGGCGCAGCTGTTCCGGCAGCTGTCCGACGACGTCACCGTCTTCTCGCACACGACGCCGCCCACCGCCGAGCAGGCGGAGGAACTGGCCGCGCGCGGCATCAGGGTCGTCGCGGGCACGGTGGCGGGCGTCGAGACCGACAGCGACCGGATCACCGGCGTGCGGATGGCGGACGGCACGGTCGTCGCCCGTGACACGGTGGCCGTCGCGAGCCGGATGGTCGCGCGTGCCGGGTTCCTCGGCGGTCTCGGGCTGCGGCCCGTGCCGCACCCGTCCGGGATGGGTGAGCACCTGCCTGCCGACCCGACCGGCCGCACGGAGGTGCCGGGCGTCTGGGTCGCGGGCAACGTCACCGACCTGTCCGCGCAGGTCGGGCCGTCCGCCGCGGCGGGCGCGAACGCCGGTGCCCAGATCAACGCCGACCTGATCGCGGAGGAGGTCCGGACGGCCGTGGCGGCCTACCGGGACCCGTTCTCCGCGCGGTCCGAGGCACGGGTGGCCGAGCTGGTGCTCGGCGACCGACGCCACGGGCTCTGAGCAGGTGTACACCCCCGCTCGTCGGGTAGCCGGTCCGGGAAACCTGACGAGCGGGGAGTCGAGCCATGGCACAGACAGTCGGTGATCACGTTCTCCAGCGGCTGCGGGAGTGGGGTGTGCGGCACGTGTTCGCCTACCCGGGTGACGGGATCAACGGCCTGGTCACCGCCTTCGGGAGGGCTGACAACCAGCCGCGGTTCGTGCAGGTGCGGCACGAGGAGATGGCCGCGTTCGCGGCGGTGGGCTACGCGAAGTTCTCCGGCCGGACCGGGGTGTGCATGGCCACGTCCGGGCCCGGCGCGATCCACCTGTTGAACGGCCTCTACGACGCGAAGCTCGACCACGTGCCGGTCGTCGCGATCGTCGGCCAGACCGCGCGCAGCGCGATGGGCGGCAGCTACCAGCAGGAAGTCGATCTCCAGTCGCTGTTCAAGGACGTCGCGTCGGACTACCTCGTCGAGGTGAACGTGCCGGAGCAGCTGCCGAACGCACTCGACCGCGCCATGCGGGTCGCCGAGGCCAACCGTGCGCCGACGGCCGTGATCATCCCGAACGACGTGCAGGAGAGCGATTACCAGCCGCCCCAGCACACGTTCAAGCACGTCCCCTCCAGCGCGCCCGGCACCGCGTGGGCGGCGCCCGTCGCGCCGGAGAGCGCTCTCTCGCAGGCCGCGGAGGTGCTCAACGCGGGGGAGAAGGTCGCCATCCTCGTCGGCCAGGGCGCACGCGGCGCGGCCGCGCAGGTGCGGGAGCTGGCCGAGCTGACCGGCGCCGGGGTGGCGAAGGCGTTGCTGGGCAAGGACGTGCTCTCCGACGAGCTGCCCTACGTCACCGGTTCGATCGGGCTGCTCGGCACGCGGCCGAGCTACGAGCTGATGCGGGACTGCGACACGCTGCTGATCGTCGGGTCGAACTTCCCGTACAGCCAGTTCCTGCCGGAGTTCGGGCAGGCCCGCGCGGTGCAGATCGACATCGACGGCCGGTTCATCGGCATGCGCTACCCGACCGAGGTGAACCTCGTCGGCGACGCCGCGGCGACGCTGACCGCGTTGCTGCCGGAGGTCACCCGCAAGGAGGATCGTTCCTGGCGGGAGACCGTCGAGAAGAACGTCGCCGACTGGTGGTCCACAGTGGACAAACAGGTCGACGTGGACGCCAAGCCGGTGAACCCGATGCGGATCGTCGCCGAGCTGTCCCGGCGCATCCCGGACGACGCGATCATCACCGCCGACTCCGGGTCGTCGACCAACTGGTACGCGCGCAACCTCAAGATCCGCGAGGGCATGCTGGCGTCGCTGTCCGGCACGCTCGCCACCATGGGGCCCGGCGTCCCGTACGCGGTCGGCGCCAAGTTCGCCCACCCCGGCCGGCCCGTGATCGCGCTGGTCGGGGACGGTGCCATGCAGATGAACGGGATGGCGGAACTGATCACGATCGCCCACTACCGGCACCTGTGGGACGACCCGCGCTGCGTGGTCTGCGTGTTCCACAACAACGACCTCAACCAGGTCACGTGGGAGCTGCGGGCCATGGGCGGGGCGCCGAAGTTCGAGGAGTCCCAGACCCTGCCGGACGTCGACTACGCCGCGTTCGCCCGCTCGCTCGGCCTCGGCGGTGTCGTCGTCACCGAGCCCGGCGACCTCGGGACGGCATGGGAGAGCGCTCTCCGCGCGGACCGGCCGGTCGTGCTGGACGTCCACTGCGACCCCGAGGTGCCGCCGATCCCGCCGCACGCCACCTTCGAGCAGATGAAGTCGGTGACGGAGGCCCTGCTCAAGGGCGATCCGGAGGCGTTCCACCTGCTCGTGCAGGGCGCGAAGACCAAGTTGCAGGAACTGCGGCGATGAGTGGCGGCACGGTCGCGCACAAGCTGATCGAGGCGCACCTGGTCGACGGCGAGCCGGAACCGGACTCGGAGATCGCTCTCCGCATCGACCAGACGCTGACGCAGGACGCGACCGGCACGCTCGTCATGCAGGAGCTGGAGGCGCTCGGCCTCGACCGCGCCAGGACCGAGGTCAGCGTGCAGTACGTCGACCACAACCTGCTGCAGGCCGACGAACGCAACGCCGAGGACCACGAGTTCCTGCGATCGGCGTGCCGCCGCTACGGGCTGTGGTACTCGAAGCCGGGCAACGGGGTGTCGCACCCGACGCACATGCAGCGCTTCGGCATCCCCGGCAAGAGCATGGTGGGCTCCGACTCCCACACGTGCGCTGCGGGCTCGCTGGGCATGCTGGCGATCGGCGTCGGCGGCCTCGAGGTGGCGATGGCCATCGCCGGGAAACCGCTCTACCTGCGCATGCCGCGGATCATGGGGGTGCGGCTGACCGGCGAGCTGCCGCCGTGGAGCTCCGCGAAGGACGTGATCCTGGAGATGCTGCGCAGGCACGGCGTGAAGGGCGGCCTGAACACGATCGTCGAGTACCACGGCCCGGGCGTCGCGACGTTGAGCGCGATGGACCGGCACGTGATCGCCAACATGGGTGCCGAGCTCGGTGCCACCACGACCGTGTTCCCCGCCGACGACGCCGTGCGCGCCTTCCTGCGCGCCGAGGACCGGGAGGACGACTTCGTCGCGCTGACGCCCGACGAGGACGCCGAGTACGACGTGACCGACCACCTCGACCTGTCCACCGTGGAACCGCTGGTGGCGCGGCCGTCGTCGCCGGGCAACGTGGTGCCGGTCCGGGAGGTCGCCGGTGAACCGGTGTCCCAGGTGGTGATCGGGTCCTCGGCGAACCCCGGGCTGCGTGACTTCGCGATCGCGGCCGCGATCGTGGCGGGCAGGCAGACCCGTGACGCGGTGAGCTTCGACGTCAACCCGTCGTCCCGGCAGATCTTCTCCGACCTCACGAAGACGGGCGCGACGTTCGACCTCATCGCCGCCGGTGCGCGCATCCACCAGGCCGGCTGCCTCGGGTGCATCGGCATGGGCCAGGCGCCCGCCGTCGGACGGAACTCGCTGCGCACCTTCCCCCGCAACTTCCCGGGCCGCTCCGGCACCAAGGAGGACTCCGTGTGGCTCTGCTCGCCGGAGACCGCGGCCGCGTCCGCGTTGACCGGCGTCCTCACCGACCCGCGCGACCTGGGCATCGACTACCCGGAGATCGCTCTCCCGGCGCGCGCCACGGTCAACACGGCCATGCTCGTCCCGCCGCTGCCGCCCGACGAGGCCCAACACGAGGAGCTGGTGAAGGGTCCCAACATCTCGTCCCTGCCGGACTTCCCGCCGCTGCCCGACCGCATCGAGGGCCCGGTGCTGCTGAAGGTGGGCGACGACATCTCCACCGACGAGATCTCGCCCGCGGGGGCGCGGGCGCTGCCGTTCCGGTCGAACGTGCCGAAACTGGCCGACTTCACGTTCACCGGGGTCGACGAGGACTACCCGTCCCGGGCGCGTGCCGCCGCCGGCGGCCACGTGGTCGTCGGCGGCGAGAACTACGGGCAGGGCTCGTCCCGTGAGCACGCGGCCATCACCCCGCGCTACCTGGGCCTGCGCGCCGTGCTCGCGAAGTCGTTCGCCCGCATCCACTGGCAGAACCTGGCCAACTTCGGGGTCCTCGCGCTGGAGTTCACCGACCCGGCCGACTACGACCGCGTCGAGCAGGATGACGTGCTGGTCGTCGACGACCTCCGGAGAGCGCTCTCCGAGAGCCAGGAGGTGGACGTGCGCAACGAAACCAGGGACGAGCGCTACCGCGTGCGGCACCGCCTGTCGCCCCGGCAGGTGGAGGCGGTGATAGCGGGCGGCCGGATTCCGGTACTGGCTCGACAGCTGACCTGATCGGGCAGTAGAGGACGTCACGGGGCCGGACGTCATGCCAGCACGCCGGGCGAACGCCGCTTCGCCGAGCGCGAACGTGTCCCCGGAGAGCGGTTTCCGCCGCGTACGTTGACGCGCATGCGCCTCCTGTTCGCCAGCCTCGCCTCCGTCGGGCACACTTACCCGCTGATCCCGCTCGCCGTCGCCGCGCGGGAGGCCGGGCACGAGGTGCACTTCGCGGCGGGGGAGTCGGTCCACGACGCGTTGGGAAAGAGCGCTCTCCGGCCGTTCCGGCCCGCGGTGGCGTACTACGACATCTACGCCGAGGACATCGCACCCGACCTGGCGCGGCTGCGGCCGGACCTCGTGATCCACGGGTGGGGTGTGCCCGGCGTCGCCGACGCCGCGCGTGCCGCCGGGATTCCAGGTCTGTGGCACGGTTTCGGGCGCATGTTCCCCGACGGCATCGGGCTCGACCGGCCGCTGCGCACCGGCCTCCCGCACGTCGACATCTGCCCGCCGTCGCTGCAGGACAAGGACTTCCTCGACACGGAGCAGCGGATCGCGCTGCGCCCGGTCCCGTACGCCGAGGCCGGGGAGCGCTTTCCCGGGCCGCTCGTCTACCTCACGCTCGGCACCGCGTTCGGCACCCCCGAGCTGCTCACCACCGCCCTGGAGGGCCTGGCCATGCTGCGTGCGACCGTCGTGGTCGCGACCGGACGGGTACGCCCCGAGGAGCTGGGCGAGGTGCCGGAGAACGTGATCCCGCGGGCGTGGGTGTCGCAGGCGGAGCTGCTCCCGCACGCCGACCTGGTCGTCCACCACGGCGGCAGCGGCACCACACTCGGCGCGCTCGCGGCCGGTGTGCCGCAGCTGGTGCTGCCGCAGGGGGCCGACCAGTTCGCGAACGCCGACGCGCTCGTCACGTCCGGTGCCGCGCTGCGCCTGCTCCCGGACGAGGTGTCCACGGCCGCGGTCGCCACGTGCGCCGCGACGCTGCGACGGGAGAGCGGTTTCCGAGACGCCGCGCGTGCGCTCGCGGACGAGATCGCCCACCTGCCTTCGCCTGCCGAGGTGGTCGAGCGGCTCACCGCATCCGCGCGCCCGCCCGAACGACACGGGCAGGTCGGTCAGTCGCGCGAGTGATCGCGCTCACCCGTCCGGTGCGCGCGCAGCGAACCGGGGTGCGCCTTCGCCGTCGGGTCCCCACGCGTCTTGAGCAGGCTCGCGACCGTGACCACGGTGAGCACGACGACGATCACCCCGAGGCTGAGCGGCGTGGGGATCTCCGGGACGCGTTCGTCGATGTCCACGTGCGCCCAGTGCAGGATCAGCTTCACGCCGATGAACGCGAGGATCAGCGCCAGACCGGTCGACAGGTACACGAGCCGGTCCAGCAACCCCTTCACGAGGAAGAACAACGCGCGCAACCCGAGCAGCGCGAACGCGTTCGCGACGAACACGATGTAGGACTCGCTGGTGACGCCGAAGACTGCGGGGATCGAGTCCAGCGCGAACAGCAGGTCGATGCTGCCGATCGCGACGAGGACGACCATCAGCGGTGTGACCACCCGCCGCCCGTCGACGCGGGTGACCAGCTTGCCGTCGACGTACTCGTCGGTCAGCGGTAGCACCCGCCGCGCGGCCTTGACCATGACGTTGTCCTCGACGTCCGGGTCCTCGTCGCGGTGGCGGAACAACTGCACCGCGGTGACGATCAGGAGCAGGCCGAACAGCAGGAACATGAAGGAGAACAAGGAAAGCAGCGTCGCGCCGAGCGCGATGAAGATCGCCCGCATCACCAGCGCGAGCACGATGCCGAACGTCAGCACCTTGTGCTGGTGCTCCTCCGGCACCGCGAACGTGGTCATCACGATCACGAACACGAACAAGTTGTCGACCGAGAGGCTCTTCTCGACGATGTACCCCGCGAAGTACTCGGTGCCGTACTCGCCGCCGTACGTCAGCGCGAACCACACCCCGAACGCGACCGCGACGAGGATGTAGAACACCGACCACGCCGTCGCCTCGCCGAACCCGACCTTGTGCGGCCGCAGCGCGGCGATCACGAGGTCCACCGCGAGCAGGGCGACGATCAGTCCGATCGTGACGATCCAGGTCAGTCCGCTGATGTCGAGCACCCGCCGATCCTCGCCCGCGACGGCGCGGCCCGCACGACGAGCAGGGGTTACCGGGTGAAACGGTCGAGCAGCAGCGCCAGCCGCTGGTCGTGGCCGGCGCGAGGGATGCGGGCGTCGCGGGTCAGGGTCGTCAGGCCGTGCAGGGCGGCCCAGAAGGTCTCGGTCAGCAGGCCGACGTCCTCGCCGTCCGCGTGGGGGCGGACCGCGTCGGCGATCGCGTCGAAGCCGGCGTGCAGGGCGGCCGGCGCGGCGGGGCTCGCGAACGGCAGGTCGACCGACTGGTTGAACATCGCGTCGTAGAGCGCGGGCCGTCGCTCGGCGAACGACACGTAGGCGACGGCGACCGCGGCCAGACCGGACGGGACCACGGCACGCAGCTCCTCCGCGAGATCGGCGAAGCCCTCCACCGCGACCGCCGTCATGATCGCGTCCTTGCCCTTGAAATGGCTGTACAGCACGGGCTGGCTGTACTCGACCTCCTCGGCGAGCCGCCGGGTGGTGACCGCGTCCCAGCCTTCCGCCTCCGCCAGCTCACGCGCCGCCGTGATGATCAGCCGCTCACGCTCGGCGCGTTCGCGCTCCCGGCGCGCCTGTATCGACATGACCCAGAGTCTAGCAGTGCTAGCGCACGTGTCAGTGCTCTGCTAGCGTCGACACTGTCGCTAGCACTGCTAGAAATCGGAGGATCGCATGCTCACCCACCTCGCCTACGGGCTCGCCATCGTGCTCAACCTGTTCGTCCTGTACATCGGACTGCGGTTCCTGTTCGCGCCCCGCGCCGCGGCCGCCGGCTACGGCGTGCCGGCGACCGAACGCGCCTTCCTCACCGTCAAGGGACTGCGCGACGGCAGCTACGGCCTGCTCGGCCTCGCGCTGCTGGCGTTCGTCGGCGCGCAGGCGGGGGCGTGGTTCATGCTCGTCGTGGCGCTGAACCCGTTGGGGGACACGGTTGTCGTGCTCCGCAACGGCGGCACCAGAGCCGTCGCGTTCGGCATCCACCTCGCGACGGCGATCGTCGTGCTCGGCAGCGCCGCGCTGCTGTTCGCCGTGAGTTGAGCGGGCCATCGATTCCGTCGATGGCGGGCAGCGCGAACGAGTGTTGGACCGGCCGTCCGCCGGGGCGAACACTCAGGACATGGCTGGAAATCAGGACGGTTCCGGGCGGCTGCTGCTCGCCTTCGGCGCCCGGGTGCTCGTCCTGGCGGCGTTCGTGGGCTTGGCGGGCTGGGTGCCGCTGCTGCTGTTCTTCGCGGTCCTGGGCGGCTGGCTCGTGAGGTGCGCCAGCAACGCCCGCGCCGCGGGGTTCGACGGGACGGAGGAGCGGCCCGCGAGGTAGATCGTGCGGGTCAGGTCCCCGTCGGCCACGGTGGCGTGTGTCAGGCCGGTCCGTTCCGCCACGCGCTGCGGCACGACGGTCACCCCGAGTCCCGCGGCGACCAGGTCCAGGAGCAGCGGGACGTGGGTGGCCTCGCACACCGGGTTGCGCCGCAGCCCCGCGTCAGCGAACCGGCGGCGCACCATCTCCTGCATGCCGCTGCCGGACAGGTCCACGAACGGCTCACCGTCCAGATCGGACAGTCGCACCCGCTGCCTGCCCGCGAGCCGGTGACCCGGGTGCGTCACCAGCACGAGCTGCTGCTGCCAGGTGGCGAAGACGGCGAGGTCGGTCGGCAGCGGCCCGTCGGCGGCCAGGTAGGCGAGGTCGAGCGACCCGTCGGCGACCGCGGCGGCGAGCGCGGGCACGAGCCCGTCACGCACGTGGATCTGGACGCCTTCGTGCCTGCGCCGGAACTCGCCGAGCTCACGCGGCAGGTCGACCATCGTCAGGGCCTGGATCGTGCCGATCGACACCCGGCCCCTGGCGAGCCCGAGGACCGCGGCGACCTCCCCGCGCGCCGCGTCGGCATCGGCCACCATCCGGTGGGCGACCGGCAACAGCGCCCGGCCCGCCTCGGTGAGCAGCACGCCCCGGCTGGTCCGTTCGAACAACGGCGCGCCCAGGTCCGCCTCCAACTTGCGCACCGACGCCGACAGCGCCGACTGCACGATGTGGACCTCCTGAGCGGCCGAGGTGAACCCGGAACACCGCACGACGGCGAGGAAGTGCTCGATCTGCCGCAACTCCATGCCGCGATGGTCCCCTACGGCGTACGGCTGGTCACGAGGTCGCGGCCGAAACGCCGACAACCCGGAATCCGCCGAGACGGGCCGCCCAGTACGTCACCTCAAGCCCCACCCGATCCCGGGGGCCACCCGCCTTGCCAGTCTACCAGTGGGGGCCGACAAAATCGGGCGGCTGAGCGGAACTGTGGACAACCGGACCACCTGTGGACAACTCGTGCCGACAGCGCCGTGGCGCTCTACGGTTGAGCGTGACCCGTCCACCGTGGGGAGGCGTCCATGGAGCTCCGGCATCGTTCTCGTGCGCTCGTGGAGGGGCCGGCCAGGGCCGGCGCGCGGGCGCAGCTCAAGGGCATGGGCTACGACGACGAGGCGCTGGCCAAGCCCTTCGTCGGGGTCGCGCACTGCTGGACCGAGACCATGCCGTGCAACTTCACGCACCGCACCCTCGCCGCCGCCGTCAAGGCCGGGATCCGGGCACGTCAGGGCACGCCCATGGAGGTCAACACGATCGCGATCTCCGACGGCATCACCATGGGCACCCCCGGTATGCGCACGTCCCTGGTCTCGCGGGAGGTCATCGCCGACTCGATCGAACTCGTCGCGCGCGGGCACTGCTTCGACGCGCTCGTCGGGATCGCGGGCTGTGACAAGACGCTGCCCGGTGTCGTGATGGCCATGGCACGGCTGGACATTCCCGGTGTCCTCCTCTACAGCGGCTCTATCCGTCCCGGCTGCTGGCAGGGCAGGGACGTCACCGTGCAGGAGGTCTTCGAGGCCGTCGGCGCCCACGCCGCGGGCCGGATCACCGACGCCGAACTGGCCGAGCTGGAGGCCGCCGCGTCACCGGGCGTGGGTGCGTGCGGTGGCCAGTTCACCGCCAACACCATGGCCATGGTGTTCGAGGTCATGGGCATCAGCCCGCTCGGCTCCGCCATGGTGCCCGCCGAGGACGAGGGCAAACCCGGGGTCGCCGAACGGGTCGGGCACCTCGCCATGGACGTGCTCGCCGCCGGCATCCGGCCCCGGGACGTGATCACCCGCGAGTCCATCCGCAACGCCATGACCGCCGTCGCCGCGTCCGGTGGGTCCACCAACGCCGTGCTGCACCTGCTCGCGATCGCCGCCGAGGCGGGCGTGGCCGTCGACATCGACGACATGGACGAGATCAGCGCCAAGACCCCGATGATCTGCGACCTCAGGCCCGGCGGCCGGTTCGTCGCCACCGACCTGTACGCGGCGGGCGGCGTGCCCCTGCTGGTGCGGCGGCTCCTCGACGGCGGGCTGCTCGATCCCGACGCCGTGACCGTCACCGGACGGACGCTGGGCGAAGCCGCACGGGACGCCGAGGAAACCGCCGGTCAGGAGGTCGTGCTCCCGCTCGACCGGCCGCTCAAAGCCACCGGCGGCCTCGCGATCCTGCGCGGCAACCTCGCGCCGGACGGCTCCGTCGTGAAGCTGTCCGGGCACGAACGCCACTACCACCGTGGCCCAGCCCGCGTGTTCGACGGCGAGGAGGCCGCCATGGCCGCCGTGCTCGCCGGGCAGATCAGGGCGGGCGACGTGGTGGTCATCCGCGCGGAGGGACCGGCGGGCGGGCCCGGCATGCGGGAGATGCTCGCGGTCACCGGCGCGCTCATGGGCGCGGGACTCGGCGCGGACGTCGCACTGCTCACCGACGGCCGGTTCAGCGGCGCGACCAGGGGATTCATGGTCGGGCACGTGGCGCCGGAGGCAGCGCGCGGCGGCCCGATCGCGGCCGTTTCCGACGGCGACACGGTCACCATCGACGTCGCGGCCCGCCGCATCGACGTCGACCTGCCCGACGAGGACATCGCGGTGCGGGCCGCGGCCTGGCAGCAGCCGCCCAACCCGTACCGGACCGGCGTGCTCGCGAAGTACGAGGCGCAGGTCGGCAGCGCCAGCACGGGTGCGACGACCAACCCGGCGCTGCCGCCTCGCGGGGGAGTGTGACGTTCGCGGCGGACCGTGCGCCATCACTGGTGGGGTCCTTCTACGTCGAGTCGAGGTTTGCTGAGTGACAGCTGGTCAGACGGCGGCTGACCTGTCCGCGGCGGTGCGGGCGGCCCGTGGCGGGGACGAGGCGGCGTTCCGGCTGCTGTACCGCGAGGTACAGCCCGGTCTGCTGCGGTACCTGCGCGGGTTGGTGGGCGGTGAGGACGCGGAGGATCTCGCGTCCGAGACCTGGCTGCAGATCGCGCGCGACATCCGCACGTTCCGGGACGACGGCGCCGGCGGGTTCCGCGGCTGGGCGGCGACCATCGGACGCCACCGGGCGCTCGACCACATCCGGCGCATGCAGCGCCGCCCGGCACCCGGGCTGTCGGCGGAGGTGCTGGTCGACCTGCCGGACCGCAACGACACCGCGGAGCAGGCGATCACGCACGCGGCCACCAACGCGACCGTCGAACTCATCGCCACACTGCCCAAGGACCAGGCGGAGGCCGTGCTGCTGCGGGTCGTGATGGGGCTCGACGCGCAGGCCGTCGCCGCCGTCATGGGCAAGCGGCCCGGCGCGGTCCGGACCGCCGTCTGGCGAGGACTGCGCAAGCTCGGTGAGCGGCTCGAGGAAATGCCAGGTCGGGAGGTCGCAGCCACCGGTGTGACACGCACAGGCGGCTCGACGCCAAGAAAGACGTCATGAGCATTCAAGGCACGCCACGTGTGGACCGCGACACCGCGGAGCGGCTGGTTGCCGGCCAGGGGGCCGGACCGGTCGCGGTGGTGCTGCGCGCTGCCGCCGCACCGGCACACGTGGGTGAGCTGGCGGGCGAGAGCGCCGCGGTCGCCGCGTTCCGGGAGGCGGCGAACGCACCCGCGCCGCACCGGTCGGTGTTCCGGCGGAGCGTCGCGAAGGCGTTGACCATCAAGGCTGTGCTGGTGGTGGCCGTCGCGGGCTCCACCGGGGTGGTGCTCGCCGCGAGCGAGGGCGCGCTGCCCGTGCCGTGGTCGAACGTCCCGGCCGACGCGCCGGGCACGACGACCCCGGTGCCGAACGCGCCCATCGGCCGCGTCAGCGACGACCGGCCGTCGCCCGCGACGCCCGACCCGGCGATCGTCGGCCTGTGCGAGGCGTACACGGCGGGCGAGGACAAGGACCTCGACACCCCGGCGTTCCAGGCACTGGTCGATGCCGCGGGCGGAGAGGACGAGGTCGCGGAGTACTGCGAGATCGTCGAGACCACGGCGCCCAGCGCCACCGCGGGTGCGACCACGACCACGGGTAAACCCGAGGAGTCCGGCAAACCCGAGGAGCCCGGCGAGGACGCGCGGGATGATCGTCAGCCGGAGACCCCGACGGCCAGGACACCGAGCGAGACGGGACGTCCGTCCGAGAGACCCGGTGGTACCGAGCCGCCCACCGAGGAGATGCGCGACAGACCGACCAGGACAGAAACAGAGCAGACGAGCGACCCCAGCGATGAGGTCACCGAGACTCCGGACAGCTCAGCCCCCGGCGCCGCATCCGCCGTGCCCCCCAGCGGCGCCGAACCGCCGTCAAAGGGCAGCTGACCGGACGGAGTGGGTTCGGGTCCATACGACCCCAGATCCCGGCCCGAACCCACTCCCCCCAACCCGCGACCACCTCGGTGGTCGTTCCGGCCGAGAACCGAGACGGCTCACTCGGGACTCGGCCAACCCTGCCGGTGGCCCGGGTCTGTCCGGGCCACCGGCCCCTTTACAAAGGCCGGCGCGCAGCGCCCGTCCCGCGCTGGTGCGGCACAGTGTGCCACGTTCCGCCGGTAGCGTGAGAGCGTGATCCTGCACATCACCGAACGCGCGGCGTACCGGCCGGGCGAACCGGTCACCGCCCCGTCGCTGACGACCGAGGGGTTCCTGCACTGCTCCGACCCCGGCACCGTGCACCTGCCCGCGAACCGGCTCTTCGCCGGCCGCACCGACATGGTGCTGCTGGAGATCGACCCGTCGCGGCTCGACGTGCCGCTGCGCTGGGAGCCCGGGTCGCCGCCCATCCCCGGCGGGCCGTGGTTTCCGCACGTGTACGGCCCGATCCCGGCCGAGGCCGTGGTGGCGGTGCACGAGTTCCCGCCCGGCCCGGACGGGTTCACGCTTCCGGGCTCGCTCCAGCGCGGTTGACGTCAGGCGGGCGGGACCAGGCCAGGCACCCAGCCCGGGTCGTCGGACTCACCGCACACCGGGCACGGCAGCTCCACCATCACACCGGGCGCCTTCTCGGCGAAGACCACGCCGGTGCCCGGCAGGATCATCGGGCGGACCGTGCCGTCCTCGGCGCGGTACTGCGTGAGCTGACAGCACCCGTGGCACACGGTCCGCACGACCTCGTTCGCCATCACGGCCACCTCCGGGGGCAAGCGTGCCAGGGCAGTCTTCTCGGCGCCTCCGGAACCAGCGGCCAAAAAACCCGGCCGAACCCGTGCGCCGATGTAGAGAAACCGCTCTCCCGCTCCGACCTGTTCCCGGTAGCCACCGGGAAGGGAGCAAGGACATGCGCAAGGTCATCTACTGGGTGCACACGTCCGTCGACGGACACATCGCCGGCCCGAACGGCGAGTTCGACTGGCCCGCCATGGGGCCCGAGCTGAGCGCCTGGTCGGACGGGATCAACGACCGGGTCGACACGTTCCTGTACGGCCGTGTCGTGTGGGAGCTGATGTCCGGTTACTGGCCCACGGCCGACCAGATCTCCGACCACCCGCACGATCTCGCGTTCGCGAAGGTGTGGCGGCAGATGCCGAAGATCGTCTTCTCGCGCACGCTCACCGGCGCGGGGTGGGGCGCGCGAGTGGAGTCCGACGTGGAGAGCGCTCTCCACGAGTTGAAAGCCCAGTCGGGCAAGGACATGCTGCTGACGGGTGGGGCCGGGCTGGCCGCCACGCTCGCGGGCATGGACCTGATCGACGAGTACCAGGTGGTCGTGCACCCGGTCGTCCTCGGCGGTGGCAAGCGGCTGTTCCCGTTCGCCGAGCGGTTCGACCTGGAACTCGCGGAGACGAGGACGTTCGACGGCCGCGCGGTGCTGCTCAACTACCGCCGCTGAGCTGGGTGCCGAGCGGCGTGCGGGTGTGCCGCAGCCAGCGGCCCACCCGGTGCGTGGTGACGAGACCGGCGTCGCGCAGGACGGTCAGGTGTTCGCTGACCGTGCTGTTCGGCAGGCCGCAGCGCCGCGCGAGGCCCGTGGTCGACGTCGGCTCGGTGAGCGCGGACAGCAGAACGGCGCGGGTGCGCCCGATCAGGCGATCCAGCGCGGCGGGCGGATCGGTGCGCGGTGTCCACAGCGCGGCGATCCCGCGTGCCGGGTAGTCGATGGTCGGCAGCCACGGCTCGTCCAGCATCACGCCGACGTTCGGCCACTCGAACGTGCTCGGCATCAGCACCATGCCCTCCTCACCGACGTCGCGGTGCCCGTGGGTGCCCACGTCGACGGTCAGCACCGGTTCGTGCCACCGGACACTCGGATGCAGGTCCGCGAGCACCGCGGCGAGGCCACCGTCGGCGAGCACGCCGGTCCGGTACGCGATGTCCCCGGCGAGCACGTCGCGCAGCCGCGGCCACCACGGCTCGATCAGCCGATCCCAGCACGCCTCGAGCGTGTCGGCCAGGAGAGCGCGTGCCCGTGGTGGGTGGTCCACCAGCGCCTGCGCGGGCGGTGGGAGGCGGCGGCCGTGGTGCGCGTGCAGGCACTGCGACAGCTCGGCCCGGACCTGGGCCGCCGGTGTCCGCCGGACCAGCGCCAGCTCGTCGGCGAACACCGGGTTCGGGCCCGCGGGCGGCGGCATCAGGAAGTCCGGGTTGTAGGTGCCGCGCATGACCTGCAGCAGCGGCGTCAGGTCCATCTCCTCGAGCGCCGGTGCGACCGCACGCAGCCACGGCCCGTGGTAGCCCTGCCGGTCCGGCCTGGTCAGCAGGCGGACCGCGCTCGTGGTCTCCCGCAGCGGGGAGATGGCCCACCGGCAGGTCGTGGTGGTGGTCAGGCGGAACGTGACCGGCATGGTTTCGGTTCTACCCGAAATGATGGTCGCCTGGTCGTGTGCCACGCACGCTGCCGGCATGTCGTTCCGCGTTCTCTGGTGGTCCCGCGCGATCTCGTTCGCCGGTGACGGGATAGGTCGCACCGCGCTCGTGCTGTACGCGGCGGGCAAGGGCGCGACGGCGGTCAGCGCGGTGCTGCTCGCGATCGCGCTGCCGCGGTTCCTCGGTCCCGTCGCGGGAGCGCTCTCCGACCGCGTCGACCAGCGCCGGCTGATGGCCGTCTGCGAGACCGGGCAGGCCGCGGTGTTCGCGGTGCTGGCCCTGCTGCTCCCACCGCTGCCCGTGCTCGTCGTGCTCGTACTGGTCAGCGGGTGCTTCGCGACGGCGTTCGTGCCCGCGGGCCGCAGCGCGGTGCCCGCCCTGGTGCCGGAGAGCGCTCTCGGACGCGCCAACGCGCTGCTGGGCACCGCGTTCACCATCCAACTGGCGGTGGGCCCGACCGTCGGCGGCCTGGCGATGGAGCTGGGCGGCGCTCGGGCAGCGCTCTGCTTGAACGCGCTGACCTTCCTCGTGTCGGCGCTGATCCTCACCCGCCTGCCCGCGCTCCGGTCAACCGGTGTCCACAACGGACTGTGGCGGGAAACCGCCGCCGGTCTGCGTTTCGTCGCGACCACCCCAGGGCCGAGAGCACTGGTGTCGTCCCTGTTCCTGGTGGTGTCGTTCGCCGCGATCGACAACGTGGCTCTGGTGTTCCTGGTGAGCGCTCTCCACGGCTCCGCGGCCGACTTCGGGCTGACGCAGGCCGCGTACGGGGTGGGCATGCTGGCCGCGTCCGGCCTGCTGAGCCTGGTGCTGGGGCGGCGGTCGGCGGTCGCGCTGCTGGTGGGTGGCATCGGGCTGGTGTCGACCGGCGCGATCGCGACCGCGTTGCTCCCGTCTCTGGCCGCGGTCGCCGTCGCGCAGGCGGTGGGCGGCATGGGCAATGCCGCGGAGAACATCGCGACGGACACGCTCGTGCAGCGGATCACCCCGCGCCACCTGCTCGGCCGGGCCTTCGGCGCCGTCGCGACCGCGGCACAACTGGGTTCGGCGGTCGCCTACGTGGTGGCCGGTCCGCTGATCGGGCTCGTCGGAGCCCACGGTGCGTTCCTGATCGGGGGAGCGGGCACCGCGCTCGCGTTGCTGGTGGCGGTGCCCGCGCTCCGCGCGCACGCGCACGGCGACCGCGCGGGCGCGGGAGCCGAGGTCGCCCGTGGTCAGTGAGTCCACAACGGACAGTGCGGTGGCGGCGTCGCCGGTGATGCGCCAGTACGCCTCCGCCGCCTCGGGACGGGCGTCACCGGGCACTCAGAGCTGGCCGAACAGCCAGTCGTCGGTGCGGCCGGGGTCGCGGACGGCGGCCGCGATCTCCGCGGCGGACACCGAGTCGCCGCTCTCCGCCAGTCGCAGCACCGCGTCGGCGAGGTCGCGCAGTGGTGCCTCGAAGCCACCCGTGTCGCGGGAGTCCAGCCATCCCGACAGCTCCCGCTGGTCCACTGTGGACCTGGCGGCGGCGACCGCCCGCCACAGGTCGTCGTAACCCCGGCGCACCGCCTGGGCCGAGGGCGATCCCGGTGGTTCGCCGCACGCCTGCACCAACCGCAACGCGTACACCGCGAAGTCGTCGCCGGTGAGCCCGCCGTCGCGGTCACCGGTACGGCGGCCGAAGCCGGGACGTCGCGCCCACGCGACGATCTCGTCGACGCCCGCGCTCAACAGCCCCCGGTGCGTGGTGTCGTGCCGGTCGAACCGCACGTCCGCGCCGGTGCCGCGGACGTCCGCGTAGTACCGCGCCACCACGTCGGCGGGCACGACGTCGTCGGCGTCGCCCGCGGTGAGCAGCACAGGGCGGTCCATGCGGGTCACCGGCACGCGGCACGCGTCCAGCAGCGGCGCGAGCCCGGGTCGTGTGTGCAGAGCGGTGAACCCGCTCTCGTCGTTGGTGACGTGCCAGGCGGCGTCGGAGACCTCGTCGAACCGGCCGACCGCGGCCAGCGCGACCAGCGCGCGGCCGGTCTCGGTGAGGACGCGCTCTCCCGCCCTGTGAGCAGGTACGGGAGCAGCGGCGACAGCGGCCGGTCGCCGTCGGCGGTCAGCTCGGCGACGAGCAGCGGCGCGTGCACCGGCGGCGCGATCGCGACGGTGCCGCGGAAATGCAGTTCTGGCGCGTACCGGCTCGCGACGAGACCGGTGAACAGCGCGGCGTGCGCGCCCCGCGAGAACCCGACGACGAGCCAGGCCTTGCCCACGTGTGGGTCCGTCGTCCGCGCCGCGCGGACGATGTCGACGACGTCGTCCGCGACCGCTTCGCCGTTGAGGTACGGGTGCGGGCCGAGGCTGTGCTGGTCGGCGACCGTCACCGCGTAGCCGGCGCCGAGCCACCGGTCGACGTGCACGCGCTCCGGCCCGGTCGGTCCTGGACCGAGGCCGGGCACGTAGCTGACCACCGGCCAGCCGCCCGGCGGCGGCGTCCCGACGGGCAGGAACACCGAACCGCCCGCCGCGCGGCCCGAACCGTCGTATCCCGGGCTGTGGAAGACGATCCGGGCCGCGTCGGCGGCGTGCACCGGCCACTGCCAGTCGGGCACGGGATGCCGCTCCAGTACGTCACCGGTTCGCACAGTCGTGGAACGTAGCCGGTGTGCGACAGGTTTACTTGTGGTGTCACCCGGCAGCACCAGGGCGTCACCCCGATGCCGCAGTGGTCACCGGCGCATGGACCAGCGACGGCCGTTCCGCGCCGGCAGGGACGCGCCGATGCCTGCCATGTGCAGGGCGAGGCAGAGCAGCCCGGCGGTCAGGAACGCGCTGGCGCTGATGCCGGTGGTGGCGTCGGCCAGATCCATGATCAGTGCGATGGCGAACAGCACCGCTGCGAGGATCGCAAGCATGGCGGGGATCCTTTCTGGGGACCTTCGTGCTCGCGGAATACCCTCGTCCCGAACGCCTCAATCCCTTGTGCCGCAGTGATCACGGCGAGACTCACGGCCTGCCCGGCAGCCGGTAGTTCTCCCCGAGTACCGCGCCGCGGTGGGGTTTGTACTGGTCGTAGCCGCGGGGGTCGCACTGGAGGCCGCCGTTGATGCAGTGGCTCACGAGAGCCGCGAGCGTCGGCGGATCCCACGCGTTGAAGAAGTCGTAGTGCCAGCTGTAGCCGCGTCCGCTCGCCAGCCGGACCTGGCTCATGTCCCCGTCGACGGGGAACGCGATCTTGAACTCCAGCATCGGCACCGGGTTCGGGTGCGACGACGGGCAGACGCCGCCGACCGGATACGCCATGTGCGACTTGTGGTCCGCGGAGTCGAGGTGCACGCCGTCCCAGCAACTCGGCGCCTGGAACCGCACGTTCAGCTGCGTGCCCGCCGGGCAGTGCGCGGGGAAGTCCCAGTTGAAGAAGCTGTCCCCGCACTCCCAGCCCTCGACCCGGCCCGGGTGCGCGCGGAACTCCTCGAGCGTCGAGTTGGGACTGCCGACCACGTACCGCAGGCCCGGCGGGAACGGCCGGACGTCCTGGTACCGCTCGATCCCGGACTTGTAGTAGATGACCTGTCTGAAGTTCGGGATCACCGGTGCGTTCCCGTTGAACATGGTCGGGAACCAGTACGCCGACAGGTCGTCCGGCGCGAGGCAGGACGTCGCGCCGACGCCGGCGGCCTGCAGCGACTCCAGCGTCGTGTACGCGTTCGTCGTCGTGTTGCCCGTGAAGCTGTGCTCGTGCGACGCGCCGGGCAGGTTCGGGAGCACGATCGGGTCGTCGGGGAGCCGGTGTGTGACCGAACAGTTGACCTGGAACTCGTGGTGCGTCACGTCGTCCGCCGGGTCGGCGGCCGCGGGTGTGCTCAGTAGTGCCGCGACGGCCAGGCCGGTCGCCGCGAGTGTGAGATGTCGCCTCATCTGGCTGTACTCCTCCTCGGCAGGGATCGAGGGAGAGCGCTCTCCCACGAGCGTAGCTCTCCGTGTCAATATCGCCCTTGACATGCGCACAATCCGCCCGCAACACTCGGAACGGAGTGGGAGAGCGCTCTCCGAACCCACTCCGAGAACCCTGCTGAGGAGTCGCAATGAAGCGCGCTCTCGCGCTGGTCGTCGCCCTGCTCGCCGGACTGCTCACCGTCGCCGCGCGTCCCGCTGCCGCGGCGCCGGGCGTCGTCCGCGTGACCGGATCGCACGGCGACTGGCAGCTCACCGTCGACGGCAACCCGTTCCAGGTCAAGGGCCTCACCTGGGGCCCGCCGGTGTCCGAGGCGGCACAGCGGATGCCGGACCTGAACGCCATGGGCGTCAACACGGTCCGCACCTGGGGCACCGACGGCACGTCGGCGCCGCTGTTCGACGCGGCGGCCGTGAACGGCATCAAGGTGATCGCCGGTTTCTGGCTGCAGCCCGGCGGCGGACCGGGCAGCGGCGGTTGCGTGAACTACGTGACCGACACGAACTACAAGTCGACCATGCTCGCCGAGTTCACCCGCTGGGTGGATGTCTACAAAGGACACCCCGGCGTCCTGATGTGGAACGTGGGCAACGAGTCCGTGCTGGGCATGCAGAACTGCTTCTCCGGCGCGGAACTGGAGAGCCAGCGCAACGCGTACACCAGGTTCGTCAACGACGTGGCACGCGCGATCCACGGCATAGACCCGAACCACCCGGTCACCTCGACCGACGCGTGGACCGGCGCCTGGCCGTACTACGAGGCGAACGCCCCCGACCTCGACCTGTACGCGGTGAACTCGTACAACGCCGTGTGCCAGGTCCGCGGCGACTGGGAGGCCGGTGGGTACACGAAGCCGTACATCCTCACCGAGGGCGGCCCCGCGGGCGAGTGGGAGGTGCCGGACGACGTCAACGGCGTCCCGGCCGAACCGTCGGACGTCGCGAAACGCGACGGCTACCGGCGCGCGTGGGACTGCCTGACCGCGCACACCGGTGTCGCGCTCGGCGGCACGCTGTTCCACTACGGCACCGAGCAGGACTTCGGCGGCGTGTGGTTCAACCTGTTGCCGGGCAACGAGAGAAGGCTCTCCTACTACTCGGTCGCGGCCGCGTACGGCGGCGACCCGGGCGCGAACACCCCGCCGGTGATCTCGCGGATGGACCTGTCCCGTATCACCGACGTGCCCGCGGGCGGGCCGTTCACGATCGACGTCGCGGCGTCGGACCCAGACGGGGACGCGCTCTCCTACGCGATCATGCTGAACAGCAAGTACATCGACAACGCCGGCGCGCTCGTGCCCGCGTCGTTCTCCGGCGGCGGCCCGTTCACCGTGCGGGCGCCGGACCGGCTCGGCGTCTGGAAGGTGTACGTGTACGCCCGCGACGGGCACGGCAACGTCGGCATCGAGACGCGGTCGTTCCGGGTGGTCGCGCCGACGCCGGACGGGGTGAACGTGGCACGCGGCAAGACCGCCACCGCGTCGTCGCACCAGCAGGTTGGCGACGGGGCGCCGTTCCCGCCGTCCAACGCCGTCGATGGAGCGCTCTCCACGCGCTGGGCGTCCGACTGGAGCGACCCGCAGTGGCTGGCGGTCGACCTTGGCGCGGTGACCACGTTCCAGCACGTGCAACTCGTGTGGGAGGCCGCGTACGGGCGGGCGTACGAGATCCAGGTCTCGGACAACGGGTCCGACTGGCGCTCTGTGCACGCGGCTACCAACGGTGACGGCGGCGTGGACGACATCGACGTGACGGCGTCCGGTCGGTACATCCGGGTGTACGGCACGGGGCGGGGTACCGGCTGGGGTTACTCGCTGTACGAATTCGGCGTCTACCGCCGCTGACAACACACGATGGTAGGTTCACCCCCCTGTTTGGAGAGACCTCTTGCGTACCATCGGCGCCATGAACACAAGAAGGTCTCCGTCCGCGGTCACCCTGGAGGACGTGGCCAAGATGGCGGGGGTCTCGCGCGCGACGGTTTCGCGTGTGGTGAACGGAACCCGCAACGTCGACATCGCCATCCAGGACGCGGTGCGGCAGGCGATCGAGAAGACCGGGTACTCGCCGAACCGTGCGGCGCGGTCGCTGGTCACCCGCCGCACGGACGCGGTAGCGCTGGTCGTGTCGGGTTCGAGCGGTGACGTGTTCGCCGACCCGTTCTTCGGCCGGGTGGTCGGTGGCGTGGTCGGCTACCTGCGCGACCACCACGTCCACGCGCTGTTGATGCTGGCCGACGACGAGATCACGCGCGCGGACGTCCTCCACCGCGTCCGCCAGGGCGACGTCGACGGCGTGCTGGTGGTCAACACCGACCCGGAGGACCCCATGCCCGCGATGCTCCGGATCGCCGGCCTGCCCGCGGTGGGGTTCTCCAGAACCGCCTTCCCGCTGCCGTTCGTGGACGTGCGGCACCGGGAAGGCGGCCGGATGGCGGCACGGCACCTGCTCGAGCGCGGTCGTCTCAAGCTCGCGACCATCTCCGGGCCACGGCACGTGCCGGCGAGCCAGAACCGGATCAGGGGATTCCGCGACATCGCGGGCGAGCGGGTGCCCAACGCGCGTGGCAACTTCACGATGGCGAGTGGCGAGGAGGCGATGGACGAGCTGCTGGAGGAGTATTCGGACATCAACGGTGTCTTCGTGGCCAACGACCTGATGGCGCAGGGTGCGCTCGTGGCCCTGCGCGAGAACGGGCTGAACGTGCCGGGCGACGTAGCGGTGGTGGGCTTCGACGACAGCAGCGCCGCTCTGGCGTCCCGCCCCAAGCTGACGACCATCAGGCAACCGGTCGAGGAGATGGGCGCCGCGATGGCGCAGACGCTGCTCGAGCACGTGCGGAACCCGGATTCGGTGCTGGGCAAGGTGATGTTCGAGCCGGAACTGGTGATCCGCGACTCGTCCTAGTCCGCCGCGTCCCACCAGGCGAGCACGCGCGTTCCGTGGAAGGTCAGCCACTTCGACGGCTCGCCCTCGGCCACGTCGACGTCGAACCAGACACGCCCGGGGAGCACCGCGCCCTGGAGCCAGGTCCCGTCCGGGCGCCGCGCGGCGCGCACGATCTCGATCGCGTCGGTCATGCGCGGATCGGGTGGGGTGCCGTCGAACTCGGCGGCCTGGCGGAAGTAGTCGGCCGCGTTGAGGACGCTGTACCGCCAGCGGAACGGGTACGCGAACTCGTCCACCCACGGCGCCACCGGTCCGCCCGTCGACAGCCGCCGGAAGAGCCCGCGCCGCAGGAGGTACTCCTCGCCCGAGCGCCGGGCCGCACGCGTGGCGTCGGTGCCGCCGGTGGCGACGTCGACGGCGAGCAGGGCCTTGAGGGCGTTGAGCGTCGAGTGGAACGACGAGCGTGTCGAGCCCTCCACCCACGCGCAGTTCCAGCCGCCGTCGGTCAGCCGGTGCTCGAGGAACCAGTCGACGATGCCGGTGACGTCGGCGCGCAGCCACAGGCCGTTCATGACGGTCCACGCGTTGATACAGCAGTCGACCTCACCGCCCCAGTACGGCAGGTCGTCGTACTCCCAGCGGCAGTGCTCGTCGAGCAGTTCGGCAGTGCGGCGGTCACGCAGGACGGCGGGGTCGAGGCCCCACTCCCGCAACGCGTTGAGCGACCACGTGGTCGCCGTCCAGGGCTGTCCGACCTCGGTCTCCGGGTCGGCGTCGGCGGGGAAGAACGCCCCACCCGCCCACTGGCCGTCGGGTTCCTGGAGCGCGAGGAGCCGCGCACCGAACCCCTCGGTGGCGACCTTGGCGCGTGTCGTCTTCCACACCGAGGGCGGTTCAGGCAGGAGAGCGCTCTCCACCTGCCAGCGCAGGGCCGGGTCGGAGTCACGTAGCCAGGCGAGCGGGTCCACGGCGCGACTGTAGCCGTCCGTGGCCGTGGTAGTAGTTGTCGTCGGCCAGAGCGGTCTCCTGGGGATCGGTGAGAGTGAACAGCAATTCCGCGCACGGGTTCCGCGGGCGGTCGGACGTGGAGTGGGGTGACCCCGACTTCACGGTCCGGGTCGCCGGCGTGGACGACCTGCTGGGCATCCAGCGGGAGAACGTCGCGCACGACCGGTCCCGCCGGTGGAGCAGCGAGGGCGCGTTGCTGCGGCAGGTGTCGGCGGTGTCGGGCGTGTTCCTGTGCCCGATGCTGCGGAACGAGGGCCGCGCGTCCGAGCCGGAGTCGTACCGCTGCTGGGCGTGGTTCGTCCTCGGGGCCGAGGAGGGGACACAGGGTGTGACGTTGCTGGATGTGGGAAAGGACATCTTCGAGGCGCTGCCCGAGCTGTACTCTCGCACCGAACTGCGCAGGGTGATCAAGGTGACGATGGCCCGCGTGATGCTGGGATCCCGGTTCGAGAACATGTGGTGAGTGCCGTGCGGGTCGATCCGTCCAATATGGACCAACTGGCGTACTGGGACGGTGCGTCCGGCGCCTACTGGGCACGTCGCGCGGACCGCTTCGAGGAAGGCGTCGCCGACTACGACTTCGTGGGCGCGGTGGGCGTCGAGCGAACGGACCGCGTGCTGGACGTGGGCTGCGGCAGCGGCGCGACGACCCGTGCGGCGGCCCGCCTCGCGGTCGACGGGCACGTGCTGGGCGTGGACCTGTCGGGCCCGATGCTGGCGCTGGCGAGAGAGCGCTCCACCGGGTTGCCGAACGTCGGCTACGAACAGGCGGACGCGCAGGTGCACCCGTTCCCGGAGCACGACGTGGTGATGAGCCGCAGCGGCGTGATGTTCTTCGGCGACCCGGAGAGCGCGTTCACGAACCTGGCGCGGGCGCTGCGCCCGGGCGGCCGGCTGGCGCTCATGACGTGGCAGGCGGTGTCCGCCAACGAATGGCAGCAGGTGATCCGCGGTGCGCTACGGGCCGGTGCGGCGCCCGCCGCGTCCGGCTTCGCCGACCCGGACTGGACCCGGAACCTGTTGACCAGCACCGGCTTCACCGACATCCGCGTCGAACCCCGCGTGGCGGACATGTACCTGGGTGCGACGGTCGAGGACGCGCTCGACTTCGTGACGGGCCAGTTCGCGCAGGCGATCGCCCGGCTGGACAACCCGGACGAGGCGGCGGAGTCCCTGCGCGTGGACCTCGCGAAGCACCAGTCGCCGACCGGCGTCCGCCTGGGCTCGGCGGCGTGGTTCATCCACGCGACCCGCTGAGATACCCGCCCTCGCTACACGCCCACCGCGCCGTCGATGCGTTCGCGGAGCAGGTCGGCGTGGCCGTTGTGGCGGGCGTACTCCTCGATCATGTGCACCAGTACCCAGCGCAGCGACACCGTGCCGCGCCAGCTGTCCTCGCCCGTGACGTCCAGGTCCGGGGCCGCGGCGGTGACCTCCTCCGCGAACGTCACCTCGGCGCGCCACGCCGCCCACGCCTCCGCCGCCACCTCGGGCGCGGGCGTCGCGCCGTCGAAGTCGCCGTCCGGGTCGGCCGGGGACGAGAAGCGGGGCGGGGCGTCCTCCTTCGCCAGGACCTGGCGGAACCAGCGGCGTTCGACGTCGGCGAGGTGACGTACCAGTCCCAGCAGCGACAGCGTCGACGGCGGCACGGACCGGTCGGCCAGCGCGGTGTCGAGGCCCGCGCACTTCGCCTCCAGTGTCGCGCGCTGTGCGGCCAGCACCCCGGCGAGCACGGTGCGCTCGTCGCCGGTCGTCGGGTTCTGGAACCGTCGGTCGTCGGCGCCGCCGAACAGTTGGGCTCTTCTCGGCATGACGGCACGTTAGCGGTCGGCTGAGCCGGAAGGCGGTTGTCCGCGATGAGCGGCGTACTTACGATTCGCCTGTTCTCACGGACAGGGGACGCCATGACCGACGCACTGATCGCGAGCATGCGAAGAGCTGTGGAGGCCGCGCCCGACGACGTCGTGCTGCGGCTGCACCTCGCCGAACTGCTGGTGGGCGCCGGCAACGGGGACGACGCCGTCACTCACCTCGGGGTCGTGCTCGCCGCCGACCCCGGCAACCACAGGGCGCACGACCTGATGGCCCTCGCCGTGGACGGCGCGCCCTGCTACCCGGGGTTCGACTGGCAGGCAGCGGAAAAGGATCTCCGCGCCTGATCAGCGGCCTGGCCAACCGCCCGTGAACTGCGCAAACGCCGCGCCCAGTACGTAACCTCAAGCCCCACCCGATCCCGGGGGCCACCCGCCTTGCCAGTCTACCAGTGGGTACCGACAGTGGCCGTGATGTCGATCTTGGCTGTGGACAACCGGGTGAGCTGTGGACAAGTCACGTCTCGCGCCACCAGATGGCTGACGTCGGGGTGCGGCGGGTGGGGGCGGTCGACTGCGCCGAGGACATGGCCTCCGCCAAGCGGATCACCTGCGCTGTCAGCGTCGCCAGTTCGGCCGGTTGCCAGTCCGCCACCGCGGGCGAGAAGCGGGCGAGCAGGTTGTCGCCGTAGGCGCGCAGTGCCTGTTCACCCGCCTTGGAAAGGGTGATCGCGTAGCTCCGGCCGTCGTCGGTGTCGGGGGCGATCGTGATCAGGCCCTTGTCCTGCAGCGCGCGGACGTGTCTCGTGATCGACGGGAACGCCATTTCGAGTTCTGCCGCTGCCTGTGACGGTTTCAACGTGCCCTTCTCCGCGCCCGCCAGCGTGAGCAGCCCGACGTCCACCTCGTCCAGTGGCTGATCCGCCACCCCGCGCTGGACGTGCCTGGCACACTCCCGCAGCGCGGCCATCAGTTGCAGCACCACCGAGCTGTTTACTTCCACCAAGTAAGTATATGTCGAAAACGGTGTCCGCGGTTCGTCGGCTGGGAAACGAAGGGAGCACGATCATGATCATTGCGTTGCCCACCGAGGACCGGGTCGCCGCGCACGCCTTCTACCGGGACGCGTTCGGGTTCGAGGCGTTCGGCGGACCGAGCGACGACGGTGTGCCCGAGCCGCTCCAGTTCCGGCTCGGCGACGACCTCGCCCTCATGCTCATCCCCACCGGTGGGTTCGGCTGGACGGTCGGCAGGCCGGTCGCCGAGCGGGGGACCAGTGAGGTCGCGTTGTCGATCACCGTCCACGACGTGGACGCGGCGTTCGGGAGAGCGGTTTCCGCCGGGGCGGAGGTCGTCGCGAAGCCCGAACAGAAGCCATGGGGCTACACCGCTGCCGTCGCCGACCCCGACGGTCACGTCTGGTTGTTGAACTAACCCGCGATCCGGTCCAGCCACTCCGCCAGCAGCGCCTGTTCGTGGACGGTCAGCGCCGAGGTCGACGGGAGTGCTGCTCGGAGAGCGATTGCCGCAGCCACCGCGCCCGGGGCCTCGGCGGCCGGGGCGTCGGTGGTGATCGCCGCGATCACCGCTTCGCGGGTCAGCGTGGACACCGTCAGGTCACGGCGGTCGGGTGGTTCGGCGATGAGGGTGAGCGTCGTGCCGCAGCCCGCCGCGTGGGCCATCCTGGCCGCGCGTTCCTCGCTGACCCGCAGCCTGCCGGCCGCCGCGACCCGGTGGATCCGGATCGCCAGCAGTTCCGCCGCCGCCGCTGCCGCCGGGGTGGTCGCGCCCGGGCGGGGCTCGCCGTAGATCAACGAGTACAGCGCCGGGTTCGCGAGGCCGAACTCGACGTGCATGTCCCAGCCGGTGCGCAGGTCCTCGACCGGGTCGTCGCTCGCCGCCTGGCCGGTCTTCTTCTCCAGGTACGCCTGGAAACCGTGCGTCGCCACCGCGTCGAGGAGGCCCTGCTTGTCGCCGAAGATTCGGTAGATCGTGGGGGCCTGGACGTTCGCCGCCGCGCTCACCGCGCGGGTCGACACCGCCTCGCGGCCGCCCTCGTCGAGCAGCGCGGCGGCGGCGACGACGATCCGGTGCCGGGTGTCCACGTGTTCGACGATAACAGGATCGTGTTATCGGCTATTCGCTCCACGCCGCACGCACCGCCGACACCACCGACGCGGCCTGCCGCAGACCCGCGCGGGCCGCGTCGGCGCGTTTCGCCGGGTCGAGCACGTTGCGGCCGAACGCCCGCAGCGCCTCGGCGTCCGGGCTCACCAGCGTCACCGCCGACGACTCCCGGCGCAGCCGCTCGATGTGCGCCGCCGCGCCCGGCATCGGGCCGAAACCGCGGGGGATCGGGGCCAGCACGACCACCTTGTCGTACCCCGCCGCGAGATCCGCGTTCGTGCCCGACCGCGCGCCGCCGTCCATGTACCGCCGACCGTCGATCGTGACCGGCGGCCACACCCCGGGCACGGCACAGCTCGCCGCGACCGCACGCACCAGCGGCACACCCGAGTCACGGTCGAACACCCGGAACTCGCCCGTCTCGGCGTCCACCGCGGTCACTCGGAGAGCGCTCCCCGACGGCCATTCCCTGACCGGCAGCCGCGACTCGATCACCGCGACGCGCGCGGCCTCGTCGCCGCGCACGCCCAGCGCCAGACGGCCGATCCGCTGCCTGACCTTCCGCGGCGTACTCGAACCCCCGAGGATCGCCATGCCGTAGCGGATCATCGTGCCGACACCGAGTGCGCCCGCGACCTCGCCGTCCGGCGGCGCCAGCTGCGCCGCGTACCGCTCCGCCGGGTCGAGGCCGTTCGCCACCTGGGCGCCGACCACCGAACCCGCGGACGTGCCGACCACGAGGTCCGCGTCGGAGAGCGTTATCCCGGCCGCGGCAAGACCCGAGAGAATGCCCCATTCCCAGGCGATCCCCGTGATACCGCCGCCACCGAGCACGAGTGCGCGTCGAGTCATCCGCCCATCATGCCCGCCCGGCTAGCCTGTGCCCGTGACGATCGAGCTGTGCCTGCTCACGCGCGTCGCGTATCGCGGGAGAGCGATCTCCGCGCCGCGGCTGCGCGAGCTGCTGGCACTGCTCGCGACCGACCTGCGCACCGGGTGCGGCACGACCCGGCTGGTCGACGGCCTGTGGCCCGACACGCGACCGGACAATCCCGCGAAAGCGTTGCAGATCCTGGTTTCCCGGCTCCGCGCCCAGCTCGGCGCCGACGTGGTGGAGCGCTCTCCCACCGGTTACCGGCTCGCGCTGGGGGAGCAGCAGGTCGACGCGGCCGTCGTGCTCGTACGGGCCGCCGCGGCCGCGAAGCACGCTCGCGCCGGTGACCACGGCAGTGCGCTGGCGGAAGCGGAGGCGGGCCTGGCGTGCTGGGACGCGCCGCCGGAGGACGACCGCGGGAACGCGCTCTCCGACCTGCGCGCCGAGCGGGCCACCACCTACCGCACGCTGTCCCGGCTGCGCGCGCTCTCCCTCGCCCGTCAGGGCAGGCAGGCTGACGCCGTCGGCCCGCTGACCGAGCTCGCCGCCGACCACCCGAAGGACGAGGAGATCCTCGGCGAGCTGCTCCGCGCCGAGGCCGGCACCGCCGGGCCGGCCGCCGCGCTGGCGCGCTACGACTCCTACCGCCGCATGCTGCGCGACGAGCTGGGCACCGCCCCGGGCAGCGCTCTCCGAGCACTGCACGAGGAGCTGCTGCGCGAGGACGAACCCGCGACCCGCCACGGGGTGGTGCACACACCCAACCCGCTGCTCGGCCGCGACCACGACCTCGACGCGGTGAGCGCTCTCCTGCGCGCCGCACGCGTGGTCTCGGTCGTCGGGCCGGGCGGGCTGGGCAAGACCCGCCTCGCACACGCCGTCGGTCTGCGGGCACCGCAGCGGACCGTGCGGTTCGTCGGACTCGCGGGGATCGCGCCGGACGGAGACGTCGCGGCCGAGGTCGCCACCGCGGTGGGCGCGGCGGACCAGACGGCCGCGCGCATCGCCGAGGCACTCGGACCAGGTGCGCTGCTTGTGCTCGACAACTGCGAGCACGTGCTCGCGCCGGCCGCCGACCTGGTCGCCGCGCTCGTCGCCACCAGCCGCGACGTGACCGTCCTGACCACCAGCCGTGCGCCGCTCGGCCTGTCCTCGGAGAGCGTTTACCCGCTGCCCGAGCTGACCGTCGTCGCGATGGCGGAGCTGTTCCGCCAGCGGGCGCGCGCCGCTCGCCGCGACGTCGACCTGCCGGAGAACGCGGTCGTCGAACTGTGCCGCCGCCTCGACGGCCTGCCGCTCGCTGCCGAGTTGGCGGCCGCACGGGTGCGGGTGCTGTCCGTGCCGGAGATCAACCAGCGGCTCGCCGACCGGTTCGCGTTGCTGCGTGGCGGACGCAGGGACGCGCCGGAGCGGCACCACACGCTGCACGCGGTCGTCGACTGGAGCCGACAGCTCCTCGACGCCGACGGGCAGTTCGCGCTGAGAGCGCTCTCTGTGTTCCCTGGCGGGTTCACTGCCGCGGCCGCCGGTCGCGTGCTCGGCACGGACGCGCTCGACGTGCTCGAGCACCTCGTCGGCCAGTCGCTGCTGAAGGTCGCGGACACCCCGGCCGGGACGCGGTTCCGGATGCTCGAGACCGTCCGCGAGTTCGGTGCCGCCCGGCTGGCGGAGGCGGGCGAGACCGAGCGGGTGCTCGCGGCGTTCCTCGGGTGGGCGCGGGAGTTCGGCGTCGCCCACCACGACGCGGTGCTCGGGCCCGAACCGGCCGCTGCCACCGAGGCGATCGGTGCCGAGCTGGACAACCTGGTGTCCGCGCGACGGAGAGCGCTCTCCCGAGGGGACGCAGCGACGGTCGCCGCGGTCACCGCCACGCTCGTCACGCTGTGGCTGACGGGCGGCAACTACGCCCGTGCGGCCGCACCGGCCGTGGACACCGCACACCTGCTTGCCCACTGGACCCCGGAACCGGACGTCGTCGAGGCCGCGCGCACGGCCGCGGTCGTGTGCGTGCTCGGCACGATCGTCGTCCACGGCTCCGCGCCGCCGAGGATGCTGTACGTGTTGCGCGCTCTCCCGCCCGCTCCACCGGACACCCCGGTGCGTGCGGCGGCGACGGTGTTGGCGCACAACGACGTGTTCGAGCCCGACGAGCCGTTGACGGCGGCCGTCGCGGGGCTGCTGCGCAGCCACCTCGCGGAACGTGACGGTGAACTCGAGGACGCGCTCGTCGCGGCCAGGCGATTCCTCGACGGCTTCGGTGACCCGGCGACGCCGTGGCTGTGGCTGATGGCGCATGAACGAACCGGCACACTCGCCCTGCGGCTCGAACGGAGCGCCGAGGCCCGCGACCACTTCGCGGCGGCCGTGCGGCTGCTCGACGTGATCGGCGCGCGCCGTGACGTCATCGGCGTCTACTGGGGCATGACGTTCGCGTGCTACCACCTCGGCGCGCTGGACGACGCCGAGTACTGGCTGGGCCGGGCCACCGCCGACAACGCGGGCAGCCCGGCCGAAGCCGACGAGTACACCGCCTACGACACGAGCGCCGCCATGTTCGCGCTCGCCACCCGCGCCCAGCTTGCGCTCGCGAGGAACGACGTCGACACCGGGCTCGTGTTGTGGCACCGGACGGTCGCCATGGCCGACGAGCCGGGTGTCGAGGCGCAGCCGTGGGTGCTGGAGATCCAGGCCGGGGTGGTGAGCGCGCACGCGCGGTTCGGCAGGCTCGACGCCGTCGCCGGCCTCGTGGCGACCCTCGCCGGACACCTGGAACGGTTGCTGGCCAACCCTGTGGACCGGCCGCCGGTGTACGTCGCCGAGCTGCCGCTCGCCGGTGCGCTCCTGTTCGCGCTCGGCATGGCCGACCTCGCCACCGGCGCCGACGCCACCGGGGTGGGGCTCGTCGCGCTCGCACGCCGGTTCCGGTACCTGCAAGCGCTCCAGCCCCCGCTGCCCGCCGCGATCACCGGCAGGCAGGCGTACGCCGACGCGGTGGCGGAGTACGCCTGCCTCGACCGCTCGGAGCTGCGGGAAACCGCTCTCCGAGTGCTGGCGGCCAGAGCTACCGGACCGGATCGCGGTTGAACAGCCTTCTCGACCACAGGTAACCGGCGCCCGCGAGCACGATCGCCCAGGCGACGGACAGCCAGCCGTGGTGACCGATCGGGCCGCCGACCAGCAGTCCGCGCAGCGTCTCGATGGTCGGCGAGTACGGCTGGTACTCGGCGAACCAGCGGATGCCCGCCGGCAGCGTCTCCAGCGGGACGAACGCCGTGGACAGGAACGGCAGGAAGAACGACAGCGGCATGGCCGCGTTGCCCGCGCCCTCTGGTGCCTTCGACAGCAGGCCGAGGCCGACGGCGAGCCAGGTGATCGCGATCGTCATCAGCACCATCAACCCGATCGCGGCCAACCACTCGCCGGGACCCGCGGTCGGCCGGAACCCCATCGCCAGTCCCACCGCGACGACCAGCACCACGCTGACCATCGTCAGGATGACGCTCCCGACCACCTGCCCGGTGAGGACGGCCGTGCGGGTGATCGGCATCGTGCGGAAGCGGGCGACGATGCCCTCGGCCATGTCGCCGCAGATCGACATGGCGGTGGTCTGGGAGCCCGCGCCCAGCGTCATCAATAGCACGCCGGGTACCACGAAGTTGATGTAGTCGACGTCGCCGGTCGCACCGGCGACGCCTGCGGAGAGCGCGGTCCCGAACAGGTACGCGAACATCACCAGCATGATCACCGGCGTGAGCGCGACGCCGAAGGTCAGCGACGGGTAGCGGAGTGCGTGCCGCAGGTTGCGGCGCAGCATGGTGGCGGAGTGGGTCACGACAGCGGTGCTTTCTGCTCGGAGGTGTGGCCGGTCAGGGCGAAGAAGACGTCGTCGAGGTCGGGTGTGTGCACGGAGAGCGCTGCCACCTCGATCGACGCGTCGTCGAGGCGGTCGAGCAACTCCTTGAGCGCACGGCGGCTGCCGTCGTTCGGCACGGCCATGGCCAGCGCGTCGACGTCCGGAGTGGCGTTCCCCAGCACGCGGAGAGCGCTCTCCAACTCGTGGACGTCCGGAAACCGCAGCCGCACGTGACCGCCCGGGATGCGCTGCTTCAGCTCGGCGGGCGTGCCCTCGGCGACGATCCGGCCGTGGTCCAGCACCGCGATCCGGTCGGACAGCCGGTCGGCCTCCTCCAGGTACTGGGTCGTGAGGAACACGGTCACCCCACCCGCGACCAGCTCCTCGACGATCTCCCACATCCCGCGGCGGGACCGCGGGTCCAGCCCGATCGTCGGCTCGTCGAGGAAGATCACGCGTGGTTCGCCGACCAGCGTCATCGCCAGGTCGAGGCGGCGGGTCATGCCACCCGAGTAGGTCGCGGTCAGCGTGCGGGCCGCGTCCCCCAGGTCGAACCGTGTCAGCAGCGTGGTGGCGCGCCGGGTGATCTCGTCCTTCGGCAGCCGGTACAGCTCGCCCATGAGCCGCAGGTTCTCCTCGCCGGTCAACAGCTTGTCGACCGCGGAGAACTGGCCGGTCACGCCGATCGCGGCACGCACCCCGTCCGGGTTCGTCGCGACGTCGTGCCCGGCGACCGTGGCCGTGCCGCCGTCCGCGCTGATCAGTGTCGACAGGATCCGCACCGCGGTGGTCTTGCCCGCCCCGTTCGGGCCGAGGAGCGAGAAGACGGTGCCCTCCGGTACCCGCAGGTCGACACCGTCGAGGACGACGTGGTCGGAGAACTTCTTGCGGAGCCCGGTGGCTCCGATGGCCGTTGGTTTCACGTCGGAGAGCGTTCTCCCGGAGCGGATCAGCGCGGTTTCACGACGGTTTCAGGGCCTAGCCTTGGGGCATGGATCTTGGGCTGAGGGACCGCGTGTACCTGGTGACCGGCGGGAGCAAGGGGCTCGGGTTCGCGACCGCGTCCGCGCTGGTCGCCGAGGGCGCGCGGGTGGTGATCACGGGCCGTTCGGAGGAGTCGGTGGCGGTGTCGGCGGCCGAGCTGGGTGCGGTCGGGGTGGCGTGCGACAACGCCGATCCCGGGACGCCGGGCCGGCTGCTCGCCGCGGCGCGGGAGGCGTACGGGCGGGTCGACGGGCTGCTGGTGAGTGTCGGCGGGCCGCCGCCGGGGTCGGTCACGGCCGCGACCGACGAGCAGTGGCGGGACGCGTTCGAGTCCGTGTTCCTCGGCGCGGTCCGGCTCGCCCGCGAGGTGGCGGCGCAACTGGGCGAGGGTGGGTCGATCGCGTTCGTGCTGTCGTCGTCGGTGCGGGCGCCGATCGGGACGCTCGGCATCTCCAACGGACTGCGGCCCGGCCTCGCCATGGTCGCGAAGTCGATGGCCAACGAGCTGGGCCCGGTGGGAGTGCGGGTCAACGGCCTGCTGCCCGGGCGCATCGCGACCGACCGCATGGCGTCCCTCGACGCACAGTCCACACCGGACCAACGCACCGCGACCCTGGCGACGATCCCGCTCGGCAGGCCGGGCGAGCCCGCGGAGTTCGGACGCGTGGCCGCGTTCGTGCTGTCGCCCGCCGCGTCCTACCTGACGGGCGTCATGCTCCCGGTCGACGGCGGGATGCTGCCCGGCCTATAGCGCTCTCGGCACGACGAGGCCCGACTCGTACGCGGCGACCACGGCCTGTGTGCGGTCGCGGAGGCCGAGCTTGCCGAGCATGCGGGACACGTGCGTCTTCACCGTCTCCTCGGTGACCACCAGGCGCGCGGCGATCTCGGTGTTGGAGAGCCCTTCCGCGACCAGCCGCAGCACCTCGGTCTCACGTGGGGTCAGGCCCGTCAGCTCCGGCGGGTGGGGGCGCGGCTTCTGCCGGGCGAACTCGCCGATGAGCCGCCGTGTGACCGTGGGCGCCAGCAGTGCCTCACCGGCGGCGACCACGCGGACCGCGTCGAAGAGGCGTTCCGCCGTGACGTCCTTGAGCAGGAAACCGCTCGCGCCGGCGCGCAGCGCGTCGTAGACGTACTCGTCCAGGTCGAACGTGGTCAGGATCAGCACCCGGGGACCGCCCGCGAGCCTGCGGGTCGCCTCGATGCCGTCCATGCCGGGCATGCGGACGTCCATCAGCGCCACGTCGGGAGAGCGCTCTCCGCACAGGCGCACCGCCGCGGCGCCGTCCGTGGCCGTGCCCATCACGGTGAAGTCCGGCTGTGTCTCCAGCAGTGCCGCGTACCCGGTGCGCACGACCTCGTGGTCGTCCGCCACCACGAGGTTGATCATGTCTCCTCCACGGGAAGTGTGGCCTCGACGAGGAAACCGCCGACCGCCGTGGTCCCGGTGCGCAGCGTGCCACCGACCGCCGCCGCGCGTTCGCGCATCCCCGCCAGCCCGTGCCCGTCCGAGTGTGCCGGGCCGGGACCGTTGTCGCGGACCCGGACCCGCAACTCCTTGCCGTAGCGCAGTTCCACGTCCACCGCGGCGCCCGGCGCGTGCCTCCGGGCGTTGGTGAGCGCTTCCTGCACGATCCGGTACGCGGCCAGCTCCACGCCCGGGTCCAGCGGCACCGGCGCGCCGGACACGATGAGCCGTGCGCCCGCCGTCTGGCGCGCGTCGTCCAGCAGGTCGACCAGTTGCGCGAGCCCCGGCTGCGGATGGCGCTCCGCGTCGTCGTCGGTGTCCTCGCGGAGCACGCCCAGCAGCCGCCGCATCTCGGTGAGGCCCGCGCGGGCCCGGTCGCCGATGTCGGAGAACCGTTGCGCCCCAAGGGGCGTGAGGTCCGGGGTGGTGAGCCGCGCAGTCTCGGCCTGCACGGCGATCATGGAGATGTGGTGGGCCACGACGTCGTGCAGCTCGCGGGCGATCCTGGCCCGCTCGCCGAGTGCCGTGTGCTCGACGAGTGTGGTCGCGACCGCCTGCCGCGCCGCCCGGTGCAGGCGCGCCTCCTTGTCGGCGCGGAGAGCGATTCCCGACAGCGCCGCGGCGGGTGCGGCGGCCGCGACCAGCACCGCGATCGGCGACGGCCAGACCACCGCGACCGCGACGAACGGGACCGTGAGCGCCAGCGCCCACAACGCGGCCACCCGCACCAGCAGGGCCACGAGCACCAGGGCCGCACCCACGGTCAGCACGTGCGGCAGTGTGAGCGACAGCAGACCGGCGGCCGCGGCGATCAGCACGGCCGGCCTGGCGGGCAGCGGCCCGGCCAGCGTTCCGGAGAGCGCGAACACGAGCAGCACGAGCACGTACTCGACGCTCACCCCCGCGCCGACCGTGCGCAGCAGGACCTCGCCGACGGCGGCGGCCGCGGCGAGCGCGCTCCACACCATGGCGATCATTGTCGCCGCTCGGGCGGGACGGTGCGTCACTCTCAGGAGGGACGCGGGGATGGCTCCTCGCCGTGACGACCCGGGAGAACGCTCTCCCTAGCCTTCGTCAGCATGGAAGCCACCATCGAGGTCGCCGGGCTGCGGAAGCGCTTCGGGGGGACCACCGCGCTCGACGGGATGACCTTCACCGTCGACGCCGGGCAGGTCACCGGGTTCGTCGGGCCCAACGGGGCCGGGAAGTCCACCACCATGCGGGTCGTGCTCGGGCTCGACGCCGCCGACGCCGGGCACGCGCTCGTCGGCGGCCGCCCCTACCGCGAGCTGCGCACGCCCCTGCGCCACGTCGGGTCGCTGCTCGACGCGGGCGCTCTCCAGCCGTCCCGTTCCGGGCGCAACCACCTGCTCTGGCTCGCCCACTCGCAGGGCCTGCCCGCGAAACGGGTCGACGAGGTCATCGCCGTCACCGGCCTCGGTCCCACCGCGCGGCGGAAGGCCGGTGGCTACTCGCTCGGCATGCGGCAGCGGCTCGGCATCGCGGCCGCGCTGCTCGGCGACCCGCCCGTGCTCATGCTCGACGAGCCGTTCAACGGGATGGACCCCGAGGGCATCGTCTGGATGCGCACGTTCCTGCGGGAGAAGGCCCGCGAGGGCCGTGCGGTGCTCGTGTCCAGCCACCTCATGAGCGAGCTGGAGGACACCGCCGACCACCTGGTCGTCGTCGGCCGGGGCAAGGTCATCGCCGACACCGGCGTCGCCGAGCTGATCGCCGCCGCGTCGGGGGACCGGGTCACGATGCGCACGTCCGACCGCACGCTGGCGATGACCGTCCTCGGCGGTGCGGGTGGCACGGTCGCCGCGACCGGCGCCGACACCGTCACGGTCGGCGGACTCACCGCGGCCGCGGTCGTCGCGCTGCTCACCGACAACGCCGTGCCGTTCACGGAGATCTCCGCGCACCGCGCCTCGCTCGAGGAGGCGTACATGGAGCTGACCAGGGACGCCGTCGAGTTCCAGGCGGGGCAGTCATGAGGCACCTCGTCCACGCGGAGTGGACCAAGTTCCGCACCGTGCGCGGATGGGTGGTCGGCATGCTCGTCGCGATCCCGCTGACCGTCCTCGTCGGACTGCTCGGGCCGCTCGGCAGTCAGATGAACTGCGTCGGCCCGGACGGGAGACCGTGTGCGGGCAACGTGCCCCCGACCGGACCGGGCGGCGAGGCCGTCCACGACGGCTTCTACTTCGTCCACCGCACCCTCACCGGCGACGGCACGATCACCGCGCGTGTGAGAGCGCTCTCCGAGGATGCCGAGCCGTGGGCCAAGGCAGGCGTGATCGTCAAGGACGGCACCGAGTCCGGGTCGACGTACGCGGCCGTCATGCTCACCGGTGACCACGGCGTGCGCATGCAGCACGACTACACGTCCGACATCGCGGGTCCACAGTCGACCGCACAGGAGCAGTGGCTCCGGTTGACCCGCACCGGGAGAGCGCTCTCAGGTAGCACGTCACCGGACGGCGAGCACTGGACGACGCTCGGCACGGTCCAGCTCGACGGGCTCGGGGACGCGGTCGAAGCGGGCATGTTCGTGTCCTCACCGGAACACGTCGAGATCACCCGCGGCTTCGGCACCGTCGACGCGACCGGCGGCCCCACCAGCGCCACCACGACGTTCGACGAGGTCGACGTCGACGGCGACTGGTCGGCGGACTGGGCGGGCACGAACGTGGGCGGACCGTCCGGAACGGACACCGGGCACACGGACGACGGCGGCCGGTTCACGATCACCGGGCACGGCGACATCGCGCCGCTCGTGCCCGACCAGGGCAGCCGGGGGCGGACCGTGGAGAACGCTCTCATCGGCGTGTTCGCCGGTCTGATCGCGGTTCTGGTGGTCGCGACCCTGTTCGTGACGTCCGAGCACCGGCGCGGCCTGCTCCGCACGAGCCTCGCCGCGAGTCCGCGCCGGTGGCGCCTGTTCGCGGCGAAGGCGGCCGTGCTCGGCGCGGTGTCGTTCGTGACCGGCGTGGCGTCGGCCGCGCTCGCGATCCCGCTCGTGCAGGCGGTGGAGGAGGCGAAGGGGATGTTCCTGTTCCCGGCGTCCCCGGCGACCGTGGCGCGGGTGATCGTCGGCACCGGGCTGCTGTTCGCGGTCGCGGCCGTGCTCGCGCTCGCCGTCGGGATGGTGCTGCGCCGCGGCGCGGGCACGGTGACGGCGGTGATCGTGGGGGTCGTGCTGCCCTACCTGCTGGCGGTCGCGTCGGTGCTGCCGGCCGCGCCGGCGGACTGGCTGACGACCGTCACCCCGGCGGCCGCGTTCGCCATCCAGCAGACGAACCCGGAGTACCCGCAGGTCAACGGCAGTTACACGCCCGCGGACGGGTACTTCCCGCTGTCGCCGGGCGGCGGGTTCGCGGTGCTGTGCGCGTACGCCCTGGTCGCGGTCGTGCTCGCGGTGGTCGCGCTGCGCAGGAGGGACGCGTGACCACGCTGCACGCGGAGTGGACGAAGATCAGGACCGTGCCCGGCACGGCCTGGCTGCTGGCCGGGATCGTCGCGCTGACCGTGCCACTCGGCGCCCTCGCGGCGGCCACCATGCGGGCGGGCGGCGACCCGGCGAGGTCCGCGCTCACCGGCGTCGCGCTCGGCCAGGCGGTCGTGGTGGTGCTGGCGGTCGCGGCGGTCAGCGGCGAGTACGGCACCGGCATGATCCGCACGACGTTCACCGCCCTGCCGCGTCGGCTGGACGTGCTGGCGGCCAAGGGTTTCGTCGTGTCCGGCCTCGTGTTGGCGGCCGGCGCGGTCGCGGTGGCGGGCTCGGTGCTCGCAGGCCGCGCGCTGTTGCCGGAAGGCCTGCCCCTCGACGGGCCGGTCGTGCGGGCGGCGGCCGGGTCCGTGCTCTACCTGGCGCTGATCGCGTTGCTGGCCGTCGGTGTCGCGGCGGTCGTGCGGGACGCGGCGGCGGCCACCGGGCTGGTGCTCGGCCTGCTGTACCTGACGCCGATCATCACCACACTCGTCGCGGACCCGGACTGGTACGACCGCATGCGCGCGCTCAGCCCGATGACCGCGGGCATCGCGATCCAGGCCACTGTGGACGTGGCGGCCGAGCCGATCGCGCCGTGGTCGGGGCTGGGCGTGCTGGCCCTGTGGGCTGCCGCCGCGCTGGCTGGTGGAGCGCTCTCCCTGCGCCTGCGCGACGCCTGACCACGGCCGTTCAGGCGGCGGGCGAACGCAGCGTCAGCAGGGTGATCTCGCTCGGGGCGAAGATCCGCATCGGCGGACCCCAGAACCCCGCGCCGCGGGACGTGTACAGCTGTGTCGGCCCGTGCTGGGACAGCCCCTGGACCGACGGCTGGTCGACGCGGACGAGGTAGTGGAACGGCCAGATCTGGCCGCCGTGCGTGTGGCCGGAGACCTGCAGGTCGACGTGGCCCGCCGTCTCCGCCACCTGCCGGGGCTGGTGGGCGACCAGCACCACCGCCGCGTCGTCGGGAGCGCCTGCCAGCGCCGCGTCGAGTTGCGCGCCGTGGCCGTCGAGGCCGGACGCCTTCGCCGTGGCGTCGTCGACACCGGCCAGCACCAGGCGGTCGCCGCCGCGTTCGATGACGACGTGGCGGTTGTGCAGGGGCTCCCACCCGAGCGACGCCATGTGGTCGAGCCACTCCTGGGCCTCGCCGAAGTACTCGTGGTTGCCTGTCACGTAGCCGCGGGCGTACCGGGCGGTGACCGTGCCCAGCGGCGCCGCCTGTGTCAGCCGCTGCGCGACCGTCCCGTCGGCGATGTCGCCCGCGTGGACCACGATGTCCGGTGTCAGCGCGTTGACCGCCGCAGCCGTGCGCTCCGACCACCGCGTCCGGTTGATCGGGCCGTAGTGGGTGTCGGTGAGCACGACGACGGTGGTGCCGTCGAGGCCAGGGCCGAGGCGGGGGAGCGTGACCTCGGTGCGCCGGACCCTGGGCACGCGCATCGCCTCGTACACGCCCCACGCCACCAGCACCACGCCCACCACGAGGACCGTGACCGCCACGAACCGGGACGGTGCCTGCGCGAGCCGGGCCACCAGACCCAGCGACGACCAGGCGAACAGCACCCAGACGACGCCGAGGAGCGTGTCGCCGGTGCGAGCGGCCCAGTCCCGGCCGCGGGCGTGCCCGAGGAACATGAGGAACGGGAACCCGGCCGCCGCCACCGCGAACACCACCGTGCCGACCGCGACGACCGCCGCCTGCCACGGCAGCACCAGCGTGGCCCACGGCACACCGAACAACAGCAGCAACGCGGTGACCACCACGACCCCGAACCTGGCGCGGCGGGCGGCCCTCGGCCGCTGCCGGGTCTCTGTCATGGCTCCGAAACTACTCCGGCCGGTGGTCACAGCCGTGGAGAGCGCTCTCCGACGAGACGGAAACCGGCCTGGCCCCGCGAGCCGGAAAACGCTCTACGATCAACACCGGTGTGAGGGCAGCGCCGCCGACGTCACCGGGAGCGATCATGAAGAAGATCATCAACGATCCGTCCACCGTCGTCGCCGAGTCCCTCCGGGGGCTCGAGCTGGCGCACGGTGATCTCCTCACCGTCATCCACGACCCCGCCGTGATCGTGCGGGCCGACGCGCCCGTGCAGGGCAAGGTCGCGATCATCTCCGGTGGTGGGTCCGGGCACGAACCCATGCACGGCGGCCTCGTCGGCCCCGGCATGCTCGACGCGGCCTGCCCCGGCGCCGTGTTCACGTCGCCCACCCCCGACCAGGTCACCACCGCGGTCGAGAAGACCGACGGCGGCGCGGGCGCGCTGCTGGTCGTCAAGAACTACACCGGGGACGTCCTCAACTTCGAGACCGCCGCCGAGCTGGCCGAGACCGAGGTCCGCACGATCGTCATCGACGACGACGTCGCCGTGAAGGACTCCACCTGGACCGCGGGCCGTCGCGGGGTCGGCGGGACCGTGCCGCTGGAGAAGATCGTCGGCGCCGCGGCGGCGCGGGGTGACGACCTCGCGGCCGTGCACGCCATCGCCGAGCGCGTCGTCGCCAATGTCCGGTCCATGGGCATGGCGTTGACCGCGCCGACCGTCCCGCACGTCGGCGAACCCAGCTTCGACCTCGCCGACGACGAGATGGAGGTCGGCATCGGTATCCACGGCGAGCCCGGTCGTGCGCGCATGCCGGTCGAGAACGCCGACGGGATCGTCGCCCGCCTGCTCGAACCGATCCTCGAGGACCTGCCGTTCACCGAGGGCGACCGGGTGCTGGTGTTCACCAACTCGATGGGCGGGACCCCGCTGGTGGAGCTGTACCTCGCGCACGGCATCGCCGAGCGGATGCTCGCCGACCGGGGCATCGTGGTGGAACGACGGCTCGTCGGGCCGTATGTCACGAGCCTGGAGATGCAGGGCATGAGCCTCACACTGCTGAAACTGGACGACGAGCTGCGCGAGCTGTGGGACGCGCCGGTGCACACGGCCGCGCTGCGGTGGGGGAACTGACGTGGGCTGCACCGCGAACGACCTGGTAACCGCTCTCCGAGCGGCCGCGGCGACCGTCGAGGAGCACCGTGTCGAGCTGATCCAGCTGGACCGCGCGATCGGCGACGGCGATCACGGCGAGAACATGGACCGCGGGTTCAAGGCCGTCCTCGCCGCGTTCGAGACGAACACCCCGGACAGCCCCTCCGCGGTGCTGAAGGTCGTCGCCACCACGCTGATCTCCAAGGTCGGCGGCGCCGCGGGACCGCTGTACGGCACGGCGTTCCTGCGGGCGTCGGCCGCGGTGAAGGACCTCGACGAGCTGAGCCCGGCGGACCTCGGGAGAGCGCTCTCCGCGGCCCTCGAAGGGGTCGTCGCACGCGGCAAGGCGGAGCCCGGCGACAAGACGATGGTCGATGCGCTCGGCCCGGCCGTGCAGGCGGCGAAGGGCGACACCGCGGCGGAGCTCCTGGCCGCCGCGGCGGACGCGGCCGCCACCGGCGCCGAGGCCACCGTCCCGCTCGTCGCACGCAAGGGCCGTGCGTCCTACCTGGGCGACCGCAGCGCCGGGCACATGGACCCCGGCGCGCGGTCGACGTCGTTGCTGCTGCGTGCGTTCGCGGAGGTGGCCGCGCGGTGAGCAGGGTCGGGCTGGTCGTCGTGTCGCACAGCGCCGGGCTCGCGGCCGGTGTGGTGGAGGTGGCGGCGCAGATGGCGCCGGACGTCATCGTGGTGCCCGCCGGTGGCACGGCCGACGGCGGCATCGGCACGGACTTCGACGCCGTGGCGGCCGCGATCGAACGGGCCGAGAGCGGCGCGGGCGTGGTGCTGCTCTACGACCTCGGCAGCGCGCGCATGGTCGCCGAGATGGCCGTGGAGTCGACCGAGGGTGCCCGCCTCGTGGACGCGCCGCTGGTGGAGGGCGCCGTCGCGGCCGCGGTCGCCGCGCAGGGCGGTGCCGACGTCGACGAGGTGGCCTACGCCGCGGAGGACGCGGTCACCGTGCCCGGCGGCCCGGTCGCCGCGGACGGGGTCGCGGGCGGCGTCGACATCATCGGCAGCCAGAGCCTCGCCACCGCCACCCCGGTGCCGCCGACCGAGGTGACGGTGCCGCTGACGAACAAGATCGGTCTCCACGCTCGGCCCGCCGCGCTGGTCGCCCGTGCGATGTCGCAGCTCGACGCCCGGGTCACCGTGCGGTTCGGCGACGCGACCGCGGACGGCAGGAGCGTGCTCGCGCTGATGGCGCTCGGCGCCCGCGGCGGTGACGAGGTCCACGTGTCGGCGACCGGCCCGCAGGCCGACGAGGCGGTGCAGGCCTTCCAGGACCTGGCCGCCCGCGACTTCGACGAGTGACGACCCCGGCCGGGGAGTCTCTTGTGGACGGTGTGAGCCGGGCCATGCCGGAACCGGGCCGGGTGGGAACGACCACTGGCGCCTCACATACCGGGAAGGCGTCATCCACGTGGTGGAGCGAGCGGCTCGACCGTCCGCTGTGGACGTCGACCCGGTGGTGGCGCGAAGGGGGCCGCCCGTCGATCTCGGCCGGGTTCACCGTCGCAGGTAGGTGGCCATCTGCCGGATCTGCGCGGTGCGGGACTTGATGACGCGGCCGGCGAGCGCTCTCGCGTCCGGGTGGCGCCCGTCCTTCTCCTCCATGCGCGCCAGTTCGACCGCGCCGTGCTGGTGGCCGGTCAGCAGGTTCAGGAAACGCGAGTCGAAGTCCGGTCCGGCCGGGGTGTCCCGCAGCACCTGCAGTACGGCCGGGTCGGAGCCGTGCATGCCGCCGTGTCCCGCGTGCGCGTCCGGGTTCGGGTCGTAGGCGATCGGCTGGTCCCACTCCACCAGCCACGCCCTCATCTGGTCCAGTTCGTCGGTCTGGGTGGCCGCGATCGCGGCGGCCAGGTCGCGGACGTCGGCGCGGGCCGCGCGTTCCGTGGCGAGCCGGGCCATCTCGATGCCCTGTTCGTGTTGGGGCACGGCCATCTGCAGGTACATCACGTCGGTGTCGTTGTACGAGCCGTCCGGCGGCGGGGCCGACAGCGACACCCCGGTCGTCTCGGTGACACCGGTGCCGCACCCGGAGAGCGCGATCATCAGGACGGCGAGCAGCCAGCGTTTCATCGTGCGATGCCTCCAGGAGCGCCGGCCGGCCCCGCAGCGGGCCGGCCGGCTCGGCTACCGGATCACAGGGCCTGCCAGAGCGCAGGGGTGCTCGGCGGCTCCCAGCCCGGCAGTGCCGTGTGGCTCTGCAAGGCCTGGTACGTAGTGCCGTTGTAGGTCACCTGGGATCCGGCCGCGTAGTACGTGCCGGTCGCCCACGTGCCACTCGCGGGCGGCTCCGTCGGCGGCGGCTCCTCCGACGGCGGCTCGGACGGCGACCCGCCACCCACTTGCAGGTCGACGCACGCGTAGAACGCGTTCGGGGTGTCGGCGATGTTCCACACGGCCAGCAGCTTCTGCCTGCCGCTCGCGCCACCGAGGTTCACGGTGTGCGAGAGCGTGGGCGGCGGCTGCTGGTTGTTGCCAGAGAACTCCGCGACCTTGGTGTTGCCGAGAAAGTACTGGAAGTTGCTCGTCGAGTGCCGGGCGGTGAACGTCCACGTGAACGTGACCGTCGAGCCGACCGACGTGGCCCGCCACGGCTTGCTGTCGTCGTTGAGCTCCGCGAACCGGCTGACACCGCCGTTGCAGCTGCGCAGTCCCTTCGGCCCTTCGACCGACTGCGGTTCCCACTTGATCTCGCCACAGGACACCGTGCCCTGTGCGCACTGCGCCTGCCGTGACGGCGGGCTGGAGATGTAGCCGTGCGCGTTCGCGGTCGCCGCTGGGAGCACCACGAGCCCCAGTGGCGCGATGGTTGCGGCGGTCGAGAACAAGACCAGTTTTCTTTTCAGGCTCATGATCCAATCTCCCGGTACGCAGGGGTGTTTCCGGAGATGTGGTCTAGACCACACGTATGGTTTAGACCATATTGGTTCCGCAGTCAACCTGTCGCACTCCGTGACCGGTCAAGAAAGGGCTAGGCTCCGCGCATGGGGGACACCGCCGAGAAACACCTCGTGTACTGCCGGATCGTGCGGGACGGAGCCGTGCTCTACCTGCGGCGGGCGCCCGGGGTGTTCCGCGCCGGGCAGTGGGAGCTGCCCGGCGGCACCGTCGAACCCGGTGAGCCGCACGAGATCGCCGCCGTGCGGGAGGTCGCCGAGGAGACCGGGCTCGCCGTCCACGTCACCGGTGAGCGCGGGCGCCACACGTGGATGGACATCGGCGGCAAGGATCTCCGCATCCACGCGCGGGTGTTCGACGTCGACGAGGGCGCGCCCCGCGACGTGGTCCTCCACGACGGCGAGCACGACGAGTTCACCTGGCTCACCGACCCCGCCGGCCTGGACCTGGCCGACCACTTCCGAGCCTGAACTCCACCGGTCCTCGAGCCGCACGTGGTGCCGTGGACCGGTGGTGGTCGCCGTCTTCCTCGGCACGTTCATGTCGCTGCTCGACGTGAGCGTGGTCAACGTCGCCCTGCCCGCGATGCAGCACGAGCTGTCCGCCGGCTTCAGCACCATCCAGTGGGTCGTCGACAGCTACACCCTGTGCCTGTCCGCGCTGATCCTCACCGGCGGCTCCCTCGCCGACCGCTTTGGCCGCAAACGTCTCTACCTCGGCGGGCTCGGGGTGTTCGTGCTCGGCTCGCTCCTGTGTGCGGTCGCGGCCTCGACCACCTTGCTGATCGTCGGCAGGCTCGTGCAGGGGGTCGGCGCGGCCGCGGTCGCGCCGGGAGCGCTCTCCCTGCTGGTGCAAGGGTTTCCGGAGACGCGGCAGCAGGCGCGGATGATCGGGCTGTGGGGCGCGTGTGTCGCGCTCGCGGTGGTCGTCGGGCCGCTCGTCGGCGGCGTGCTGACCGACGCGTTCGGCTGGCCCGCGATCTTCCTCATCAACCTGCCGCTGGGTGCGGTCGCGATCGTCGCGGGGCTGCGTGGCATCACCGAGTCCGCCGATCCCGCGCACGCCGGCGCCGACCCCGCCGGGCAGGTCCTCGCGGTCGGCTGGCTCGCCGCGTTGACCTACGCCGTGCTCGAGGCCGGGCACCGCGGCTGGGACTCGCCGCTGATCCTGTCGCTGCTGGCGCTCGCGGTCGTGTTGTTCGCGGTCTTCGTCGTGGTGGAGCGGAAGGTCGCGCGGCCGATGCTGCCCGCGGGCCTGTTCGCGCGGCCCCGGTTCGCGGTCGTGACGTTCTCGTCGTTCGTGCTCGGGTTCGGCGCGTACGGCAGCTTCTACCTGCTTTCCCTTTTCCTGCAACAGGTCCAGGGTGCGTCCGCGGCGGAGACGGGTGTGCGCTTCCTGCCGTACTCGCTCGGTATCGCGGCGGGGTCGGTGCTCGGCGGGCGCATCGGCGGGGACCGCGTGATGCTCGCCGGCTACACGATGATCGGCGGCGGCCTGCTGTCGCTGTTGCTGGTCCAGCCGGAGAGCGGTTACCCGCTGATCGGCGTCCTGTTCGCGGTGCTCGGCGTCGGCATGGGATTCGCGATCACCACGACCAACTCGGCCGGGGTGTCGGCCGTGGGCCGCGAACGGTCCGGCACGGCCGCCGCGACGGTCAACGCCGCCCGGCAGACCGGCACCGCGCTGGGCATCGCCGCACTCGGCGCGATCGTCAACGCCAACCTCGGCACCAAGTCCGGTGCTGACTTCGCCGCCGGGTTCACCACCGGGTTGCACTGGGCGCTCGTCCTCGCGGGCGGGTTGACGCTGGTGGCCGCCGCGCTCGTCGCCGCCGGGCAGAGAGCGCTCTCCCAGTCTGACTACGACATTGCGGGGCCCGCCGACCGCGGGGTGTAATGGCCGCGGGGGTGCGTCATGACCGAGAGCCCGTTCGCCGTTCGCTCCGCATCGCCTGCCACGCTCGGGAGAGCGCTCGCCGCCATGGGCAGGGACCGGCCCGTCGTGTTCGACGACCTCATGGCCGCGCCGCTTGTGTTGCGGCACAAGGACGTCTCCGCCGCGCTGCGCGACAGCACCGTGTTCAGCACCGCCTTCTACGGCACCCCGCCGATGGAGACGATGATGATCGCCCACAACGGGCCGGCGCACCTGCGGCAGCGGCGCATCCACAACCGGTTCTTCAGCCCGGTCGCGTCCGCGCGCTACACCGACCGGGTCCGTGCCGTCGCCGGGAGAGCGGTCTCCCGGCTGCGCGGCCGCACTCGGGCCGACCTGGTCGACGACATGATCGCCCGCTACCCGATGGCCGTGTTCGTCGACCTGCTCGGCATCCCCGACGACCTCGGCGACCGCGGGCTCGCGCTGGTCCGCGCCATCGTCACCTGGCTCGGCTCACCGATGAACGAGGAACTCGCGGAACCGGGCAGGACAGCGTTCTCCGAGCTGCGTGCCCACACCGAGACGCTCGTCGACCCGGCCGACCCCGGCGACAACCTGCTCGGCGACGTCGTCCGCGCCCACCTCGCCGAGGGCGCCTTCTCCGCCGACGAGTGCGTGATGGCCGTGATCTCCCTGCTGCTCGGCGGTTTCGAGACCACCATCCAGATGTTGTCCGGCACCCTCGCGAGCCTGCTGCTCAACGGGAGAGCGCTCTCCGCCGTTCGCGCCGACCACGACCTGATCGACGGCGCCATCGAGGAGGCGTTCCGCTGGGCCAACCCGTCCGCGGGCCTGTACCGGCTCGTCACCGAGGACACCGAGCTCGCCGGTACCACCTTCACCCAGGGCAGCATGGTCTACCTGTGCATCGCGGGCGCGCACTTCGACGAGACCGTGCACCACGACCCGGACACCTTCGACCTCGGCCGGGGCGCGAGCCATCTCGGGTTCGGTCTCGGCCCGCACTACTGCGCGGGCGCGCCGCTCGCCCGCATCGAGGTCCGCGCGGCGGTCGAGACGCTGCTCGACGAGTTCCCCGACCTGCGGCTCGACCCGGACGACCCGCCCGTCTTCCACTACGGCGCACGGGGCTTCGTGCAGCACGGCACCGAGAAGCTCAGCGTGCTGCTCTGAGCTGACGGTTGTGCACACGACCCAGCAGCAGCTGTGCCAGCACCGCACCGCACAGCGCCAGGAACATGTCCCACTGCGTGTCCCACACATCCCCCTGCGTGGCGAGGAACGCGTCCGCGCCCGCGCCGAGGATGACCGCCGACGCCCACTCCACGAACTCGAAGCACGCGGAGATCGCCAGGCACACCGCGGTGGTGAGCGTGAACGTCCACCCGCCGCGCCGCAGGGGAGTGAGCCGCAGCAGCAGCTCCCGCACGAGCACCGCGGGCACGAACCCCTGCACGAAGTGGGCGAACCGGTCGTAGTGGTTGCGCGACAGGTCGAACCGGTCGCGGAACCAGTCGCCGAGCGGCGTCTCCGCGTACGTGTAGTGGCCGCCGTAGCAGAGCACGACCGCGTGGCACACGAGCAGCCAGCACACGAGCCGGGAGAGCGGGAACCGCCGCCGGAACACCAGCACCAGCGGCGCCCCGACGAGGACCCAGACCACCTCGAGCGCCCACGTGCCGATGCTCTTCGCGCCGATCGCCGACCACACCAGCGCCACGACGACGATCCCGACGAGCAGCACACCTTCCCGTCGCGAGACCGTGGTCACACGGTGATCGTAAGGCGGCGTCGCGAAACCGGCTCGGCGGGCGATACTCCCGGCATGAAGATCCGCCTCGTCATCGGCGCTCTCGCCGCGGTCGCCGCGTGGTTCGTGTTGCGGGACTGGGCCTACGTCTCCGGCGACATCGAGTGGACCTGCTACGGCAACGGCGAGTGCGGCACGAACGACGGGCGCGTCATGCTCGTGGTCGCGGGCGTCGCACTCGCGGTCCTGGCGTTGGTCCTGCTCGCGACGGTGCTGCGGGTCGCCGGGGTCGGGTTGATGCTCGCCGTCGCGCCGCTGGCCATGGTCTCGGGCTGGGAGGCGGCGTTCGCGGACCGCCAGGTCGAGGTGCTGTCGGACCAGGTCGGCTTCTGGCGGGTCGTCGCCATCGTCGGCGGTGTCGTCGCGGTGCTCGGGCTGCTGATCGAGTGGCGGCTGCCCGGACCGACCTGGCGGCTCCTCGGCTGGGCGCGCGTGCCCGCGGAGCTGGACGACTTCCGCGACGGGATGGCGACGCTGTCGTTCACCGACCTCGAAGGGCGCCCGCACGCGGTCCGCGTGCGGGCCCCCGAGCAGCTGCGCGGACAGCCGGTCCGCGCGTACTACCTGGTCCGCGACCCGTCCAGGGCCCGTCCCGCACCGGGGAAGCAGCCGGTGCTGACCACGAACGACAAGGACGACGACGACTCGTTGTCCACCGAGCTGACGCGCCTCGCCGCCCTGCACGCGGAGGGTCACCTGACGGACGTGGAGTTCGAGCAGGCCAAACGGCGCGTTCTGGACCGGTGACTACATCCGCGACTCGCCCTTCCTGATCGCCGTCCGGATCCGCTGGTAGGTGCCGCACCGGCAGATGTTGCGCAGCCCGTCGAGGTCGGCGTCGGTGATCGCGCGGCCTTCCTCGCGGGCCTTCCGCACGAGCGCGACCGCCGCCATGATCTGGCCCGGCTGGCAGTAGCCGCACTGCGAGACGTCCTCCTCCAGCCACGCCTCCTGCATGGGGTGCAGGTCGCGGCCGACCGTGGCGGGCAGGCCCTCGATGGTGGTGATCTCGTCGGACTCCTTGATCGCCGACACCGGCACCGCGCACGGGTTGAACGCCTTGCCGTTGATGTGCGAGGTGCACGACTTGCAGACGTTGAGTCCGCAGCCGTACTTGGGGCCCATGACGCCGAGGATGTCGCGCAGCACCCACAGCAGCCGCACGTCGTCGGCGACCTCGACGGTGACCCGGGTGCCGTTCAGCGAGAACGTGTGTTGTGGCACGGAAGTCTCCTAATAGCTGTGGTCGAGGCCGTCGGTCGGCGACTGCGGGGTGGACGGTTGCAGCGGGAACGGCTCGAAGCCGAGCGTGCCGTGGTTGATCGGGAAGCTCGTCGGCATCGTGCCGGTGGCGCGGGCGTACGCGCAGGCCACCGCGGCGGCCGCGGGTGCGACACCCAGCTCACCGGCGCCGCTCGGGGTGTCACCGGTCGGCGGCATCACGACCACCCGCACGTCCGGCGGCGTGTTCCACTGCCGGGTGTAGAAGTAGTCGTCCCAGCTGCCTTCGAGCGGGATGCCGTCCCTGATGTGGAGGCTGGACGTCAGCGTCAGCGCGATGCCGTCGTTGAGGCAGCCGATCATCTGCGCCTCCAGGCCGCGCGGGTTGAGCGCCAGCCCGGCGTCGACCACGATCGTCGCCTTCGTGACCCGCGGACCGGTCACGCCGTGCTCGATGGGCCGGTTCACGGTCTCCGGCCTGCAGTCGATCTCCACCAGCATGGCCACCGCGCCGCGGTACTCGGCGTGCAGCGCGATGCCCTGCGCGGTGCCGTCCGGCATCGCCCTGCCCCACTGGCCGACCTCGACGGCCTTGTCCAGCACCGCGCGCAACCTGCGGTCCTTGAGGAACTCGCGACGGAACGTGACCGGGTCCTTGCGCATCTTCGCCGCCAGCCGGTCGACGACCAGCTCCATCGCGGTGACCACGTTGGGGGAGTAGATGTTGCGCATGCTGCCGGTGTTGAACTTGAGCGGGATCTCGTTCAGCAGCTGCGTGACGACCCCGAAGTTGTACGGCACCGACTGGCTCAGCAGGAACACCGACTCGGCGAACGACAGGTTCCCCGCGATCGGCAGCTCCGCGGCGGTCGCGGTGATCATCTCGCCGAGGCCGTGGCCGAAGTCGGTCTCCGAGCTGGTGTGCCGCTGCTCGAAGGTCAGCACGTTGCCCAGCAGGTAGGTGGCCCGCACGTTCGAGATGCACATCGGGTGCGTGCGGCCCTGCCGGAAGTCGTCGGTGCGGGACCACGACAGCTTGACCGGCTTGCCCATCTTCTGCGAGATCTCCGCGGCCTCGACGGCCACGTCGTCGAACAGGTGCCGCCCGAACGAGCCACCACCCGGCACGACGTGCACGACGACCTTGTCGATCGGCAGCCCCAGCTTGGCCGCGATGTTCTTCTGCGCGACGATCGGCACCTTCAGCGTCGACCAGACCTCCGCGCGGTCGGACCGCACGTCCGCGATCGCGTTGTCCGGTTCGAGCGGCGCGTTGGAGGCGAAGGCGAACGTGAACTCGGCGTCGACGGAGACCGAGCCGAGCGGCGGCACGGCGAGGGGGAGCCGCGCCTTCTTCAGCTTGGCGAGGACGGTCTCGTCGGACTCGCCCGCGACCGTGCCGGGGTGCCAGTCCACCTCGAGCGCCCGCAGCGCGTCGATGCACTGGCCGAACGTGTCACCCCGCACCGCGACGCCGTAGGTGACCACGGCGACGTCGGTGATGCCCGGCATGGCCTTCACCGCGTCGAGGTTGTGCACGGCCTTCGGGGTGCCGTTGATCGTCGGCGCCCTGCGCACCATGCACGGCTTCGCGCCGGGCACCCGCAGGTCCATGCCGAACTGCTTGCGGCCGGTGACGGCTTCGAGCGCGTCGATCCGGTTGTGCGGCTTGCCCAGCACCCGGAAGTCCGCGGGTGCCTTGAGGTCGGCGGACACCTGGATCGTCGTGTCGCTGGCCGCGGCCGTCGTGAGGTCGCCGTAGGTCGCGGTCCGCCCGCTCGTGTGGGACAGCACCCCGTCGCGGGTCGCGACCTCGTTCTCCGGCACCCCCCACCGCGCGGCCGCCGTGCGGATCAGCCGCTGCCGCGCGATCGCGGCCGCCGTGCGGACCGGTGTGTAGATGCTGCGCACCGAGTTGGAGCCGCCGGTGAGCTGGTTCATCAGCAGTTCGGGACGCGCGTCGGCGAGCGTGATGCGGATCTTCTCGACGGGCAGGTCCAGTTCCTCGGCGATCATCATCGCGACGGTCGTGGTGATGCCCTGGCCGACCTCACACCGGTGCAGCGCGAACGAGGCGGTGCCGTCCTCGTTGACCCGCACCGAGATCAGCCCTGAGGTGGGCGCGGCAGCGAGGTTCTGCAGGTCACCCAGGTCGAAGAGGTCCTCCGGCTGCGGCGGTGAGGGGATGGCCGCCTCGGCGCTGTCGAAGCCACCCGCGGCCCAGGTCACGCCGACGGCGAGCGTGGGGGCGGCGATGAGGTAACCGAGGAACCGCCTGCGGGTGGGGTTCTCCGGCGAACGACGTTGTTCTGCCATGGTCGCGGAGTGTGTCACGTCACATACGCCATGAGAAGGAACGCCATGCCTACGTTTGGGCGTATCCGGTTGTGCACCGTGCACAGGTGGTTACGCGAGTGGCCCTGGCGGCAGGAGCCACGACGCACGCAGGGCCAGCGAAAGCTCCAGGTGAGCGGCCGTGTCGGCCAGGTCGAGGCCGGTGATGGTCTCGACCCGCCGCAGCCGGTTGATCACCGTGTTGCGGTGGCAGTGCACGGCGTTCGCGGTCTGGTTGATCGAGCCGCCGGTCTCCAGCCACGAGTTGAGCGTGTCGAGCAGCAACCGTCGCTCGGCCAGCGGCACCTTCAGCAGCGGGCCCAGCCGCCGCTCGATCAGCGCCTCCGCCAGCGCGGGCGCGCTGAGCAGCAACGCCTCCGGCAGCCGGTCGGCGAGCGCGGCGACCTCCACCCGGCCCGGCGGCACGGTGTTGCGCGCCAGCACCGCCTGCCGGTACGCGACGTCCACGTCGGCGAGCGACGGCACGGTCATCGACACGCCGACCGGAACCCGCGGGTCCGCACGCAGCACCCGCAGCGCGACGGTGGTGTCGGCGACGGCGAGCAACCCGACGAGCGTGCCCGCCCGCGCCTGCCACACCGACACGACGCCCGCCTCGGCGAGCCCGCACTCGAGCGCCGAGCCGGTCCGGTTGTCGCCCGTTTCGGCATCGAGGACGACCACCGTGTACGGCCCGTCGACCGGCACCCCGATGCTCTGCGCGGCCTGCAACGCGAACGCGGGTTCCTTCGCGCGGCCGTGCAGCAGGCCTTCCCACAGTGTGGCGCGGCGCTGCTCGTCGACGCGCACCAGCTCGCGTTCCGTTGCGTGGTAGGCGATCGCGACCTGCGCGGACGTGTCGTCGACGACCGTCCACACCCACGACGCGAGGTTGAGCAGCTCGTCCGGGTCGGCCAGCTCACCGGCGCGGGCCCGGTGGATCAGCGCCTCCCACACCAGGCGTCCGCCGAGCCGGAATGAGCGCAGCACGTCGTCCAGCGGCATGCGCTGCTGGGCCCGCTGCCGCCCGGTCGCGCGGGCCGCGTCGTAGAGGTCGGTGCCGTCGGGTTCCTCACCGGCCGCGCGGGAGACCAGCTGCAGCACGCGGGTGAGGTTGTCGTGGCAGGACTGCCAGAGGTCGTGCGGCGGGACGACCTTCATGCGGCGGTAACCCGGGTTCTGCTCGCCGATGAGCGTGACGAGGGCGTCGGTCAGCTCCGGAACGCGCGACAGCACGTCCGCCACCAGGGACGTCGCGGTCCGGGTACCGACGCGGTGGGGCAGTTCGGTCATCCCGGATAGAGGATCGCACAGCCGCTCAAGCGGGTCTGGTCGCCCGGACCACCGCCGCCATGTCGTCGTCCTGGTCCCCGGCCGCCGCGAACAGCTTCTCCAGGGCCGCGACCAGGTCCGTCGCCACGCCCGCGTCGGCCGCGGCCGCCCGGATCAGGCCCGCGTCCTTGGTCGCGCCGCTCAGCGCGAACGCGGGGGTGAAGTCGCCGGACAGCATGGCCTTGCCCTTGAGCTGCGCGTACCCGGAGTCGAGTGGGCCGCCCGCGATGAGGTCCAGGAACTGGCGCGGGTCGAGCCCCAGCCCTTCCGCCAGTGCGACGCTCTGCGCGGTCGCCGCCGTGATCGACAGCACCCACGCGTTGGCGACGAGCTTCAGCCGGTGCCCGCCGCCCGGTTCCTCGCCGGCCCACACGACCTTGGCGCTGATCGCGTCGAGCACCGGAGCGATCCGGTCACGTGCTTCCGGCGGCCCGGCCGCGAGCACGGTGAGCTGCCCGTTCTCGGCGGGCTGACGGGTGCCGAGCACGGGGGCGTCGACGAAGGTGATGCCGTGCCGCGCGGCGAGGTCCGCGAGTTCGGCCGTCTCCTCGAGCCCGACGGTGCTGGTCTGCAGCCACACCGCGTCGCGGCGCAGCGCGGGCAGCGCCGTCCGCATGACGGTGGCGACCGACTCGGCGTCGAACAGCATGGTGACCACGACGTCCTTGTCCCGGACGGCGGCCGTGACGTCCTCGGCGACGGGCAGCCCGAGCGCACGGGCCTTGTCGGCGGAACGGTTCCAGACGGTGACGTCAACTCCGGCGCGGGCGAGGCTGCGGCCCATGCCGGAACCCATGATCCCGGTGCCGAGCAGTGCGACAGTGGTCATGCCCGCCAACCTAGTCCGGCGGGCGCCCGGGCCCGCTCGGCCTCCGGCCCCCGGAATCCATGCTACCGGCGCCCACTGACACAAATCCCCGGCCGACGCCGCCGTTGTGGACAACCGCCGCACCTGTGGACAACCCCGGCCCACAGACCCGGAACTGTCGTTCCCTTGCGGTAGCGTGGATTCCGGGGGCCGGCGGCCGTCGCCTGTGGACAACCGACCCCGGAACGTCGGTGCTGCCGCGTAAAATGGACACCGGGGGCCGGAGGCCACTCCCCGTGACGAATCCCCGTCACCCGGACAGCGGTTGCCGCCTCCCGCGCCAGGAAGCCACGGTGATCGTCATGAGGCGGTTACTGGTTTTCGGAGCAACGGTGCTCACCGCGGCACTGGTCACCTCGAGCACGGCCACGTCCACCCCACCCGCGAGCCACGCGCCCGGCGGCTGGGTCGGGACCTGGGCGGCGTCCCCCGGCGCGGGCGTCGCCGGCACGGAGAACGGCTACCCGAACTTCTCGATCCGCAACGTCGTCCACACGAGCGTCGGCGGCACGAAGGCCCGCGTGCGGTTGTCCAACACCTTCGGCAGAGCCCGGCTGACCCTCGGCCACGTCACAATCGCCGTCGCCCAGTCCGGCACCTCGCCCGCCGCGAGACCCGGCACCATGCGCACGGTCACGTTCGGCGGCCACCGCGACGTCGTCGTGCCCGCGGCCGCCGAGGTGCTGAGCGACCCGGTCGACCTCGTCGTGCCCCGCGACAGCGACCTGCTCGTCACCACCTACACCCCGACCCCGTCCGGCCCCGTCACCTACCACGCGTTCACCGCGCAGACCTCGTTCTTCACCCGTACCGGCGACTTCGCCGACCAGGAGTCCGGTGCCGCGTTCACCGAGCGGACAGGCGTCTGGCACTACGTCAGCGGCGTCGACGTCCTGTCGACGGCACCCGGCTCCGTCGCGATCCTCGGCGACTCCATCACCGACGGCGTCGGCTCCGCGACGGGCGCCAACAACCGCTGGCCCGACCTGCTCTCCGACCGCCTCCGCGGCAGGCTCGGTGTGCTCAACGCGGGCATCAGCGGCAACCGGCTCCTGCTCGACGTCCCCGGCAGCGCCTTCGGCCGGAACGCGCTCTCCCGGCTCGCCGACGACGTGCTCAGCCAGGGCGACGTCCGCACACTGATCGTCCTCGAGGGCATCAACGACATCCAGCAGGACCCGCACCAGACCGACCCCGCGATGATCATCTCCGCGTACCGGCAGGTGATCGCGCAGGCCAAGGCCCGGGGCATCCGCGTCATCGGTGGCACGCTCGTGCCGTTCAAGGGCTGGCGCGTGTGGGACGAGACCCTCGAGGCGACGCGGCAGGCGGTGAACGACTTCATCCGCCACGGCCACGAGTTCGACGCGGTGATCGACTTCGACAGGGCGCTGCGCGATCCCGCGGACCCGCTGCGCATGCTGCCCGCCTACGACAGCGGTGACCACCTGCACCCCAACGACGCCGGCTACCGCGCGATGGCGGACGCCGTCGACCTGTCACTGCTGTAGCCATGCCTGCATGATCAGGGCATGGAGATCACGACCTGGTACCTGGAGCAGCGCGGCCCGGACGAGCTGAACGCGGCTCGTCCGGCGCCGGTCACCGTCACCCGCGCCGAGGTGGTGAGCCCGGAGCTGAACCGCTTCCTGTACACGGCGGTCGGCGGTGACTGGTTCTGGCTCGACCGTCTCGGGTGGACGTGGCAGCAGTGGCACGACTGGCTGTCGCGGCCCGGCGTGGAGACCTGGGTCGCCTACCGGCGCGGGACTCCCGCCGGGTACGTCGAACTGGCCGCCGCCGGTGGCGAGGTCGAGATCGTGTACTTCGGTCTGCTCCCGGCGTTCGTGGGGCAGGGCATCGGCGGTCACCTGCTCACCGTCGCGTTGCGGCGGGCATGGGAGCTGACCGGTGAGCGGGTGTGGGTGCACACCTGCTCGCTCGACGGGCCCGCGGCGCTCGCGAACTACCAGGCGCGCGGCATGACGCTCTACCGGACGGAAACGACGGACGAGGCGATGCCCGCGGAACCGCCCGGGCCGTGGCCGGGTGCCCGGGGTCAGTAACGCGCGCCTGTGAAGGTGACCTTCAGGCTGTACAGGGAACCGCCTGCCGTGATGAACAGGTCGTTGCGCCGCGCGCCGCCGAACGCGACGTTCGACACCGGCTCGGGGAGCAGGAGCTTGCCGAGCAGCGTGCCGTCCGGGTGGAAACAGTGCACCCCGTCCCAGGCGGCGGCCCACACGCGGCCCATGTCGTCGAGGCGGATGCCGTCGAACCGGCCGAAGTCGCACTCGGCGAAGATCTCGCCACCGGCCAGCGTGTTGTCGTCGAGGACGTCGAACACCCTGATGTGGCTGGGTTCCTGGCGCGTGTCCACCACGTACAGCCTGCGCTCGTCGGGGGAGAACGCCAGGCCGTTGGGGCGGCAGAAGTCCGTCGCCACCGCGGTGACCGTGCCGTCGAGGTCCAGGCGGTACACGTGGCACGCGCCGATCTCGCTCTCGGCGCGGTGACCCTCGTAGTCGTCGGCGATGCCGTAGCTCGGGTCGGTGAACCAGATCGTGTCGTCCGCGCGGACGACGACGTCATTGGGGCTGTTGAGCCGTTTCCCGTGCCAGTGCGTGGCGAGGACGGTGATCGTGCCGTCGTGCTCGGTGCGGGTGACGCGCCGGGCGCCCTGCTCGCACGTGATCAGCCTGCCCTGGCGGTCGATCGTGTTCCCGTTGGCGTGGCCGGTGTTCTCGCGGAACACGCCGACCGCGCCGCTCGTCTCGTCCCACCGCAGCAGCCGCTCGTTCGGGATGTCGCTCCACACGAGGTAGCGCCCGGCGGGGAAGTAGACCGGCCCCTCGGACTTGCGGGCGTCGGTGTGGAGCCGCTGGACCACGAAGTCGCCGTCGAGACGGGCGAACCGCTCGTCGACGAGTTTGAACTCGGCTGGGATGGTGTTCGACATGACCGCGACTCTACCGAACGAGATATGGTGAACAAGTGGATGAGTTGGATCAGATTCTGTTGAGCGCGCTCCGTGTGGACGCCACCCAGTCGTACGCGACGCTCGGGAAGCTGGCGGGTCTCTCGGCGGGCGCCGCCCATGAACGGGTGCGCAAGCTGCGGGAGCGCGGTGTCATCCGCCGCACCACCATCGACGTCGACCCCGTCGCCGTCGGACGGCCGGTGCTGGCGTTCGTCCTGGTCGAGGCGAACGCCTGGATGGGGGAGGAGGCGACGCACGCCGCACTGCGGGAGCTGCCGGAGTTGGAGGAGGCACACGTCATCGCCGGGTCCGCGGCCCTGCTGGTGAAGGTCCGGACCGGCACGACCGAGGAACTGCAGGACGTGCTGCGCAGGCTCTTCATGATCGACGGCGTCAGTGGCACGCAGACGATCGTGGTGCTGGAAACCGTGTTCGAGGGGGCCGGCGGTCCGCAGGCCCCCTCGAACGGCTAGATGCTGTCGCAGGTCGCCATCGCGAACGCGCCGGACGCGGTCGCGGTCTTCACGACCTCGCCGTCGACCGTCAGCTTGCAGGTCACGCTGCCGCCGTCGGCGCCGGTCGAGACGATCAGCTGACCGTCCTTGATGATGCCGGTGGTCGTGACCTCCTTGCGCCACGGCAGCTTCGTGACGGTCTCCTGGTTGGTGGTCATCTCGTCGCCGTAGGTCGAGTAGGTGATGTCCGCGGACGGCGCGTCGCCGGTCACCTCGTACACGATCACGGCTTCGCGGTTCGCCTCCTCCCGCACGTCGTCGACGGCCTTGTTCCACACGGCCACCCACAGCACGCAGATGACGAGCCCGACGATCGACACCACGAGCCCGGCGATCGAGAGCCCCTTGTTCGTCGCGCGGCCCTTGGCGGCCTTGCTGATGCCGACGGCGGAGAAGATGATCCCGAGGATCACGAGCGGCCAGGCCACGACACCGATCAGCGGGATGAACGAGAACAGGAGCCCGATGAGGCCGACGACGAATCCGGCGGTGCCAAGGCCGTTGCTCGGCCTCGCGGTGGGCTGCTGCGGCGGGTTCGGGGCGTACTGGGTCACGGAAGGTCCTTTCGGGAAAAAGTGATGCCGCGAATGCAAGCAATCAAGGCGCGGTGATCGCGTCGTACGCAGGCCGTCAGGCGTTACGACTTTCGATGTAATCCATCTCATCGGAACGGTCGATGAGGACGCGCCGAGGTGGTCCGTACGCTCTGCGCATGGGACGGCGGGTGCTCGGCGTGGTGATCACCGTGATCGCGGTGGCGGTCAGCGTGGTGAGCAGCTTCTACGCGTTCGGCGCCGACGGCTACGTGCCACCGGACCGCAACCTGCACCCGACTGTCCTCACTGTCCTTTCCTTCCTCGCGGCCATCGGCGCGGCGGTGATGTTGTGCTGGCGGCACCAGAAACCGGAGCTGGTGCTCGGCATCGCACTGGTGCCCGCGTTCCTGGCGTCGGACTCGCTGGCGGCGCTCGTCGCACTCGCGGCCCTGGCCGCCACCCGCCGCGACCGCCTGCTCTGGCTCGCCGGTGCCCTCACCTACGCGGCGACGTCCTTGGCGGTGTGGCGCGACGCCGGCTGGCACCCCGAGGTGACGATCGCGGGCACGTGGGTACCGGCGACGGTGCCGGGCAACCTGATCGGCGTGCTGGTGACAGCGGCCGTACTGACGGCGATCCCGCTCACGGTCGGCATCCTGCGAGGCACGCGAGCGGACCTCAGACAGCGCGAACTACGCGAGTCGGCGCTGCGGGACGAGATGACCCGTCAGGAAGAGCGCTCGCGCATCGCCCACGAGATGCACGACGTGCTCGGCCACCGTCTCTCGTTGCTGTCGCTGCAGGCAGGCGCCCTGGAGGTCACCGACCAGACGTCGACGAGCGAGGTCGCCCGCACCGTACGCACGACCGCGAAGCAGTCACTGGACGACCTCCGCCAGGTCATCGGCGTGCTGCGCGACGGCAGGGACTTCCAGCTGTCGTCGGGCCCGGCACCCACACTGACGGACCTCCCCGCACTCGTGGCGGAAACCAGGAAAGCCGCCGTGGCGGTCAACCTGACCGTGCTGCTCGACCAGGCGGGAAGCACCCCCGCACCGTTGGGCATGGCGGTGTACCGGATCGTGCAGGAGTCACTGACCAACCTCCTGCGCCACGCCCCAGGCGCCCCCGCGGACGTGACGGTCCGCGGCGGCCCGGGCGGGGGCGTGACCCTGGAGGTCGTGAACCCGCTGGTCCCGGCCGCCCCGAACCCGGGCAGCGGCACCGGCCTCACCGGCATCTCCGAACGCGTGACCGCGCTGGGCGGCACCGTGTCGGCAGGCCCGACACCCGAGGGGACGTTCGCGGTACGCGCCTGGCTCCCGTGGCAACCGACGTGACCCTACGATGTCCCGGTGACTCAGCTGCGGGTGCTGCTCGTCGACGACGACCCGCTCGTGCGTACCGGCTTGTCGATGATCCTGGGCAGTGCCCCGGACATCGAGGTGGCCGGCGAGGCGAGCGACGGGGACGAGGCCGTCACCCGCGTACGCGCGACGGCCCCCGACGTCGTGATCATGGACATCCGCATGCGGCGCATGGACGGCCTGGCTGCCACGAAAGCCGTGACCGCCCTCACCGACGCACCCAAGGTCCTGGTGCTGACCACCTACGACCTCGACGAGTACGTGTTCGACGCCCTGGCCGCGGGCGCGAGCGGGTTCCTCCTCAAGGAGGGCTCGCCGCAGGAGATCATCGACGCCGTCCGCACCGTCGCCAGGGGTGACGTCATGCTGTCACCCGGCACCACCCGCAAACTCGTGGGTCACTTCGTCGCGGCCCGGGCGAACCCCCGCCGACAGCGTGCCGTGACCAGACTGGCCACCCTCTCGGACCGCGAACGCGAAGTCGTCACCGCCGTCGCCCAGGGAAAGTCGAACGCCGACATCGCGGCCGAACTCTTCCTCAGCGAGGCGACCGTGAAGACCCACATCACCAGGACCTTCGCGAAGCTCGACATCACCAACCGGGTCCAACTGACGATCTTCGCCTACGAAGCGGGCATGGTCACCCCGTAGCACCCGGCCGAGACCGTCGCGACGGCCCGGGACCGCCCCGAGGTTGGTGCTCTTCCGGGGCTGGTACCGGCGCGGAATCGGCGTAGCTCCTGGACCGGTGCTGCGATCACAGGCGTGGGTCCACCGGCTCCGACTCCAGTGCCAGCACCGCGAACACGGGCTCATGCACTCGCCACAACGGCTCCTCCTCCACAAATCTCGTCAACGACTCGATCCCCAATGCGTACTCACGCAACGCCAGCGACCGCTTCCGGCCCAGCACCCGCTGCCGCAAGCGCCGCAGGTGCTCCGGCTCCGTGTAGTCGGGGCCGTAGATGATGCGTAAGTACTCCCTGCCCCGGCACTTCACGCCCGGCTGCACCAGCTTCCCGGCCACGGACGGGTCGGCGGGCTTCACCACCATGCCCTCGCCGCCCGCGTCCGTCAGCGACGTCCACCACTCGACACCAGCCGCCACCGACGTCTCGTCCGACAGGTCCACCGTCAGTCGCCGCGTCCGGCGTAACAGCTCAGGATCTGCCGCCACCAGCCGGTCCAGGACGTCCACGTGCCACGACCGCGGCTGCGTCGCGTGCACGTGCCCTTCCGCGGCCAGCACCGTGAACGGCGCCAGCGACACCCCGTCCAGCCCGTCGACCGGCCAGCAGTACCGGCCGTACGCCTCGACGTAGGCCCGCGCGTTCGACAGCCGGGACCGCTGGCGCGCCAACAGGTCCGCCACGTCCGCGCCCCGGGCCGACGCCTGCTCCAGTGCGGACACCGCCGTCGGCAACGCCGCCGTCGCCGCCGCACCCACCGGCGCGTACTGCCGTCGCAGCAACTGGCCCGCCTTCGCCGACCACGGCAACAACTCCGCGTCGAGGATCACCCAGTCGCTGTCCACGGTGGACCACAGGTCGGCCGCGGTCGCGGCCGCGCGTAACCGGTCCAGGAACGCTGTCGGTTCGGGAAAGAACGCACGGCCCGTTCGTGTGTAGACCGCACCGGCTCCGCCGTCGAGCGCACCGAACCGCCGCTCGCCGACCGCGGCGTCGCGGCACAGCACGACGACCGCCCGTGATCCCATGTGCTTCTCCTCGCACACGACCTCGGGTACGCCGTCGGCACGGTAGGCGTCGAACGCCTCGAGCGGATGCTCCAGCATTCCGTCCACAGTGGAGGTCGCGCACGGCGCCATCGTCGGTGGCAGGTACGGCAACCACTGCGGTGCGATCGCGAACCGGCTCATCACCTCGAGCGCGCCCGCCGCGTTCTCCTCGCGCACCTTGAGCCTGCCCATCAGACGCGCCTCGACGTGCCGGGTGCCGAGGACGTCGTCGATCCGCAACATGTCCGGTGCACGCGTGGGTGCGTCGAGCGGCTTGGCCGGCTCGTAGTGCACGCGCTCGGCGGGCACCGACACCAGCTCCTTCGACGGCCACCGCAGCGCGGTCAGCGTGCCGCCGAACACGCAGCCGGTGTCCAGGCAGATGGTGTTGTTGATCCACTCCGCCTTCGGCACCGGTGTGTGCCCGTACACGACGGTGGCCGCGCCGCGATAGTCGTTCGCCCACGGGTAACGCACCGGAAGGCCGTACTCGTCGGTCTCGCCCGTCGTCTCGCCGTACAGGCAGAACGAGCGCACCCGTCCGGACGAGCGGCCCTGGTACTCCTCCTTGAGCCCGGCGTGCGCCACGACGAGCTTCCCGCCGTCCAGCCGGTAGTGGCTCACGAGCCCGTACATGAACTCCCGCGCGTTCTTGCGGAACTCCTCGGTCTCCTCGGACAGCTGTGCCAGGGACTCCGCCAGCCCGTGGGACACGCGCACGTCGCGGCCGTCGAGGGCGCGCACGAGCTTGCTCTCGTGGTTGCCGGACACGCAGAGCGCGGTACCCGCCGCGACCATGCCCATCACCAACCGCAGCACGCCAGGGGTGTCGGGGCCCCGGTCGACGAGGTCGCCGACGAACACCGCGGTGCGGCCCTCCGGGTGGAACGCGCCGTCCGCGCTGACCACGTATCCCAGCCGCGTCAACAGGGTCACCAGCTCGGAGTGGCAGCCGTGTACGTCGCCGATGATGTCGAACGGCCCGGTCAGCTCACGCTTGTCGTTGTACGCCCTCTCGTACTCGATCGCCACGTCCTCGTCCGGGGACAGCACGTGAACCTTGCGGAACCCCTCCTTCGCCAGGTGCCGCACGGATCGCCGCAGCGCCTCGTGCTGGCGGCGGATCACGTGGTCGGGCAGATCGCGGTGCCCGCGGTTGCGCTCCCGGAGCACGGCGAGCGGTACGTCGAACACGATCGCGACCGGCAGCACGTCGTGGTCGCGGGCGAGCGCGACGAGCTTCGCGCGGTCGTCGCGCTGCACGTGCGTGGCGTCGACGACCGTGATCCGCCCGGACCGCAATCGTTTGCCCGCCACGTAGTGCAGTGCGTCGAACGCGTCGTGGGTCGCCGACTGGTCGTTCTCGTCGTCGGCGACCATCGCGCGGAACGCGTCCGACGACAGCACCTGCGTCGCCGCGAAGTGGTCGCGCGCGAAGGTCGACTTGCCGGAGCCGGTGACACCGACGAGCGCGACGAGGCTCAGGTCGGGTACGGCGATGGTGCGAGTCATGCCGACCTCCTCGTGAACACGGCGAGCTGTGTCGGCGCGCCGACTTCCTGGTCGACCGGGCCGACCGGAACGAGCCGGACGTCGTAGCCGTGTGCCGCGCACACGCCGTCCGCCCACGCGGCCATCTCGGCGCGCGTCCACTCGAAACGGTGGTCCGCGTGCCGGAAGTGGCCTGCCGGCAACGTTTCCCAGCGCACGTTGTACTCGGCGTTCGGTGTCGTCACGAGCACGTGCCGGGGCTTGGCCGATCCGAAGACGGTCGCCGCCAGCGCGGGCAGCCGTGGTGGGTCGACGTGCTCGACCACTTCGGACAGCACAATCGCGTCGAACCCCTCGATCCGCGCGTCGGCGTAGGTGACCGAGCCCTGGTGCAGGGTGACGCGCTCGCGCTGCCGCTCGGCGAACCGGTCGACACGGCGGGCCGCGGTGCGCAGCGGGCGCGCGGCGACCTCGACACCGACGATCTCGGTGAGGGTCGGCTCCGTGACCAGTTCGCGCAACAGCCGCCCCTCACCGCATCCCATGTCGACGACGCGGCGCGCACCGAGGGAACGCAGCTCGTCCACGATCGCCTCCCGCCGCAGCTGCGCCAGCGACGGCTCGCGCTCCGGCTGCTCCTGCTCCTCGGCGTCCTCCGCGGGCCGGTCGTCCAGCTCGGTCAGCCGTGCGAGCGCTTCGACGGTGAAGCGCCGTTTGTGCGCGAGGTAGCGGGCGGTGATCAGCTCGCGGTCAGGGTGTGTCGCGAGCCAGTTCCTGCCCGCTCGCAACAACTTGTCCACCTCGTCCGCCGCGACCCAGTAGTGCTTGGCGTCGTCGAGGACGGGCAGCAGCACGTACAGCTGGGTCAGCGCGTCCGCGAGCCGCAGCGTGCCGGTGAGGCGCAGGTCCGCGTACGGGCTGTCGCCCCAGTCGGGGAACGCCGGATCGAGCGGCACGCGCGTGGCGTCGACGGTCCAGCCCAGTGGTGCGAACAACCGCTCCGCGAGCGCGCCGGGACACGCCGGAAGGCGGATCTCCAAGGGAATCCGAGTCTCGGCGAGCTCGGGGCGGGCGTCGCAGCGGCCGCGCATCGCCGTGCCGAACACCTTTCCCAACGCGACCGCCAGTAACGACGACGCCGCGTACGGCCGGTCGTTCACGTACTGGCCGAGCGTGTCGCCGCCCTTGCGGACCAGGCCGACCGGGTCGATCTCCAGTAACAGCGACGCGGTGGTGCGTTCCGGCGTCACCTCCGGGTAGAAGACGTGGGCGGTGCCGGTCGACACGTCGAACCGCTGCGTGCGGTCCGGGTGTTTGTGCAGCAGGTACCCGAGGTCCGTCGCCGGGGTGTGTGTCGTGGTGACGCTGAGGAACATGCGATCGAGTAAACACGAACGGTCCGACAGCGTCCGCCGCTTTTGTGATCTGATGGCGGCGATGAACGACCGCCTGACCGCTTTCGGTAACCAGCTCATTGATTCGCACATACGTTTGAGGGAACTGCTCGGCGAACTTCGTGACGGGACGTACGCGGGAGTCGACCTGGCGACTCATTGCTTGACGTTCTGCTCGATCCTGACGGCCCACCACTCGGCCGAGGACGACGAGGGATTTCCCGTGCTCGCAAGGCATTTCCCGGAGCTGGGGCCGGTGCTGACCGAGCTGAGTCGTGATCATCGCCAGGTCGCCGAGGTGCTCGATCGGCTGAAAGCGGTGTCCACGATGGATGTCGAGACCGCTGAGCGCGAGCTGGACACACTGGCCGCGTTGCTGGAAACGCACCTGGTCTACGAGGAGAAGAAGCTCGTCGCGGCGCTCGACCGGCTACGTCCGACGGACGAGGAGGCGCGGGCGGTCGCGCGAGCCGTGACCCTGGCGCGGCGGCGTTAGTCCGTGCGCGGCCACGGTGTGCCCTGCAGGGTTTCGATGCGTTCGTTCAACGCGCGCAGCAGGCGGTAGAGGTCGGCGCAGTCCGCATCCGCCCACTCCGCGATCACCTTGCCCAGGCCCGTGCGGTAGCGCTCGCGGTCGGCCGCCAGGCGGGTCGCGCCGGTCGTGGTGATGCGCAGCCGCCGCGCCGCGCCGCCGTCCGGGTCGGGTATCCGGTCCACCAGCCGCTCCCGGAGCATCGCGTGGACCTGGCGCGTCACCGTGGAGATCTCCAGTTGCAGACCGGTCGCCAGTTCGCGGGCCGTCATCGGGCCGGTGGCGTCGATGCGGCTCAGCATCAGGTAGGCGGACCGTTCGAGCACACCCTTGGCCGTCGTGGCGAGTTGGTGTCGGCTGACCAGCGTCAGCTCGCGTTCGATCGCGTCAAGGAGGTGTTCTCTACCTCGCATCGTCCAGTCCTCGATGGTCGGATGTGTACCGTACACATGTGCGCCCTGGGATCGTCGTCGCTGTGCTGGCGAGCTGTGGTCTCGTCGCGTCGTTCATGCAGACCCTCGTCATCCCGCTGATCCCGAGCCTGCCCGCGATCCTGCGCACTGACGCGTCCGGCGCGTCCTGGGTCATCACCGTCACGTTGCTCGCCGCCGCGGTGATCATGCCGGTCAGCGGGCGCCTCGGCGACCTCTACGGCAAGCGTCGCGTGCTGCTCGTCAGCGTCGCCGTGCTCGTCGCCGGGTCCGTGGTCGCCGCGCTCGCGAGCTCGCTCGTCCCGATGGTCGTCGGCCGTGGGCTGCAGGGCTGCGCGATGGGTGTCATCCCGCTGGGCATCAGCATCATGCGGGACATTCTCCCCGCGGAACGCGTCGGTACCGCCATCGCGACGATGAGCGCGACCCTCGGGGTCGGCGGCGCGATCGGGTTGCCGCTGTCCGCGGTCGTCGCGGAGTCCTCGTCGTGGCGGGTGCTGTTCTGGCTGTCCGCCGCACTCGCCGCCGTCTGCCTGACCTTGTTGTGGACGGTCGTGCCCGGTTCGTCCGTCCGCGCGTCCGGGCGGTTCGACGTGCTCGGCGCGCTGGGGCTCGGGGCGGGGCTGGTGTGCCTGCTGCTGGCGATCACCAAGGGCGGGACGTGGGGCTGGGGCTCGGCGACCACGCTGGGCCTGTTCGCCGCGGCGGTCGTCGTGCTCGCCGTCTGGGGTGTCCACCAGTTGCGCGTTCGCCACCCGCTGGTCGACCTGCGGGTGTCGGCGCGGCGGCCGGTCCTGTTCACGAACCTCGCGTCGGTGCTGGTCGGTTTCTCGATGTACAGCATGTCGCTGGTGCTGCCGCAGCTGCTGCAGGCGCCCGCGGCCACCGGCTACGGCCTCGGGCAGTCGATGGCCGCCGCCGGCCTGTGGATGGCGCCGGGCGGCCTGGTGATGATGGCGTTGTCGCCGGTGTCGGCGCGGATCACGCGCAGGCACGGCCCGCGCACGTCGCTGGTCGTCGGCACGTCGATCATCGCCATCGGCTACCTGCTCTCGACCCTGTTGCTGCACAGCGCGTTCGAGATCATGGTGGCCGGCATCGTCGTCAGCTCCGGCGTCGGCATCGCGTACGCGGCGATGCCCGGCCTGATCATGGGTTCGGTGCCCCTGCGGGAGACCGCGTCGGCGAACGGGTTGAACTCACTGGCCCGGTCCGTCGGCACGTCGGTGTCCAGCGCGGTGGTGGCGACACTGCTGGCGCACATGACGGTCACGGTGGGGTCGCTGACCGTGCCGTCGCTCACCGGTTTCCGTGTCGCGTTCCTGATCGCCGCGGGTGCGGCCGCGGTCGGGGTGCTGGTCACGCTGCTGGTGCCCCGTGTCCGCGACGGCTCCGGAGACGGCCTCGACGACGTGACCGCAGCGCCGGTCGCGGAGGACCGGCGCGAGCTCCAGGTGTAGGAACGTCCTGCCGTCCGCCGCCGCGGCGATGCCCTGTGCGTTCGTGCGCCCCGCGAGCCGTTCGTGATGACCGACCCGGAATCCCCGCTGGACCAGGGCTTGCTCGACCTGCCCGTGCAGCTCGCCCTGCTCGCCCGCGCCCGAGGAGACGACGGCGTCGATGCCGGGTGCGGTCGCGGCGGCGAAGCCGTGGAGCTGGAGCTCCGGTAGCGCAAGCGCTTGCGCGAACGCGTGGAACAGCGAGTCGGTGCGGTGTGCCACGTCGGCCTGGTCGCGGTGGGCGCCCGCGACGAGCAGCGTGGCGGTCGGGATGGCGTGGAACAGTTCGAGGCCGAGGCGCGCGGTGAGGCGGTCGGAGCCGGGATGCGGGACCTCGATCAGCAGGTCGGAGGATGCGCGCAGCAGGACGCTGCCCCACCCGTACGCGGTGTCGGTGAGCAGCGTGAACGGGTCGCCGTGGTCGTCGGTCGCGGGTGACGTCCGCAGGGGGAGACCGTCCTGGCGGGGTGTGTCGCGGGTCAGCGCGGCGTGCAGGACGGCGACGGCCTCGGCACGTTCCTCCGGGGTCGGCGTGCGGTACTTCGCGGCCATGGCCCGCAGGTGACCGACGAGCCATTGCTGCGGCATGTCACCAGTACGTCAAATCTTCGCGATGCTGTCCAGGTGAGCATCGAGAACGGTGCGCATGAGATCGGGTGTCATCCGATCGGGCTGGATGACACCGTTCGTCATCAACCCGTCGAGCAACGCGGTGAGGCGTTCGGTCTCCACCTCGATGTCCACGTGGTCCGCGAGGCCGCCCAGGTCACGCGACCTGGTGAGGACCTTCCCGACGAGCCGCCGCGTGCCGTCGTACAGGTCGCGGACGTGCGGGCGCAGCTTCGGGGTGGTGCGGGCCTGCGTGGCGAAGGCCAGCCAGACGGCGCTTTCCGTGTACCGGGTCTCGTCGAGGGGGAGGAGCTCGCCGAGCAGGTCGGTCGTGCGGGCGCGGCGTTTCTCCCGGTCGGACTCGGCGATGGCCAGTTCGGCGTGGGCGAGGATCCGGGCGCCGATCCGGTCGACCAGTGCGCGGAGCGCGAACTGGATCATCTCCTCGCTGTTCGTGAAGTAGTGCCGCACCGAGCCGACGGCGAGGCCGGCCTCCTCGGCGATGTTGCGCAGCGAGGCGTGCGCGAGCCCGTCGCGCACCACGATGGTGAAGATCGCTTCCGCGACCAGTCGCCTGCGTTCGTCCGGGTCCACGATCTTCGGCACGTTGCCTTTATAGCACAGTCTTGCTAATTTACTTGGCACAGTCGTGCTAAAAAGGAGGGGCAATGCACACGCTCGTCGTGGTCGGACTCGTCATCGTCGCGGTGGGGTACACGATCGTGCGTCGCACGATCGGTGAGCCATTGAACGCCCGGGACCTGTTCGGCACGCCGGTCGTGCTGCTCGCCGCGGGTGGCTACGGCCTGGCGAAGGTTCCGTACGTGACGGGCGTCGACGTCGTCTGGCTGGCGGGGACGTCGCTGGCCGGGCTGGCGTTCGGGGTGTGGCGTGGTGCGACCGTGCGACTGATGGTCAGGGACGGTGCGTTGTGGCAGCGCTATCCCGTGCGGACGTATCTCGTGTGGACGGTGTCGCTGGTCGTCAACGGTGGCCTGGGTTTTCTGGCTGCGCGGGCTGGTGCGCACCCCGACGCGCGTCCGCTGGCGCTGTCGATCGGCGTCGGACTGCTGGGGGAGGCAGTCGCGGTGGGCGTGCGTGCGATGTCGACCGGGGTGCCGTTCTCGCCGGAAAGCCGGGATGACCGGCGGAAGTTCGCTTCACGCGCGGACTTCCAGCAGTTCGAGCGGCAGCCGGGGCTCAGGGACGGCGTCGCGTGGATGTCCCGCGCCGCCTGGCGTCGGTGAACGACGCGGGGTTCGTCGCGGCCTGAGGTCAGCGTGGGGCGGCGAGGATGCCGTCGAGCATGCCGGGGAACAGGGCGTCGAGGTCGTCGCGGCGCAGTGTGGTGATCCGGGAGGTGCCCAGCGGGCGGACGTTGATCACGCCGGCTTCGCGCAGGATCCGCAGGTGGTGGGTGCGGGTCGACTTGGTGACCGGCAGGTCGATGGCGCCGCACGCGACGCCGTCGCAGCCGATGCGGGCGAGTTCGCGCACGATCCGCAGGCGGACCGGGTCGGCGAGCGCGTGCAGCACCGACTCGATCCGGATGTCTGATCGCGCCGGGTGCGTGGGCGTCTCCGTCATGACTCCATAGTACGAGAGGCATCGTAGTTTGACGATTGTCGTAGTACGGTGTCGATCGTACTTAGGGAGACCACGGGGAGAGACATGTCGCCACGTACTTACCTGCTCGCGCTCGGCGCCTTCGCCATCGGCACCAGTGGGTACATCGTCTCGGGGGTGTTGCCGGAGGTCAGTCACGAACTGGACGTCTCGGTGGCCACCGCGGGACAGCTCGGCACGGTGTTCGCGATCGCCTACGCCATCGCGTCACCGCTGCTGGCCGCGTTCACCGGCCGGTGGGAACGGCGTCGGCTGCTGGTGATCGCGCTGCTGGTCAGCGCCGTCGGCAACGCGCTCGCGGTGATCGCGCCGACCTACGAGCTGCTGCTCGGCACCCGTGTCGTCGCGGCACTCGGCGCCGCGGTGTACACGCCGGCGGCGACCGTGGTCGCCACCGTGCTGAACCCGCCGGAACGGCGTGGCCGGGCGGTCGCGATGGTGTTCGGTGGGCTCACGTTCGCGCTGGTCATCGGGGTGCCCGCGGGCAACCTGCTGAGCGCTCCGCTCGGCTACCACGGGGTGTTCGCGCTCGTGGCGGCCGTGTCGGTGGCCGGTGCGGTCGCGGTCCGGCTCGGGGTGCCGACCGTCGAGGCCCCGCCCGCGGTCGGGTTGCGGGAACGGTTCGCGGTGGCACGCGACCCCCGGGTGCGGCGCATGCTCGGGGTGACGGTGCTCGGTGTGCTGTCGGCGATGGCGGCGTTCACGTACGTGGCGCCGTTTCTGTCGGAGACCGCCGGTGCGCACGGCAGCGTGGTGAGCTTCCTGCTGCTCGGCTACGGAATCGGGGCGAGCGTCGGCAACTCGCTCGGTGGCCGTGCGGCCGACCGGTTCGGGAGCATGCCGCCGCTGTACGTGTCGCTGGGGGTCGCGGTGGCGCTGCTCGGGACGTTGCCGTTCACCGCGACCACCGTGCCCTCGGCGGCCGTCGTGATGTTCCTGTGGGGCATGTTCACGTGGGCGTACAACCCGCCCGCGCAGAACTTCCTCATCGGGCTCGCACCGGCGAACAGCGGGTTGGTGCTGTCGCTGAACGCGTCCGCGATCTATCTCGGCGTGGGGCTGTCCGGCGTGTTCGGCGGTGTGGTGATCAGCACGGTCGGCATCCGCGCGCTGCCGCCGATCGCGGGCATCGTCGCGCTGCTCGCGGCGGGGCTGCTGGTGCTGGTGTCACGCCCGGTGCGTGCACGCGCCGTCGACGACGGTGGCCAGGACCGGGAGGTCTCGGAGCTCGTCCGGGGGTAGGGCGGCGAGGTCCCGGCCGGCCAGCACCAGGTCGGCCGGGTCGCCCACCGCCACGGTGGTGCCGCGTCCGCCCGTGCCTGCCGCGACCGCGACCTCGAGCGGCAGGCACTGCTCGGGGTGCCAACCGGGCCGGTCGTCGTCGGTGCGGGTGACCGCGGAAGCGATGGCGTCCCACGGGTCGAGCGGCGCGACCGGCGCGTCGGAGCCGAACTCGAGCGTGGCGCCCGCACGGTGCAGGGACCCGAAGGCGTAGGCGCGGTCGGTGCGACCCGGCCAGTGGCGGTCGGCGGCGTCGCGGTCGTCGGGCTGGTGCGCTGGTTGCACGCCGGCGACCACGCCCAGCGCGGCGAACCTCGGCACGTCGGCCGGGGCGAGGAGCTGGGCGTGCTCGATGCGGCCACCGACGCCGAGCCGCTCGAACGCGTCGAGCGCGAGGGCGTTGGCGCGGTCGCCGATCGCATGCAGGGCGAGGCCGATGCCGTTGTCGACGGCCTTGCGGAGAACAGGGAGGAGCTGGTCGAGAGGTTCGAGAAGCTCGCCGTGGTGGCCGCCGTCCGGGTAGTGGTCGTGGCAGTAGGCGGTGCGGGTGTTGAGCGAGCCGTCCATGAAGATCTTCAGCGGGCCGACCGTGAGCCGGTCACCGACCTGGTCGCCGGTCCGCAGACCGCGTTCGATGGTCTCGTCGAGCAGGAACTTGGCGATGACGCACCGGATCCGTGTCGCCGGGGTGCTTCGACGCCGCCAGTCGGCGACCGTGTCGGAGTACTCGTAGTCGGCGATCGTGGTGACGCCGCGTGCCGCGGCCGCCTCGGTGGCGGCGAGCACCCAGCGGTCGGTGACGTCCGTCGAGGGCGTGGGCAGCGCGGCGGTGAGCGCCATGCACTGGTCCTCGATGAACACGCCGGTCGGGTGGTCGACGTTCGCCAGGCGCATGGCGGCGGAGCTGAGCCACAGGGTGTGCAGGTCGTTGCTGAACAGGGCGACCGGCTGGTCCGGGAGCACGCGGTCCAGGAGCGTCTTGTGTGGACGGTCGGGCCAGAGCGCGGCGTGGAAGCCCGCGCCCTGCAGCAGTTCGCCGGGCGCCGCGCCGGCGGCCGCGATCAGGTCCGCCGCGTGCGCCGCCGACGTGGCGTCGGCGAGGGAGACGCGTTGCCGGGAGCTGGCCCACTGCAACAGGTGTGCGTGTGCGTCGACCAGGCCGGGCAGCAGGGTGCCGCCTGCGCCGTCGACGACCTGCGCGCCGTCGACGGGCAGACCGGGTGGTTCGACCGCGACCACCCGGCGCCCCTCCACGCGCACGTCGGCGCGCCGTCCGGTGAACCCGACCGTCACATCACGCAGCAGGAGAGCCATGGGGTCATCCAAGAACACCTGAGCGCCGGAGCGCACGTGTGTGGTGGAACCCACACGATCGGGGACGCTCCCACCGGATCAGAAGTCCTCGTCGAAGGTGACGGTGCCGGTCACCGCCACCTGGTAGGCGGACACGCGGCGTTCGAAGAAGTTCGACAGTTCCTGGACGTCCTGCAGCTCCATGAAGGCGAACGGGTTCCTCGACCCGTACTCCGGTTCGAGACCGAGTGCGGCGAGCCTGCGGTCGGCGACGTGCTGCAGGTACTCACGCATGTCGGACGTGGTGAGCCCGGCGACGCCGCCGGTGAGCAGGTCCTCCGCGAACTGGGCCTCCGCGTCGACGGCCTCGCGGAGCATCTGCCGCACCTGCGCGTGCAGCTCGTCGTCGAACAGGTCCGGCTCCTCGCGGCGCACCGTGTCGACGACGTCGAACGCGAACGCCATGTGCATGGACTCGTCGCGGAACACCCAGTTGGTGCCCGAGGCGAGGCCGTTGAGCAGACCACGGGAACGGAGGAAGTACACGTAGGCGAAGGCACCGTAGAAGAACAGTCCCTCGATGCACGCCGCGAAGCAGATCAGGTTCAGCAGGAACGCCCGCCGGTCCGCCCGGGTCTCGAGCCGGTTCAGGTGCTCGATCGAGTCGATCCACCTGAAGCAGAACTCGGCCTTGTCCCGGATGGACGGGATGTTCTCCACCGCCGCGAACGCGGCCGCTCGTTCCTGCTCGTCGGGCAGGTAGGTGTCGAGCAGCGTCAGGTAGAACTGGACGTGCACGGCCTCCTCGAACAGCTGGCGTGACAGGTAGAGCCTCGCCTCGGGTGCGTTGACGTGCTCGTACAGGTTCAGCACCAGGTTGTTCGCGACGATCGTGTCGCCGGTGGCGAAGAACGCGACGAGCCGGTTGACCAGGTGCCGTTCGGCGTCGGTCAGCTTGGTCAGGTCGGCGAGGTCGGAGTGCAGGTCGACCTCCTCGACCGTCCACGTGTTCCTGATGGCGTCCCGGAAGCGTTCGTAGAACAGCGGGTAGCGCATCGGACGCAGCGTCAGGTCCATGCCGGGGTCGAGCAGCACCTGCTTGCGGGCGGTGTTCTCGAGCGTGGTCACTGGCATGCCTCACAGGACTCGGGGTTCTCCAGGGAGCAGGCGACCGCGTCCGCGGGGACCGCGGTGCTGACGGTCGCCTGCTGGATGCGGGTCGCCGGGCGCGACCGCAGGTAGTACGTGGTCTTCAGGCCGCTCGCCCACGCGTACCGGTACATCGACGACAGCTTCCCGATGGTGGGCGACGCGACGAACAGGTTCAGCGACTGGCTCTGGTCGATGTAGGGACCACGTGCGGCGGCGAGGTCGATCAGCGCGCGCTGCGGCAGTTCCCACGCGGTGCGGAACAGCCGCTTCGCGTCCGCGGGCAGCCCCGCCAGCCCCCGCACCGAGCCGTCGTCGCGCTTGAGCTGGTCGCGAGTGGCCGCCGTCCACAGTCCGTGCTTTTTCAGTTCTGCCACCAGGTACGAGTTGACCTGCAGGAACTCGCCGGACAACGTCTCGCGCTTGAACACGTTGGACACCTGCGGCTCGATGCACTCGAAACAGCCCGCGATCGACGCGATCGTGGCGGTCGGCGCGATCGCCACCAGCAGTGAGTTGCGCAGGCCGTGCTCGGCGACCTTCTCCCGCAGTGCGGCCCACCGGTCGGACTGCTTCGGCGTGATGCCCCACAGATCCGGCTGCAGGTCGCCGCGCGCGGCGCGGGTCTGCGCGTACGCGGGATGCGCGCCGGCGGACGCGGCCAGGTCGGCGGACGTCTCCAGCGCGGTGAGGTAGACCTCCTCGGCGAGCCGTGTCGACAGCGTGCGCGCCTCGTCGCTGTCGAACGGAAGGCGCAGCGCGAAGAACACGTCCTGCAGACCCATCACGCCGAGCCCGACGGGTCGCCACCGCGGGTTGCCGCGCGCGGCTTCCTCGGTGGGGTAGTAGTTGATGTCGATCACGCGGTCGAGGAACGTGACCGCGGTGCGCACGGTGTCCCGCAGCCGCGCCCAGTCGATCTCGCCGTCCGCCACGTGCGCGCCGAGGTTGACCGACCCCAGGTTGCACACCGCGGTCTCGTCGTCGGACGTGACCTCGAGGATCTCGGTGCACAGGTTGGACAGGTGCACGACGTTGCCGGGCTCGGCGGTCTGGTTGCAGGTGCGGTTCGCGGTGTCCTTGAACGTCATCCAGCCGTTGCCGGTCTGGGCGAGCGTGCGCATCATCTTCGCGTACAGGTCGCGCGCCCTGACCGTGCGGACGGCCCGGCCCGCCTGCTCGGCGGCGCGGTACGCCTCGTCGAACGCCTCGCCCCACAGGTCCGGCAGCTCGGGCAGCTCGTCCGGGTCGAACAGCGACCACTCGGCGTCGGTCTCGACCCGGCGCATGAACTCGTCCGGGATCCAGTTGGCGAGGTTGAGGTTGTGCGTGCGGCGCGCGTCCTCGCCGGTGTTGTCCCGCAGCTCCAGGAACTCCTCGATGTCCGGGTGCCACGTCTCGAGGTAGACGCAGGCCGCGCCCTTGCGACGGCCGCCCTGGTTGACCGCGGCGACGGACGAGTCGAGCGTGCGCAGCCAGGGGACGATGCCGTTGGAGTGGCCGTTGGTGCCGCGGATCAGCGCGCCACGCGAGCGGACGCGTGACCACTGGATGCCGATGCCGCCCGCGAACTTCGACAGCCGGGCGACCTGCGCGTACCGCTCGTAGATCGACTCGAGCTCGTCGCGCGGCGAGTCCAGCAGGTAGCAGGAGGACATCTGTGTGTGCCGGGTGCCGGAGTTGAACAGCGTCGGCGAGCCGGGCAGGTACGACAGGCTCGACATGAGCCGGTAGAACCGGATCGCCTCGGCCGGCGTGTGCGACAGTCCACACGCGACGCGAAGGAGCCAGTACTGCGGCCGTTCGAGCACGGTGCGGCTGTTGGGGTGGCGCAGCAGGTAGCGGTCGTGGACGGTGCGCAGCCCGAAGTACTCGAACCGCCGGTCGGCGTCGTGGTCGATGGCGTCGTCGAGCTTGCGCGCGTGCGTGGCGACGAACCTGGCGGTGTCGTCGCCGATCAGGCCGTGGGAGTGGGCGACGCTGATCGACTGGCTGAACGAGTGGATGCCGTGGCCGCGGACCTCCTTGTCGACGTAGGTGGCGAGCAGGCGCGCCGCGAGCTTGGAGTACTCGGGCTCCTCGGCGACCAGCTCGGCGGCGGTCTGGATGGACAGTCGGTCGAGTTCTTCCGTGGTGGCGCCGTCGTAGAGCCCGTTGATCGTCTTCGTGGCTACGCGTTGCGGCGCCACCGCCGGGAGTCCGGTGGCACAGCGCGCGACCGCGCGGACGATCTTGTCGACGTCGACCGGTTCGGTTTCCCCACTGCGTTTCCGGACACGCATGGTGTCCTGGATGGCGGTCACGTGTTCTCCTCGCTTTTCGGGCGCGCGAGAGAACCCCGACCGTTGGGGGTTGTCCCCGCACGCCCTCCCTCGGGGCAAGCGGACTGCACCCGGCCACGGGTGTGGCCGGGGGAGCGGGCAGGTCTTCGGACTTACGGGCAGACGCCTACTGACCGTCGCTTCCCGGACTCACGTCCAGTGCTTCGTGACGGCGTTCGTTCCCGTTCACCGCTGCGGGGCAGTCCCGGACTCCCACCGGGTTCCCTCTTGCGACGACCACCATGGCGCGATGGCCGAACCAGCTCGCGATCACTATACATAGGGTCTTGATCGAGAACAGCACCCATATGTTGTGTCGGCGTGTCGTGTTTCGTGGTTGTCCACAGCTCGCCGGGTTGTCCACAGCCAAGATCGACAACCCCGGGTCTGTCGCCCCCCGCTGGTAGGCTGGCAAGGCGGGTGGCCCCCGGGATCGGGTGGGGCCTGCGATGGCGGCGTTTTCGCGGTTCGGCGGTTTTGCCGGGTGCCGGACGTCCGGTCATGTGCCGCGTACCCGCGGGCACTACTTGAGCAACTGCCTGCGATCGGCGAGTTGTCCACAGGCAAGATCGTCAGCGGCCGTGTTGTCGGTGTCCGCCGGTAGAATTGGCGTCGGGGTGGCCCCCCGGGTTCGGGTGGGGGATGCCTGCGCAACTGTCCTGGGGCTCGGGTTTTCGAGCGTCACTCGCTCCGGCGTGGGACACCGTGCCGATCCGTCAGTCTCGCGTGAGCCGGTGCACCGGCTTCGGGTACGACGGCTGGAACGCCGCGGGCGCGCCGACCGTCGTGCTCGTCGTGCCGCAGGCTGCGTCCGCTGCCCGGACCGCCTCCGCGCACGCCGCGTCCAGCGTCGCTGGTGGCCACGCCACCCGCAGGTTGAACACCGCCCGCGCGTTCGCCGCCGTCGGCGGACCCGGTAGGTCGAGGGTCGGGGCCGCGCCTCCCGACGTCACGCTGCCCTTCGCCATGCCCGCCTCGGTCTCGACGCTGACTTTCGCGTGGCCCACCAACGTGCCCGCCGCCGCGCGGGACAGGGACGCGAGCGCCACCCGCGCCCACCGGCCCGGGGCGAGCGGACCGGTCACCGCGACCTCCTGGTTGAGCCACGCCAGCGCCGCCTCGGCGGCCGCGTACCGGTCGTAGTCCAACTCCTCGTCCGGGCGGTCCTCGGCGCCACCCGCCAGCCAGCGGTCCAGGAGAGCGGTTACCGAACCCGATCGCGCCGAGTACGGGATCACCAGCGCCGACGGGTTGCGCCGGGTCAGGTCCGACACCAGTGCCGGGACGTCCGCGCCCACCAGGTCCACCTTGTTCAGCGCCAGGACGTCGGCCTCCGCCAGTTGGTGTGCGTACAGGTAGGCCGCGTCGTCGTCGAGGCCGGCGGCCCACGCCCGCGCGAAAGCCCGGTACCGCACGGGATCCACGACCGTCGTCAGTGGCGCCACCGTCAGCGTGTCGCCGTGGTAGGCCCGCAGCGGGCGCACCACGGTCGCGCGCAGGTCGGTGCAGCTGCCCACCGCCTCGGCCAGCACGACGTCCGCGCCCGCCTCGACGAGCGTCGTCGTCACCTCGGCGAGATCGCCGAAACGGCAACAGAAACACCCGTCGAGCACCTCGCCCACCGCGTCCGTCAGGGTTCGCGCCAGTCGCGTGTCCACCAGGTCGCACCCCTGGTCGTTGGTGACGATCGCGGGCCGGTGGCCGCGGGCACGCAGCTCCCGTGCGGCCGCCAGGAGGGTCGTGGTCTTCCCGGCACCCAGGAAACCGCTCACCGGGACGAAGATGGCCATGTAATCGATTACCCCACAAGGTCGACGGTGAGGGCGGCGCCGGCTCGCACGGTCGTCGCGGTCGGCAGCGTGACCAGCACCCGGGAGCCCGTCTGCTGGAACGGAGAGCGCTCTCCCCGCACGGTCACGGTGCGGACCCGGCCGTCCACCTCGAACGCCAGCGTCGACAGGCGGACCTTGCCGTACCGCACCTCGATCTCACAGGTCTGCCTGCCGCCGTGCCGCTTCTGCCGGTACAGGCCCCACCCTTCGGCCGCTGTGAACGCCGCGCGGAAGTCGTCCGGCTTGATCTTCGGCGCGAACCCGAGGTGACCCCGTGGGCCGTGGTACTCGTAGCCGCAGACCGCGAGGTACACGCCGTGGCTCATCATCGCCCGCGCGTAGTGGTCGCTGCACTCGATCTCGTTGTACGGGTTGCGTTTCGCGGCGTGGTGCCGGTCGTGCACCGCCCGCGTCACGGCCAGGCCCTCCGCCACCATGCCCGCGCTCACCAGGCCGGCCGCGAACTGGTACTCCTGCCCGGTCCACACCTCGTTGAAGTACCCGACGACCCCACCCGCGCCCGCTTCGGTCGACCCGCCGTGCGGCCACGTGCACATCAGCGTGCCCGCCTCGCCCGGCATCGCGTACACGCGCGGGTCCGGGATGCCCGGCGGCCGGTACGACGCCGCGTCCGGTACGAAGTTGTTTCGGAAAACGCTCTCCAACGCGGTCCTGGCCTTGTCGGCGGGGAACACGCGAGGCAGTCCGAGCTGGTCGGCGTAGGTCTGCGCGTAGAGCTGGTCGATGTGGCAGCCGCGGTTGGAGTTCGGCGCGGTCGGGTGCGCGGGGTCGACGCGCTGGAAGAAGTACCCGTACTCGTCGCTCCAGAGAGCGCTCTCCAGATACGAGGAGCCGCGGTGGGCGAGCCGTGTGTACCGGGCCGCCGACTCCGGGTCGCCCATCTCCTGCGCCATGGCGGCACCCGCGTGCAGGGCAGCCACGTACAGGCCGCTGATCCAGGGGATCTCACCCCACCACTGTGCGTCGAGCGTGTTCCACTGGCCGCCCTCGAGGATGCCGTCGGCGTCGCCGTCCTGCGTGATCACCCACTCCAGGGCCTTCTGGACGGACGGCCAGACGCGGCGCAGGAAAGCGGTGTCCGGCGACATCTGGTGTTCGCGGTAGACACGCAGGACGGTGCCGCACTGGCCGTCGGCGAACCAGCCCTCGCCCGCTTCGCCGCGGTTGCCGATCTCACCGTTGGGGCGCAGTGCGATGCCCAGGTCGACGCGCTCGCGGGTGTCGCGTTCGAGGTCGGGGAACAGACGGGCGACGGTCTGGGCGTAGTTCCACACGTGACCGCAGGTGCCCGCGCAGCAGTAGATGCCCTCCCAGGCGTAGAAGCGGCCGTTGTCGAAGCGGAAGCACGTGCTGGTGGCCAATGTGGACGCCGGAGCGAGCGTGCGTTCCAGAAACCAGTGGGGCAGCGAGGAATCCGTGTACCAGGTGCGCACCCACTCACGGGTCTGCGCGTCGAGCCGGGGGAGGTGCGCCAGCGTGTGGTCGGCGACGGCGCGGGCGTCGCGGAACCGTGTCGCGTAGTGGTGGCGCAGCCGGGGTCCGTCACGCAGCCAGCCGAACGCGGTTGGTTGCGGGGTGGGAAAGTGCCATGCCAGCACGAACCGCGCCGACCGCGACTGTCCTGGCCGGACGGTCAACGGCACGGTGATGGTCGCGGCGGCGCCGCCGTCGGTCGACACGCGCGCCTGGTCGTCGGCCGCGGCGATGACGAACGTGCCGAACTCGGGAAGCCGCTCGATCGGGATCGACCGGACCGGCCGGTCGCTGAACACGATCCGGCCGACGTTGACGTGCCCCCAACCCGCGGCGATCGAGTCGACGACCTCGATGTGGGCGGTCCGTCCGTGCCAGCGGCTGACGTCGACCGACATGGCGGTCAGCGGTTCGATCTCGCGGCCGGTGAGACTCGCGACGGTTTCGCCGTCCACCACGACGTTCACGCACGTACGGCCGAGGTGCGCGCCGCCACCGACCCAGGCCGTCACGTACCGTCTGTCCACCTGGAACGGTCGGCTGACGAGGCGGCCCTGGTAGGCGTCCGGGTCGCCGGAGGCGCGGAAGTTGTACGACGTCGCGAACCGGCCGTCGACCGCGTTCAGGTCGTTGACCTCGCCGAACGGGCGGCGGAAGTCCGGCGGGCAGTCGGCGGGCGTGACCGGTCCGGCGCCGAACGCGTCGCCTTCGACGGTCCAGCCGTCGAAGGAGTCCCAGGTCTCGAAGACGACGTCCGGGCGGTCGGTGAACACGATCGCGTCGCAGTTGACGTGCGCCCACGGTCCGGTCGCGCGATCGACGATCCGGATGCGTGCCATCTTTCCCCGGTGAGCGCTGACATCGAGCATGACCGCGACCATCGGCTCGCTGTCGCGGCCGGTCGCGCTCGCCACGACCTGGTCGCCGACCACGACCTCGACGCCGGTCTCGCCCGGCCGGTTGCCGCCGCCGAGCGAGACCGCGACGTGGCTGCGTTCGACGGTGAACTCGCGGCTGGAGAGCGCTCCCCGACGGCCGTCGGGGTCGCCGGCCAGGCGGAAGTTGTGCGAGGTCACGAACGTGGTGCCGTGCACGAGGAGGTCGCCGAAGCGGCGCATGTACGCGGGCAGTTCGGCCTGGGTGGCGATGGTGAACGCGTCGCCCTCGACGGTCCAGCCGTCGAAACCGCCGGACTCCCAGTCCTCGAACACGATGTCGGTGCTGTCGGGTTCCTCGCCCGCGCGGGCGGCGAACTGGACGCCGCCGGGGAACGGGGCCGCGAGCAGTTCGGTGGGCTGTTGGCCGCGGGCGGTGAGGCAGACGGGGTTCTCGGACGCGCCGACGAACTCGACGTCGACCGCGCGGCTGCTCGTGTTGCGGACGGTGAAACCGACGGTGGTGGCGGGGATCGTCGAGTCGGCGGTGTCGAGCGGGATGAAGGGGGAGAACGCTTCCGCGGTGACGACGACCGGGCAGTCGGGGTCGCGGTAGGTGACCGTGCCGATGGGGTACTGGCCGACGAAGCGGACGTCGGCGAAGCCGTCGGCGTCGAGCGTGCGCGTCGTCCCGTTGACGTGTAAGGAGAATCCCTGCGCGAACGGGGACGTGGCGGTGAGCGGTCGCGCGTAGTGCGGGCCGCCGGGGGTGGCGCCGCCGAGCGGGAAGGTCGAGGGGTTGAGGATGTCCCACGCCCACAGCTTGCCGTCGCCCGCGAGGTAGACCTGGCCGCTGCAGCCGCCGCCGACGGGCATGCCGATGCGCTGGAGCGCGGGGCCGGTGTACTCGGTGGGTCTGCCGCGGCGGGTGAGGGCGGCGGGATCGAGGTCCTTGTCGGCGGGGACGGCGATGAGGCCGTCGGGATCGAGGCCCAGTTCGGCGGCAGCGGCGGCGGGGGCGGCCAGCATGCCGACGCCCGCCATGCCCATGGCGAGGAAGGTGCGCCGGGAGTGGCCCGCGGGTTCCTCGCAGCAGCCGCCGTCTGCGCAGCACTCGGATGCAGTCGTCATCGAACGCCTCCGGTAATCGATTACCCGGCAGCTTATGCGCATCGCCGACGAGGATCCAGCCTTGACTAACCGCCCGGGGTGGCGTAGTCGCCCCGGGCAGTGTCGCGATTGGACGGAACGAGCGGGCCTCAGTTCGTCGGATGCGTCGGCGTCGTGCCGGTGCTGACGAACTCGACGCGCTTCGCGGCCGAGACGACCTGGTCGGCGTAGCGTTCGTAGAAACGGGCCACCAGGGCCAGCGTCGTCGCGGTGGGGACGTCGTACGCGCACGGGTTCGCCGTGACGGTGGCCAGGACCTGTGCGTGCAGGTCGTCGACCAACCGGTCGGTGGCGTCCAGTTCGGCGTAGGCACCCGGGCTGGGGTCGCTCACGTGGGACTCCAGCGCGGTGGCCATATCGGCCGTGATCGTGCCCATCCTGTCGAAGGCGTCGCGCAGGTCGGGTGGGACGACGTGGTTCGGGTGGACCCGGTGGGCCGTGTTCGCGATGTGCTCGGCCAGGTCGCCCATGCGCTCGACCTTCTCGGCGCAGTAGATGGCGGACAGCACGACGCGCAGGTCGGTCGCCACCGGCGCCTGCAGCGCCAGCATCTGCTGCGCCCGTTCCTCGCACCGGTCGCGCAGGCTGTCCAGTTCCGCGTCGTCCACCAGCACCCGCTCGGCGGTCTCCTTGTCGGCCGTCAACAGCGCGTCCGTCGCCAGACGCATGGCGGTCGCCGCTCGTTCGCACATGTCCGCCAGCAGTGCCCGCAGTTCGGCCAGCTCGGCGTGGAACGTCTCCCGCATCACGTCACCTTTCCCGCCACGACGGCGTACCCCGGTCGCGGTCGTTCATGCGCACCGTCATGCGGGCGGGGGTGGCCCCGACCAGACTCGAATGCATGCGCATGGTCACACAGAACCTGCTTGGCCATCACAGGGACTGGCCACGCCGCCTGCCGGCGGCCGCCGACTGGTTCCGGCGCCTCGACCCGGACGTGGTGACGCTCCAGGAGGCGATCGCGACCGACGACCACGACCAGGTTACCGAGGTGCTCGGCGACGGCTTCCACGTCACCCACCACCCGCTGCGCGGGCCGGACGGCTCCGGCATCTCCATCGCCAGCCGCTGGCCCATCGGCGTGGTGCGCGAACTCGACCTGCAGGTCGGGCCGCGCACGGCCGACTTCCCCGCCAGCGCGCAGATCGCCGACATCCACTGGCCGTACACCGAGACGCCGCTGCTGCTCGTCAACCACAAGCCGTCGTGGGCCACCGACCTCGAGTACGAGCGCGGCAGGCAGGCGGTGCTCACCGCGGGCTTCGTCGAGGAACTGGTGGAGCGGACCGGCCAGCACGTCATCGTCGCCGGTGACATGGACGCCGTGCCGGAGGCCGACAGCATCCGGTTCTGGCGGGGCGTCCAGGCGCTCGACGGCACGAGCGTCAGCTACCGCGACGCGTGGGAGCTCACGCACGGCGACGAGCCCGGCCCGACGTTCGCGCCGTCGCTCGTCCCGATCGTCGACGAGCACTGGCAGACCGACCTCGACCGCCGGATCGACTACATCTTCGTCCGCTGCGGCCGCGCCGGGCCGACACTCAGAGTGACGAACTGTGCGCGAACGTTTGACACCCCAGTGGATGGGGTATGGCCCAGTGACCACTGTGGGTTGGTGGCGGACTTCGCTCCCGGCCGGTGAAACGGGTGAACGGCGGTAACGGTAATGCTGGAAAAGGCGACGTACGGGTTCGTGGAGTCGACGGAAGCCCAGCTCATCGCCCTTTTCCAGGCATGGCGCCAGGACATCGACTCCGAGCCGTTCGCCCACGAACACGAGTGGGCGGGGGTGGACGCGCCACGGTTCCGCACGTTCCGGCACAACTCACAGCCGTGCGCGTGTCCTGGCGGCCCACCGAGCGTGTCGTGACCAGCGTCACATCGTGATCAGTCCGCCGGACGTGCAGGTCGTCGCACGGTGAGCACGAGTAGCGCGGCCGGGAGCAGCACGGCGACCGCCAGCAGCGCGGTCTGCGCGATGGCCGAGCCGGTGGGGTAGTGGTCGAGGTGGGTGGCGTGGAAGACGAAGTGCGGCACCGTGAACACGAGGTTCGCGGCCAGTGCGACGCGCACCAGCTTCGGCTCCGGCCAGATCGCGGCGGCCGTCAGCACGAGCACGTACGCGAGGGTCAGCGCGCCGACGTCGCGCATCAGGTGCTCGTTGTACGGCGGGAGGAGCGACACCCACGGGGTGGCCGCGGTGGGGAAGTCGTCGTAGAAGAACTTCGGCGCGAACAGTTGGACGAGTCCGGCGGCGCCCTGCGCCGCGGCGAGGAAGATCAGTCCGGCGCGGATCATGATGCCAGGTACTCCGTGAACGTGATGGTGCCCGCCGGATTGCCGGGCACGAGGTGGGCGCCCTCGCGGTAGCCGCGGAAGACCTTGCCGGGAAAGGACAACGAGACCATGGGAGAGCGCTCTCCGACGGCACGCAGGTAGTCGTCCGCGAGCTCGCGGAGGGACTTGGTCTCGGGGCCGCCGACGTCGGGCACCCGGCCCCGCGGTGCGCCCGCCGCCAGGTCGGCGAGAAGGGTGGCGACGTCGCGGACGTCGATCGGCTGGGCCCGTACCGCGGGCACGGGCATGATCGGCAGCTTCGCCGCACCGGCCAGCAGGGTGCGGATCAGGTCGTGGAACTGGGTCGTGCGCAGGACCGTGTGCGGGCGCTGCGCCACGAGCCGCTCGGCGGCGAGCTTGCCCCGGTAGTAGCCGAGCGGGATCCGGTCGATGCCGGCGATCGAGACGAACAGCAGGTGCCCGACGTCCGGGGCGGCGTCGACGAGGTTGCGGGTGGCGACGACGTCGCGGCGGCCGCGGAGCGTGGTGGCGAGGTGCAGGACGGTGTCCGCGCCGCGCAGGGCCTCGCCGAGGCCGCGGCCGGTGACCAGGTCGGTTCCGGTGCGACGGCTTAGCACCCGCACGTCGTGGCCGCGAGCGGTCAGCTCGGCCACCACCGCACGGCCGAGCGTGCCCGTGCCGCCGGTGACGAGAATCGGTGTCATGCCGTCAGGAACCGGCGAGGCTCCCGATGTGTGACAGCTTCGCCGGGTTCGCGATGATCCGGACCGCGGCGATCCGCTCCCCGTCGACGTCGATCGCGACCACGCCCATGGGCATGCCGCCGACCGTGACGACGATCGCCGTACCACCGTTGACCTCGGCGAACGTGAACGCCATGCCGTCGGGCACCTTCCGCCACGCGCCCGCGAAGTAACGCGCGACCCGGGCGCGGCCGGAGACGGGGTTGCGTGCCATCGGGTGGCGACCGTCACTGTCCGCCCAGGACGTGATGTCGTCGGCGAGCAGGTCCTCCAGAGCACGCAGATCGCCGTTCTGGGCGGCCGCCAAGAACCGGGTGGCGAGCCGTTCACGCTCCTCTCGTGACGGCTGGAAACGGGGTTTGTGGTCGGCCAGGTGCTGGGCCGCGCGCCGGTAGAGCTGGCGGCAGTTGGCTTCGGACAGTTCCATGACCTCGGCGATCTCGCGGTGCCCGTAGCCGAACGCCGCCCGGAGCACGAAGACGGCGCGCTCGGCGGGGGTCAGGCGTTCGAGCAGGACGAGCACGGCGAGCGAGACGGAGTCACGCTGCTCGACGGTCTCGAGGGGGCCGAGGAGGTCGGTCGGCACGGGTTCGGGGAGCCACTGGCCGACATAGCGTTCGCGGGTGGTGCGGGCGGCGGTCAGGCGGTTGAGGCACAGGTTCGTGACCACCTTCGCCAGCCACGCGTCGGGGTGGTCGATCGTGGTGCGGTCGGCCTTGTCCCAGCGCAGGTACGCGTCCTGCACGACGTCCTCCGCCTCGGCGGCGGACCCGAGCAGGCGGTAGGCGAGCCCGAACAGCCTGGTGCGGCGGGGCTCGAACTCGGTCACCGGTGCCATGGCCCCAGTGTGTCAGCGGATTTCGGGGGTGGCCTCCGGCCCTGGGCGAGGGTCAGCAGGTCGTCGGCAGGAGGGTGAAGGCGCTGCACACGTCCTGGTTGTACGGTTCCGCCTGCCACTCCGCCGGCTGCAGCACCCGCGACCGGTCGAACGGGGTGAACGTCCACGGGCCCACGTACGTGTTGTGGTGCCACCTGTTCTGCTGCTCGAACGTGATCGCCTGCTGCACCGCCTTGCCCATGTACGGCGACCAGTCCGGGTACGTGCCCCAGTTCGACAGCACCGCCATGCGGCCGCAGAGCGTGTCGCAGTTCAGTGCCGCGGGGTCGATGGTGAAGCGGTTGTCGTGGATGTCCACGCGCTGGGTCTTCCATCGGCAGTCGTCACGCAGCGGTTTCTGGGCGATGGCTGGCTGGGAGCACTGGTGTTCCTCCGCCACCAGGCGGGTGCAGTGGCCGGTGGACGTGTTCGCCGGGCTGTTGCAGAAGCGGTCCGCGTTCTCCCACAGCGTGATGCCGGACCAGTTCCCGTCGAAGGTGTTGTGGTGGATGTCCAACAGGTCGGTGCGGGCGGGCACCCTCGGTTCGCCGCCCGACTCCGAGACGTAGACTGTGCCAACGGGGAAGTCGTCGCCCCGGTCGGCGAACCTCCTGCCCTGGACGAGGGTGTTGCCCCGGAAGACGTTGTCGCGGATCTCCGCGTTGTAGCTCGTCTCGTAGAACAGCGCCTCGGCGTCGTTGTTCTCGATCAGGTTGTGTTCGATCAGGAAGTCGTTGTTGTTCGTGTCCGCCCACAGGCCGGCGCCGCGGTTGTCGTGGACCCAGTTGTCGCGGACGTCGGCGCCGTCGACGGCCCAGAACTTCACGCCCCCGGTGCAGCCGCAGCCCGGCGTCTGGTTCTCCCAGTCGTCCGTGTTGTTGCCGGTGATCTCGTTGCCCTCGACCAGGAGGCCCCGCAGACCGCCACGTTTGTAGGCGTTCATGCCGTACTGGCCGTTGTTCCGCAGGCAGTTCCCGCGCACGACCTGGTCGTTTCCCGCCATCAACGCGGCACCGCGGTTGTCCTCGACCGTGTTGTGCTCGATCAGCCAGCCGTCGCCCGAGTCGTGGTTCACCACGCCCTCGTCGCGTGGGGCGGCGAAGTTCCGCACCGCCAGGTTCCGCAGCACGACGCCAGTGGCTTCGCCGGTGAAGGCGTAGCGGTTGACGTCGCGGCCGTCGAGCACCGCGCCCGGGGCGCCGAGGTAGACGTTGCCGTTCTTCGGCATCACCTGGCCGAACTCGTCGTCGCCCAGCGTGTGGGTGCCGGGCGCGAGCCAGAACGTCGTGCCCGCCGGGTGCGCGGCGGTCGCCTGCTGCACAGCGCTGTCGACCGGCTCCACCACCACCGCACCGTCCGGCGGGCTGGGGTGTGCGGCGGCGATCCGGTCGCACACGGCCCACTCGTCGTCGGGGACCGCATCGGCCACAGGGGACAGTCCGGTGAGGACAAGGGCGGCCGCGAGAGCGACGGGAACACGTGCCATGCGGCAAAGCTAGGCAGGTCCTGGCCTCGTGTCGTCACCCGGAAGCGTTGTCCTTCGGGCGAATCCCACCGATCCACGGCATGATGTCCGCGCACCCGAGAAGGACCTACCGTGGAGAGCCATGCTGAAGATCGACCGTGACCGCTCCGGCGCCGTCCGTGTCACCTTCGTCCTGCGTCCCAACGCGCCGCGCGGCCGGGTGAGCGTCGTCGGCGACTTCAACGAGTGGCGGCCCGGCGCGCACGAGCTGCGCCCGCGCAGCAACGGCACCCGCTCGGTGTCCGTCACCGTGCCCCACGGCGCCGAGATGCGCTTCCGCTACCTCGGCGAGGGTGGCTACTGGTGCAACGAGACCGAGCACCCCGACGTGCGGCAGATCGGCGAGGACAGCGTCGTCGTCGCCCTCCCGGCCGCGAGAAAACCTCGCTGAACCTGTCGAGTTCCGGGTGGTTTGTTCGTCATCCTCTGTGTACGCACCTGAGGAGGAGACGTGCAGTACCTGCTGTTGATCTACAACTGCGACCGGCCGGAACCCGGTGACCCCGGCTTCGAGGACGCCCTGGCCAGGGTGAACGCGTTCGCCGACGAGTGCCGTCGGCGCGGTGCGTTCGTGGCGGGCGACCCGCTGACCAAGGACGGCGCCGCGACGACGGTCGCCGTCCGCGACGGCCGGACCATGATCACCGACGGCCCGTTCCTGGAGACCCGCGAGCACCTGGGCGGCTACTACGTCCTGGACTGCCGCGACCTGGACGAGGCCCTCGAACTGGCCGCCCTGTGCCCGCTGGCGGCGGTGGGCACGATCGAGGTCCGGCCCGTCGTCCGGGTACCCGGTGTCGACCACGCCGTCGGCTGAGGTCGAGCGGGTCTACCGGGAGCACCGGGCACGCATGCTCGCGGCACTCCTGCGCGCGGTCGGTGACTTCGAACTGGCCGAGGACGTGCTGCAGGACGCGTGCGCCCTTGCGCTGCGCCGGTGGGCCGAACGCGTGCCCGAGGACCCGGTCGCGTGGCTGCTGACCGTCGCACGCAACCAGGCGATCGACCGGCTCCGCCGCGCGCGGGTCGGCCGGGAGAAGGAGGAGTCGGTGCCGCCCACGTCGGACTTCCCAGCCGAGGAACGCCTGGTCAGCGTCGGTGACGAGCGGCTGAGCCTGATCTTCACCTGCTGCCACCCCGCGCTCGCGGAGGAGGTGCGGGTGGCGCTGACGCTGAACGCCGTCATCGGGTTGACCGCGGCACAGATCGCGCGGGTGTTCCTCGTCGGCGAGGCCACGCTCGCGCAGCGGCTCGTGCGGGCGAAACGGAAGATCCGTGACGCCGGGATAGCGCTCTCCGTGCCACCCGACCACCGGCTGCCCGAGCGCCTGGCCGGGGTGCTCGCCGTCGTCTACCTCATCTACACGCACGGCTACCCGGGTGACGACGACCTGCGCGCCGAGGCCGTGCGGCTGGCGAAGCTGATCGCGGCCCTCATGCCCGACGAGCCCGAGGCCATGGGGCTCGTCGCGTTGCTCCTGCTCCACGAGTCCCGGGCGGCGGCGCGCCGGTCGCCGGGCGGGGACCTCGTGCTGCTCGCCGACCAGGACCGGGCGCGGTGGGACCACGCGATGATCGCCGAGGCGGTCCGGGTGCTGGAGAGCGCTCTCCGGCACGGCGTGGTGGGTCCGTACCAGCTGCAGGCGATGATCGCGGTCCAGCACACGCGCGAACCACCCGACTGGGCACGGATCGCCGCCCTGTACGAAGGGCTGCTCGCGGTGGCGCCGACGCCGGTGGTGGCGCTCAACCACGCGGTCGCCGTCGCCGAGACGGCAGGTCCGGCTGACGGGCTCGCGCTGGTCGACCGCATCGACGGGCTCGACAGTTACCACCTGTGGCACGCGACCCGCGCGGACCTGCTGCGCAGGCTGGGTCGGCGCGCCGACGCCGCGGCCGCGTACCGGCACGCGCACGACCTCGCCACCGACCCGGCCGAGCGGCGGTTCCTGGCCGGCCGACTACTGGAGACCACATGAGACTGTCCTGTCTGGACAACGGGCATCGGCCGCGGGCCAGGCTGTTCCTCCGCATGACCTCCCGCGACGCACCCGACGTGGTGCGGATGCTGTTGTACCGCCCGGAGTTCTTCGCGCGTCCGCTGCTGGCGCTGACGGTCGAGGCGATGCGTGGCCCGTCGTACTGGACGGTGGGCGAACGGGAGGACATGGCGCACCGGATCGCGGAACGCCTCCGCTGCCCGTTCTGCATCGACTCGCACGCCGAGATGACCCGCCTGGCCGGGCACGACCCCGCCACGTCCCGCGACGTCGACGATGCGCCGCCTGCCGCGCGACGGGAGGCGGCGCGGGTGGCGCTGGTCTGGAACGTCGTGAACCGGCTCGGCAACGCGTTCGGGTTCGCGTTGCGCGGCGACCAGTTGCACACCGGCACGAAGGCGCTGCACCGGTTCGGGTACCGCTTTCCCGCGTTCCTGCTCGCGGGCGGCACCGATGCCGGGCACGACGATCCCGTGGACAACCTGCGCCACGCCGTCTTCGAGGCCCCGGCGGTGACCGACCCGGCGCGGCGCCGGGCCGCGGCGACGGGAGACGGGCTCACCGAGCCCTGGGCGTCCTACACGGCGCTGGTCCGTGACGCCTCGTACCGGATCACCGACGAGGACGTCGCCCGCCTGCCCGGCTCCGAGGACGAGGTGTTCGAGCTGACCGTGGCCGCCGCGGTCGGCGCGGCGCTCGCGGACTACGGCCTCGATTTTGGCGACAGTTCGTAGTCTTTACGAGAACCACGACTCGATCACCAGGCCTTCCTGGCGGCGTCCACGGACCAGGGGCGACGAGTTGCCGAAGGGGCCGGACAGCCCGTTCCACCGCGATCGTGCTCGCGGTGGAACTGCTGTCCGGTGTCATGCGCGCCGGTGCGCGCATCGGCCGGGACCCGGCCGCCTTCGCCGCCACGGTCCACGCGGCGCGCGAGATCATCCTCGCGTCGCTGGCCGGGTCACGTGGTCCTGCCCAGGAACGCCAGCATTCGGGTCTGGTCGTCGGCGTCCGGTGCGGCGGGCAGCTCCGGTCCGAAGAACCCGGGCCGCCGGACCACGTGCTCGCGTGCCCAGTCGAACGACGCCGTCACCAGCGGCGGCGGCAGGTCGGCCGGGAGGCCGAGCGCGTGCCCGATGTCCCACGTGTGGGCCGTGAGGTCGGTGACCAGCAACGCCATCAGGCCCGCGACCGGGACCTCACCCATGCCGGTGATGGTGACCGTCCGGCTCAGCTCCGCGCCGGAGGGCACGTAGCGGGCCGCCCGCCAGGCCGCCACCGGGTCGTCGCCCGCCATGACCGCGGGATGCGGCATGCCCGGGGCGCCGTCCCGCGCCGGGTCCTCGCCGCCGGTCGCCCACGCACGCAGCTGGTGCTGGCCCCAGACGGCGTGGCCCGCGACGTCGCGGACCGTCCAGTCGCGGCACATGGACGGCTTGTCCCAGCCGCCCGGGGGCACCGCGGCAAGCATCGTGTCGAACTCGTTCTGTGCTCGTGTGTACAGCTCCATGCACCGAGGACGAACGGGCCGCGCCCAACTCGACATGTGACATCGTGGACGCGTGAGCGACGACGTTCGTGCCCTCGCGCGGCACTACTCCGAAGCGGCGGACACCTACGAGCGCACCTGGGCCGGTGCCCTCCACCCGGTCAGCCGCAAGCTGATGGAGCGGCTACCCCTGGCCCGTGCGCGCCGCGTCCTCGACGTGGGCACCGGGGTCGGGACGCTCCTGCCCGCGCTGCGGGCGGCGGCGCCGGACGCGCTCGTCACCGGGATCGACCGCGCGCCCGGCATGATCGCTCGCGCGCCGACCGACTTCCCGCGCGTGGTCACCGACGCGACCCGGCTCCCGTTCGCGGACCGCTCGTTCGACGTCGCCGTGGCCGCGTTCATGCTGTTCCACCTGCCCGAACCGGCCGCCGGGCTGCGGGAGGCACGCCGGGTGCTCGCCGACGGCGGGGTGCTCGGCCTGGCCACGTGGGGACCGGACCAGCAGATGAAGGCCGTCGACGTCTGGCTGGAGGAGCTGGACCGGCACGGCGCGCCGCAGGAGGAGTCGCTGCTCGCCAACCACGACGTGGTCGACACGCCGGAGAAGGTCGCCGAGCTGGTCACCGCGGCTGGGTTCGCGGACGCGGACATGCGGGCGGTCGACTGGGAGTTCCGGCCGTCGTTGGAGGAGTTCGTGGTGCGGTACACGGGGTTCGGCCACCCGGCGCGCCGCTACGCGGGTCTGTCGGACGCGGCACGCGCGGAGTTCCTGACCGCCGCCCGCGCCCGGCTCGCGCAGCTGGGGCCCGAGGACTTCGTCCAGCGCCGGACGATCGTCGCGGGAGTGGCGACTGCCCCCCATACGTCCAGCACAATGTGAAACAGGCCCTGCGGCCAACAGAGGCCGGCCGCAACCGTGAACCGCGCGCGGCGAGTCGCGCGCCCAGACACCGCGAGTCGCGCGCTCGCACGCATCGAGTTGTCGGGTTCATGCAGGCCACGCAGGCCCCAATATGCACGAAACCGACAACTCGACATGTTCGAGAACGCGACTCGCGCTGTTCTAGAGCGCGACTCGCGGGGGTTCTGGAACGCGAGTCGCGTGTTTGGGCAGTGCGAGTCGCGCGTTCGTGCGTAGTGAGTTGTCGGGTTCGTGTAGGCGGCGCTGGCCCGGATGTGCACGAAACCGACAACTCGATGTGTTCGGCAACGCGACTCGCGCTGTTTTAGAGCGCGACTCGCGGGGGTTCTGGTGCGCGAGTCGCGTGTTTGGGCAGTGCGAGTTGCGCGTTCGTGCGTGGTGAGTTGTCGGGTTTGTGTCGGCGGCGTTCGCTTGGGTGTGCACGAGGTTGACGACTCGATGTGTTCGGGGGCGTGACTCGCGGGGTTTTGGGTGGAGGATTGACGTGAAACTTACTCACGAGTAAATCTGGGGGTGGCTCGGACCAACGGAGGTCGCCATGCGTCGTCGACGTCTGCTCGGAACACTCGCCGCCGTGCTCACCGTCGCGGCGCTCGGCATGCCGGTACCCAGCGCGCAGGCCGCTCCGCCGGACGTCGCCGCGCTCGACGGCGCGTGCGTCGCGCTCCAGGCGCCGAGCGGGAAGTTCGTGGTGCGCAACGCTCTCGGTGGCTACCAGGCCACCGGCGGTGGTGCGTCGCAGCCGTTCCGGTTGCAGGAAACCGGTCCCGCGACCTACCTGCTGTACGGCACGGGCAACGACTTCCTCGGGCAGGGCCTGGGCGCGCTGGGCGTGCTCGCCGCGCGTGCCGCGGGCGCGGACACGAACTGGCGGCTGACCGCGTCCGGTGACGCGGTGACGGTCACGGCAGTCGCCGCGAACCGGCAGCTCGCCGTGGACCCGCTGCTGAAGGCGCTCGCGCTGCGGTCCACCGCCACCCCGTTCACGCTCGTGCCCGCGTCCGGCTGTGCGACCGCGCCCGAGGCGGAGCTGAACATCACCGGCGAACCGTTCACCGGCACCGTGAACGGTGAGGTGCGCGGTCTCGCCGACCTGCACAGCCACCTGACGGCGTACGAGTTCATCGGCGGCGACATCCACTGCGGTGCCCCGTTCAGCCAGTACGGCATCACGGCCGCGCTCGTCGACTGCCCGGACCACGAACCGAACGGCCTCGGCGCGTGGTGGGAGAACCTCGCGGGCGGCGGCTACCCCACCTTCACGCATGACACGACCGGCTGGCCCACCTTCGCCGACTGGCCCAAGCACAACTCGTGGACCCACGAGGCCATGTACTACAAGTGGCTGGAACGGGCGTGGCGTGGCGGGCTGCGGGTCTACACGAACCTGTTCGTGAACAACGAGGCCCTGTGCGAGATCTACCCGATCAAGTCCAACCCGTGCGACGACATGGCGTCGATCCGCCTGCAGGCGCAACGGATCCACGAGCTGGAGGACTTCATCGACACCCAGCACGGCGGGCCGGGCCGTGGCTGGTTCCGGATCGTGCGCGACCCCGCGCAGGCGCGGTCGGTGATCGAGCAGGGCAAGCTCGCGGTGGTGCTGGGTGTCGAGGTGTCGCAGCCGTTCGGGTGCGGCGTCCGCGACGGGACCCCGCTGTGCGACCGCGCGGACATCGACGCGGGCCTCGACGAGCTGTACGACCTGGGCGTGCGGCGGATGTTCGTGTGCCACAAGTTCGACAACGCGCTGTGCGGCGTGCGGTTCGACGAAGGGGCCGCCGGGACGATCATCAACGCCGCGAACTTCGCCTCCACCGGCCGGTTCTGGCAGGTGGAGAAGTGTCCGACCGCGGCACACGACAACACGATCCAGTTCCAGAGCGACCTGCTATCCGGCCCGCTGGAGGCGCTGCTGCCGCCCGGCGTGACGCTGCCCGTCTACCCGAGCGCGCCGCACTGCAACGTCAACGGGCTCACCGACCTGGGCGCGTACGCCATGCGGGGCATGATGGACCGCGGGATGCTCATCGACATCGACCACATGAGCGCCAAGGCCACCGACCAGGCGCTCGACCTGCTCGAGTCGCGGAACTACCCGGGTGTGGTGTCCAGCCACTCGTGGGTCGACCCGACCTACTACCCGCGGATCTACGCGCTGGGCGGGATGGCGGTCCCGTACGGCTGGGGCACCGAGCAGTTCCTCGGCGCGTGGCGGTCGATGAAGGCCGCCGCGGGCCCCGGCGCCGACTTCGGTTTCGGCGCGGGCTTCGACACCGGCGGGTTCGGGCACCAGCCGCCGCCCAGGCCCGGTTCTGCCGTCCGGTACCCGTTCACCACGTTCGACGGTGGCTCCACTGTGGACCGTCAGCGGACGGGGCAGCGGGTGTTCGACGTGAACACCGACGGGCTCGCGCACTACGGCCTGCTGCCGGACTGGCTGGAGGACCTGCGGATCGTCGCCGGACCGGACGGGCAGCAGATCGTGTCCGACATGAGCAGGGGCGCGGAGGTGTACCTGCGGACGTGGAGTCGCGTCGCCGGGCCCTGATTGGGGTAAGTATGAAGGCATGGCTGTCACCGCCCATGCCGAGACAGAACGCAAGTACGAGGCCGACCCGCACGCCGACCTGCCCGCGTGGACGGACGTCCCCGGGGTCACCGAGGTGCGCGGGCCACGCACGGAACACCTGTCGGCCGTCTACTTCGACACCGCCGACCAGCGGCTCGCCCGGTACGGCGCCACGTTGCGCAGGCGCACCGGCGGCGGGGACGCGGGCTGGCACCTCAAGGTGCCCGCCGGGACGGACTCGCGCACCGAGCTGCGGTTGCCGCTCGACGACCGGCCGGAACGCGTGACGAACGCGCCGCCGGACGAGCTGGCCGACCTGACGACGGCGATGACCCGCGGCGCCCCGCTGCGCCCCGTCGCCCAGCTCAAGACGCACCGGCGGGTGTGGGACCTGCTGGGGGACGGCGGGCGGCCGCTCGCCGAGGTGACCGACGACCGGGTCACCGCGACCCGGCTCAACGGCTCGTCCAATGTGGAGGAATGGCGCGAGCTGGAGGTCGAGCTGGCCGACCCGGCCGCGAACGGCGTCCTCGCGGCCGCGGAGAAGGTGCTCCGCATGGCGGGCATCAAACGGGCCGGGCACAGCTCCAAGCTGGGCAGGCTCGTGCCACCACCCGCGGCCGTCGAGTTCGACGCGACGGGCACAGCGGGGGAGGCCCTGCTCGCGTACGTGAAGGTCCAGTACGACGTGCTGGTGCGGCAGGACCTCGCGATCCGCAGGGACCAGCCGGACGGCGTGCACCGGATGCGGATCGCGGCGCGACGGCTGCGGGCGGCCCTCCGCGTGTACCGGCGGCTCCTGCCGGACACCGAGCGCCTGCGTGCCGACCTGCGGTGGCTCGGCAGGCGGCTCGCGGACGCGCGGGACCTGGAGGTGCAGGAGAAACACCTGACCTCGGCCGTCGGCGCACTGCCGGCGGAGCTGGTCGTCGGGCCCGTGTCCGCGCGGCTGACCAGGCATTTCTCCCCGGCGGCGGCTGCGGCACGGCAGGAGGTGACGGCCACGCTGGCGGACAGGCGGTACCGGCGGGTGCTCGACGACCTGGCCCGGCTGCTGGCGGACCCCGAGCTGACCCCGCGTGCGTCGCGGTCGGCCGCGAAGGAACTGCCCAAGCACCTGCGGCGCCCGTACCGGACGACGAAGCGCCGCCTGGCGGACGAGACACCGCACCGCGCCAGGAAGGCGGCCAAGCGGTACCGGTACGGCCTGGAGGTGGCGGAACCCGCCGTCGGCAAGCCGGTGCGCAGGGCGCGGCAGCGGGCGAAGGACTTCACGAAGGTGCTCGGCGAGCACCAGGACGGCACGATCGCGCAGCCGGTGCTGCGTGACCTGGGCATGCAGGCCAACTCGGCGGGCGAGAACGGGTTCACCTACGGGCTGCTGCTGGAGCAGGAGCGGGCCCGTTGCGCGCGGGTGGCGGAGGCGTACCCGGCGTACTGGCGGCGTTTGCGAAAGGCCCGTCCGTGGAATGCATGAGGCATGCATGAGTCGCGCCTCGCGAACCTGCTCGGCGCCTGCGGGCTGGCGGTCGCCGACCTGACGTTGCGGAACGTCACCGCACGGCTGAGCGCGAGCGCCGCCGCCGCGGTCGTGCTGCTGGCGTCCGGGCCGGTCAGCGGCACCGAGCTGGGCAGGCAGGTCGGGCTGACGCAGTCGGCGGCCACCAGGCTGGTCGATTCGCTGGTCAGGGCCGGGCTCGCGGAACGGTCCGCGCGGGCGGGCCGGGTGGTGCTGGTCGGCCTCACCTCGGCCGGTCGGCGGGCGGCCGAGGAGCTGCTGGCCGCACGGGCGTCGACGCTGACCGGCGTGCTTTCGGCGCTGTCCGCCGAGGAGCGGGCGGAGCTCGGTGGGCTGCTGGAGAAGCTGCTCACCAGGCTGTACGGCGACATCGGCAGCGCGGACCTCATGTGCCGCCTGTGCGACCGGGCCGCGTGCACCACCGGCGGGCACTGTCCGGTCGGTCAGGCGGCCAGGAGCTGACGTGGGCGCGCTGCTCGCGCTGGCGTCGGCGGTCGCGTACGGGATCGCGGACTACGCGGGCGGGCTCCTGTCCCGTCGTGCGCACTTCGGGACCGTCGCGTTCGTCGGGCAGGTCGGCGGGCTGGTGTTCGCGCTGGCGGCAGCCCCGTTCGTGCCCGCGCCTGCCGGATGGGACGGGCTGGCCTGGGGAGCGCTCTCCGGGGTCGGCACCGGCGCCGGAATGCTGTTCCTGTACCGGGGGATCAGCCGCGGCGCCATGAGCGTGGTGGTGCCGGTCAGTGCGGTCGGCGGGGTCGCGCTGCCCGTGCTCGTGGGCGTGGCGGTGCTGGGCGACCGGCCTTCCGTGCTCACCTGGGCGGGGATCGTGATGGCGGTGCCCGCGTTGTGGCTGGTCGCGCGCACCCGAGGGCCCGCGAAGGCGGACGGGGTCGCGGACGCGCTCTTCGCCAGCGTCGGGATCGCCGTGCAGTACCTCGCGCTGGCACAGGCCGACGCCGGTCTGTGGGCCGTGGTGGCGGGCCGGGTCGCGGCCGCCGCGGTGGTGCTGCCCGCCGTGCGGAGGCCGGTCACGGCGGTGGTGCCCGCCGCTGCCTGCGGTGCCACCGCCGCGCTCGCGCTGACCTGCTACCTGCTCGCCACGCGGTACCAGCTCGTGACCGTGGCGGTCGTGCTGTCGTCGCTGTACCCGGCCATCCCGGTGCTGCTGGGCGTCACCCTCCTGCGTGAGCGGCTGAGCCGGTGGCAGGTGGCCGGGCTCGGCGGCGCGGCGGGCGCGATCGGTCTGCTCGTCGTCAATTGACGGCCCCTGACCTGCGGGTCGCGGAGAATGTAGTCAGGACTTAGCCGCGTGTCCGATCATCAGCCCCGGTGTGCCGGGGCCCTGGGGGTGCCCCGGTGCACCCCGTTCTGCCGGTGAACCGGGGCGGATAACCAGGTGCGGCGGGAACGAAACACGCGCGATCATCAGTCCCAGGAACGGGGGCGTCGTACGAAGGGATGTCCTGACACAGCAGGAGGTCCACCGTGCACGCCACGAAGACGGTCACGCCGGCGCAGCTGCCCGAGGTGCTGCTGAACGTCGCCGTCGTGCGTCCCGTGTTCCTGTGGGGTGCGCCCGGCATCGGGAAGTCGTCGCTGGTGCGGCAGTTCGCCGCGTCGCTCGGGCTCGACTGCGTGTCGTTGCTCGGCACGCAGCTCGCGCCGGAGGACCTCATGGGGGTGCCGAGGATCGTCGACGGGCGCAGCCAGTTCTGCCCGCCGGAGCAGATCGCGCGGGAAACCCCGTACGTGCTGTTCCTCGACGAGCTGAACGCGGCCGCGCCGGACGTGCAGAAGGCCTTCTACTCCCTGATCCTCGACCGCCGGATCGGGTCCTACGCGCTGCCGGCGGGCTCGGTGGTGCTCGGCGCGGGCAACCGGGCCACCGACCAGGCGCTCGCACGGCCGATGGCCTCGGCACTGGTCAACCGGCTCGTGCACATCCACCTGCGTGCCTCGGCCGCCGACTGGTTGGTGTGGGCGGTGGACAACGGCATCCACCCGTGGATCGTCGAGTACCTCACCCAGCGGCCGGACCACCTGTGGAGCGCGCCGCCCAAGACCGAGGAGCCGTTCTCCACACCGCGGGCGTGGCACATGCTGTCCGACGTCCTGCACTCCTACGGTGACGGCGGGCTCGACGACGACACCGTCGCGCTGCTCGCCTACGGCACCCTCACGCCGCAGCACGCGGGGGCGTTCCGCGCCTACCTCAAGGTCGCCCGGCACGCCTACGACCTGGACGCGATCATCAAGGGCGACAAGCGGTGGCCGCAGGAGCCCGCGGACCGCGACCTGCTGTACTTCCTCGCCGAGACCTTCCGCGCCCGTCTCGCGAAGGAACTGCCCGCCGACCGGCGGCACGCCTCGGACGGGGTGCGCCGGTTCGCGTTCCGTGCCAAGTCGCTGCTCGTGGAGCTGGCCGAGATCTCCCTGGAGATCGCGCAGCTCGTCATCGCCGAGGACGAGAGGGGCACGCCGCTGCCGTCGTGGTTCCTCGTCGAGGCCGCCCGGGACATGCCCCGGCTCGTCGCCGCGCGGTCATGAGCCGCAGAACCGCCGAGGCCGAGCGCCGGGAACGCAGGCGGAAGGCGCGGGCGGCGGGCTGGGCGACGGTCCGCGACACGACGGTCCTGCGCAGGCTCGCGGACGCGGTCCACGTCAGCGTCGGCGAGAGCCTCACCGGTGCCGACGCGTGGGCGGTCACCGACGCGTACGGCCACATCACCGTCAACCAGGAACGGGACGGCGAACCGGCGGAGTGGGCGTGGGTGTTCGCGCACCTGTTGCTGCACCTCGGACTCGGCCACGCGGACGACGACACGGGCGTGCCGCTCGTGAACGGCAGTTACGACCGGATCCACACGGCCGCCTGCTGTGTCGCGGTCAACCGGTTCGCGCAGACCGTGCGGATCGGCCGGCCGCTCGTGCTGATGCCGGAGCTGCCCGGTGGCGAGGAGGAGGCGCTGGCCAGGCGCTGGCGCGACACCGGCGTGCCGGCCGAGTACGCCGCGCTCGGCACCAACGGCACGCGGCCGTGCCTGGGCACGCCCCCTGCCGGCGACTACCGCCCGGTGCGGAAACCCGTGTGGGACCAGCAGTTCGCGCTCGGCCTGACCGACGCCGCGACCGAGGCCATCACGCACGCCGCCGAGTCGCGCGGGCAGACCGCGCACCTGCGGCCGCGGCGGGAGTGGGACCGGGCGCTGTCGTGGTTCGTGTCGTCGTTCCCGCTGCTCGGCGCGGTCGCCGCCGGGTTCACGCTCGTGCCGGACGCGGACGTGGCGCGGGCGTGGGACATCAGCGTCGCCGCGGTGTCGCCGGAACACGGCGAGATCTACGTCAACCCGTACGCGACGCTGTCGGCCGAGGAGTGGCGGTTCGTGCTCGCGCACGAGATGCTGCACGCCGCGCTCGGCCACGACCGCCGCGCGCAGGGCCGCGAACCGTACCTGTGGAACGTGGCCTGCGACTTCGTGATCAACGGCTGGCTGGTCGCGATGGGCGTCGGTCACCTGCCGGAAGGCGCGCTGTACGACCAGAAACTGACCGGCCTGTCCGCCGAGTCGGTGTACGACACGCTCGTCACCGACCTGCGCAGGGCCCGCAAGCTGCGCACGCTCGGCGCCCCGGCCGGTGACGTGCTCGGCGACTGGCTGTCCGAGCCGGAAGCGGCGGCCCGTCGCGGCTCCCGGCGCACGGACCGGCCGACGCCGTGGGACCGCGTCACGAACGTGAATCTCGACGACTTCTACCGCCGCGCCCTCACCCAGGGCCTCGAGTACCACCGCGGCAGCGGCCGTGGTCTGGTGCCGGGCGGCCTGGAGGAGGAGATCCGCGCGCTGGAACACCCGCCGCGGCCGTGGGACGCGCGGCTCGCGCGCTGGTTCGACGAGCACGTCCGCGTCCCGGAACCGCGGCGCAGCTACGCACGGGCGTCGCGACGTCAGTCCGCCAGCCCGGAAATCCCCCGGCCGGGCAAGCTCCGCCCGGAGGAACTGTCACAGCGCGCGACCTTCGGCGTCGTGCTGGACACGTCCGGGTCCATGGACACGCGGTTGCTTGGCAAGGCGCTGGGCGCGATCGCGTCCTACGCCACGGCTCGCGACGTCCCGGCCGCCAGGGTCGTGTTCTGCGACGCGGTCGCCTACGACGCCGGCTACCTCGCCCCGGCCGACATCGCGGGCCGGGTGAAGGTCCGCGGCCGCGGCGGCACCGTGCTGCGACCGGGGGTGCGGCTGCTCGAACACGCGCCCGACTTCCCGGCGGACGGCCCGATCCTGGTGATCACCGACGGCGACTGCGACGTGGTGCGCGTGCGCCGCGAGCACGCGTTCCTGATCCCGGCCGGTGCGCGGCTCCCGTTCACCCCGCGCGGCCCCGTGTTCCGGGTCAGCTGACCCGGTTCACCGTCGCCACCGGACAAATCATGGACAGATCGCCGGAATCGCCGGCCGGTTCCGGCGATCGCTTGCCGGGGTCAAATGCCGTAGGCATCCTGAATGGAACGACGTGGGGGTGAGCAGCATGGCAGACGAGCGGACGACGAACGGTCGCACGACCACCGACGAGCACAACACGATCTGCGCGGTCGACATCGAGGGCTTCGGCGGCGGTGACCGCACCCGCCCGAACTACGTCGCACTCCGCGAGGGCATGTACACCGCCGTCGAGCAGGCGTTCCAGCGGTCGGGCATCCCGTGGGACAACTGCTACCACGAGGGCGCGGGCGACAGCATCCTCGCGCTCGCCCCGTCAACTGTCGGCAAGGCGACGTTCGCCGCGAACCTGCCGACGGCACTTGCCGCGACGTTGCGGGCCCACAACGCCGAACACCCGCCGGAGGAACGGCTCCGGCTGCGCATGGCACTGCACGCGGGCGAGATCACCCGCGACGCCCGCGGCGTGACCGGCACGGCCATCATCCACGCCGCCCGCCTGCTCGAGGCACCGCCGCTCAAGGAGGCGCTGCGCACGTCGACCGGCCTGCTCGCCGTCATCGCCTCGGCCTGGTTCTACGACGAGGTCATCCGCCAGCACACCGAGAACGCGCCGGAGGACTACGTGCGGTTCGACGTGAGCGTCAAGGAGACCAGCGGGACCGGCTGGATCCGCCTGCCCGACGGTGCGCGGCCCGAACCTCCGCCGCGGCACGAGATCGAGAAGCGCGAGGACACCGCGCCCGCCAACGGATCGTCCGTCGTCACGGTCTCCCCGGTCGTGCGGCCCGCGTCGCCCGAGTTCTACCAGGTGGTCGACGCGATCGAGGCGATTCCCTGCATGCAGGGCGAACACACCCGTTCGTTCGTGATCGACCAGCTGCGCTTCGCGGGCGCCATCCGCTACTTCCCGAACCGCAGGGCGCACGTGACGAGCATCCTGCGCACCTGCCTCGACTTCGAGGACGGTGTGGTCCAGCTGGTCACCGCGATCTCCGAACAGGAACCGAGCGGCTCGCTGCCGCTGAACCGCCTCGTCTCGTTGCTGGGCAACGGCGCGTAAGGCGTCCCCGGCTGGACAAATCAAGGACAGATCCCACCATCCCGAAGATCGTCCCCGCCGCGGCTTGCCGACCTGCTGTGCCGTGGGCATCCTGGACGAACCTGCCCACGAGGCGCACATGATCGCTATCCTGCGCCCGCGGGGTGTCCAGCGCGGTGGTGCGGGAGGGAGCGGCTCCAGTGACGTCGAGTAGTGCCGGCGGACCGTTGTGGCCGCTCGTGAAGGCGATGCAGGCGCTGCCCTGCCTGACCTCGCAGCAGGACCGCAACTTCGTCGTACGCCTGCTGATCGACCGGCTCGGGCCGTTGCAGATCGAGGAAAGCCCCCGGATCGGTCCGCACGTGCTGAGCATCGTCGAGGTGTGCGCCCGCCGTTCCGACGGTCTGGGTGCACTGTTGGACATTCTCGGTGAACTTGACGAAGGCACGATCCATCTGCGAGAGGTTGCGCGCATAATCGCTGAGCGCGACGCTCACGAGCTGTGGCCTGAGGAGGAACGAGAAAGGCTCTTCGCCTTGCTGTCAGGGATGATTTTCAAGGACCTGGTGGACCTGTACGGGCAGGTCGCCGGTCTGGGCGCGCCCGAACTCCCTGCCGAGACGACCTATCGCGACGTGTTCGCGACGCTGGAGAGCCTGAACGCCGATCCGGACGGGTTGCCGAAGCCGATCGTGTTCGTCGAGCACCTCGCCAAGGGCCGCCGCCCCGAGCTCGCGAACGAGCTGCGCAGGTGGGCCGACCGGCAGGCGAACCGCCTCGGCGTGATCACCCAGCTGCAGGCCCTGCGCCGTGCGTTCGCCGCGCCGTCGCCGGGTCCGCCGCCCGGCGCGCCCGCCTACCTCGTGCTGTTGTTGCGCCGCACCGGCCTCACCGACGAGAAGTACCAGCTCTGCCACTGGTCGCAGCTCGACCTGTCGGACGGGTGGCACCCCGAACGCGGTGAGGACGTCATCGGGACCCTGGAGGAGATCAAGCGCCACGTCGCGACCCTGATCGAGACGGTGGAGACGAAGTGGGCGCGGTTCCAGCCGGCCATCCACATCGAGGCGGTCCTGTCCGACGACCTGCTGAACCTCGACATCGAGCAGTGGTCGTGGGAGGTGGAGAGCGCGCTGCCGGAGCTGCCCATCGGGTGCCGGTACGTGTTCGTGATCCGGTCCCTGGAACGCATGCAGAAGGGCCAGTGGCATCGCCCGTGGCACGCGAGGTGGTCCGTGCTCGGCAGTCAGCTCGGCGAAACCGGCACGGTCGAACGGGAATCCGTGCGGTGGGTCGCCGAGGGGGACGCGATCCGCAAGCTCATCGTCGACTTCGAGAACAACCAGAACGTCGTCGCGCTCGTCCTGAGGGAGCCACCGATGCGCAACGCCGACATCGCGATCGGTCTGAGGGCAGGGGTTCCTGTCGTGGTGTGGAACCGCGAGGAGGGCATTTCGGAGGAATTCTTGACAACGGTCGGGCACCTGCTCCACAACGACGAGTCGGGCTCGGTCCTGCAGCGCGTCAAGCATCTGCGGACCACCGCGTACGAGTCACACCCCGGTCACATCGGCCACCACCTGGCGGTGATGTGGGACGACCCGGAACGCATCGTCGTGCCACCGGGTGAGGTGAGCGTGGCATGAGCGGAGCTAGCGGAGCTTGCGGAGCGAATCGTCAGGCGCGGGGCGACTGCGAGGGGGAGTCATGAGCGCTCTGCCCAACGAGCCGTTGCCGGTGGACTGGCACGTGTACCGGGGCACCGGCAACCCCGGCACCGTCGACGAACTGCCCGCGCCGCCGCCGTGGCGCCGGTTCTCCGGTGAGCCGGTCAACTCCGCGCCCACCGACGACGGTGGCGAGGCGGACCGGCGGATCGGCGGCGTGCACGGCATCGGCCGCGTACCGAGCCCGCACGAGATCGCGATGGTCAACGCCGCGATCTACCTGCGCAGGCCGTTGCTGGTGACCGGACGGCCCGGCACCGGAAAGTCCAGCCTCGCCTACCTGATCTCCCGCGAGCTGGGGCTCGGGCCGGTGCTGCGCTGGTCGATCACGAGCCGCACCACGCTCAAGGAGGGCCTGTACCTCTACGACGCGATCGGCCGGGTCCAGGAGATCAACGCGCGCCGCGGCGAGGAACCGGACATCGGTGAGTTCGTGCACCTCGGCCCGCTCGGCACCGCGCTGCTGCCGTACGAGCGGCCGCGGGTGCTGTTGATCGACGAGCTGGACAAGAGCGACATCGACCTGCCGAACGACCTGCTCAACGTCTTCGAGGACGGCGAGTACGAGATCCCGGAGCTGACCCGGATCGGGGGCAGGCACCCCGAGGTCACGGTGCTGACCGGCGACCGAGAGGGCACCGCGGTGGTGCGGCGCGGCCGGGTGCGGTGCCGTGCGTTCCCCATCGTCATCGTCACCAGCAACGGTGAACGCGAGTTCCCCGCGCCTTTCCTGCGCCGCTGCCTGAAGCTGCACGTCGAACCGCCGACGCCGCAACAGCTCGGCGCGATGGTGGCCGCGCAGTTCGGTGCTGTCGAGGGCATCGAACGCGTCGACGTCGCCCGGCTGATCACGGACTTCACGGCACGCAGCGACGCGACCGGCGGGCTCGCCTCCGACCAGCTGCTCAACGCCGTCCACCTCGCGGTGGAGCTGGCGACCTCGGGGGCGTACCAACCCGACCACGACTGGCAGGAGTTGCTCACGGCGATCTGGCACCCGTTGTCCTCGTCGGTCACGGAGACGTGACATGTGCGGAGCTTGCCGAGCGAATCAGCGGGCACGGGGCGACCGCGAGCGGCTCCCCGTAGCCCGCGAGGGGGAGCCGTGAGCGGCCTGCCACTCGATGATTCGCCGGACGGCGCTCCCGGGCTCGCCTCGGGGGTGTTCCCGCACTTCGAGGACAGGGACGCGGCCGAGGTGCCCCGCCTGTCCACCGACGAACTGGAGTGGCACGAGGTTCGCGACGCGTTGTGGCTCGCGCACATGCTGCGTCCCCCTGTGCAGGAGGGGGACGCGCCGCAGCCCCCGCAGGCCCGGCCGCCGGACGTGCCCGCCGGCCCGGACGCACGGACGCCGAAGCCCACCGGCCCTCCTGAGCCGCCGGAGCCCGGTCCGGCCCCGGAGGACCAGGAGGAGCCCCGGGAGCCGGACCACGAACCCGCGCCGCAGGACTGGCGGGTCGGCAAGCCGCACCCCGTCCGCGCGGCCGTGCTCGACCGGCACGCGCCTGCCGAGACGGCCCCGCTGACCTGGCCGACGGCGCCCGCGCTGGCGAACCGGCGCCAGATCGCGAAGGCCCTGCGTCCCCTCGGCAGGCGGGTCGCCTCGCCGTGGCGGACGGAGCTGGACGAGGAGGAGACGGCGGTGCGGGCGGCGCAGGACCGCATGTGGTTCCCCGCGTTCCGCCCCGCGAGGTCCCGCCGGTTCGAGCTGGTCGTGGTGATCGACACCGCGGGCGCCGCGGACGTGTGGCAGCAGCAGGTCGACGAGTTGTGCGACCTCTTCCGCCGCCAGGGCGCGTTCCGCGACGTGCGCACACTGCTGGTCGACGGCTCCGTGACGAACGAGGAGGAGGTGCTGCTGCGCACGCCCGGCCCGGACGGCGTGGTGCGCGGCTGGCGCGACCAGATCGACCCGACCGGGCGAACCGTCTTCGTCGTGCTCACCGACGGTATCGGCGAGGGCTGGCGGTCCGACGCCGTCACCCGGGTGGTGGCCTCGTGGGCGCGGCACACGCCCACCGCCATCGTGAACCTCCTGCCGGAGCGGTTGTGGCACTGGAGCGGGCTGACACCCCGCCGGGTGCGACTGCGCGCGGCGAAACCGGGTGCCCCCAACGTGCGGCTGCGCGTGGAGAACACCGACGGGAGCGAGGACGGCCACGCTGTCCCGATCCCGGTGCTGAGCCTCGATCCGGTGTTCTGGGCGAACTGGGCGAAGCTGCTCGGCACTCCCGGTGCGGGCTGGGTGGACAGCACGACCGTGTTCGTCGAACCCGACACGCGGGTCATCGACGTGGCTGGGACCCCGGCGCAACCGCGGACGGAACTGGCGCCGAGGGACCGGGTGCTGCGGTTCCGCACGTTCGCGTCGGCGTCCGCGTTCCAACTCGCGACCCTGCTCGCCGCGGTGCCGCTGACCATGCCGACGATCAAGCTGGTGCAGCGGGTGATGCTGCCGAGCGCGGACATCTCCGCCATCGCCGAGGTGGTGCTCGGCGGGTTGTTGCGGAAGACCTCGATGAAACCGGACCCGGTCCCGCAGGCGGCCGGGGACGACGGCGGCGACGGCGTCGATGGCGTCGGTTATGAGTTCCACAGAGGTGTGCGTGCGGAACTGCTGGCCGCGGGCAGACGGGGGGACACCATCCGGGTGGCCCGGCTGATCGCCGGTTATCTCGGTCAGCGAAATCCGGTGCTGCGCAATTTCCGGGAGGCGCTGGATGATCCGGAACGCACCCCCGAACCGGAAGTGACCCCGGAAAACCGTCCGTACCTCAAGGTGCAGGAAGCTGTCTTCCGGGCGCTTTCCGGACGTTACGCGGCGCGAGCCACCCGTCTGCGTCGCAAGAGGAAGATCAATCCACCCGATGTCGACGTCGGCGAGGGCGCTAAGCTGCCCCAGCCGGAACCGCCATCCCGGCACGAGTGGACGCTCCCGCCCCCTTTCGAAGGAGACAACATGCCTGCGTCGGGTTCGGGTCAGCTGGAAGGTCGTTCCCTGGTGCGGCAACCGCAGATCTGGGGTGGGGTGCCGCTGCGGAACCCGGACTTCGTCGGTCGTGAGCCGTTGCTCGAACAACTGCGCAGGCGGTTGAGCGAACCCGGCGAAACGACGACCGCGGTTCTGCCGGAAGCGTTGCACGGAATGGGCGGCGTCGGTAAGTCGCAGAGCGTCGTCGAGTACATCTACCGGAACGTCTCGGAATACGACATCGTGTGGTGGATCCCGGCCGAGCACACCACACAGATCCGGTCGAGTTTCGTCGAACTCGCGAAACGGCTGGGTATCACGGCGGGCAGCGCGGAGACCGCCGTGCCGGCGGTGCTGGAAATGCTGCGCAGCGGGATCCCGGACCGCAAGTGGATTCTCGTCTTCGACAACGCCGAACGACCGGATGACGTGCGACCGTTCCTGCCGCCCGGTTCCGGCCACGTCGTGGTGACCTCACGCAACGCCGAGTGGGCTGGCGTCGCCCGCACGGTCGAGGTCGACCTCTTCACACGTTCGGAGAGCATCGAGTTGCTGCGCCGCAGGGGCGGTGGCACTATCTCCGACGAAGACGCCGATCGCCTCGCCGAGGCTCTTGGCGACCTTCCGCTAGCGGTTGAGCAGGCGGCGGCGTGGCGTGCGCAGACCGGGATGCCCGTCGCCGAATACGTCGACCTCCTCGAGAAGAACAGTGCTGAGCTGCTGACGGCAGGCGCGACCGGCGAGTACGAGTTGTCGGTGGCGGCGGCCTGGAACGTGCCACTCAACCGGTTGCGAACCGACCGGCGTGCCGCGTTGGAGCTCCTACAGGTGTGCGCGTTCTTCAGCCCGGAACCCATTGCCCGCAGCCTGTTCACAGGTGTGCGCGGGGCTCCGGTGCCACCGGCGCTGGCGGAGGCACTCGCGGATCCGATCAAACTGAACTCGGCGATCCGGGAGATCCACCGGTACAGCCTCGCGAAGATCGACCACGCACGCAACACGATTCAACTACACCGATTGGTGCAAGCAGTCTTGCGTGATCAGCTCGACAAGACCAAGTGGGAGGACACCCGCCACTCGGTCCACCTCATGCTCGTGAACGGCGACCCGGGGGACCCGGCGAACAGTGTCAACTGGCCGGTCTACGCGGACCTGCTGCCGCACGCCATCAACTCCAGGGCGGTCGACTGCGAGGACAGCTGGGTTCGCACCATGGTCACGAACATGGTGCGGTACCTCCTCGCCGTCGGCGACTACCAGGGTGGCCTCTCCCTCGCGGAGGAGGCCAGGGAGACCTGGACGGCGAGCATCGGCGAGACCCACGTCGACACGCTGGTCATGGGCCGTCACCTGGCCAACGCGCTGCGACGGATCGGCCGCCCCGCGGACGCCAGCACGCTCAGCGCGGAGGTCTACGCGTTGACCCGCGAACACCTGGGCGACGACGACGAGACGACCATCGCGATGGGCAACTCCACCCTGGTGATCCACGAGTTGGAGGGCAGGCTCTACGACGAACGGGACGCCGCGGAAACCACGCTGGCCAGCGCGCGGCGGGTGCTGGGTGAGGACGACCCGTCGACCCTGGTGTACGCCAACAACTACGCGTCGACCCTGCGCCTCACCGGCGAGTACTTCGCGGCCCGCGATCTCGACCAGGAGACCCTGCGGCGCCGGACGGCGGTCCTCGGCGCGCACCACACGGCGACCCTGGGCACACGCAGCAGCCTGGCGATGGACATCCGGGAGTGCGGCGACTACGTCGGTGCCTGCCGCATGCAGGAGGAGACCTGCGCCGTCGCCACGGAGATCCTCGGCCGCGACCACCCCACGACCATCGGCAGTGACCGGTGCCTCGCGGTCGCGCGCCGCAAGGCGGGCCGCCACGACCAGGCGATGGAGCTCACCGAGGACGTCTACAACCGCTACCGACTCCGGCACGGCGAAGGCCACCTCGACACCGTGACCGCGATGGTGGACATGGCGACCGAGCTACGTCACCTCGGCGAGCTGGACAAGTCGCTCGACTTCGGTGTGCGCGGTGTCCGGGACTTCGAGAAGGTCTACTACCACGAGCACCCGTACGTGATGATCGCCATGACCACCCTGGCCGTCACCCGCAGGCTTCGCGGCGACCTCGACGAGGCGCGCAACCTCAACGAGCGCGCTGTCGCCGGGCTGCTCGAACGGCTGTACGAGGACCACCCGTACGTCATCGTCGTGCGCAGCAACCTGGCGAGCGACCTCGCCGAGCTGGGTGAGGCGGAGAAGGCGCGGTTGCTCGACGAGGACACCCTGGTCCACAGCACGGAGCGGCTCGGCGCCGAACACCCGACGACGCTCGCGATCGCGCACAACCTGTCGATCGACCTGAACCTGCTCGGCCAGTCCGAGGAGGCCGCCATCCTGCACACGAAGACGGCGGCGAGCTTCCGGAAGGTGCTCGGCGAGGAGCACCCGGCGACCGTGGCCGCGAGCCAGAACGTCAGGGCGAACTTCGACTCCGACACGATGCAGCTGTAGCGGGCGCGAGCCACGCGACCATGGCCAACGGATCGGGGGCTCGTCCCGTGAGCACCCTGATCCGGCGGTGCACGGCGACGGTCAACTCCGGGCGGTCGAGCAGTGAAGCCGCGTCCCTGCCCTGTGCTCTGAGCGCGAGTCCAAGACCGACCCATGCCTGGACGTCATCCGGCCTGGACGTCAGGTGCCGGTGGTAGGCGTCCGCGGCCGCTTCCATGTCACCGGTGCAGAACGCGGCGTCCGCGTACGGCGTCGAGCCCGGCAGCGAGCCCCGGCCTCGGGTGAGCGACGTGAACAACTCCCGGTCGACCGCCTTGACGTGCAACAGGTTTCGCCGGTTCGCGGGCAGCCGTCGGGTGTCCTCGGCGCTGATCCTGGTGCGATCCGCCCAGGTCGGCGGCGGCCGGTCGGCGCACCACGCGGCGGCTACCGCGTCGACCACCTCCGGGTTCGGCCGCGCGTGCCGCAACCGCCACAGCGCCTGGTGGTCGTCGACCATCGCGGTGACCACTGTGGACAGCTGGTCGAGCACCGGGGTTCGTTCGCACACCTCGAGCCGGGCCGAGACGGCGTCGACCAGCGCCCGTCCCGCGTTCGTCAGGTGCGGGTCGCCGTCGAGCGCACGCAACGCGTGCCGGACCTGTGTGCGCCGGAACGCTATCTCGAAACGGATCTGCTCGTTCTCGTCCGCCACGTCCGCCTCGGCCAACCAGAACTCGACTCCGCAGGTGAACGCGTACAGCCCGTGCAGGACACCGGTGAGCGGACGCGGGTCGTCCCGCCACGGCGCCAGGTACCGCTGGGCGCGATGGCCGTCGGTGAGTTTCACCAGGTCCAGTAGCGCGTTCAGCTTCGAGTGCTGCATCTCGTGCACCAGCGCCTCGGCGAACTCGGTCGCGGAATCGCACGCCGACAACCGCACCCCGCCGAACGCGGACGGCGACGACTCGCCGACCGTGCCGCTGCTCGGTTCGATGGGCACCAGCAGTCGCAGCCCGGTCGCGATCTCCCGCGCGTACGGCCGGTGGTCCCGGGTCAGCACGTGCCACGCCTCGTCGACGAGCTTGCGCCAGTCGGCGAGGTCCACATCGGACAGTTCGGTCGGTGGGCTCGGCGGCCCGAAGCCGTGGTAGGGGTCGTGGTGGTCGAGCCACGCGTCCACGGTGAGGCCGTGGCTGGTGCTGGTGTGGCGCCGCGCGGGGAAGAACGCCTCGTCCGACCCGTCGAGCGCGATGGAGGTCGAGGGACTGACGCGGAGGTGCGTGTCGATGCCCGCGCTGACCACGTCGGCCGTGCCGACGGGGAACGAGCCGGGAAGGGTCACGTGCCCGACGGTGGGCAGCGACACCACGCCGTGCCACACCGGAACGCGGATCGTGCGGGCGACGCCGGTGCGCACCGCGGCGGCGGCCGCGATCGCGTGCAGGTAACCGAGTTCCGACCACGGTGTGACCACGTCCGGCCGCGCGTGGTGGTGCAGCGCCCTGGTCAGCCACACGCCGACGGACGGGTGCAGGAAGATGTCCGCCGTCGCGTCGGCATCACGGGCCTCCGCCTCCGCGAGCACAGCCCAGCAGGCCGCGATGTCGACCTGGGTGCCCATCGCGGCCGGGTTCGCCTCGAGCCGGTCGAGCAGGGCCCGCAACCGCAGGCGCCGGTGACTGTGTTGTGCCGCCTCGAGCAGCCGCATGGTGACATCGGCGGTCGGGCCGGAGCACAGCTCGTCGAACGTGGCCCGGGTCAGTCGATGCGTGCTCAGTGCATCCCCAACCGCGGCGGGTCGTCCTGCTTTCCCTGTAACTCGTTGCCGGTGTGCCATTCGGCGGTCCGGTAGAGTTGATCCAAGGCGGTGACCAGCTCTGATGATCTCAGCTCGCGCAACTCGGCCAGCGGGACCGCGGTCAGATCGACCAGTTGCGAGTCCAGATCAGCATCCGTCAGATGTGCCATGCCGCCTCCCCGAACTGTCGCAGGTCTACGCCGATTGTAGCCGTTTCCCAGCCCGTTTCCGGCGGATTACCGGTCAAGATCATGGCGCGCAGGGGGTTTGTCCAGCTTTTGTCCCGTGCGCTCGGGTGGCCTGTTCAGTTGACGCACGGGATCCCACCTGCGGTTATCGGTCGTTCACCGGAGTTCTGGGCCACGTTGCGCACGACCACCTTTCCGGTGTCGACCGGGGTCGTGCCGGGGACGCTTCTGGTGGTGGTGCTCGGCGGGGGACCGGTCAGCAGGTTCCGCACGTACGCACGCACCCGCGCCGGGTCGACCTCGACGGCGCTGCCGTCCGACGGGGTCGTCAGGTCGATGGTGCCGGTGGGGATGGTGGAGAACTCGATGTCGTCGCCGGTCAGCGTGGTCAGCTGCGCCGCGAAGGACATGAGGTCCCAGTTCCTGTCCAGCACCACGGACTTCGTGAGCGCGTCGACCAGCGCGCTGATCCGGCTCGGTGAGCTCAGCGTGCCCGAGCTGAACACCTGGTTGGCCACGCCGGCGAGGAACGCCTGCTGGCGGCGCACCCGGTCCAGGTCGCCGTTCGGGAGACCGTGGCGCTGCCGCACGAACTTCAGCGCGGCCACGCCCTTCAACGTCTGCCTCCCCGCCGGGAAGTCGGCGCCGGAGTACCTGTCGTGCACGGGTTCGTTCAGGCACACCGGCACCCCGCCGACGGCCTTCGTCAGCTCGCTGAACCCGTACAGGCCGATCTCCGCGTAGTGGTCGACCGTGAGACCGGTCAGCGCGGACACCGTCGCGATCAGGGTCTTCCTGCCCTCGGTGGTGGACTCGCGCTCGACGGTCGCGTCGTCGGCGCCCTCGGCGCGCAGGCGGGCGGCGGCGTCGTTCTTCCCCCGCGCGTACGCCGAGTTCAGCTTGTGCGTGCCGAAGCCACCCGGGATGTCCACATAGGAATCGCGGGGGAGGGAGAGCGCGAACGCCTTCTTCTCGGGGTCGGCGGGGATGTGCACCAGCATCATCGTGTCGGTGTTCTGCTCGCCGTCCGCCTCCCCGGCCCGCAGCGCGTCCAGCACGTCCTGGGGCAGCGGGTTGCCGTGCGTGTCGGTGCGCGAGTCGAGGCCCACCAGCAGGATGGTCTGTTCCGAGCGGGGGAGGTCCCGCACCGACGGGAGGTCGGCCGGGTCCGGGGGCGGGTCGGCGGCGATGACGTCGTCGCGGACCACGTTCTCGTCGGCCGTGCGGTAGGTGTACCAGCCGAACCCGATCGTCGCGACGACCGCGGCCGACACCAGTGCCACCAGCGCCCTCCCCGCCCACACCAGCATGGTTCCGACGCTATGGACCGATTCCGCCCGTCGTGCCTCTGTTCTGTAACAGCCGTCCGGCGGTCGTTTCGCGGGCACGTAACAGCCTGGACGACCCGTGTGGCCGCGCCGGGCGCGGCGTGGTCTCCTGTGCTCGTGCGCGGAACGATGCGATCGGCGGTGGCCCTGTGCGGGCTCGTCCTGCTGCTCGTCGCGGGCTGCGCCACCCAGGGCGGTGTCGAGGTGGCGGGCCGGGCGAGCCAGGTCAGCCCGCCGCCGTCGCAGCCGACACTGCCCAGCGGCACCCCCGCCTCCGCCGACCCGGTCGCGGTGCTGCGGGCCGATCCGCAGGTCACCCCGAAGGTCAAGGCGGGTCTGGTGCCGTGCGAGGGCGGCCAGTACCCGACCGACGACCGGTACGTCGACCTCACCGGCGACGGCAAGGGCGAACTGGTCGTGCTGCTGTTCGACTGCCGCTCCGACCGGTACGCCAAGGCGGCCGCCGAGGGGGTGGGGCTGGTGCCGTACCCCGGCTACGCGGCCTACGTGTACAACCTGGTCACGGAACCGCCGACGCGCCTGCTCGGCGTCGAGGGCCAGTCCATCGACGTCCTGCCGGGCAAGGGCAAGGATCTCGTGCTGATCCGCGGTACGTGGTCGGCGGAGGACGACCCGTGCTGCCCGTTCGAGCAGACGGTGGTGCTGTACCGGTGGAACGGCTCGAGACTCGTCGAGGTGCCCAGGTGAGCGAAGCATGCGGAGCGAACCACCCATGCCGATGATCGTGTTGCTGGTGGAGGACGACGACGTGATCCGGGAGGCCACACAGCTCGCGCTGGAACGCAACGGGTTCACCGTCGACGTGGCCGCCGACGGGCTCACCGGCCTGGCCGCGTTCCGCGCGCGGCGGCCGGACGTGGCGTTGCTCGACATCATGCTGCCCGGCATGAACGGGGTGTCGCTGTGCCGCCAGATCCGTGAGGAGAGCCCCACCCCGGTGATCATGATGTCGGCCCGCGCGGACCCGGTCGACGTGGTGCTGGGGCTGGAGGCGGGCGCCGACGACTACGTCACCAAACCGTTCGACAGCACCGTGCTCGTGGCCCGCATCCGTGCGGTGGTGCGCAGGATGAGCCGCGCGGCCGTGCCGTCACAACAGGGGAGCGTGTTCGGCGCGCTGGAGGTCGACCGGGACGCGCTGGAGGTGCGCCTGGCGGGCAGGCCGGTTGAGCTGACGCCGACCGAGCTGCGGCTGCTGCTGTGCTTCGTCGACTCGCCGGGCACCGTGCTGACCAGGGACGTCCTGCTGGAGCAGGTGTGGGACTACCAGTGGGGCGGCGACTCGCGGGTCGTCGACGTCCACGTGCAGCGCCTGCGCGCGAAGATCGGCCAGGACATGATCGAGACCGTGCGGGGCTTCGGGTACAAGCTCCGCAACGGGGCGTGAGCGGGAGCGAAGGAGCGGCCACCGTCTGGACTGAGGAGCGCGCGCAGGCGCGTCAGCGCCGAGCACGCGACGAGGGAAGACGGTGGTTGAGCGGATGAGCGGAGCGAACCATCGACGCGTGAGGGCCTTCCCGCAGTCGTTGCGGTGGCGGCTGTCCGCGGTGATCGCGCTCGTCAGCGTCGTGCTCGCGGTGGCGCTGTCGCTGCTCGTGCGGTCGGAGTTCAGCCGTGCGCAGCTCGCCGACGCGCGGCGGGTGCAGGACGAACGGATCCAGCTCGTCGTGCGGGACTACGGGCTGACCGGGCGGGCCGCGCTCGGCAGCCGGATCGACGCGGCGGACGTGCCGGACGAGCTGCTCGACGCGGTCCGCGGCGGCCGCCGCGCCACCTACCTGCAGCGCACGCCCGACGGCGCGTGGATCTGGGCGGCGGCGCAGACCGACGGGAAGGTGCTGTCGCTGCGCAGCTCCTACGCCGACCGCGACGCGACGCTCCGGCAGCTCGACCGCGTGCTGGTCCTCGGTTCCGCGGCGGTGCTGGTGCTGGCCACCGTGCTCGGGATTGTCCTGGGTGGACGGTTGTCGCGGCGGCTGCGGCGGGCCGCGGTCGCCGCCCGCCGGGTCGCGGACGGCGACGCGACCCTGTCGGTCGGTGCGGAGATCGGCGACCGGCCGCGCGACGAGGCGACCGAGCTGGCGCACGCGGTGGACGCGATGGCGGCGGCGCTGCGGGCACGGCTGGTGGCCGAGCGGCGGGTGACCGCGGACATCGCGCACGAGCTGCGCACCCCGGTCACCGGTCTGGTGACGGCGGCGGAGCTCCTGCCCCCGTCCCGGCCCGCGGAGCTGGTGCGGGACCGCGTGACCGTGCTGCGGGCGCTGGTGGAGGACATCCTGGAGGTGGCGCGGCTCGACGCCGCGACCGAGCGGGCGGAGCTGGTGGACGTGCCGCTGGGCGAGTTCGTGTCCCGCCGGGTGCCCTCGGCCGTCGTCACGGACGCGGAGACGGTCCGGACCGACCCCCGCAGGCTCGAACGCGTGCTGGTGAACCTGCTGCAGAACGCGGAACGCCACGGCGAGCCACCCGTGGTGGTGGCCGTCGAGGGTGCCACGATCCGGGTGCGGGACCACGGACCGGGCTTCCCGCCCGAGATCCTGGCGGAGGGGCCGAGCCGGTTCCGGACCGCCGACCCCAACCGGGCCGACGGTCACGGGCTCGGACTGACCATCGCGTTGGCGCAGGCACGCGTCCTGTCGGCCGAACTCACGCTCCAGAACGCGACCGATGGTGGAGCCGAGGTCGTGGTGGTACTACCGTCTGCGCCGTGAGTGGTCGTGAGGAGCTGTTGGCACAGCTGGAGTTCTACTGGGATCACACCCTGTGGCCGCGCCTGCGCGGGCTCACGGACGAGGAGTGCTTCTGGGAGCCGGTCCCCGGTTGCTGGTCCGTGCGCAAGCGCGAGGACGACACGTGGGCGATGGACTGGGAGTGGCCGACGCCCACTCCGCCACCGGTCACGACGATCGCCTGGCGCCTCGCCCACATGGGCATACAGACGCTGGGGAGCAGAGCCAGCGCGCTGTTCGGTGACGGGTCGCTGACCGTCGAGACGGTCCGCTGGCCCCGCACCGCGGCGGAGGGCCTGCGTGCCCTGGCGACCCACTACGAACACTGGCGGCGCGGCGCCCGCATCCACGAGCCCGCGGACGAGGACTCGTTCACCACCCTGATCCTCCACATGAACCGGGAGATCATCCACTACGGCGCCGAGGTCGTGCTCATGCGTGACCTGTACCGGGCGGCGAGGCGTCCGGTGGTCACCGAACCCGCCTGAGCGTCTCCCGCGTGTGCGATCGCCGGAAGGTTCCGGTCGTGCCAGGGTGTGGGGAACCAGAGGATCGGTCACCGCGTCAGCGGTTCGCCACCTCGGAGCAAAGGAAGCATCGCGATGCAGCCACAGATGCAGCCCCACGCCGTCACCCAGCAGCGACCGCGGTCCTCGGACGGGCGTGCCGTCGCGGGCGTGGTCGGCGTGCTCCTGGCGCTGCCCGCCGCCGTGCTCACGATCACCACGCTGGTCATCCCGACCGTGGGGACGGTCGGGACCAGCATGCGCGACGAGAACTTCGCCAGCCGGAGCGAGGCCGAGTACGTCGGCTTCGACAACTACGGCACGGTGCTGGGGGACGCGGGCTTCTGGCCCGCGCTGTGGTTCGCGGTGTCGCTCGTGCTGTTGCCGATCGTCGTCGCCGTGGTCGTGGCGCCGCTGCTCGCCGCGGCCGCGAACTGGGCCGGTGGCTGGGCGCGGGTGACCACGCGGGTGGTGCTGTCGCTGGCGATCGTGGTGTTCTCGCCGGTGGCGCTGGGCATCGCCTGGCTGCGTGGCCTGCGGGAGGAGCCCCGCCTGCTGGGCGACCCCGAGCTGGTGGGCACCGCGCTGCGGACCAGCGTGGCGTTCATGACGTTCGGCGTGGTGTGCGCGATCGGGGTGATGGTGTTCCTGCCCGCCTTCCGCGCGCGGCGCAGGCTGTGGCCGACGCTGTTCACCCTGGCGGGGCTGGTCGTGGTGGGCATGCTCGCGGTCGGGCTGCAGCAGTTCACGCTGCCGTTCGTGATGACCGCGTTCGGGCCCGGGAACGAGACCATGACACCGCTGGGCCTGGTGTACCGGGAGGCGTTCGAGAACGGCAGGATCGGCGTCGGGGCCGCCGCGTCGACGGTGCTCCTCCTGCTGCTGGCCGTCCTCGGGGTGGTCGCGGTCCTCGTCGTGATCCTGACCCGGTTGCGGGTCAGCGTGGCGCCGTGGCGGTCCCCGGGTGGACGGTCGCGAGTGGACGCGGGCGCGATCGTGGTGGCCCTGGTGGCGTTGGCCGTGGTGGTCGTCCTCGCGGTGCTCACGATGGAGCCGTGGCTCGACGCGCTGGGCGGGCCGGAGCAGGAGAGACGGCCCGGTGGTCCCACCTGGCAACCGGCGTTCCTGGCGGCACTCGTGGCGGTGGGCGTCGCGTATCTCGCCGCGCTGGGGATCAGCGGCCTGCGCCCGCTGGGCAGGCACAGCGAGTGGCTGCTGATGCCGTTCGCGCCGTGGCTGTTCGTCGGGGTGGCGCCGCTGGGTGTCGAGTTCTTCATGACGCTGCGCGACGATGGCGAGTTCGGCGAGGGCGCCGTGTTCCCGCCGATCCTCGTCAGCCTCGTCTCGCTGCTGGTTCTCGCCGTGCTGTGCCGGGGGCAGGCGGAGCGCTGGCAGCAGCGGACGGCGGCCGGGGCGCCCGCGGTGGGTTCGTTCTTCCGCACGGTCGTGCTGCCCACGTTGCCCGTCGCGGTGCTGCTGCTGGTGGTGACCGCGTTCGTCAACGCGCAGGACCTGTTCTGGAGCCTGCTCACGACGCGGACACCGGAGGACGGCTCGGCCCCGCTGGTGCTGTACATGGTGAACTCGAGCCTGACGGCGCGGGACTTCTCCGTGGCGTCGACGACGCCGCTGGTGGCGGTCGTCCTCGGGTTCGTGGTGCTGGCCGCGCTGCAGGCGCTGCACCTGGACCGGATGACGGCGACCGTCGGCAGGCCCGACGACCCGACCGGCCCGATCCGAGTGCCGGCCATGTCGTGAGGGTGCCCTTCAGGACGTTGAACGTCCGCATGGTGCCCTTCAGGACACCGCTCGCACGTCCGGGCGGGATCGGGCTGCTGCTGCCCGGTAGGCGGCGGTCAGTTCGGCGGCGACGGAGTCTGGAGCGCTGCGGAGGCGGTTCGGCAGAGTTTGCAGGACCGTCACGCCCACCGCCGCATATCTGGCGTTTCGGTTGATCGTTTTCGCATAGTCCTCACGCTGGAAGTGGAACTCATAGGAGTCGATCTCCCAGGCGAGACCGACCTCGAACCACGCATCCGGAACAGCGACGTACTCGCCGTGGGAGTCGCGCAGAGCCACGTTCCACCTCGGCCGCGGGAGGTCGGTGCGCTTCCACACCCGCATGGCATCGATCTCAGCAACCGACCGGGCGCCAATGGCGACGTCTTTGAGCACCGCACGCGGCACCGCCGTGCCGCGCTGGCTGCCGGCTTCCAGCTCGTGCCTCAGCCAGCGCGGCGACAACCGACAGCGCTGCACGGCCTCAGTGATCAGCGCACGCGTCGGGTCATAGCTCGTGAACCGGCGACAGGCGTCGAGAACCGATCTGGTCAGAGGCGCGAGCGGGACGCCATCGCGGATCACCGGGCGGGGCATTCGTCTGGTGCGCTCGACAATGACGTAGTCGCTGCAGATGGCCCTGCGCTCATGCGGAACGAGCAGGTGAACCCGTTGGTCGTCCGGCATGTTCCTGAGGCCGTGCCGTCGGCACGCTTCGAGTCCGGTGATCACTGAGCCGGGCCCGGCGTAGAGCAACGCCGCCGCGACAAGCTGTCTCCTTGTCGGTGGCAGGTTGCCGAGCAGCACGACACCAGGAAGCAACCTTTGCCATGGCCCGCCAGGCATGCATCGCCGGTACGCGGTCCGCGAGGGAACTCCCAGGTTGGTGAGGGTCGTAACCTTGATCGTGCCGTCCCGGCTCGCCGCCAGCAGCACATTCGGGTCGTTGGCCCAGCCTCCTCGTTTCATACCCTCACCATCGGCCCTCAGCGAGCCACCCGAAACCCAACGCACCCAACCTGTGGACAACCACCCAACCTGTGGACAACCCACCCCCACCCCCACCCCCCACCCCCACCCCCCACCCCCACCCCCCGTCGCGAGGGGCACCATGAGGGCGTTGAACGTCCCCAAGGGCACCTTCGCGACATCGGGACGGGGGGACCGGGGGGACGGGGACCGGGGGGACGGGGGGTGGGGGGTGGGTGGGGTGGGGTTAGTTGGGGTCTGTGAGGGACTTGCCGGTCCAGATGGCGTGGGTGCAGGCGATGCCGGTGCCGCCCTTGGGGCGCAGCACGTCGTAGATGTGCATGCGGGGGATCTTCTCCGACAGACCCCAGCCGCTCGGCCACGTGATGATCCAGTCCATGTCCAGGTCCACCAGCAGGCCCAGCATGCGGGCGATGGTCGGCTCGTCGAGGCGTTCGAACGCCTCGTCCAGCAGCACGAGCCGCACCGGGGGCTGGTCGGCGGCCGTGCTGACCGCGTCGTAGAACGCGGACGCGGCCGCGAACAGGGTCACGTACGAGATCAGGCGGGTCTCGCCGGACGACAGCTGGCGCATGCGGCGGGTGCGGGGACCGCCGTCGGGGCCGAGGTCCTTGACGCGCACCGTGAAGCGGTACCACGAGCGGTAGTCCAGTGCGCGGGCGAGGACCTCCGCGTAGTCGCCCGAGTGGCCGTCGCGTTCCGCGGTGATGCGTTCGGTCAGCGCGGTGCGCAGCGCCTCGTCCTGACCTTCGGCGCGTTTCGCGAACGGGGTGCGGATGAGCTGCATGGCCTGGCGCATGTCGTCGTCCAGGTCCGGGGCGGGCTGCCAGTCCAGCTGGACGTGCACGCCCTGGCTGGAGCGGGCCCGGTCGAGCGTCTCGTTCATGCGCCGGCACAGGTCGTCGGCCACCTCGATCTGCGTGGCCAGCTTGTCGGCCAGGTCGCGCAGCATGAACGCGTCGAAGATCTGCTGGTACTCCTCCGACAGCAGGTCCCGTTGCGCGGTCAGGCGTTCCGCCACCTCGCGGGCCGCGACCGCCACCGGCTGCGGGCCCTGGGCGCCGGTCACCGTGACCGTGAGGATGTCCGCGGACCGCTGGGCGATCACGTCGTGGCTGCCCGCCAGTGTGGACTGCAGCGTCTGCAGGTTGCCGAGCACTGTGTCCTCGCCGACCCCGTCACGCGGGTGTGCCGTGAGGACCTGGTACGCCTCGGTCAGGTCGTCCGGCACCGGCGCGTCGACCGCCGCGGGCCACACGCCGTCCGCGGACAGGGCGTCGCGGAAGCGTTGCCGCGCCGCGGCTTCACGGTCGGTCAGCTCCGCGACCTTCGACTGCTTGGTGTCGATCTGCGTCTGCGTCTTGCCCGCCCTGACCCGGGCCGCGGTCGCCTCCTGGCGGATCTCCGGCAGGCGCTGGCGGACGGACGCGCGTTCCTCCTCGGCCGCCGAAAGTTCGCGTTCCAGCTGCTCGGCGGCACCGCCGATGGCGCGGACCCGCTCCTCGTACCCAGCCTGCTCGCTCCGGTGGTCCAGGCACGCGCGGTCGGCACCCGCCTGCACGTCGGCCAGTTCCGCGTCGACGCGCGCGTGGTTGTCCAGCGACCGGGTGAGGCTGTCCACGCCACCCAGGCAGCGCTTCGTCAGCGCGGTCTGCAGCTGCTCGGCCGTCGTGCGGGCCTCCAGCGCTGACGCCCTGGCGAGCTGCAGGGACTCCGCGGTCGCGTCCAGACCGGCCGCGCGCGCGTCGGTGAGCAGTGCGTCCTGCCGGGCCCGGTAGCGGTCGCCGGTGCCGGAGTGCTTGTCCCGCAACGAGAACGCCTTGTTGCTCGCGTCGTCGGCCGACGCGGCCGCCGCCCGCAGCGTCACGTGCGCGGCCAGCAGCTCGCGGTCGTCCGGGTACTCGTCGGTGTGGTGTTCCCACGCGACCACGTGCTCCTGCGCCACGGTCAGCGCCTTCACGGCCAGTTCGCGTTCGTCGGCCAGCCGCGCCAGCTCCGAGGCCAGGTCGCCGATCCGCTTCTGCCGGGCGGTCTCCCGGGCACCCGCGCCGACGAACTCGGCGGCCGGCTTGGTCATCGCGCCGGTCAGCACCCCCGCCCGCCAGCGGCCGTCCAGGGCGATGGACAGGCCCGCGTCCGTGCCGAGACCGACGCGGCCGAGCACCTGCGTCACCAGGTCCGCCGACACCGGCGAGCCCGGTGGCACCGCGGGGACCAGCACGTCCGACAGCGACGGCGACACCGTCGGGCCGGCGACGATCGCGGTGAGGTCCCGCGACGACGCGTCCGTCAGCGTCCCGTCGGCGGTGACCCACGCGTTCAGCAGGCCCGACGACTCCAGCGCCGCCTCGCAACCCGCGCGTTCGGCCGCCGACAGCGCCGGGGCGAAGTCGACGAGGCGGTAGAACGCGGCACCCGTCGCCGGGTCCCGGTCCACATCGGACACCGGCAGCGCCGGTTCCGGGTCGACACCGGACCGCAGCGCGTTCAGCTCGTCCTCGGCCGCGGCCATCCGCCGGTCCAGCTCGTCGACACCGCGGCCGGCCCGGTCCACCTCCGCGTGCAGCACGGGCAGCCGGCCACGCAGCCACGCCGCCGCCCGCTCGGTCGCGCCGCGGGCCGCGTCCACGTCGGCCGCCAGGTCGGCCAGCGCGGGCGGGACCAGCTCCGCCGCCTGTTCGACCGTGGCGAGCGGACCGGCCGACGACCACCGCAGCACCGCCGCGTGCCAGGTCGCGGCCACGTCCTCCAGCCGCTGCGCCGCCTCGTTGCGCCGCCCGACCGACTCGGTCGCCTCCAGCTGCGCCTCACGCGCCTCGCGTTGCAGCCGCTCCACCTCGGACCGCTCGGAGTCCAGCTCACGCGCCCGTTCCAGCAGCGTCAGCGTGACCGCGCACCGCTCCCGCAGCGCCGCCACCGCCTCCGCGGCCTGCGCGCCGCACGCCTCCAGCGCGGCACGCAGCGAGTGCGGCTGGATGTCCGGCGGCACCCGCCGGGTCGCCTCCTCCGGCTCCGCCTCCGGGTCCAGCGACAGGCGCACGAACTCGTGCACCTCGGTCGCCGCCGCCTCCGGCACCGCCGGGACCTGCGGGCACAGGCGCGGGTCCAGCCCGGCCTCCCGCATGCGGGACCGGACGGAGTCGGCCAGCTCGGCGGCCTGGTTGGTGTCGTCGACGAACCGGGCCAGCTCGGACACGACCGAGTCGACGAGCTGCTCGGTGTGCTCCCGCTGGGTGCGCAGCTGCTTGAGCGCGCTCACCGCCGCCTGCCGGGCCGCGGACACGACCCGCTTGCGGTCGGCCAGGTCCCGCACGCTGTCGTAGGCGGGGCTGCTCTTCAGCGAGTCGATCTTCGACTCGAGCGTCAGCTCCTGCTCCTCCAGCTGCGCGACCTCGACCTCGGCCTTCTCCGCCGCCGCCTCCTCGTCCCGCAGCCGCGCCATGAGCTTGGTGATCTCGGTGCGCGCGGCAGACAGCTCCTTGCTCGCGTCCACGCCACGCTTGCCCGCCGACCGCAGCTCGCGGTACGCGTAACCCGCGTAGCTCGACAGGAACCGCTGCAGCGCGGTGTCGGCCGCGCCCAGGGTGCGGATGTTGTCGCGGATGGACTCCAGGTCCTCGAACGACCGCGCCAGCTGCTCGATCACGGTCGGGTCGAGCGGCGGCAGCGAGTCGGACAGGATCTGCTCCAGCTGCCCCTCCAGGACCTTCAGGCCCACGTCCGGGTTGCGCAGCGTGCGCTGCAGGTGCAGCAGGTCGGCGTAGCGCACGGCCGGGATGCCGTACACCAGCTCGGCGATCTTCGCGCGGAACGGGCCCTCGTCGTGCAGGCAGTCCGCGCCGAGCAGGTCACGCAGCTGCGTCGCGCCGACGGGCGTGCCGTCGTAGACCAGCTGGAAGTCCTCCAGCCCGGCACCGACGCGGCGGTCGGTGACGAACCGCCACGAGTCGCCGATCTGCTGCGAGTTCGCGGACGCCTTGATGCCGATGCCGCTGGTCAGGAACTCCTCGCGGCCACCCACCTCGCGGCGCAGCTCGATCCAGGCGTACCCGATCCGGTTGGGGCCGCCGGTGTAGTCGTCGAGCATGAGGCGCCGCATGGAGACCGTGTCGTAGCCCTTGGAGCCGATCTGGCGCAGGTCGCCGTCGAGGCACAGCGGCAGCAGCAGTTCGAGCGTGCGGGACTTGCCGGACCCGTTGGTGCCCTGGAAGATCACGCGGCCGCCGGAGAAGTCGAACTCCTCGACCGCGTACTGCCAGACGTTGACGATGCCGCCGCGGTGCAGCTTCCAGCGCGTGGTCATCCGGCCTCCCCCTCATGATCGAACAGCGACCAGCCCGGCTCCGGTTCCAGGGCCTTCTCCGGCTCCTCGGCGTGCCGCGGCGCCCCGTCCGGTTCCGGCGCCCACCGGTGCGCGGCCGGGCTGAGCAGCCACGTCCCGTCCTCGGCCGGCCTGGCCAGCCCCAGCGACAGCAACAGGTGCAGGACGTCGTCGACCAGCTTCGGGATGCTCGCCACCATCAGCTTCGACCAGGCGGCGGGGTAGGCGTCGACCAGCTCGTCGCACACCGTCGTGACGCGCTCGACCGGCACCGCGACCCAGCCGTCCCGTCGCTCGCCGGACGACAGCAGGTCCGGCAGCGCGAGCAGCGCCACCCGCGCCACCGTCGACTGGCCCGGGAAGGAGACGTCGGTGAGGTAGTCCTCGGGGTCGGTGACCGCGATGCCCTCGCGGCGGACCTCGGCGACCAGCCCGAAGCACCTCTCGATCAGGCGTGACTCCGCCCGGGCACGTTTGCGCAGCCAGGCGGCCGCATCGTCGGTGAGGTCGGCGTAGTGGGTGACCGGGTTCTCGACCAGCCTCCTGCGCAGCGCGTGCTCGACGCCGCGCGGGCCGGGGCGCGCGGCGAGCGCGACCAGCTCGCTGGGCGTGGTGGCGACGCCGAGCGGGCCCGCGACGAGCTGGCCGAGCAGCGTCGTGTCGATCGTGAGGAGTGCCTCCTCGTCGCCGGTGACCGTGCCCTCGATCTCGGTGAGCACGCCCAGCGACACCAGGTAGCGCAGCGCGGACGCGATGGCCCGCAGCTCGCCGAGGTCGTCGGACACCTCGATGCCGGCCTGCGTCGCGGCCGAGCGGATGTCGGTGACCAGGCGTGACAGGAGGGTCTGCTGGCCGACGCCGGTGAGCGAGGCGAGCGTGAGCGCCAGGTAGGCGTAGCCGCGCGGGGTGAGCGTGGGCTCGCCGCGGGTGGCGTCGTGGCCGGGCCCGGACTTGTACAGCCGCGCGAACCGGCGTTCCACGACGAGCCGGTAGCCGAGGACCCCGGCGAACAGCTCGGACAGCACCGCGCGGTGCCGGTAGATCAGCGGCAGCAGCTCGCTCTCGGGCCCGCCTGTGCGCACGAGCGGTCGGCGCAGGAGCACGCGGGCACACCGCACCGCGTCGGCCTGGTCGATCTCGGAGAGCTTGTCCAACACGTCAGTGTTCATGGCTCGCTTCGCTCATCCGCTCAACCACCGTCTTCCCTCGTCGCGTGCTCGGCGCTGGCGCGCCTGCGCGCACTCCTCAGTCCAGACGGTGGCCGCTCCTTCGCTCTCGCTCGCGCTCAACGAGCACCGCCCGTACTGAACTCCACGGCGGTGTTCTGCAGCTCCAGCACACCGCCCTCCGTGCGGATGACGGCCGTGCCGCCGGACTCGGGACGCAACCGCAGCGTCAGCCCGCCGACCGGGTCGACGGCCTCGCCGGGGTCGGTGGCGCGTTCGCGTTGCGCCATGGCGTCGGTCAGCAGACCGCACAGCGTGCCCAGGGCGTCGGCCGACAGGGTCACGTCGGCCAGCCCTTTCACCGCGGCCAGCTCGGCGACCGCGGCCGCGTGCCGGGCGTCGGCGTTGCGGGCCTCGGCGAGCAGCTGCTCGCGGCCGAGCGGGTTCTCGAGGATGCGGGAGGTGCGGCCTCGGGTGCGCTCACCCCGGCCGCGCACGGTGACCAGCACGTCCACCACCGGCCCGTCGGCCCACGGGGTCTGCTCGTCGTCGCCGTCGTGCTCGGGCGGCGGGCCGAGGTGGCGGGCCGGGTACAGCCCGAACGCGGCCGCCGCCAGCGTGTGCGCCTGGTCGGGGGTCGACTCGTCGAACCACGTGGCGAGCTGGAGCAGCTCGGCGCGGCGGCCGGGTTCCGGGCCGCCTGCGGACGTGGCGCGCTTGACCGTGGCCAGCAGCGTGCCGATGGCGCGGGCCGTGGCCTCCCGCAGCGCGGTGACCTGCGACGGACGGCCGGGCCGGTCGACGAACCAGTCGGTCAGCTCGCGCCAGTCGGCGGCCGCGCGGCCGCGGGCGCGTTCCACGTCGCGGCCCAGCGAGCCGGACGGGGTGAGCAGCCGCAGCAGGTGGCGGGTGGCGCCCGCGAACTCGTCGCGGGTGAGGATCTCGGCGATCGCGGGCGTGTAGCGCAGCACGTCCTCGACGACCATCTGGATGTACTCGACGAGCAGGTTCCGGAAGCCGGAGATCTCGTCGGAGGCCAGGTGGTAGCGGGTGACGACCTGGCCGAGGTAGGCGTAGAAGTCGCGGACGGTCGCGGCCAGCTCGCCGTGCTGCAGGAAGAGCGTGGTGACCTGCTCGGCCAGCCGTTCGACCGCCTTCTGCGCCGACTCCGAGGCCGGGTCGCGGGTGTGCTCGTAGCTCGCGCGGGACAGCCGGACCAGCAGCTCGTCGAGGCCCGCGGCGATGGCGGGCAGCAGCTCCCGGGACACCTCGCGGGCGCCCTCCGTGGTGCGCAGCAGCTCGTCCACGTCCCGCTGGACGCGCACACCCAGCTTGCTGACCTGGTAGCGGACGCTGCCGTGCTGGAACTCGGCGATCGACGACGCGACCACCTCACGCCGCCCCGCGACCAGGTTGCCCCATTCCACGAGCTGCTTGAGCCGGGTGATCACGTTCTCCACGCGGGACTCGCCCTGCGCGATGTCACCTCGGCGTTCCGCGGCGCTCAGCGCGGCCGACACCTCACCCGCGGACAGGTCCGCGAGCAGCGTCGACGCGAACAGCCGCATGATCCACAGATAGGTGCGGCGGTGCTCGCGTGCGTCCAGGTAGGCGTACAGCTTGAGCCGGCGCGCCTCGTCCGCGGCCAGGTCGGCCGGCGCGTCGGACGCGTTGGCTGCCGGTTCCGATGACACGGTCGCTCACCCTACCCGCGCCTGCCGACAACGCCGGGCGACGTGCCCCACCCGGCCGGGGGACACGGCATTCGGGGCGGCGTGCCGTATCTGCTGCCCCATCGGGCACTCTTGTTCTCCGATGACGATCACGTTCGGGGTCCTGGGGTCGGTGCGGCTGCACGCCGGCCCGCGGGTGCGGCCCGCCGCGGGCAGGATGCAGTCCGTGCTGCTCGGGGTGCTCCTCGCCAGGGCGAACGCCGTGGTGCCCGTCGGCGTGCTGATCGAGTCCATGTGGGGCGCGCCGGACCCGCGTGGCGCGCAGCGGCTGCAGCTCCACGTGCACCGCCTGCGCCGGGCGCTGGACGACCCGAGCCGGCTGACGTTCCACGCCGACGGCTACCGGCTGCGGGTCGCGGCCGACGAGCTGGACGCGACCCGGTTCGAGCTGCTCGTCCGCGACGGACGGCCCGAGTCGCTGGCCGAGGCCATCGCACTGTGGCAGGGCGACCCGTACCTGGGCCTGGACGTGCCACTGCTCGCCGACGAGGCCGCCCGGCTCGTCGAGCTGCGCGTGACGGCGCAGGAGACCCGGCTCGCCGCGGAACTGGCCGCCGGCCGCGCCGCGACCGTCGTCGGTGACCTCGCCGAGCTGGTCCGCGCCCACCCGCTGCGGGAGCGGGCGCACCTGCTGTACGTGACCGCCCTGTACGAGCTGGGGCGGCGGGCCGACGCGCTCGCCGCGTACCGCGCCGCACGGGACGTGCTGGTCGTCGAGCTGGGGATCGAGCCGGGTTTCGAGCTGCGGGAGCTCGAGGCGCGGATGCTCGCGGGAGAGCCCGCCGCCACCACGGCCGGGCCCGCGCAGCTGCCCAAGGACGTGCCGACGTTCGTCGGCCGGGCCGACGCCATGGCGGGGCTCGACCGGGTGTGGGCGGCACGCGGCGGGCCGGTCGTGATCGCCGGCACCGCCGGGGTCGGCAAGACCGCGCTCGCCGTCCGCTGGGCACACCAGAACAGGGACGCGTTCCCCGACGGCCAGCTGTACGTCGACCTGCACGGCTTCGGACCGGGCCGGCCGCTCGCGCCGGAGGACGTGCTGGGTGGTTTCCTGCGCGCGCTGGGGGTCGCGGGCGCCGGCGCGCCGTCCGACCCGGCGGAGCGGGCCGCGCGGTACCGGTCGCTCGTGCACGACAAGCGGCTCGTGGTGGTGCTGGACAACGCGCACTCGGTGGCGCAGGTGCGGCCGCTGCTGCCGGGTGGGCCGGACTGCCTCGTCCTGATCACCAGCCGGGACTCGCTGGCCGGGCTCGTCGCCCGCGACGGCGCCACCAGGATCGACCTGGACCGGTTGCCTCCGGGGGACGCGCTGGACCTGGTGCGCAGGCTGGTCGGCGCCCGCGCGGACGCCGAGCACACGGCGGTGGCGGAGCTGGTGGACCGGTGCGCGCGGCTGCCGCTGGCGCTGCGGATCGCGGCGGAGTCCGTCGGCAACCGCGCCGGTCTGCGGGTCACGGACGTGGTCGCGGACCTGGACCTGGACGTGCTGGACGCGACCGGCGACCCGAGCACCGACATCCGTGCGGTGTTCTCGTGGTCGCACCGGCACCTGGACGACCACGCCGCCCGCCTGTTCCGGTTGATGGGCAGGCATCCGTGGGACGCGCCGCCCGCCGCGCTGGCGGCACTGGCCGGGTTCGACGAACGCACCACGCGGCGCGCGCTGGCGTCGCTGGCGCGGGCGCACCTGGTCGAGGAGTCCGCCGGCGGCCGGTTCGGCATGCACGACCTGCTGCGCGCGTACGCGGCGGAACAGCCGGAGGACGACGAGGGCGCGGTCCGGCGGCTGTTCGAGTGGTACACGCGCACCGCGGCCGCCGCCCGGATGGCGATCGTCCCGCAGTCCCCGGCGATTCCCATCGCCGGTGCGCCGGAAGTCACCTTCCCGGACGCGTCGTCGGCGCTCGCCTGGTTCGACGCGGAACGGGCCGTGCTGGTGGCGCTCGCGACGAGCGGCCGGGAGGACGACCTCGCCTGGCGGCTGGCGGGACTGTCGTTGACGTACTTCAACATCGGCAAGCACTGGGACGACTGGCTCGCCGTCCACGGCGCGGGCCTCGCCGCCGCCCGCCGGTCCGGTTCGGAGCTGGGCGAGGCCGTGGTGCTTAACGGTCTCGGGGTGGTCCACGACGATCTCGGCCACGACGACCAGGCGATCGCGTGTCACACGCGGGCGGCGGAGTTGTTCGCACGGGTCGGGCAACCGCATTTCGCCGCGTGGAACCTGAACAACCTCGGTGTGGTGTACGACCGGCTCGGGCGGTTCGACGACGCGGTCGCCACGCACCACGAGGCGCTGGAACTCTTCCGCGCGGTCGCGGACGACCGGGGGATCGGCTACAGCCTGAACAACCTCGGGGACGTGTTCCGGCAGCGGCGGGAATTCGTGGCCGCGGAGGCGAACCTGCTGCGGGCGCTGGCCCTGCAGCAGGAGGTGGGGGAGGACGACGGGCTGCGGTACACGTTCGCCCACCTCGCCGACCTGTGCTGGGACTGGGACCGGCTCGTCGACGCGCGTGAGTGGTACGAGAAGGGCGTCGCGGCCGGTCTCGCCGCCGGGGACCGTTGGCTGGCCGCGAAGTTGCTCATGCGGCTGGCCGCGCTGGACGGGGAGCCCGGCGAGCGCCTGCGGCAGGCCCGCGCGCTGTTCGACGAGGTGGGGGACACCGAGTCCGCGGCCGAGATCCAGAAGCTGCTGGCCGCTGTGTGACAGCCGGCAATACGTGGGAACCCGGCGGACCCGCGGACTGGAGAGCGCTCTCCCAGACCTGCGGGGGAGCGCTCTCCGCCGTCTACAGCCGGACCACCATCTTGCCGGTGTTCTCACCACGCAGCATGCCGACGAACGCGGCGGGCGCGTTGTCGAGACCGTCCACAACGGTCTCCTCGGCCACCAGTTCGCCGTTCGCGAGCCACTGACCGACCTCCTCGGCCATGGCGCCGAACCGGTCGTAGTGGTCCAGGATGATGAAACCGCGCAGCGTCAACCGTTTCCCGACCAGCAGGTGCAGGTTGCGCGGCCCGGGCGGTGGTTGTTTCTCGTTGTACATGGAGATCGACCCGCACACGGCGACCCGCCCGTTGGTGCGCAGCGCGTCGATCGCGGCCTGCAGGTGGTCGCCGCCCACGTTGTCGAAGTAGACGTCGATCCCGTCCGGCGCGGCCTGCGCGAGCAACTCGCCCACGTCGCCGTCGCGGTAGTTGAACGCCGCGTCGAAGCCCAGGTCGTCCGTCAGGTGCGCGACCTTCTCGGCCGAACCGGCGCTGCCGATCACCCGGCTCGCACCCTTCAGCCGCGCGATCTGCCCGGCCACGCTGCCGACCGCGCCCGCGGCGCCCGACACGAACACCGCCTCGCCCGGCGTGAACCGTGCGATGTCCAGCAGACCGACGTACGCGGTCAGCGCGGGCATGCCCAGCGCGCCGAGGAAGCGCGACGGCGAGACCCCCTCGATCGGCGTCAGGGGCGTGTACTGCGACACCAGCGCGTGTGACCGCCAGCCCGCGTTGTGCAGCACCAGATCGCCGGTGGCCACACCGTCCACACCGGACTCGACGACCTCGCCGACCGCGCCGCCCTCGAGGGCCTTGCCGAGCTCGAACGGCGGCGTGTAGGACTTCACGTCGTTCATCCGGCCCCGCATGTACGGGTCGACGGACATGAACGTGTTGCGTACCAGTAGTTCCCCCGCGCCAGGCGAGGGCACCTCGACGTCCGCGAACGCGAAATTCTCGTCGGTCGGCCAGCCGCTCGGCCGTGCCGCGAGCCGGATCTCCCGTGCGGTGACGCCCATCAGGCGACCCGCAGGTTGACGTCGATGTTGCCCCGCGTCGCGTTGGAGTACGGGCACACCTGGTGCGCGGCGTCGACCAGCTTGCGGCCGGCCTCCTCCTCGACGCCCGGCAGCGACACCACCAGGTCGACGGTGAGGCCGAAACCGCCGTCCTGCTTGCCGATGCCGACCTCGGCGGTCACCGTCGAGTCGCGCACGGACACCTTCTCCCGGCGCGCGACCGCCTGCAGCGCGCTGTGGAAACAGGCCGCGTACCCGGCGGCGAACAGCTGCTCGGGGTTGGTGCCCGCGCCGCCTGCGCCCCCGATCTCCTTCGGCATGGACAAGTCGAGCGCGAGCACGCCGTCCGACGACGCGACGTGGCCGTTGCGGCCGGCCCCGGACGAGGTGGCCGCCGCCGTGTAGAGCGCTTCCATGGTGGATCCCCTTCTCGGTCAGTCCTGCTGTGTGGTGATCTCTCGGGTCAGACGCGTGAGGTTGTCCCGCAGCGCCTCGAGTTCCCTCAGTGCCATGCCGGTCGTGCCGGAGAGCTTGCGCGGCACGTTGGCCGCCCGGGCTCGGAGAGCGCTCCCCGAGTCCGTGAGGTGGATCCGGACCGCGCGCTCGTCCTCCGTGCACCGCTCACGGCGCACGAGCCCGTTCGCCTCGAGCCGCTTGAGCAGCGGCGAGAGGGTGCCCGAGTCCAGGTCGAGCGCCTCGCCGAGCTCCTTGACCAGCGCGGGACCGCGCTCCCAGAGCACGAGCAGCACGAGGTACTGCGGATAGGTGAGGCCGAGCGCGTCGAGCGCGGGCCGGTAGAGGTTGATGACCGCCCGCGACGCCGCGTAGAGCGCGAAGCACACCTGCTTCTCGAGCCTCAGGTCGTCGGCCGGCACGACAGGTACGTTACGCACAATTCAGTTGTACACAACTCAATGTGCCCCGGCTCACCCCGCACCACTATTGAGCACGCTGCCAATAGTGCCTCTAGGCTCTGCGCATGGGTCGTATCCGATGGTGGTTGCCCGCGCTGCTCGTGGTCGTCTGGCTCGCCGTCGGCGGAGTCGGCGGTCCGTTCGCGGGAAAGCTCGCCGACGTGGCGAAGAACGACAACGCGTCCTTTCTGCCGGAGTCGGCCGAGGCCACCGAGGTCGAGCACCTGCAGCGGCAGTTCAGCGACCGGCAGGTGCTGCCCGCCGTGGTCGTCGCCGAGCGGAAGTCCGGGATCACCGAGGGCGACCTGCGCTTCCTCGCCGAACGCGGTGCGGCGCTGGCGCGGGTCGAGGGGATCGCCGGCCGGTCGATGCCGCCGGAACCGTCGGACGACGGCAAGGCCGCGCAGTTCGTCGTCCCGATCGCCGCAGACGGGGGTGAACCGGACAAGGTCGTCGCGGACGTCCGCGACGAGCTGGCGAAGGGCACGCCGGACGGGCTGACCGTGCTGGTCACCGGACCGGGCGGGCAGATCGGCGACCTCGTCGTCGCGTTCGGCGGCATCGACGGGCTGCTGCTGCTCGTCGCCGGTCTGGTGGTCGCGCTGATCCTCGTCGTCGTGTACCGCAGCCCCCTGCTGCCGCTGATCGTGCTGCTGTCGGCGGTGTTCGCGCTCGGGGTCGCCGCGTTCGTCGTCTACCAGCTCGCCGACCACGACGTGCTGACGCTCAACGGCCAGAGCCAGGGCATCCTGTTCATCCTGGTCTTCGGCGCGGCCACCGACTACGCGCTGCTGCTCGTGTCCCGGTTCCGCGAAGAGCTGCGCGACGCCGACGACAAGTACACCGCGGTCCGCACCGCGTGGCGCGCGACCCTCGAACCGATCGCCGCGTCCGCGGGCACCGTCGTGCTCGGCCTGCTGTGCCTGCTGTTCAGCGACCTGCGCTCCAACCAGGGCCTCGGCCCGGTCGCCGCGATCGGCATCGGCGCGGCACTGCTCGCCTCGCTCACGTTCCTGCCCGCCGCGCTCGCGCTCGTCGGCCGCGCCGCGTTCTGGCCGTTCCTCCCCAAACACGGCTCGGAGAAGCCGGAACACCGCGGCATGTGGGGCTGGATCGCGCGGCACGTCGGCGCGCGGCCCCGGCTGATCTGGGTCCTCACGACGATCGTGCTGCTCGCCGGGGTCGCGTTCGTCCCGCAGCTGAAGGCGAACGGCACCGCGCAGTCGGACATCTTCCTGACCGAAGTGGACTCCGTACGCGGCCAGGACGTGCTGTCGGCGCACTTCCCGGGCGGCTCCGGCGCACCGACGGTGATCATCGCGAACGCGGCGCAGACCGAACAGGTCACGCGGGCCGCCACGGTGGACGGCGTGGCGCGGGTGCTGCCCACGGGGGAGAAGAACGGCCTCGTGCTGCTGCAGGCGACCCTGGAGGACCCGGCCGACTCCGAGGCCGCGCTGTCCACGGTGGAACGAATCCGCACCGCGGTACACGACGTGCCGGGCGCCGACGCCCGGGTCGGCGGCCAGACCGCGATCCAGCTCGACGTGCAGACCGCGTCCCGTCACGACCGCACGTTGATCATCCCGATCGTGCTGGTGGTGATCTTCCTCGTCCTCGCGCTGCTGCTACGCGCGCTCGTGGCCCCGCTCCTGCTGATCGCGACGGTCGTGCTGTCGTTCGCGGCGACGATGGGCGTGTCCGCGATCGTGTTCAACGACCTGCTCGACTTCCCCGGCGCCGACCCGGCCATACCGCTGTTCGGGTTCATCTTCCTGGTCGCACTGGGCATCGACTACAACATCTTCCTGATGACCAGGGTGCGGGAGGAGGCACTGGAGTCCGGCACCCGCAAGGGCACACTACGTGGCCTCGCGGTCACCGGCGGCGTGATCACGTCGGCGGGCGTGGTCCTCGCGGCGACGTTCGCGGCCCTGTCGGTCATCCCCGTGCTGTTCCTGGCCCAGATAGCGTTCATCGTCGCGTTCGGCGTCCTACTGGACACCATCGTGGTCCGCTCACTACTGGTCCCAGCCCTCACGATCGACATAGGCCAAAAAATCTGGTGGCCAGCCAAACTAAGCCACCAAGCCCCCCAAAGTAACCCGCGAGTCACGCTCTAGAACACCGCGAGTCACGCTCTAGAACACCGCGAGTCACGCCCCAGAACAGGGCGAGTCGCGCTCTAGAACACGTCGAGTTGTCGGTTTCGTGCACACCCGGGCCTGTGTGGCCTGCATGAACCCGACAACTCGGTGCGCGCGAACGCGTGACTCGCGCTGTCCGGGCGCGTGACTCGCGTTCCGGAGCCCGGCGAGTCGCGCTGTAGATCAGGGCGAGTCGCGTTCTCGAACAGGTTGAGTTGTCGGTTTCGTGCAGGTTCGGGTCTGTGTGGCCTGCATGAACCTGACAGCTCGGTGTGCGCGAACGCGCGACTCGCGGGGTCAGCCTGCTTTGGTGCGGGGGGTCAGCAGGGTTTCTGCGAAGGTGCGCCAGGTGTCGGCGCACTCGACGGCCATCCGTGCGACCGTGTCCCGCCAGTGCGGCGGGACGTTGGCCGCGATCTCGGCCCACTTCTCCGGCGGTACCGAACGGGCGTCGAGCAGCCGCAGCAGCGTCCGGCCGGTCTCCGAGAACCGCAGCGTCGGGTCGTTGCGCAGCCGTATCACCAGCGTCGCCGGGTCCGGGCTCGGTGTGGGGCCGGCCTCCGTCAGTCGTTTGCGCACCGTCCGGGCGGTCTCCGGGGAGATGCCCGCCCGCCGCGCGACCTCCCGCAGCGACAGGTCCGGCTCCGTCAGCAGGATCGCGCGTGCCACCCGCCGCCGTTCCAGGCTGTTGACCGGCCGCAGCTTGCCGTCGTGCCCGAGGCGCACGTCCGGCGCGGGCCCCGGCCGTTCCCGGCGGATCCGCGCGACGGTCGCCGCGGACAGCCCTGCGACCTTGGCGATCATGCGGTCCGACCAGTGCGCGTGCGAGGCCATGATGCGCGTCGCGGCCGCCTTCCGGTCCGCGAGTGACAGTGGCAGGCCATGTGTCACGTTCGTGCGCACGGCCAGCACGAACGCCTCGTCGTCGCCGCCGTCGAAGAACCGGACCGCGATCCGCTCGTCGCCGCGCATGCGGGCGGCTCGAAGCCGGTGCATGCCGTCCACGACCCGCATGTCATCGCGGCGGACGATGATGGGTGGCAGTCCGCTGTCGGTGTCGGCCAGTGTGCGGACGTGCTCGAGGTTCTCCCCGCCCTGACGGGGCGAGTGGCCGCCGCGCACCTCCGACACCACGACCATGGTGACAGGACCGTCGACGTCGAACGGCATGCCGGCCCCCCAGGAAAACGGCGGCCACGCTCGGGCCGCGGTCGAGAAGCAAACGTTCCGTATGACGTTTCCAGGCCGTGGTCCTCGCCGCCAGTGACCGATTCACGGAACGGGTGGGATTTGCTCCCGGCCGCATTCGCGCGAAGGGTGCCGATGTCGACCCGGACCAGCCGGAACGTCGCTGGTAGAGGCCCCTGCGGATTGATCGTCCGACCTCACCCGGCCAGGTGAATACCCCCGTTACGAAGTGTGGCAGGTCACAGAGTGGGTACAGGCTTTCTCTAACGCGCGTCCAGAGGGGACGTGCCGTCACGCCTGGAAGGAGGCGATGGCGTTGCAGAGTTCCAACCTCGCGGCCGTCGATTTCGGTCAGGGGCTTTCGAACGCGTGGAACACGATCGCCACGTTCGTGCCCAAACTGCTCGCGTTCCTGGTGATCCTGTTCGTCGGCTGGTTGATCGCCAAGGCGCTCAGCAAGCTCGTGGACAAGGTCCTCGAGCGGGTCGGGTTCGACCGTGTGGTGGAACGCGGCGGGATCAAGCGCATGATGTCCCGGAGCAAGTACGACGCGTCGGACATCATCGCGAAGATCGTGTACTACGCCGTGCTGCTGATCGCCCTCCAGATGGCGTTCGGCGTGTTCGGCCCGAACCCGGTGAGCGCCATGCTGGCCGCCGTCGTGGCCTGGCTGCCGAAGGCCATCGTCGCGATCGTCATCATCGTCGTGGCCGGTGCCGTCGCCAGCGCGGTCAAGGACCTGGTCACGGGCGCTCTCGGCGGCCTGTCGTACGGCCGGCTCCTCGGCACGCTCGCCTCGGTGTTCATCTGGGGCCTCGGCATCATCGCCGCGCTGAACCAGATCGGCGTCGCGACGACGGTGACCACCCCGGTGCTGATCGCGGTCCTCGCGACCGTCGCGGGCATCGCGATCATCGGCGTCGGCGGCGGCCTGGTGCGGCCGATGCAGCAGCGCTGGGAGGGCTGGCTGAACCGCGCGGAGAACGAGTTCCCGCAGGCCAAGGCGGCTACGCAGGCCTACCAGCGCGGTAAGGAGGACGCGACCCGCGCGGGTACTCCGACGCGTGCGGAGCACATGGCGCACGCAGGTGGCGGTGCCCACAGCGCCCAGACCGGCACGACGCCGGGCGGCACGCAGGGCATGCACCAGCAGCGCACGTCGCAGGGCTACGAGCAGTATCCGCAGAGCCCCGGTTACCCCCAACAGGGCGGCACCCTGCCGCCGACCCGTCCGCAGTGACGGTCTGACGATCTCGGCGGCGGCTCAGGAGCCTCTTCGGCTCCCGAGCCGCCGCCGAACGTGTCAGGAGCCCGCCGCTCCCGCCGGTCTCAGGCCAGGGACGGCAGGTCGTCGGCTCTCGCGACCGGGTGACCCGGGAGGACGTTCGTGGCCAGCGAACAGACCGCCAGCAGGCGCACGTGGAACCAGCTCGCCTCGCGCCACTCGATGACGTCCGTCGGGATCGGGAGGGTCAGACCGCGCTCCCGGATGTGGTCCTGGATGCCCTGCGCATAGCCTGCGAGCAGCACCGCGCCCGCCACGGTCGCGCCCGACTCGACGCCCGTGGTCAGGATGTCGCGGACCGCGGCCGAGTGCTGGTCGAGCACCGCCGCGAGGCCGGGAACGGACGCCGCGGCCACCAGGCCGGCCGTGCCCAACTGCTCGTGAAGACGCTCGAGCGTTCGCCGTGCCGAGCGTTCGAGGCGCCGGACCCCCATGAAGATCACCCACTAATCAGTCGAAAACCACCCGCGTGTGTATCACGCGCGGTAGCTGTGACGATTGCGGAAGTGGGCGGAACCACACGCCGACCCCAGCGGGGTTCGAGCGCGTGAAGGTCCTGGGAGGATCGTCACCGTGACCGTCGGCTTGCTCGACGTGAACACCGCATCGTCGCCGCCGGCATTGCCGACGGCGCGACGGATGGACTACCGAAGTACCCCGTACGGATCTACTTCGCATTCCAACTGCGGTGACAAATGGGATGGCGCTGAATTATCCGAGCTGATCGTCAGCGTTTCCCACTTGGCAGGACGAGATGTGCGTCACGTTGACACGATTCCCCGTCCTGTGCGGCGTCGACTATGGATTAGTCGCCGCGTCGCGGTTCGGGGAGATGGGCCGCGTACTGCTCGGCCTCGTGCCGGTTCTGGCTGACGTCTAGCCACGCCCGACTGTTCTGGTCGTACACGGAGTACGTCCAGATGCAGTCGTCGTTCACGTAGCCCGATATCGCGCGGTGCGAGGGTTCGGACATCGCGTACTCCTGAAGAATCGGCGGAATGTGTGTCTCATGATGCGACATTCGGAAGTCCGTCGCGAGTGGTGTCACCCGGACGGCGGCCACCAGGATAACAGGATGACATTCCGTGTTCGCGAGTGCCGATGCAAGTGCGCGGGGCAATTGTCAAATCCAGCGAAAAGATACCGGCAATAGCCGACGCTATTTACCAGCGGAATCCGATCAGGACGCCACCGTGACGCGACCGGCATCTGCCGCGGGTGTGTCGCGGCCGGGTCGCACCATCGCGGGCATCGTGACGCACGAGGTCAGGCCCCCGATGATCATGAGCACGGTGACCCCGGAGCCGATCAGCAGCGCGCCGACGAAGAACGTGCCCGCGACCCAGAATGACATTTGCCGCCGCGCGGCCGAGATCACTGCGAGCAGTGCGACACCCGTGAGACCGAGGGCGGGGACCACGCCGTAGAAGAACGCCTCGAAGCCGGGTAGCTCGTGGATCGAGCGGGAGATGGCGGACATCTCGCTCCGTGCCCCCGCGCGGAATCCGACAACAAGGTCAATCACCATCTGACCGGTCATCGCGACCGTACCGACGACCCCCGCGAGTGCGACCCCGCCGACCGCGATCCGCTCGGCCGGGTGCCGGGCGGCGTTCCGGACCCGCGACCACAGGGTTGCGATGACGACGAACATCGCGAGGTTCCCGACGATGTACGCGAGGTGCGCGGCGGTCCACAGCGGGAGCGCGATCGTCCGGTCCAGATCGGGATTGGGTTTCCAGCCGAGCTTCATGCCCAGCACGCCGAGCAGCAGAAACAACGGCGCGACGACGAAGGCGGTTCTGATCATTGACGGTTCTCCCCGTGATGTGGCGGCGGAGAAACCGTGTCACCCGGTGAACCCCGCCACATCCGGGTAAGGCCCTTGGTCATCCCCTAAGGGACCCGAACGAACGGTCCATCACCACGTCCACCGGCCCGTTTCCGTCGGTGCCCCCTTCTACGCTGGATTCCGGGGGCCGGCGGCCACCCGCGTTCGTCACTTTGGGTAGGCGTTCACTTCGGAGAGTTTTGTACCTGCGGAGTTGGGTACCCCCGTCCGGTCAGCTACGCCTGTGCTTCTGGTGGGGGCAGGCGTTTGCCCAGGTCGGAGGGAAAACATGACGTCGGCTCACGCGGACGGTGCTGCTGGTCGGGTGGCAGAACCCGATGCGAAGACACTGCGGCGGGCGATATCCGCGTCCGCTATCGGCAATATGACCGAATGGTTCGACTATGGGGTCTACGCGTACACCGCGGTCTACATCGGTGACGCGTTCTTCCCGAGCGAGAACGAGACGGCGTCCACTTTGGGTAGTTTGCTCGTCTTCGCGGTGTCGTTCCTCATCCGGCCGCTCGGCGGCATGGTGTGGGGACCGCTCGGCGACCGGCTCGGCAGGCGGCGGGTCCTCGCGACCACGATCCTGCTCATGGCCGCGGCGACCTTCTGCGTCGGCATCCTCCCCGGCTACGTCACCATCGGCATCCTCGCGCCGATCGGCCTCATCGTGCTCCGGATGATCCAGGGCTTCTCGACCGGCGGCGAGTACGGCGGCGCGGCCACCTTCATGGCCGAGTACGCGCCCGACCGCAAGCGCGGTCGCTTCGGGTCGTTCCTCGAGTTCGGCACGCTCGCCGGTTTCACCCTCGGCGCCACGCTCGTGCTGATCACCGAGCTGGTCGTCGGCCCAGAGAACATGGCCGACTGGGGCTGGCGCCTGCCGTTCCTCGTCGCCGCGCCGATGGGCCTCATCGGGCTCTACCTGCGGAGCAGGCTCGAGGACACGCCCGTGTTCCGCGAGGCCGAGGCCGAGGGCAAGATCGACCACGAGACCAAGACGTACCTGCGTGACCTGCTCAAGTACTGGAAGCCGCTCGTCCTGCTGATGGGCCTGGTGGTCACGCTCAACATCGCGAACTACACGCTGCTCGCCTACATGCCCACCTACCTCGAGGGCGAGATCGGGCTCTCCTCGCGGGCGTCGCTCGTCCTGATCATCATCGGGCAGACCGCGATGATGCTGGTGGTCCCGTTCTCCGGTGCGCTGTCAGACCGGGTCGGCCGCAAGACCATGTGGTGGATCAGCATCGTCGGGTTGTTCGTGCTGGCGATCCCGTTGTTCAAGCTGATGGGCGCCGGCTTCGCGCAGGCGATCATCGCGTTCGCGATCCTGGGCCTGCTGTACGTGCCGCAGCTGTCGACCATCTCCGCGATGTTCCCGGCCATGTTCCCGACGAAGGTGCGGTACGCGGGCTTCGCCATCGCCTACAACGTGTCCACGTCGCTGTTCGGTGGCACCGCGCCCGCCGTGAACCAGGCGTTGATCAACTCCACCGGCGACCAGCTCATGCCCGCCTACTACATGATGGCCGCCTGTGTGGTCGGTGCGGTCGCGCTGTGGTTCGTGCCGGAGACGCGGGCGTGCTCCATCCGCGGCGACGGCATCCCGGGTATCGACACCAAGCCGCAGATGGAGCCGGTGCAGGTGAAAGCCGCCGCGGTTTGACCTGACCGGCAGGCCGGCGGTGGTCACCGGTGGGTACTCGAGGATCGGCATCGAGACGACGAAGGCGCTCGTGCACGCGGGCGCCTTCGTCGTGGAGGACGGTCGGCGCGGAGATGATCGAGCTGACCGGGGTGGACGCCGTCACACACGGATGACGGCGAAGGTGTCCGGTGCGAGGGTGACGCCCTCGTCCCGGACCTCGGCGGTGCCGATGAGCACCTCCCGGCTGTTCACGGCGACCTCGGCGGTGGTCGTGCCCAGGTTCACCAGCACCCGCAGCGAACCGCGGTGCAGCACGAGCGCACCGTCCACATGCGCCACCCGGTAGCGGTCCAGCCGCGGGTCGGACAGCTCGGGGTGCTTGCGGCGCAAGGCGATCAGCGCGCGGTAGGTGTCGTACACCGCCCGGTGTGCCGGGTCGGTCAGCTCGCCCCACGGCAGTGTCGACCGCGCGACGGTCGACACGTCCATCGGGTCGGGGACCTCCGACGCGCCCCAGCCGTGCTCGGCGAACTCCTCGCGGCGGCCGTCGCGGACCGCCCGCGCCAGCTCCGGGTCCTCGAACGACGCGAAGAACTGCCACGGTGAGCTCGCGGCCCACTCCTCACCCATGAACAGCATCGGCGTGTACGGCGACGTCAGCACGATCGCGGCGCCGCACAGCTGGCGTGCGGGGGAGATCGTCGCGGTCAGCCGGTCGCCCTGTGCGCGGTTGCCGATCTGGTCGTGGTTCTGCAGGTAGGCGAGGAAGCGGTGACCGGAGACGCGGGTGCGGTCGAACGGGCGGCCGTGCGTGCGCCGCCGGAACGACGACCAGGTGCCGGCGTGGAAGAAAGCGCTCTCCAAGGTCTTCTCCAGCGCACCCGGCGCGCCGAAGTCCGTGTAGTAGCCCTCGACCTCACCGGTGAGCGCGACGTGCAGTGCGTGGTGGATGTCGTCGCACCACTGTGCGGTCAGGCCGTAGCCGCCCGCGTCGCGGGACGTGACGAGCCGGGCGTCGTTGAGGTCCGACTCGGCGATCAGGGAGAGCGGTCTCCGAAGCCCCGTGGCCAGGGCGTCCACCTCGGTCGCGAGCTCTTCGAGCAGGTGCGTCGCGCCCTTGTCCACCAGCGCGTGGACGGCGTCGAGGCGCAGCCCGTCGACGTGGAAGTCGCGCAGCCAGCCGAGCGCGTTGTCGATGACGTACCGGCGGACCTCGTCGGAGAGCGCTCCATCGAGGTTGAGCGCGGGCCCCCAGATGGTGCGGCCCGCGAAGTAGGGGCCGAAGCGGTCGAGGTAGGCGCCGGACGGGCCGAGGTGGTTGTAGACGACGTCGAGCAGCACGCCGAGGCCGCGGTGGTGGCAGGCGTCGACGAACCGTTTGAACGCGTCGGGGCCGCCGTAGGGTTCGTGCACCGCGCCCCACGCGACGCCGTCGTAGCCCCAGCCCGCGGTGCCGTCGAACGCGTTGACCGGCAGCACCTCCACGAAGTCGATGCCCAGGTCGACGAGGTGGTCGAGGTGGTCGAGCGCGGCGTTGAACGTGCCCTGCTCGGTGAAGGTGCCCACGTGCAGTTCGTAGATCACGCTGCCGGGGAGCGCTCTCCCGGTCCACGCGTCGTCGGTCCAGTCGAACGCGTCGTGGGAGTAGCGGCGCGACGGGCCGTGCACCCCGGCGGGCTGCCAGGCGGAACGCGGGTCGGGGAGCGCTCTCCCGCCACGATCGTCATCGTCGTCCAGGAGGAACGCGTAGTCGGTGCCCTCGCCCGTGCCGGGAACGTCGGCGTGCCACCAGCCGCGGTCGTCACGGGTCATGTCGTGGACGCCCGGGCCGATCTGAAGGCGTACGCGGTCGCGTTCGGGGGCCCAGACGGAGAAGTGGGTCAACGGTTTCCTCGCAGCAGGAGGGCGACGGGGTAGCGGGAGAGCAGGTCGGCGAGGGCGGCACAGCGCGGCTCGGGTCCGACGTCGACGGGGTTGCCGGTGAGCAGGTTGCGCCAGGTGCCCGGGCCGGCCGGCAGCGGGAGAGCGCTCTCCCGCCATCCGTTCCTGGCCAGCCTCACCGGTAGCCGCGTGGCGACGACGACCAGTTCGGGACTGCGTGCGAAGGCGAGCACGTGCTCGGCGGCGGGGCCTTCCGCGGCGAGTGGGCGGTAGCCGGTGAACAGGTCGGGCCGGTCGCGGCGCAGGCGCAGCACCTGGCGGACGACGTGCAGCTTGGCGGCGCCGGTGTCGTCGACGTCGGGGAGCCAACCGTCCTCCAGGCGGCTCAGGAACCGCTGCCGCGCGGCGAAGTCGACCGGTCGCCGGTTGTCGGGGTCCACCAGGGACAGGTCGAACAGGTCGGTGCCCTGGTAGACGTCCGGCACACCCGGTCCGGCGAGCTGGACGATCTTCTGGCCGAGCGCGTTGGACCAGCCGGGGCCCGCGATCCGCGCCACGAACTCCTCGATCTCGGCGCCGAGGTCGGCGATGACCTTGTCCGGCCATTCGGCGACGGCGGCCTCGAAGGCCTCGTCGTGGTCGGTCCAGGAGGTGCGGACCTTGGCTTCCTTGGCGGCTTTGTCGAGGTAGGCGCGGAGCCGGTCGGCGCTGATCGGCCAGGCGCCGACGAGCGACTGCCAGGCGAGGTCGTTCAGCGAGGGCTCGTCGATGCCGTGCTTAGCGGACCATCGCGTGACGGTCGCCGCCCACTCGTCCGGGATCTCCGAGAGCACGGCGAGCCGCGCCCGCACGTCCTCGGAGCGCTTCGTGTCGTGTGTGGACAGTGTGGTCATGGTGCGTGGCCATCCGGCGGCCCGCGCGGCGGCGCGGGTGTGGAACTCGTCGGGGGTGACACCGAACCGGTCGGGCGCGCCGCCGACCTCGTTGAGCGCGACAAACCGGTTCCACCGGTAGAAGGCGGTGTCCTCGACGCCCTTGGCGACGACCATGCCAGAGGTCTGCTGGATGCGGGTGGCCAGTTCGCCGCGCGGGTCGGTCCGCACGGCGTGGTCGACGGAGTCGATGTCGTCGGCGAGGTCCGGGTTGGCCTGCTTGGCGCCGGAGACGGCCGCGGTCCAGTTGTCGAGGCCTTCGGGGAGGTAGGACCGGTACACCGGGAAGGCGACCATGATCTCGGCGATCGCCTCGGGCGCCACGTTCGCGAGCACGGCGATCCGCCGCATCTCGGCGACGAGCGAGGTACGCGTGATGAGCCGACGGCACTCGGTCTCGACCTCATGGAGGGTCGGCCTCCGGCCCCCGGTTTCCACGCTACCGGAAGGGCCCGACAGTCCTCGGGGGTTGTCCACAGGGCCGCCGTCGGCGACGGGGTTGTCCACAGCCTCGGCGCCACGCGCGGATTCCTGTCGGTGCTCCCCAGTACGCTGGATTTCGGGGGGCCGGAGGCCACGCTCCGCCGAGTTGTCCACAGGGTGGGTCTCGGCGGCCGGGTTGTGTCGGTGCTCACCGGTAGGCTGGTTGTCGGGGGGCCGGAGGCCGCCACCGAGATGAGCGAGCGCCGTCAGGGCGGGTTCGCCCGCCGGGTCGACGAACACGCCGCAGATCTCGCGCAGTGCGTCGTACCCCGTGGTGCCGTCCACCGGCCAGGACGCCGGCAGCGACTCGTCCACCGCGAGGATCTTCTCCACCACCAGCCACGCGTCCGGCGCCTCGGCCCGCAGCCTGCGCATGTACGCGCCCGGGTCGGCCAGACCGTCCGGGTGGTCCACCCGCAGCCCGGCCACCTCGCCCGCGCGCACCCATCGCAGCACCTCGCCGTGCGTGGCCTCGAAGACCGCGGGGTCCTCCACCCGCACGCCCGCCAGCGTCGTGATGTCGAAGAACCGGCGGTACGTCAGCTCCGCGTTGCCCTCACGCCAGTTCACCAGCCGGTAGTGCTGCCGGTCGTGCACCTCCCGCGGTGTCCCGCCCGCCGTCCCCGGCGCCAGCGGGAACTCGTGCTCGAAGTACACGAGGCGGTCGTCGCGCACCGACAGGTCGTCCAGTGAGTCCGAGCCCAGGACCGGCAGGAGGATCCTGCCCCGGGACCAGTCGACGTCGAAGTACCTCGCGTACGCCGAGTCCGGGCCGTGTCGCAGCACGTCCCACCACCACGGGTTCGCCGACGGAACCTCCACCGACATGTGGTTCGGCACGATGTCGACCACCACCGACAGACCCGACGCCTGTGCGGTGGACACCAGCCTGCGGCGCGCCTCCTCGCCACCCAGTTCCGCCGACGCCCCCGTCGGGTCCACCACGTCGTAGCCGTGGGTCGAGCCCGGGGACGCCGTCAGCAACGGCGACGTGTAGACCGCGGACACCCCCAAGCGGGCCAGATAGTCCACAACGGACACCGCGGCGTCCAATGTGAACTTCGGGCTGATCTGCAGGCGATAGGTCGACGTGATCACTCGCTGGTCCCCGTGCGCTGCAACACGATCAACGACCGGGCGGGCACCGGGACCACCGTGCCCGCGTCGAACGACCGACCCTCCGCGGGTCCGCCGCCGTTCGGCTCCAGCACCTCGCCGGTGAACGTGTCCAGCACGACCGTCCACTTGGTACCGTAGCTGTCGTCCGGCAGCGTCGTCTCGATCTCGTCGTCGTGGGCGTTGAAGCACATCAGGAACGACTCGTCGGTGACGCGTCCGCCTCTGCGGTCCAGGTCCGGGATGCCCTCGCCGTTCAGGAACACGACGATCGACCGGCCGAAGCCGGACTCCCAGTCCTCGTCGGACATCTCCTCGCCCGCCGGGGTGAACCACGCGATGTCGCGCAGCTCCTCGCCCTTGCGGATCGGTCTCCCCGCGAAGAACCGGCGGCGGCGGAACACCGGGTGGCTGTGCCGAAGGTCGACCACGCCGGTCACGAAGTCCACCAGCTCGCCGTTGGTCTCCAGCAGCGACCAGTCCACCCACGACAGTTCGTTGTCCTGGCAGTACGCGTTGTTGTTGCCCCGCTGGGTCCGGCCCAGCTCGTCACCGTGCAGCAGCATCGGAACGCCCTGCGACAACAACAGCGTGGCGATCATGTTCCTGCGTTGCCGCGCCCGCAGCTCGGTGACCTTCTCGTCGTCGGTCGGACCCTCGGTGCCGTGGTTCCACGAACGGTTGTCGTTGGCGCCGTCGCGGTTGTCCTCGCCGTTCGCCTCGTTGTGCTTGTCGTTGTAGGACACCAGGTCGTTGAGCGTGAACCCGTCGTGCGCGGTCACGAAGTTGATCGACGCGTACGGGCGCCTGCCGTCGTCCTGGTACAGGTCCGACGAACCGGTGATGCGGGACGCGAACTCGCCGAGCGTCGCGGGCTCGCCGCGCCAGAAATCCCTGACCGTGTCGCGGAACTGGCCGTTCCACTCCGTCCACAGTGGTGGGAAGTTGCCCACCTGGTAGCCACCGGGGCCGACGTCCCACGGTTCCGCGATCAGCTTGACCTGGCTGATCACCGGGTCCTGCTGCACCAGGTCGAAGAACGTCGACAGCCGGTCCACGTCGTAGAACTCGCGGGCCAGCGTCGCCGCGAGGTCGAAGCGGAAACCGTCGACGTGCATCTCGTTCACCCAGTACCGCAGCGAGTCCATGATCAGCTGCAGCGTGTGCGGGTTGCGGACGTTCAGCGAGTTGCCCGTCCCCGTGTAGTCCATGTAGTACCGCTTGTCGTCCTCGACGAGCCGGTAGTACGCCTCGTTGTCGATGCCTCGCATGGACAACGTCGGGCCGAGCTGGTTGCCCTCGGCGGTGTGGTTGTAGACCACGTCGAGGATCACCTCGATGCCAGCCTCGTGCAGCGTCCGGACCATGGCCTTGAACTCCTGGACCTGGTTGCCGGCCGCCGAGTGCGTCGCGTACTCGTCGTGTGGCGCGAAGTACGCGATCGTGTTGTAGCCCCAGTAGTTCCGCAAGCCCTTCTCGATCAGCCCGTGGTCGTGGAGGAACTGGTGCACCGGCATCAGCTCGACCGCCGTCACACCGAGCGTGTTCAGGTAGTCGATCATCACCGGGTGCGCGAGGCCCGCGTACGTGCCGCGCAGCTCCTCCGGGATGTCCGGGTGCAACTTGGTCAGGCCGCGGACGTGCGCCTCGTAGATGACCGTCTCGTTGTACGGGATGTTCGGCGACCGGTCGTTCGCCCAGTCGAAGAACGGGTTCACGACCACGCCGAGCATGGTGTGCCCGGCCGAGTCCTCGTCGTTGCGGCTCTCCGGCTCGCCGAAGTTGTAGCCGAACGCCGCCTGGTCCCACGCGACCTGACCGGTGACGGCTTTCGCGTACGGGTCGAGCAGCAGCTTGTTCGGGTTGCACCGCAGCCCGCGCGCCGGGTCGTACGGCCCGTGGACCCGGTAGCCGTAGCGCTGTCCGGGGTTGACGTTCAGCAGGTAGCCGTGGTGCACGAAGCCGTCGACCTCGGGTAGGCGGACGCGGGTCTCGTTGCCGTTCTCGTCGAACAGGCACAGTTCGACCCGCTCCGCGACCTCCGAGAACAACGCGAAGTTGGTGCCGGCGCCGTCGTAGGTGGCGCCGAGCGGATAGGGAGAACCTGGCCAGGGCTGCACGCCTGCTCCTCACGAGAATCGATTCTGTGCCCCTACCACCGTAGAGCGCTGGGGTCGGGGCGCTACCGCCAACGGACTGTCAGTTGGGTGATACCCCATCAGGTCGCGCGTCACGCAACGCAGCGACGGCGGCCCGCAACGTGGGGTCGGCCAGCAGTGCGTCGACCTCCAGGGGGAGCGGAATTCGCCAGTTCGGGTACTCGTCGACCGTCCCGGGCAGATTGGGTTGACGCGGTTCGCCGAGAGCGTCCTGCGGTGACGTCAGCAGGAGACGGCTCGCCGCTGTCGCCAGCAGCCGGTGCAAGGCGACGACGAGGTCCTCTTCTGACGGGTCGTCCGGGAGCAGCCCGTGCGCGTCCAGTGCCGCCAGCATCTCCTCCTTCGCGGTCTCGGCGCGGGCGTACTCGGCGTCCGGGTCGCCGACCAGCCCCAGCTCGGCACGCACCCGCACGTTCTCCCCGCGGAGGAACCCCGACGTGGTCGGCAGGTCGTGGGTCGAGATGCTCGCCATCGCGTCGGCGGGCCAGCGCTTCGGCGGCAGCAGCGGCTCGCCCGGTTCGCCGGCGTCGCGTTCGAAGTACAGCACCGACGAGCTGAGCACGCCCCGGTCGTGCATGGCGTCGGTGACCTCGTCGGGCACGGTGCCTAGGTCCTCGCCGACGACCATCGCACCCGCGAGGTGCGCCTCGAGCGCGAGGATGCCGAGCATGGCGTCGGCGTCGTAGTACACGTACGTGCCCTCGCTCGCCGGGTGGCCCGGCGGGATCCACCACAGCCGGAACAGGCCGGCGATGTGGTCGACGCGGATGCCGTCGGCGTGCCGCAGCACGCTGCGGATCACGTCGCGGAAAGGGCGGTAGCCCTGCTCGGCGAGCTTGTCGGGGCGGAACGGCGGCAGGTTCCAGTCCTGGCCCTGCTGGCTGAAGGCGTCCGGGGGCGCGCCGACGGTGACGTCGGAGGCCAGCACGTCCTGGAGCGCCCACGCGTCCGCGCCCGCCGGGTCCACGCCGACCGGCAGGTCGTGGACGATTTTCGCCGTGGTGGCCTGGCGCGCGGCCGTGAGCTGCTGTTCGCACAGCCGCTGCAGCCACGCGTGGAAGGCGATGCGGTCGGCCAGCACCTCGTCGCGGGCGGTGGCGACGGCCGGGTGGGCAGGGTCGCGCAGGTAGGACGGCCATTTCCGCCAGTCGGAGCCGCGCCGTTCGGCGAGCGCGCAGAAGGTGGCGAAGTCGCGCAGGTCGTCTGGCATGTCCTGGGGCGTGCCCGGCCACAGCAGTTCGAGGGCGCGGAGCTTCGCGGTCCACGCGGCGTCGTAGTCGATCAGGTCCGCGTGCGGTGGGGCGAGGGCGAGCACGGCGTCCTTCGTCGCCGCGTCGGCGCGGGCGAACTCGTCGGTCTCGGTGATGCGCAGGTAGATCGGGTTGGCGAAACGGCGGCTCGACGGCGAGTACGGGGAGCGCTGCACCGGCAAGGTGGGCGTGATGGCCTGCACGGGGTTGACCAGGACCACGCCCGCGCCCGAGGCGTTCGTGAAGTCGCGCAGGTCGGCGTAGTCGCCGATGCCCCACGAGGCGGGGGAGCGCAGTGCGTAGAGCTGCAGCATCCAGCCCCAGGCCGGGGCCACTGGCGGCAGGCGACGCGGTGTGACGATCAGCTCGTGGCCGTCATCGAGTCGGTGATACCCGAGTGGGGGAGTGTCCGGGCCTTCCCGGACAACCTTCACCTTGGGCGGTGGCGGAGTGCTCTCGTCCACACCCATCTCGGTGAGCACGGCACGCACCACGTCGTCCGCCACCGTGACCCGGTGGCGGTCGGCGTTCTCGTACCAGGTGGCAACTCCGTGCGCGCGGGCGAGCGCACTCAGCTGTTGGTCCATCCGGTAAGGATGTCAGTGCATGCGTTGGTTCGGCACGACGCGCAGGGCGTCACGAGCCGCGAGCAGGGCCACCCTCGCGTGCTCGGTGTCGGCCTGGGCGAGGCTGATGCGGGCGTCCCGCACCTGGCGCGCCGCGGGTGCGATCCGGCAGGTCTCCCCCGCGGCCGCGGTCCACGCGAGCGCGGTGCGCAGGACGTCGTCGAGGTGGGTGAGGTCCGCGTCGCCTGCTCCCAGCCTGGTGAGCACGACGTCCACGGCACGACCGAGCCGCTCACCCGGCACGGGCAACGGCCGCTTGCGTACGGGGGGAACCCGTCTTGGGGACTGCACGGACAACTGTTGCTTGGTCACCGCGACCCTCCAGCTTGTTCAGGTGATGCCGGCAGGGGCCCCTTCAGTCCCGCGGCAAACCTGAATGCCCTGATCCTCGCACTCTTGAACCCGATAACCCAGTCCGCACCCGAATGATTGACCAGCGACACAAAGAGTTAACGCCCAACCCCGCGAGTCGCGCGCGAGAACACCGCGAGTCGCGCGCCACGACACATCGAGTTGTACGTTTCGTGCTGGTCCGCGCGGGCGCGAGGTGCACGAAACGTGCAACTCGTTCTGCCTGGGGGCGCGACTCGCGGTGTCTGGGGGCGCGACTCGCTATATGTGTGGGGGCGCGACTCGCGGGTTTTCAGGGTGGTTCGGCTCAGGTGGTCTGCTTGGCGGGTGGTTTCCGGGAGGCGGTAGCGGGGGGCCAGGGTGAGGGTCAGAGCGCATGCTGTCGGCAGGTCGATCTTGTGGCCTACCGACACGAAGACCGGTTTGACCTGTGGCTGGGTGCGTAGGGCCGCGCCCACCTCTTCGGCCTGGTCCACCAACGGGGTGGTGGCGCCTCGTGTTGGTGCCGGTGGGGCGTAGTCACCCATTGGGGTCTTTGCGACTCCGATCGTGGGGAGACCGGTTACCACGCCCAGGTGGCATGCCAGGCCGAACCGGCGCGGGTGGGCGAGGCCGTGGCCGTCGGCGACCAGTAGGTCCGGGGTCGTGCGCAGGTGGGACAGCGCCGTCAGCAACGCGGGCAGCTCGCGGAACGCGAACAGGCCCGGCACGTAGGGGAACTCGGTCTCGCCGACCGCTGTCGCCGACTCCAGTACCTCGCCCGTCGCGACGTCGATCGTCACCACGGCCGCCGCGATCACCGGCGAGTCGATCGCGTACGCGACGTCGAGACCCGTCGCCGTGCGCGGCGCGAAGTCCGGCGGCGGGGTCCTGATCACCGACGGTGCCAGCGCCGACTGCAGCGCGACGGCCTCCTCGACGGTGGACGGAACCAGCACCGGGCGACGATATCGGCCTCGGGCCACGCTCGGGTACCGGTGCGACAGCGGTCCGGACAGCGCGCCGCGGACCGTGCCGCTGCCCGACGTCAGATTCGTGCGGACACCGGCCTACCCCGCGTGACCACCGTGGACCTGGCCCTCGGTGCCCTCGTGAACAGCCTGCTGAAGAACGACAGGCGCTGGACCTGCGCACGCCGTGCCGCGTCGCGGGCCTGCTCCATGCGGTAGCTCATCTCGGCGCTGACGACTTCCTGCGTGATGAACATCGATCTCATTCCCCTCGTTTCGGTGACAAGGAGAAGAGTCGTCCTGAGGCCGGTGCCCGGGCATCGGACGATCACGCACCAAACCCCTTACCTCGGCCGGTGAGGCCCGCCGGAAGGGGTGGGTAAGGGGTCAGGCGCCGGGTAGGGCGAGCCATTCCGCCCAGCTGAGGTCCCTGCCGATGTACCTGGGCTTCTCGAACGGCCAGACCCGCGCGATCCACCTCGGCACGAGGACGTCGAGCGCGTCCTCCAACGGCGTGCCGACCTTCTCGTCGACGACCCACCAGCTGATCTCCGCGTCCGCGCCTGCTCTCTCCGGCGGGTCGATGTAGACACAGCCGAACAGCGCGCTCTCGTCGAGGTTCAGCAACGCGTAGTTGAACGACTCGTGCGCCTCGATCTCCCGCTCGTGCCTGGCCAGGTCCGCGCGGTCCTCCTCGACGGTCATGGTGGCGGGCGGCCATCCCCAGGCCTCGCCGTAGAACTCCCACAGCCGTTCCCGGGAACCCATCACCGCCGGGTAGTCGATCTCAGTGTGAGATTCACGGATGGGCTTCAGGTGGTACCCGTCGAGCACGGGCACACAGGTGGGATGCGTGAATTCGTCGGGAAGCCAGGCCATGCACGTCAACCTACTCGCGCAGGCCGCCCCGCACGCTCGGCCGCGTCGCCGGGCGACATGGTGATGTCGCGCTCGGCGAGCGTCAGCCTGTCGCGCCCGGACGGCTGCACGAGCGTGACGCCACGCTGGTTGCGCAGCCGCGGCTCGCGTGGCCGCGCGAGCCGGTCACCCCGCTGGCCGGGGAGTTCGTGCGGGTCGTGCGGGCCCTGGTGCATGCTGATGGCCGTGGTCAGTGAGCTTCCGGACAGTGCGCGGCGCAACCCCGAGCTGAGGCGCGTCGCCATGCGGCGGCAGATCGCCGAGGCCGGGTTCGTGCGCGTTGACGCGCTGGCCCGCGACTACGGCGTCAGCATCATGACCGTCCACCGCGACCTCGACGAGCTGGAGCGGCTCGGGTTCCTGCACAAGGTCCGCGGTGGCGCCACCAGCGCGCCGACCACCACCTTCCACGGCGACCTCGAACACCGCATGCAGGCGCAGGTCGACGCGAAGCTCGCCATCGCCCGCGAGGTGCTGCGGTCCGAAGTGGAGTCCGGGCAGGTGGTCGCGCTCGACGACAGCACCACCTCGCTCGTGCTCGCCCGGCTGCTGCCGGAGAAGGCGCCGCTGACCGTCGTCACGCACTTCCTGCCGGTCATCCGTGCGCTCGCCGCCCAGCCCGGCATCGAGCTGATCGGGCTCGGCGGCCGCTACGACGCCGCCTACGACTCGTTCCTCGGCCAGGTCACGGCCGAGGCCGCCGCCGGACTGCGCTACGACCTGCTGTTCCTGTCGACCACCGCGGTTGCCGACGGGGTCTGCTACATCCAGTCGCTCGACACGGTGATCACCCGTCGCGCGCTGATCGCGTCCGCGGCCCGCAGTGTCGCGCTCGTCGACCACACGAAGTTCGACCGGCGCGCGTTGCACCGGCTGGTCGGGTTGCGGGAGCTGGACCGGGTCGTGGTCGATGACGCGACGTCGGAGCAGGTGGTCCGGCGGGAGCGGGCGCGGGGTGCCACGGTCGACGTCGTTGCTAAGTGATGTGAAGTTCGGTCGGCGGTCGAACGTTTCAACCTGGGGATTTGCGACCGACTGACCAAGATCAATGTTAAAAGTTGCGAAGTTCTCCTGGGCGCGCTTGTAATACCGGACGTGGCAGACAGCGAAGTCGCGGTATGTGTCGACGCGGGCACGACCGTCATCAAGGCCGTCGTGTTCGACGCGGACGGGCGGGAACTGGTGGTCACCCGGCGCGACACCGAGGTGCGCCACCCGACCCGCGAACAGTGCGAACAGGACATGCACGAGGTGTGGGCCGCGGTCGTGGCGACCGTGCGTGAGGCGGTCGAACGGGTCGCCCGCCCGGTGCGGCTGCTGGCGGTCACCGCCCAGGGCGACGGCGCGTGGCTCGTCGACGCGGACGGCGAACCGCTGCGGCCCGCGGTCCTGTGGAACGACGGCCGCGCTGCCGACGTCGTCCGCGGCTGGCGTGCCGACGGCACCCTCGAGCGGGCCTACCGGATCAACGGCTCCCTCACCAACGCCGGCCTGCCGAACGCGATCCTGCGCAGCCTCGGCGAGACCCGCCCGCACACCGTGCTCACCTGCGGCGGCTGGCTGTACTCGAAGCTCACCGGTGTGCGCGGCATCGAGAAATCCGAGGCGTCCGCGCCCTGGCTCGAGATCCACGCGGGCGCGTACTCGACCGAGCTCACCGACCTGTACGGCATCGACCCGGACGTCCTGCCGCCGCTGCTGACCGACCAGGTCCACCCGCTGACCGCCACCGAGCTCGGTCTCCCGGCCGGCACGCCCGTGGTGCTCGCCCCGTACGACATCGTGACCACCGCGTTCGGCACCGGCGCCACCGCCGCGGGGCAGGCGACCTGCATCCTCGGCACGACCCTCTGCACGGAGATGCTCGTCGAGGCACCGGACACGACCGGTGAGCCGTCCGGCCTCACCCTCGACTTCGGCGTGCCCGGACTGCTGATGCGCTCGTTCCCCACGCTCGCGGGCACCGGCGTGATCGACTGGCTCGTCGACCTTCTCGGCCTCGCCGACCACGCCGAGGTCACCCAGCTCGCGTCACAGGCACCCGCGGGCGCGGACGGGCTGCGTGTCCTGCCGTACCTCTCACCTGCGGGAGAGCGCTCTCCCTTCCTGGACCCGGCCGCGAGCGGGCTCGTTACCGGCATGCTGTTCGGGCACGGCCGCGCCCACCTCGCGCGAGCCGTCCTCGAAGGGCTCGCCCACGTCATCCGCGACTGCCTCGACGCGGCCCCCGGCAGGCCGGTCGAGTTGGGGCTGTGCGGCGGCGGCGCGGCGAGTTCCCTGTGGTGCCAGGTGATCGCCGACATCACGGGCGTGCCCGCGGTGTCCACTGAGGACACCCAGGTTGGGGCGAAGGGCGCGCTCGTGTACGCGCTCTCCGCGCTCGGCGAGTACCCCGACCTGACGGCTGCCGCGGCCGCGCTCGTCCGGCCGTCCGCACGGTACGAACCGAACCCGGGAGAGCGCTCTCTCCACGAGGCCAGGCACGCCGAGTTCCTCGAGACCCGCGCGCTCGCGGCGACCAGGTGGGCCCAGTGGCGGTGACCTGGGTCGGTGTCGACGTCGGCACCCAGAGCATCCGCGCGCTGGCGGTCGACGACGACGGCCACACCGTCGCGGCGGCGAAGCGCCCACTGCGCGGCACTCGCTCGGGCACGCGGCACGAACAGGACCCCGACGCGTGGTGGGTGCTGGCCGCGGAAGCGCTCTCCGAGTTGGACCTACGTGGTCGCGAGGTCGGCGGCGTCGCCGTGTGCGCGACCTCGGGGACAGTCCTCCTGACCGACGCCGACGGCACGCCGCGCACCCCCGGCCTGATGTACGACGACGCCCGCGCGGGAGCGCTCTCCCGGCAGGCGCAGGAGGCGGGCGAGGCGCTGTGGACGCGGCTGGGCTACCGCATGCAGCCCGCGTGGGCACTGCCGAAGTTGTTGTGGTGGCGGGACAAGGGCCTGCTCGGCCCGGGCGTGCGGCTCGCGCACCAGCCCGACGTGGTCGCGGCCGCGCTCGTCGGCCACCCGGTCGCGAGCGACGCCAGCCACGCGTTGAAGACCGGCTACGACCTGATCGAGGACCGCTGGCCCGCCGAGGTGCTCGCGGCCCTGGACGTGTCGGAGAGCGCTCTCCCCGAGGTGGTCCGGCCGGGCACGGTGCTCGGCGAGCTGTGCGCCGAGGCGGCCGCGCTCACCGGGCTCCCGGCCGGGACGCCCGTGATCGCGGGCATGACCGACGGGTGCGCCGCGCAGCTCGCGGCCGGTGCGCTGGACGTGGGCGAGTGGAACTCCGTGCTCGGGACCACGTTGGCGCTCAAGGGGGTCAGCACGTCGCTGCCGCATGACCCGACCGGCGCCGTCTACTCCCACCGCGCGCCGCACGGCGACCTGTGGTTGCCCGGCGGCGCGTCGAGCACCGGGGCCGGGGCCGTGAGAGCGCTCTTCCCCGGCGCGGACCTGGACGTGTTGACCGCCGCCGCGGCCGAGGTGAAGGACGTGCCGCTGTGCTATCCGCTGGTCGGGCACGGAGAACGCTTTCCGTTCGTGGCGCCGGAGGCCCGCGGGTTCCTCGGCGACGGGCCGCTGACCGGCGACTCGGCGACGGTGTTCGCCGCCGTGTGCACCGGCGTCGCGCACGTCGAGCGGCTGTCGTTCGAGCTGCTGGCCTCGGCGGGCGCGGACGTGGGCGGGACCGTGACGTTCACCGGCGGCGGCGCGCGCAACGAGTGGTGGAACCAGCTGCGCTGCGACGTGCTGGGGGTACCGGTGCGGTTGCCGGCGAACCCCGAACCCGCGCTGGGCATGGCGGTGCTCGCGGCCGGCGCGCGGACGGGTGACATCCCCGCCGCGGCGAAGCGCCTGGTGCGGGTGCGCCGCACGCTGGAGCCGGACCTCACGCGGCACGCCGACCTGACGCCCGCGTACTCCTCGTTCGTCGCCGCGCTGACCGAACGCGGCTGGTGGAAGGGATGACTGTGCCAGAACCGATCCTGTTGGCGGGTGACCGGTTCGTGCTGAACCGGTTGCTGGCGGCCGAGCTGGCGCCGGACGCGTGGGACGTGCGGACGCTGGAGCTGCCGTGGCCGCACGTGCCGTTCGGCAAGGTCGCGGAGGTCGACGAGGCGTCCGATGTGGAGGACGCGCTCATCGAGTCGTTGCGGGGAGCCAGGGTGTGCCTGACGCAGATGGCTCCGCTCACGGCACGCGTTCTGGACGCCTGTCCCGATCTGGAACTGTTCGCGGTGTCGCGTGGCGGTCCGGTCAACGCGAACCTCGCCGCCGCCACCGAGCACGGGGTCGCGGTGACGTTCGCGCCCGGACGCAACGCCGAGTCGACCGCCGAGCACACCATCGGCATGATGCTCGCCGCCATGCGCCGGATCCCCGTGGCGCACGACAGCGTCGTGGCCGGACGGTGGGAGAGCGCGATGTTCGCCTACACCGAGACCGGGCTGGAGATCGCGGACAGCACGATCGGGCTCGTCGGCTACGGCGCGATCGGGTCGCGGGTGGCCGCGGCGTTGCGGGCCATGGGCGCGACCGTGCTGGTGGCCGACCCGTACGCGGACGTCGAGTCGGTGCCGCTCGACGAGCTGCTGCGACGGTCCACAGTGGTCTCACTGCACGCCAGGCTCACCGACGAGACGCGCGGCATGATCGGCGCGCGGGAAATCGCTCTCATGCCGGCGGGTTCGGTGCTGGTGAACTGCGCGCGCGGCGGCCTGCTCGACTACGACGCACTTGCCAAGGCGCTGACCGACGGCCACCTGTTCGCGGCCGCGGTCGACGTGTACGACGAGGAGCCGCTGCCCGCCGGGCATCCGCTGCGTGCGGCGCCGAACGTGGTGATGACGCCGCACCTCGCGGGCGCGAGCCGGGCCGTCGCGGCGCGCGCCGCCCGCATGGTCGGCGTCGAGGCCGCCCGCTGGCTCGCCGGTGAACCACCGCTGCACTGCGCGAACCCGGAGGTGCTGTCATGACCCGGCTCCTGTTGGCGCGGCACGCGGAAACCGTGTGGCACGAGGAGAACCGGTACGCGGGCGGACGCAGCGAGCCCGAGCTGACCGACCGGGGGCTGCGGCAGGCCGAGCAACTCGCGAAGACCGCGGTCGCGCTCGGTGTCGACGTGGTGGTCAGCTCGCCGCAGCGGCGTGCCGTCACCACCGCCACGCCAGCCGCGGAGGCGCTCGGGGTGCCGCTGCACCTGCGACCCGACCTCCGTGAGGTCGACTTCGGCGACCTCGAGGGCCACACGCTGTCCGAAATGGACCCCGAGGCCGTCCGCCGGTTCCGCCAGGACCCCGAGACCAACGCGTTCCCGAACGCCGAACCGCTCCAGGTCGCGGGGGAGCGGTGTGCCGCCGCGCTGCGGGCGGTCGACGCCGAACACGACGGGACCGTCCTCGTCGTCGCGCACAGCAGTCTGTTCCGCATCGGCCTGTGTGTCCTCATCGGACTGCCGGTCGCCCGGTACCGCCATGTCTTCCCCCTGCTGGAAAACGTCGCACTGACCGAGATCCGGTTGCCGACCGATCCTGCCCAGCCCGCTTCCCTGCTTTCCATGAACCGTTTGCCTTGAAAGGAACCGCCATGCGCCGACTCTCGGTCCTCGTCGCGGTGCTCGCGTTGGTCGTCTCCGCCTGCTCGTCCGGTAACGGTGGTGGCGGCGACGCGGCTGGCGCCAAGATCGCCTTCCTGATGCCGGACATCGCGTCGACCCGTTACGAGCTGTACGACAGCCCGCTGTTCAAGGCGAAGATGAAGGAGCTGTGCTCCGACTGCGAGGTCATCTACCAGAACGCGCAGGCCGACGCGTCCCGCCAGCAGCAGCAGGCGAACTCCGCGCTCGCCCAGGGCGTGAAGGCCATCGTGATCGACCCGGTGGACTCGACGGCCGCGGCGTCCATCGTCAACACGGCCCGTGCGCAGGGTGTGCCGGTGATCGCCTACGACCGGCCGATCCCGTCGACCCCGGCCGACTACTACATCTCGTTCGACAACGAGAAGATCGGTAAGTCCATCGGCGACTCGCTCGTCGCGCACCTGAAGGAGACCGGCGCGAAGGGTGGGATCCTGCAGGTCAACGGCTCGCCGACGGACGCGGCCGCCGGGTTGATCAAGAAGGGTATCCACTCCGCCATCGACGACAGCGGGTTCGAGCTGCTCGCCGAGTACGACACGCCGGACTGGCAGCCGTCGAAGGCGCAGGACTGGGTGTCCGGCCAGATCACCCGCTTCGGCGACAGGATCGTCGGCGTGGTCGCCGCGAACGACGGCACGGGCGGCGGCGCGATCGCCGCGTTCAAGGCCGCGGGCGTCACCCCGGTACCGCCGGTGACCGGCAACGACTTCGAGGTCGCCGCCGCGCAGCGGGTCGTGGCGGGCGACCAGTACAACACGATCTCCAAGCCGATCAAGATCGTCGCGGAGGCCGCGGCCGAGGTGGCGTACCAGTTCGTCAAGGGGGAGAAGCCCGAGGGCAAGACGATGCTCTTCGACACGCCGTCGCAGCTGTTCGACCCGACCGTGGTGACGCTCGACAACCTCGCGGAGGTGCTGTCGAAGTCCGAGCAGATCAAGCCGTCCGAGGTGTGCGTGAAGGAGTACGCGGCGGCGTGCACGGAGCACGGGGTGGCCTGATGACCGCGACAACGGACACCGCTGTCCTGTCACTGCGAGCCATCAGCAAGAACTTCGGCGCGGTCGCCGCGCTCACCGACGTCGACCTCGACGTGTCCGCCGGTCAGGTCGTGGCGGTCGTGGGCGACAACGGTGCCGGCAAGTCCACGTTGGTCAAGGTGCTGTCGGGGGTGCACCGGCCGGACGCGGGGACGATCACGTTCGCCGACCGGCCGGTGACCATCGGCAGTCCGGCGGCCGCGCACGCGCTCGGCATCGCGACCGTGTTCCAGGACCTCGCGTTGTGCGAGAACCTGAACGTGGTGGAGAACCTGTTCCTGGGCAGGGAGATCCGGCGCGGGCGGCTCGACGAGGTCGCGATGGAGACCAGGTCGTGGGAGCTGCTGCGGCAGCTGTCGGCGAAGATCCCGACGGTCCGGATCCCGGTGGCGTCGCTGTCGGGTGGGCAGCGGCAGACGGTCGCGATCGCGCGGTCCCTGCTCGGTGACCCGAAGATCATCATCCTGGACGAGCCGACCGCCGCGCTCGGCGTCGAGCAGACCGCGGAGGTGCTGAACCTCATCGAGCGGCTGCGCGAGCGCGGTCTCGGCGTGATCATGATCAGCCACAACATGGAGGACGTGCGTGCGGTCGCCGACCGCATCGTGGTGCTGCGGCTGGGTCGCAACAACGGCGAGTTCGACGCGGCCGAGGTGACCACCGAGGACCTGGTGGCCGCGATCACCGGCGCTGCGGACAACGTGGCCACACAACGCGCCAGGAGGAACCATGGCTGAAGCCGCGCGAGTCGCGCGCTCAGACACCGCGAGTCGCGTGCTCCAGCACACCGAGTTGCGTTTTCGTGCGGGTGCTCCTACGCGAAGTCGACAACTCGCCCTGTCTGGGAGCGCGACTCGCGGGTCTCGAACGGGAGAGTTGCGAACCGAGGTCGCGCGAGTCGCGTGTGCGGACACCGCGAGTCGCGTGCTCCGGCGTATCGAGTTGCGTTTTCGTGCGGGTGCTCCTGCACGAGGTCGACAACTCGCCATGTTCGGGAGCGCGACTCGCGCTGTTCGAGAGCGAGACTCGCGATGACTCAGGTGAAGGCTGCTGCGCCTGCGATGGACCTGCTCGACGAGCGGTTGCGGCGTGGCGACGGGGTCAGGGGTGTGCTCGGGGCGGTTGCCGAGCGGGTCCGTGGTGGGGACCTCGGGGTGTTGCCGATCGTGGTCGGGTTGGTCGTGATCTGGACGGTGTTCCAGCTCCTCAACCCCGTGTTCCTGTCGAGCGCGAACCTCGTGAACCTGCTGATGGAGAGCGTGTCTGTCGGGATCATCGCGCTCGGCGTCGTGTGCGTGCTGCTGGTCGGGCAGATCGACCTGTCGGTCGGGTCGGTCAGCGGGCTGTCCGCGGCGCTCACGGCGGTCACGTTCGTCGACGCCGGCTGGCCGTTCTGGGCGTCGATCCTCGCCGCGATCGCGGCGGGCGGGGCGATCGGCTGGGTGTACGCGCAGATGGTGACGCGGCTGGGTGTGCCGTCGTTCGTCGCCACCCTCGCCGGGCTGCTCGGGTTCCTCGGGTTGCAGCTTTGGCTGCTCGGCAGCAAGGGCACGATCAACCTGCCGTTCGACTCCGGGCTGGTGCACTTCGCGCAGCTCGCGTTCGTGCCGGCATGGCTGTCGTACGTGCTGGTGGTCCTCGCGGCCGGTGGGATCTTCGTGACCGGGTACTCGCTGGCCCGCGCCCGCCGTGCCGCCGGGCTGTCCGCACGGTCCACCCTGCTGCTCGTCATCCGCAGCGTGGCAGTGCTGGTGGCGCTGGGTTTCGCGGTCTGGTACCTGAACCAGGCCCGCGGCGTCGGCTGGATGTTCGTGACGTTCGTCGCGCTGGTGCTGGTGATGAACTACGTGCTCACCCGCACCGCGTGGGGCCGCGCCGTGTTCGCGATCGGCGGCAACGTCGAGGCGGCCCGGCGCGCCGGCATCAACGTGAAACGCATGTACACCAGCGTGTTCATGCTGTGCAGCTCGCTCGCGGCGGTGGGTGGACTGATCGCCGCGGCGCGTCTGGCGGCGGCGAACCAGGCGAGCGGCGCCGGTGACGTGAACCTGAACGCGATCGCGGCGGCCGTCATCGGTGGCACCAGCCTGTTCGGCGGGCGGGGAAGCGCGTTCTCGGCGCTGCTGGGCATCCTGGTGATCCAGTCCATCTCAAGTGGACTGACACTGCTCGACCTCGACTCGTCGTTCCGTTTCATGGTGACGGGTCTGGTGCTGGCGCTGGCCGTCGCGCTCGACTCGGTGGCCCGACGGTCACGGGCGGCACATGGGCGCGCCTAGGTCGCTGCTCAGCAGTTGGACCAGCGCCTGACCGAGGTGTTTGCGGAGTTCGGGGGAGAGCCCGGCGACGAGTTTGCCGAGTTCCTCCCCCACTTCCGTTTTGAAGGCGTGCGCGGCCTGGCAACCGGTCTCGGTCGGCGCGACGTTCAACGCCCGGCGGTCGCCGGGCACCGCCGTGCGTTCCGCCAGGCCGCGGCGCTCGACACGGTCGACCAGGCCGGTGAGTGCCGCACGCTCCACGCCGAAGTGGTTGGCCAGGTCGGCCATGCCCCGCGGGCCGTCCGCGATCACGCACAGCAGCTTGGCCTGCACGGGCGTGAGGTCGTGGTTTTCGGAGACGCGGGCGTAGACGTCCTGGACCAGGAACGACAGCCGCACCAACCCGGCGGTCACTTGCGCGATCTCCTCCACGGCCCTACGGTACCCGACGTAGATAGTTAATGCCGCGTACAATCAGTGCCATTGACAGTCAAGGGAGTGGACATGTCCTTTACCGAGCAGGAGGTCGCGTACCTGCGGTCCCAGCCGCTGGCGCGCATCTCGACCGTCGCGCCGGACGGGCAGCCGGACGTGGCGCCGGTGGGCTTCGAGTTCGACGGCACGTACTTCTACGTCGGTGGTCACGACCCGGTGCGAACCCGGAAATACCGCAACGTCGAGGCGGGGAACGAGAAGGTGGCGCTGGTGGTCGACGACCTGAAGTCCGTCGACCCGTGGCGGCCCCGGTTCCTGCGCGTCTACGGCACGGCCGAGCTGGTGGAGCGGGAGGGCCAGTTCGGCGCCGGGGCGTACATGCGGATCACGCCGACCGTCTCGTGGAGCTTCAACCTGGACGGCGAGTCCGGCACCCGCGACGCGGGCTTCCAGCGCACCGTCCACCAAGCGGCGTAACCCCTCGCGAGTCGCGTTCCCAGGCGCATCGAGTTGTGGGGGGGGGGGGGGGGGGGAGTGGTGTGGGAGACGGGGGGGAGTGCGCACAACCCCCGCCGAGGACAAAAACCACACCGGCGAGGGGGGGCGGCGGGCGGGGGTGGTCCCCGGGCCCTCCTTGGGTGGTTTTGCTGCCCCCGCGGGCCCCGCCCCCCCCCCCCCCCCCCCCACAACTCGCCATGTGCGAAAACGCGACTCGCGGTGTCTGAGAGCGCGACTCGCGGTGTCTGGGGGCGCGACTCGCGGGGTCAGTATTCGTCGTGGAAGCGGAGGGTTGGGTTGCCTGCCTGGGCGGCGAAGGTGGTGGCGCGGTTTGCTGGTTTTTCCCATGGTTCCTGGCGGCCCAGGGCGGTCATGTCCAGGAAGTAGTGGGTGCCGCCGATCTGTTCGAGGCCGCGGGCGTACGTCGAGTACGTGTGGAAGACCCGGTCCCCGTCCCGGAGGAAGCACGACATGCCGGGGTAGTCGCCGCGCCTCGCGGGGGACCACTCGAAGCCCTGCTCGGCGAGTTCCGGCTCCGTCCGGTAGTTCAGCAGCACGGGCTGGACCCGTTCGTCCACCGTCACGTGGTAGTCGTGGTTGAAGTCGCTGCTGTGGGAGGAGACCCACGGGAACGCCCACCCCATCCGCTCGTGGAACGGCCCGATCTTCTCGTACGGCGCCCGTGACACCGCCACGAACGACGTGTTCCGCTGGTGCAGATGGACGAGGTTGCCGATGTTGTCCGCGTGCGCCGAGCAGCTCGGGCAGCCCGTGTCGCGGGGTACCTCGGTGCCGTCCTCGTCGACGTCGAACGCCCACATCATGTGGTGCACGATCAGCTGTGCGCGCCCGTCGAACAGGTCGAGCAGCGTCACCGGCCCGTCCGGGCCGGTGAACACGTACTCCTTGTCCACCGGCACCATCGGCAGCGACCGCCTGGCCGCCGCCAGCTCGTCACGTGCCCTGGTCAGCGCCTTCTCCCTGGCCAGGAGCTCCTTGCGGGCCTCGAGCCACTCCGCGCGGCTCACGATGCTCGGCAGGTTCATACCCGTACAGACCGAGGGGCGGCGCGAAACTCATCGCACCGCCCCTCGGAGTCGCCCGCCGTCAGAACGGGTTGCGGCGGTTGCGGTCCATGCCGGCCGGGTTACCGGGCACCGACTCGTCGGGCCCCTCCGGCGCGGGCTCGTCCGCGTACGTCGGGCGGGTGTGCTCGGCCGCGAAGTCCGGGTCGCCCGGCGGGACGCTCTGGCCCGGGCTGCCGCCACGGGGAGCCATCCGCGACTCGCCCTGTTGCGGCGAACGCTCCACGTCACCGCGCCAGCCACCGGTCTCGGCGCCGCGGTGCTCGATGAACTCCTTGAACCGGCCGAGGTCGCCCTGGATCCGGTGACCCACGACGCCCAGTGCCGAGCCCGCCTTCTCGGTCAGGCTGTCCGGCTCGTAGTCCATCTGCAGGTGGACCCGCGTCGTCCTGTCGTCGATGCGGTGGAACGTCACGACACCGGAGTGCTCCGGGCCGGTGATCGACCGCCACGCCACCCGCTCGTCCGGGTGCTGTTCGGTGATCTCGGCGTCGAACTCACGGGTGACGCCGCCGACCGTGGTGTGCCAGTGGGTGCGCGTCGGGGTGAGCTGCTCGATGCGGTCCACGCCCTCCATGAAGGCCGGGAACGACTCGAACTGCGTCCACTGGTTGTACGCGGTCCGCACGGGAGTCTGCACATCCACCGACTTCTCGATGGTGGTCACTGTCTGTCCTCCTTCGATCGCGTGCGTGGCAAGACGTTCCACGTCTCACCACGACGAAACATGTCTTGCCCTGCGGCGGTTCTTGCCGGTACCGGGGGCGAAACCGTGCTTGACCAGCCGCGCCTCGGTCAGCTCGTCCGCGCTCGTGAGCGTGAAGAACAGGCTCAGCGCGAGCGCGGCGCCGACCGCCAGCAGCGCCCAGCCGAGGGACAACGGCGTCAACAGCACCAGTACGAGAAACGCCGCGACCAGCCACGGCAGCGTCTGCGCAACCACCAGGAGCGCGAAGCGCGCCAGCCAGCCGCGGTCGGTCGCGTCGTGCAACACCCACTCGCGGTAGCGGTCGGGCAGCCGCCCGCCGTACGCGTAGTGAAGCCACCGCACGGGGCCCGGCCTCGTCATCTCCATGCGTCCGGGTACCCCGCCAGGTCGGCGGTCAACGTGCTGTGGCGCGGAACTCCAGGCGGAAGTTGTCGAGCGTGCCGGGCAGCCGCTCGTGGCCGCGCAGGCCGTGGTCGTCGGTCAACGCGTAGTCACGGTGCGTCCGCATGACCGCGAGCATCGTGCTCGTCGTGTACAGCACGAGGTTGCGGCCCGGGCACTGGCCCGGCCCGCCGCTGAACGGCACCAGCGCCGGATGCGACTGTGCGCGACCGTCCAACCACATGCCGGGGTCGAACCGCTGCGAGACCTGGCGGTGGAAGTACGGTGCGAACACGAGCACCGTCGTGCCGTCGGGCAGTTCGTGGCCGCCGAGCGTCGTCTTCTCCGTGCTCTCGCGCAGGATCGCCGGGGTCGTCGGCCACAGCCGAAGCGTGTCGAGCACGCACGCCCGCAGGTACGGCAGCTGTGCCGGTTCGCCCGCGTCCCGCTCGGCCCGCGCGGCGGCGTCCGGGTGCGTGGCGAGCACGGCGAGCGTGCGCATGACCGCCATGCCCGCCGCGTCGAACGCGAACAGCCAGTGCGGCACCTGGCCCACCGGGTCGACGTCCGCGCCGAACCCGGCGGCGACGGAGTCCGGGTCGCGGCGCTCGACGTGCGTGCGGAGGCGTTCGGTGAACTCGGACAGGAGCCGCTCGCGCCGGGGCATCGCCCACGCCCAGTTCGCGGTGCGGCGCAGCCGGTCGAGGAGTTCGGTGAGCCGCTCGTCGTCGCGGGCGGCGTCGCCGAGCACGACCCGGCGGACGACGCGCTGCCAGGTGGTGTCGAAGGTGTCCCATTCGAGGGTGCGGTCGGTGAGCGTGGCCGCCTCCTCGGTGATGACCCGGTGGATCGGGACGGCGAGGTGGTGCAGCGGGCGCGCGGTCTCCAGCGCGTGTTCGTTGGCCGCACGGCGTTTCGCGCGTGTCGCCTCGTCGCGGGTGATCAGCACGGCGTGCGGCTGGAAGTGCTTCAGCGCGCTGACCTTGTCGGTGCTCGCCGGCGTGAACGGGTCGGGCGACGCCGCGAGCACGGCACCGACGTGGTCCGGTGACAGGACGACCGCGACCTCGCGGTGCCCCGGTACGCGCAGGAGCACCGGACCGGCGCCGTACCGGTCGGCGAGGCGGGCGATCTCGCGGACGGCGCGATCGTCGCCGCCGAGCCGGTCGACGAGCCCCATCAGCAGGGGTCGCCGTTTGATGACACCGCCCGCGAGCGTGGGCAGCAGCACGGTCGAGAGCACGCGGGCGGTGTCGGTCGCGGAGGCACGGGTGATGATCGCGCTGGTCATGGTCCTCGGATGCCCTCGCCGGACCGGCGGAAACGTCACTTCATCGTGGCCAGCGCGGTCACCAGGCCCGCCACCACCTCCGGGTGTCCGAGCGGGAGCGGCGCCTCGACGCGGTCGTCCGGGCCGCGGTGGCTGCGGGCCACGACGCGCACCTCGATGTCGCTGCCGGGGAGGGACTCGTCGCCGTCCGGCGGGTCGACCAGCAGGACGGACGTGACGATGTCGGAGTATTCGCGCGCCAGTGCGAGCGCCGCCTCGCAGGCCTCGCCGCTCGCCACGAGGTTCGCGGCGGACTGCCGGTCCGCGAGCGTCTCGAACACGTCCTCGACGTCCTCTATCGACTGCTTGCTCGCCGGGACCCGGCACCACGCCACCTGGAAGTGGGCGGCGAGCTGGTCCCAGGTCGGTGGCAGCTCGTCGTGCTTGGCCGTGCCCGCCGGGTCGACCACCACCAGCGCGGGACCGTCCTCACGGCCCGCCCACACCACGGGGTTGCCCTGCGCCCGCGGTCCTTCTTTCGCGAACTCACGCACCGGTATCACCTCGCCCGGGGGATACCGCCGCGCTCGTCGGGCAAAACGTCAACGCTGCTCACGCACGACGTCGGCCGGTGGTGTGTCGGTGCGCAGGCCGCCGAAGCGGGGGTGGCGCAGCCTGCCTTCCCGCGTCCACTCGCTGAACCCGACGTGCACCACCAGTTCCGGCCGGATCCAGTGCGCGGTCGGCTCCGGCACCGGGTCGGCGAACGGGGAGGTGTCCTGGGCCATGGCGTCCATGCGGGCCCGCAGCGCACGCAGGGTCGCGTGGTCGTAGCCGGTGCCGACCTTGCCCGCGTACCGCAGCGCGCCGTTCTCGTGGTAGCCGACGATCAGCGCGCCGAACCCGGCCCGCGACCCCTGCGGCTCGGTGAACCCGCCGACGACGAACGCCTGGCTGCGCACGCACTTGAACTTGAGCCAGTCCGCGGAGCGCCCGCCGACGTACGGCGAGTCGGCGCGTTTGGCGATCAGTCCTTCCCAGCCGTTGTCGCACGCGTGCCGGTAGTAGTCCTCGCCGTCGCCCTCGCGGTGCTCGGTGTAGTGCAGCGGGCCACCGAAACGGAACGCCGTGCGCAGTATTTCCTTGCGTTCCCACAGCGGCCGTCCGGTGAGGTCTGTGCCATCGACATAGAGCAGGTCGAACAGGTGGTACCGCACGGTGTCGCCGTCGCGGACGATCTCGCCGTCGGCGACGAAGCGGGTCGTGCCCGCCCCGGCCAGCAGTTCGACCAGGTCGGGGTAGGTGTCGTCGAGGCGTTTGTGGGCGCGGGACCACAGCTGGGGCCGCCACCCGTCGCGGATGGACAGGGCGCGCACCCCGTTCAGCTTCCGTTCGAACAGCCAGTCGTCGTCGGAGAAGCGGCGATCGGTCGGCGTTGCGAGCATCAACTCGGGCGGATCGATCATCTCTCGTCTCGGTGATCGGCGGGGAATATGCAATTTGCATACCCGGGGTTGCGGATTGTAAACGCTCGGCGTCAGCACGTCACGCCCCGGCTCAGGGGAGCGCCGCGAGCACCGGTTTCCAGTCGAATCCGCTGTCCGCACGGATGTTTTCGTTGGGCAGCACGACCGCTCCCCACTGTGCCCGCGGCCCATTTGTCGACGGTGTTGAAGGCGGCGGGCACGCATATGTCGTGATTCGGCACGGCTGTACGCGCGCCCAGGTCTAGATGCCGGGGATGCGGCCGCCGCGGAAGGCGTTCACGAAGAGGCTGTGGTCTTCGCGGGTCTGGGCGGCGTACGCCATCGCGAACCGGGTCAGTGTCTTCGTGAACTCGTCCTCGTCCGTGATGACCGACGCGATGGCCTCCTCGCTCTGGAAGCCGACCAGTGTCTGTTCCGAGTCGGAGTCCGAGACGCAGTGCATCTTGGCGGTCGCGCGGCCGAGGTAGGCGAGGACCGGGGCGATGTCGGTCGGCTCCGTCAGTTCCGACCAGTCCAGGTCACCGGCGTAGGGCGACAGCTCGGTGACCACGAACCCCTTGCCGTCGACCGTGGTGTGGCCCAGCCACGGGTCCGCGTGCGCCTGCAGCGCCCGCTGGGACACGGCGGTGCGGTGGCCCTCGTTCTCGAAGTACGACTGGATCCGCGGTTCGTCGACGACACGGCTGGGCGCCGGCACGTTGCCCTGCTTCATCGACAGCACGACGTCGTTCTCCAGTGCCTGCGTGTGCCCCTCCACGAGCACGCTGTACGCGGGCAGCCCGGCCGACCCGATCCCGAACCCGCTGCGTCCCACCAGGTCCTTCACGTGGTACGTGCCCGCGCTGAACCGCTTCCCGGCGGGGATGGTGTCCAGGTACGACGCGAAGGCCTCGAGCGCCGTCGACCGTTCCGCGTCCGGCAGTTCGCGCACCCCCGGGCCACGCGAGAACTGGCGCTCGTAGTCCTCCACCTTCGTCATCGTCGACAGCAGGCCGGTCCGCGTGCGCAGGCGTGCCCGCAGCAGCACCTCGTGCAGCGTCCCCTCCGTGCTGTCCAGTTGCAGCCGCACACCCTCGTCGCCCGGGTTGTCGGCGAACGACCGCACCTGCCGCACGTACTCGCGCAGGTAGGTGCCGATCAGGGCCGCGATGTCGTCGTCGGAGATCGCCTTGCTCCACGCCATCAGCGCGACGCTCGCCGTCAGCCGCTTCAGGTCCCAGGTGAAACTGCCCAGGTACGCCTCGTCGAAGTCGTTCACGTCGAACACCAGCGTGCCGGACGAGTCCATGTAGGTGCCGAAGTTCTCCGCGTGCAGGTCGCCCTGGATCCACACCCTGCTGGTGCGCTCGTCGGCCCACGGGTCCATGTCCTGGGCCATGTCCGCGTAGAACAGCACCGCGCTGCCCCGGTAGAACGCGAACGGCGCCGCCGCCATCTTCCGGAACTTCCTGCGGAACGCCACCGGGTCCGCCCTCATCAGCTCGTCGAACGCGTCCACCAGCACGTCCACGATCTGTGCCTGCCGCGCTTCCGCGCCCCGCTCCGTGATGCGGTCGATGACGTCATCCATACCTATACTCTGCCAGCTCGGGCGGGTCAGGTGGTGATCTCCACGGCACCCGCGCCCGCACCGTGATGTCCACAAAGGACCCCATCACTCCACAATGGACTGACGGAGGACGGCGGACAGGCTGGGATGCACGCCGAGCGCCTCCGGCAGACCGGTGATGGTCACCGGTCTCAGCACGGCGGGGCTGTTCGCGACCACGGCGAACCGCGCGCCCCTGGCCTCCAGTTCCGACCGCACGTCCAGCAGTGCGGACAACCCGCTGCACGCCAGGAACCCGACCTGCGACAGATCGCACACGAGCAGTCGCGTAGCGGGATCGGACACATGTGGTGTGAGGTTGTCGCGGAGAGTGTCGACGGTGGCCAGGTCCACTTCGCCACCGACGGACACCACCACCACCCCGGTGGTCACGAGCCGATGACGGATGCGCAGCGACGACAGATCAGCCAATGTGGTCTCCTGGAGAAGAGGACGCACGGCTGACTTCGTAACCGTGAACTTCAGCACCACACTACCAACCCCGGGGGAGTTGCCTCCGGGGACCGGAACGCAGAGACTCCTGACGTGCCCGACGACATCCTGACGCTGGCGAGAGAACTCGCCGAGATAACCAAGCTGGTCGCCGACGACGACTTCGGCTCCACCATGGCACGGTTCGTCACGCGAATCGTGCGCACGGTTCCGGGCTGTGACGACGCGATCATCACGGTGCGCTCGGCGTCCGGCGTGGAGACCGTGGACTCGTCCCACGACCTCGGCTTCGACCCGCTCGTGCCGGGGCCCATCGTCGAGGCGGTGACGTACTCCGAGCCGCGCAGGCTCGACGACGTGGCGGCCGACCAGCGCTGGCCCGCCTTCGGCACCCAGTTCGTGAACGCCGGCTACCGCAGCTGCCTGTGCCTGCCGCTGTCGACCGACGGCGCCGAGACCGCGGTCCTGTCCCTGCTGTCGCGCCAACCGGAGCAGTTCGGCGAGGCCGCGTTCGACGTGGTGCTGCTGCTGACGTTGCACGCCGGCGTCGCGTTCGACAACGCGTCGCTCTACCACGACTCGCGCGAGTTGGTGACGCAGCTGCGGACCGCGCTGCGCACCCGTTCGCTGGTCGGCCAGGCGCAGGGGCTGTTGATGCGGCACTTCGACTGCCCGTCCGAGGACGCGTTCGCCCTGCTCAAACGCACGTCCCAGAACCGGAACGAGAAGCTGCGCGACCTCGCCGCCATGCTCGTGGGAGCGCACGACGGCGGCGGCTTCGACGAGGTGCTCGCCCAGCTCGGCGTGGCGGGATCGAAGGCGAGCGGCGTCAGCCGGGCTGTGTAGAGCCGGTCAGGCGGCCTGCGTGAGCGGGGGCGTCGCGAGGAGTTCCGTCACCCGGTCCGCCGCCCGCGCCGGCGCGCCCTCGGCCGTGACCAGCTCCCGCAACCACTGTGCGGTGATGCGGGTCGGCTCGTCGAACCGCAGGTGCTCGACGACGTCGCGCAGCTCCTCGGCGTGCGTGTCCCCGAGCGCCGTGACGACGGTGCCCACGCCGAGTGCCGCGACCCGCTCCGCGTGCGCGACCTCCTCGGCCGTCGTGGGGGCCAGCACCATCGGGACCCCGGCGCGCAGCCCGGCGCTCACCGCGGCGAGCCGGCCGTCGGTGAGGAACACGTCGGCGTGCGGCAGTTCGGTGTCGCTGACCACGACCTGCCACGGGGTCTCGCCGAACGCGCGCACCAGCGGGCCGATCGGCGGGCCGTCGACCAGCAGCACCGGCCGCTCCCCGTGGCGGCGCCACGTGTTGTGCACGGTGCCGCGTGTCCCCGGGATGCTGAACACGTACGACTCGTACGCCCGCTCGTGCGGCCAGCCGTACGGTGACGAGGGCAGGTTCTCGCCGGCCACCAGCAGCGGCACGTCCCATGCCCGGGCCAGGTCGGTCGCGACGGCCGCGGTCCTCGGGTCGGCGACCACGGCGTCGACCACGCCGAGCATCGACGTCTCGAGGAGGCGCCGCTCGTTGCGGCCGAACCGGATCGGCCGCACGCCGGCCTCGGCCTGCTCGTCGAGGTAGGGGTCCGAGGACGCGAAGGTGACGCGGTGGCCGCGCGCGCCGAGCTCCTCCGCGAGCCGCAGCGTCGGGTACAGGTGTCCCGGGGCGGGCCGGCTGAGGAAGAGGAGGTGCATGTCCGCGACGGTAGGCCGGGCGGGTGGAGACTCACTCCAGCCTCAATCACCTCAGTGTGACCAATCGGACAAACCGGTCCGGTCGGTGGGCATGTGTCCTGCCTTGGCGATTAGTGTCGTCGTGTGGGAGCGGACGGGCGCAGGGCGTGGTTGTCGTGGACTCGTGTGGTGCCCGTGCTCGCCATCGGCGCGCTCGTGGCGACCTGGGGACGTGACCTCGGCGCCGTACTGGTCCTGATCGTCGCGGTCCTGCTGGCCGGCGCCGTGCTGGCGGCCGTGCACCACGCGGAGGTGGTCGCGCACCGGGTGGGGGAGCCGTTCGGGTCGCTGGTGCTCGCGGTCGCGGTGACCGTCATCGAGGTCGCGCTGATCGTGACGCTCATGGTGTCCGGCGGACCGGAGTCCGCGTCGCTGGCGCGGGACACCGTGTTCGCGGCGTTCATGATCACCACGACGGGGATCGTCGGCCTGGCGCTCATGGTCGGCGCGCGGCGGTTCCACGTCACGCTCTTCAACGCGGAGGGCAGCGGCGCCGCGCTCGCGACCGCCACGACGCTCGCGGCGCTGAGCCTCGTCCTGCCCACCTTCACCACGAGCCAGCCCGGCCCTGAGTTCTCCCCGGCACAGCTCACGTTCGCCGCGCTGGCCTCGCTCGCGCTGTACGTGATGTTCGTGCTCACGCAGACCGTGCGGCACCGCGACTTCTTCCTTCCGGTCGCCCAGAAGGCGCAGGAGCAGGAGCAGGAGGACTGCGACGAGCACGCCGCGCCGCCCAGCGGTCGCGAGGCGCTGGTCAGCCTGGGGATGCTGCTGCTGTCGCTGGTGGCCGTGGTGGGGCTCGCGAAGGTGGAGTCGCCCGCCATCGAGGAAGGGGTGGCCGCGGTCGGGTTCCCGCCGTCGTTCGTCGGTGTGGTGATCGCGCTGCTGGTGCTGCTGCCGGAGACGCTCGCCGCCGTGCGCGCCGCCCGGCGCGGCCGGATCCAGACCAGCCTCAACCTCGCCTACGGCTCGGCCATGGCGAGCATCGGTCTCACGATCCCCACGATCGCGCTCGCGTCGACCTGGCTCGACGGGCCGCTGGTGCTGGGCCTCGGTTCGACGCAGCTGGTGCTGCTCGTGCTGACCGTCGTGGTCAGCGTGCTCACGGTCGTGCCCGGCCGGGCCACCCGCCTGCAGGGCGGTGTGCACCTGGTGCTGTTCGCCGCGTTCGTGTTCCTCGCGGTCAACCCCTGAGCGCGGCCCGGAAAATGTCGGTGCCGCGCGTTATCGTGCGGGCATGGTGTACATCGCTCTGTTGCGGGCCATCAACCTCGCCGCCAAGCGGCGGGTGGCGATGGCCGACCTGCGTGCGTGGCTGACCGGCCTCGGGTACGAGGACGTGCGGACGCTGTTACAGAGCGGCAACGCCGTGTTCCGCACGAGCAAGAAGCCCGCGACCGTGCGCAAGGAGGTCGAGGCGGCGCTCGCGGAGGGCGCCGGGTTCCCCATCGACTGTGTGCTGCGGACCGCGGACGAGTTACGCGCGGTGGTCGCCGCGGACCCGCTGGGTTCGGTGGCCACCAACCCATCCCGCTACTTCGTGTCCTTTGTGGACGTGGCAGGGGAGTGGCCGGAGATCGACGCGGCCGCCTTCGAGCCGGAGCGGGTCCACCTCGCCGAGCGCGAGGCGTACTTCTGGGTGCCGGACGGCACGCAGAGCTCGAAGCTCCTGGCGGCGTTCCCGGCACGCAAGGGGCAGATCGCGACCATGCGCAACTGGAACACCGTCACCAAGCTGCTGGCGATGGCGGACGCGTCCGCTTAGTTCTCGCCGAGCACCGCCCGGATCACATGCCGGGCGTTGCCCGCCATCGCGGGGTTCGTGTTCCGGTAGTACGGCAACGCGATCAGCGCCTGCGAGAGCGTGCGCGCCCGGCCGCGGAGCCAGGTCGCGTCGTCCACGCCGAGCGCCTCGCGGAAGACCTGGCGCGCACTGACGGGAAGGAGGTTCCACGCCGGGAACAGGTCGCACGCCGGGTCACCCGTGCCGAGGCAGCCGAAGTCGATCACTGCGGTCAGCCTGCCCCCGGACACCAGCAGGTTGCCCGGCATGAGGTCGGCGTGCAGCCACACCGGCGGGCCGTCCCAGCCCGGCGTCCGCAGCGCCTCGTCCCACACGCCTACCGCGGCGTCGCAGTCGACACCTTCTTCCGGGATGCCACGAAGCTGCTCGATCGCCGCGCGGGTCGGTGCGTCGAGCGAGGCGACCGGGCCGCCGCGGTAGGCGGGCGGCGCACCGGACAGGGTGACGCCGCGCATCGCCGCGACGAACCCGGCCAGGTCCTCGGCGAGCCGGTCCGGGTCGTCGAGTGCGCCCTCCTCGGGGTTCTCGCCCGCGAGCCACCGGTACACCGACCACGGCCACGGGAACCCCTCGGCGGGCTGCCCGGCGCCGAGCATCTCGGGAATGGGGGTGGGCAGGTGGGGTGCGAGGCGGTGCAGCCACGCCCGTTCGGTGGCCACGTCGCCCGCACCGCCCGCGACCAGCGGAAGGCGGACGACCATGTCGTCGCCCAGCCGGTACATGGCGTTGACCGTGCCGCCGGACGGGAACCGTCGCACGGGCAGGTCCGCCCACCGCGGGAACTGCCCGGCGACCAGCCGCCGCACGAGGTCGTCGTCAATGGGATGCATACCGGAGTGCATGGGGCAGTTCTAGCTGTAGTGGCGGAACTCTGGCCACAGGTTTGCCCATGCCCGCACCGGCTCGCGGCACAGCAGGATCGGCTTGCCCTGCTCCTCGTTCCACGACCCGACGCCGTCGTCGACGACACCGTGCTGCTCGCACGAGCCGAAGAAGCCACGGATCCGGGGCGAGTCCGTCGCGGTGATGACCGTCGCGACGTGGTCCTCCGGTACGGCACGCCACCACAGCTCGTTGTGCCCGCTGTAGACCGCGGGCAGGTCGAGCTCCTCCGTCCAGCGGTCCACGGCACCCGCCTGCCCGTAGTTCTCGGCGAGCACGATCGTGTGCACGCGTTCCTCCGCCGGGATCGTGGCGGCGACCGCACCGATCTGCTGGGCGAACCGGTGCCACCCGACGGACTCCGGTGCGGTCTCGTTCAGCTCGCCGATCGGCAGGTCGTCGAGCGCGGACACCGGCAGCACGGGCAGCCCGAGCGGCACCGACACGACCGCGGTGACCACGATCCCGACCACGACGACGGCCCGCCGCACGGTGGTCGTCAGCCACTGCGCCGTGGGCACGCAACCCGCCGCGCACAACGCCATCAGGAACCCGGCGACGTAGTCAGGGCGGCCACCCGAGTAGAGGGTGATCGCGCTCGCCACCGGGTAGGCGATGACGAGGAACCGGAACGTGCGGCGCCGCCACAGCGACACGAGGCCGGCGACCGCCATCACCGAGCCGAACCCGAGCAGCCCGAACTGCAGCGGCGCGAACATGATCCGGTTGTCCTCGCCGTTCTCGGCCTCGAGCGCCTCGGCCATCTGCGCCTGCGGCCAGTCGTGCGCCGACTGGTAGAGCAGGTTGGGCAGCGCGATCACCAGCGCCAGCATGGCCCCGAGCCACAGCCACCTGACCGCGAGCACCGACCGCGGCCCGGCGACGAGGACGCCGACGGCGACGCCCAGCACGAGCAACGCGATCAGCAGCCGGTTGTAGGTGGCGACCCCGACGACCGCGCCGAAGGCGAGCCACCAACGCCCGTCCCGGGTGATCGCCTTGCACAGGAACAGGATCGCCGCCGCCCCCAGCGGCAGGTCGAGGGTGAGCGTGAGCAGCATGTGGCCCGCGATCAACGCCATCGACGACACGGCGATCGCGACCGCGGTCAGCACCTGCGCGCCGGTCGTGCCGCCGAACTCCCGGCACACCATCGCCACGAGCACGACCGTCACGGCGACGGCCAGCGCGGGCACCACGCGCAGCGCCACGACGTTGTCGCCGAACAGCGCCATCGAAAGTTTCGCGACCACCGGTGTGAGCGGCGGCGTGTCGAAGTACCCGATCGCGGGTTGTTCACCCAGGAGGCGGAAGTACAACTCGTCGCGGTGATAGCCGTATCGCGTGCTGACGGCCATCAGCGCGGTGAACAAAGTGGCGGCGACCAGGGTTACCGGTGCCGCGGCGAAGGGGGACCTGGCGACGACCGGGGCGTCATTCACGGGTGGAATTCTCCCGCATCGATCAGCTCTCTACCATCACTTCTCATGTCCGGTCTCAGCATGCTGACGCTCAACATCGGCAGCCCCTCGGAGGAGCGCGCCCACCGCCAGCTCGCTTGGCTCGCCACCAGGCACGAGGACGTGCTGGTGCTGACGGAGACGAGGACGAGCGACGGGTGCAAACACCTGGCCGACGCGTTCCGCACGGCCGGTTACGCGGTGCTCTATCCCAAGCCGGCGCCCGCGGAGTACGGCGTCATGATCGTCAGCAAACTGCCACTCCAGGTCGATCCGATCGGCACAATGCTGTCGTACCTACCCAATCGGGTGACCGGCGCAATGATTTCCACCCGTATGGGTTTGATCCGCATTCTGGGCACCTACGTTCCGACACGAGACGCGACAGCGGAGAAGACGGAACGCAAACGCCGCTGGCTGTCGGAGTTCTCGTCGGCCATGGGCGCCGCGGGCATGACCGAGGCGGGCGCGCAAACCGTGGTGCTCGGCGACCTCAACGTCGTCGAACCGGACCACGACCCGGCGTACACGACGTTCCGCTGGTTCGAGTACGACTTCTACCGGGGCCTGACCGACAAGCACGGCCTGCTGGACGCCTACCGGCACCTGAACCCGGACCGCGTCGAGCACAGCTGGATCGGCCGCACCGGCGACGGTTACCGCTACGACCACGCCCACTGCAGCAAGGAACTGGCCGAGGAACTCGTCGAGTGCGAGTACGTCCACGAGCCGAGGTCCACCCGCCTCACCGACCACTCAGGACTGTCGATCCGGTTCACCGTGGACGCGGGCACCCGCCTGGACACCTACGACCCGTTCGAAGCGGCAAGCCCGCCAACGCTGTTCTGAACCGTCCTTCGGCCGACGGCCCAGGAGGCGGGGGCGAGGTCGTTCCGTGACAAGGAAAGCAGGTCGGCGGCGTGCTGCCGGGCGACGTCGGCGAGGGCGTGCATGTGGGTGGCCTCCGTGGCGGGGCCACCGTTGGCGAGATGGTCGAGGAGCAGTGCCTTGCGGCGGTACCAGTCGGCGACCTCACGCGTACCGGCCGCCGGTCCGGGCGCGGTGCGCATCACGTGGCCCATTTCTTCCAGCGTGCTCATGTCCCCAAGTGTGAGCGCCGTCACGTGCCGGGAACCAGTGTGCCCGTGAGGGATCGGGCATGACAATCTCATGCCGCCAGATGGGGGTTCGCCGCGAGGAGGTGGCTGATCCGTGCCCACCACGCGTCGAAGGTGGGCTCCGTGGCGAGTTCCCGGTAGGTCACGGGAAGTCCGCGCACGCGCAGCGTGTTGACCACCCGCATGACGTCCACCGACGACAGGGCGTGAACGTCCTCATGGGACACTCCGGCGATGCGGGTGATCTCGCCAGCCAGGTCCTCACGGGTCATGTCGCGAGGTTCTCAGGTCTCGCTCGACCGGGACATGAGTCTCACCCGCTTGGATACCGTGCGGGGGTATAGTAGCGTTCTCGTAAGCGGCGATACGGACACGAGGAGTGAGCTGGTGGCGACGAACACGTACACGGTGACCGGCATGACCTGCGAGCACTGCGTCGGCGCGGTGCGCGGCGAGGTCTCGCGGATCCCGGGCGTCACTGACGTCCAGGTCGACCTCTCGACCGGGCAGGTCACGGTGACCAGCGACGCACCCGTCGACGTCGAGGCCGTCCGCGCCTCCGTCGACGAGGCCGGTTACGAACTGGCGAGCTGACCGTGCACCCCGCGGCGAAGCTCGGCGGTCTTGTCCTGGTCGTGGCGGCCGTGTTCGGCGCCGCCTACGGGATCGGCAAGGTCGTGGGGCCCGTCGCGGCCGAGCCGAAGCCCGAGGCCGCCGCGCACGAGGGGATGGGCGGCGGCGAGCAGGACGCGGGCCACGGTGACGGTCATGCCGCCGTCGTGCCCACGGGCCTGCAGGTCAGCGAGGGTGGCGTCACGCTCGACGTGCTGACCGACGGGGTCGTCGCCGGGCGTGGCACCGACTTCGCGTTCCGGATCCTCGGCGAGGACGGGCACGCGGTCACGGACTTCCAGCCCACGCACGACAAGCTGATGCACCTGATCGTCGCGCGCCGCGACCTGTCCGGGTTCCAGCACGTGCACCCCGAGATGGCCGCCGACGGGACGTGGCGCGTACCGCTGACCTTCGCGGCCGCGGGCGACCACCGGGTGTTCGCCGACTTCCAGCTCGCGGACGAGGACGAGGGCCACACCCTCGGCGTCGACGTGCCGGTCACCGGGGCCTACCAGCCGGTGCCGCTGCCGCCCGCCGCGTTGACGGCCACGGTCGGGGAGTACCGGGTGACGTTGAGCGGCACGCTCACACCGGGCACCACCAGCAAGCTCACCCTGTCGGTCGACAGGGGCGGGGAGCCCGTCACCGACCTGCAGCCCTACCTCGCCGCCTATGGCCACCTCATCGCGTTGCGCCAGGGCGACCTCGCCTACCTGCACGTCCACCCCGACGGCGAACCCGGAGACGGGAAGACGAGGCCGGGGCCGAACATCGTCTTCTACGCCGAGGTCCCCAGCGCGGGCACCTACCGGCTGTACCTGGACTTCAAGCACGGCGACGTCGTGGCGACCGCGGAGTTCACCGCCGTCGCCGGCGGGCACGGGCACTAGGAGGGCACATGGCCACCGACCAGGTCGAGCTGGTGATCGGCGGCATGACCTGTGCGTCGTGCGCGGCCAGGATCGAGAAGAAGCTCAACCGCATGGACGGCGTCGAGGCGAGCGTCAACTACGCCACCGAGAAGGCCCTGGTCCGCGGCACCGCGGCCACCGAGGACCTCATCGCGACGGTCGAGAAGCTCGGCTACACCGCCGCCCTCCCGGCCCCGCCCAAGGCCGAGGAGCCCGAGGAGCCGCACGACGTCGAGCTGCGGTCGCTGCGCACCCGGTTGCTGGTCGGCGCGGTGCTCACGATCCCGGTCGTGGCGATGTCGATGGTCCAGGCGTTCCAGTTCGAGTACTGGCAGTGGGCGTCGCTCGTGCTCACCGCGCCCGTGGTCGTCTGGGGTGCGCTGCCGTTCCACCGCGCCGCCTGGGTGAACGCCCGGCACGGCGCGGCGACCATGGACACCCTGATCTCCATCGGCACGCTGACCGCGTTCGGGTGGTCGCTGTACGCCCTGTTCCTCGGCACGGCGGGCATCCCCGGCATGGAGCACCCGTTCCGGATCACCATCGAGCGCACCGGCGGCGCCGGGAACATCTACCTCGAGGTCGCCGCGGGCGTCACCACGTTCATCCTCGCGGGCCGCTACTTCGAGGCACGCGCGAAGAGCCGCGCCGGGTCGGCGTTGCGGGCGCTGTTGTCGTTGGGCGTCAAGGACGTCGCCGTGCTGCGCGGCGGGACCGAGACGCGGATCCCCGTCGCGTCGCTCGTGGTCGGTGACCGGTTCGTGGTGCGGCCGGGCGAGAAGATCGCGACGGACGGGGTCGTCGAGGACGGCTCGTCCGCCGTGGACGAGAGCATGCTCACCGGCGAGTCGGTGCCGGTCGAGGTGGCGCCGGGGGCGAACGTGGTCGGCGCGACCGTGAACGTCGGCGGGCGGCTCGTCGTGCTGGCCACCCGCGTCGGCGCGGACACCCAGCTCGCGCGGATGGCGCGGCTCGTCGAGCAGGCGCAGACCGGCAAGGCCCAGGTCCAGCGGCTCGCGGACCGGGTGTCGGCGGTGTTCGTGCCGATCGTGATCGTTCTCGCGTTCGGCACGCTGGGCTTCTGGCTCGGCACGGACGCGACACCGTCGGCGGCGTTCACCGCGGCCGTCGCCGTGCTGATCATCGCGTGCCCGTGCGCGCTGGGCCTCGCGACGCCGACGGCGTTGCTGGTCGGCACCGGCCGGGGCGCGCAGCTGGGCATCCTGATCAAGGGCCCCGAGGTGCTGGAGTCCACGCGCCGGGTCGACACGGTGGTGCTGGACAAGACCGGCACGGTGACCAGCGGTCAGATGTCGCTCGAGGACGTGGTCGTCGCCGACGGCGTCGACGAGGAGACGTTGCTGCGGTACGCGGGCGCGCTGGAGGACGCGTCGGAGCACCCGATCGCGAAGGCCGTGGCGGACGGGGCGCGGGACCGGGTCGGCACGCTGCCCGCCGTGACCGGGTTCGCCGCCCGCGAGGGCCTCGGCGTGCGCGGCACGGTCGACGGCCACGAGGTCGTGGCGGGCCGGGTGGTCGACGGCGACGAGTGGCTGCCCGCGCTGCCGGAGGCGTTGGCGTCCGCCAAGGCCGCCGCCGAGGCCGAGGGGAGGACGACGGTCACAGTCGCGTGGGACGGCTCGGCCCGCGGCCTGCTCGTGGTCGCCGACACGGTCAAGCCGACCAGCGCCGACGCCGTGCGCGGGCTGCGTGCGCTGGGCCTCACACCGATCATGCTCACCGGTGACCACGAGGCCGTCGCCCGCTCCGTGGCGGCGAAGGTCGGCATCGACGAGGTGATCGCCGGGGTCCTGCCCGCCGACAAGGTCGACACCGTCAAGCGGCTCCAGGACGAGGGCCGGGTCGTCGCGATGGTCGGCGACGGTGTCAACGACGCGGCCGCGCTCGCGCAGGCCGACCTGGGGCTCGCGATGGGCACGGGCACGGACGTGGCGATCGAGGCGAGCGACCTGACGCTGGTCCGGGGCGACCTGCGGGCCGCGGCGGACGCGATCCGATTGTCCCGCCGCACCCTCGCGGTGATCAAGGGCAACCTGTTCTGGGCGTTCGCCTACAACGTGGCGGCGATCCCGCTGGCGGCGGCGGGCCTGCTGAACCCGATGCTCGCGGGGCTGACGATGGCCGCCAGCTCGGTGTTCGTGGTGACGAACAGCTTGCGGCTGCGGGGTTTCACGGCTGCGTGACGTAGCCGACCGACAGGCGCCCGTCCGCGTCCCTGGTGATCGCGAGCGACCGGATCGCGGCGGTCAGCATCAGCAGGACGCCGATGTTCTCGCCCAGTTCCTCGGCGTGCAGGACCAGCACGTACAGCGGGCCGCTCTCCCCCTCGGCGACCAGCAGTCCCTGCACGAACTCCATGCCCATGGCGGAGCCGAGCAACAGCGCGAGCCCGGCGACCATGCACCAGCGGGTCACGCCGGTGAGCTTCACGGCGAGCAGCCCGAGCGCGGCCGCGACGGCGAGCCCGGCGAAGATCCCGGGCACGAGCCAGTAACCGGGGAAGCGCTCGAACGTGACCCAGGACTGGCCGACGCGTTCGAGGCGCTCGTGCAGCGACGTGTGGTCGTCGAGCGAGAGCGCCGCGAGCACGGCGGCGGAGACGAACCAGGCGAACTTGAAGCGGGGCGCCAGCACGCCGGTGACCGCGTGCGTGACCGCGGTGAGCGCGAGCAGCGCGGTGCTCCACCAGGTGGGCAGGTTGCCTTCGGAGAAGACGTCGAAGTAGACGCGGATCTCGCCCCGTTCGGTGGTGAGCGGGTGATCGATCAGCGCGGGGATGGCCATGCTCAGGAACGAGAGCGTGACGCTCACGCCGAGCAGCCACCAGCCGACCCGTCTCAACCGCACCGGGGTTTCGATCTGCGCAACCATGCGTTCTCCTCGCGTTCACGTGCAGATTAAAGGGAGGTACGGCATTCGGTGGCTGCGGGTGGCTCCGACGCGGTGACCCGGAGTCGGCGCGATGCACTGTGCTGGAGGGGATCCTTCGGTGCGTGAGTCGCCGGTGGAGTGGCGCCGACGTTCGAGGCGCCACTCCACCGTGACCGGTCAGTCGCCGCTGTCGGCGCTCGCGCCGCTGTTCGCGCTGTCGGCGGCCGGGGGCCGGACCGGGGCGGGGGCCGGGCTGTCCGCCGAGGCCACCACCCGCACGGGCGCCGGGGCCGGGCTGTCCGCCGACGCGGCCACCTTCGCGGGTGCCGGCGCCTTCGCCTTCTGCGGTGCCGGTGCGGCGGGCGAGTCGGCGCTCGCGGCCGCCTTCCCGCCCGGCGAGTCACCCGCGCCCGGCGCGTTGGGCGAGTTCCCCGAGTCGTGGTCCACCTGCACCACCGGCGCGTGCCGCGGGTCGCGCAGTTCCACGTCGTCGGAGGCCATCGCGATGCCGGCGCCCGCGAAGCCCGCCACCCCGATCGTCGCGCCCACCACTACCCACGTGCGCTTGATGTTCATCTACCTCTCCTCTCCCAACCACCGCTCGGCGAGCGCGATCCGCTCGGCCGTCGCGAGTTCCCACCCGGGTTCGGCCACCCGGTGCGGCCCGGTCGCGAGCGACAGCACGACCGCCGCCGTCCGCCGCGCCAGTGCCGACGCGTCCAGGTCCCGTTCGAACCGGGTCCGCAACTCCGGCCCGGGGTGCGTGAGCCCGGGGTTGATCAGTGCGAGCACGTCCAGGTGCGCCAGCAGGCACGCGGCGTCGTCCAGCCGCTCACCCGGCCCCGCCGTGTCGATGTCCAGCAGCCCGGTCACCCGGCCGCCGTCGACCATCACCTGCGCCTCGTAGAAGTCCCCGTGCACCGGCACCGCCGGGCCCTCCGGCGCGTCGTGGTCGACCGCCGCCGCCACCGCGCGGGCCCGGTCGGACAGCGACGGCACGACCGCGGCCACGGTGCCCGCGTAGTGCCCGGCCTTCTGCCCCCACGTACGCCGCGGCGCACCGTCCGCGAGTGCCACCGGCAGGGCGTCCAGCAGTGCCACCACGTCGTCCGCGGGCACGTCCCCGTCACCGGCCAGCAGCGCCGAACGCCACGTCCTGCCCGGCAACGCGGACAGCACCAGCAGCCCGTCCGGCGTCCACCCCAGCGGCACCGGCGTGCACGCACCGGCCGCGCGCCGGTGCAGGTCGTGCACCTGCTCGACCCGGTCCGGCCGCAGCACCTTCACGAACACCGTGCCCGCCGACGTGGTCACCGCCACCACCGCGCGCCGCCGCGGCCGGTACGTCCGCACCGCGAGTCCTGTCAGGGTGCCGAGACCGAGCCGGTCGACGAGCCCGCCCATGCGGACCGGGTCGCACGCCACCGCCAGCCCCGGCAGGTCCGGGTCGAACGGGAACCGCCACACGCCGACCTCGGTCTCGCCGTCGGTCACGCGCAGCACGCCGTCCGGCACCCGGCCGGCGGCCGCGCCGAACGTCTCGGCCGTGACCGTCCCGTCCGGCCACTCGACCCGCGCCGCGTACGACACCGTCGTGTGGTCGTGGTCGACCTGCGTCACCGACCAGTCGAGCGGGGCCCGGCCGAGTACCGCGGCCAGCAGGTCACCCGCGTCCGGTCCGGACAGCAGCTCCAGTTCCGTGCTCACACCAATGACTCTGGTCGCCGGACGTGACACCAACCTGAGTCGTCGATGAAGAGGCTTTCACCTGCCGACCGCGTACCCCATGCCACGCACGGTGGTGATCCGGTCCGCGCCGAGCTTGCGGCGCAGCGCCCGCACGTACACGTCGACGATGTTGGAGCCGGGGTCGAAGTCGTACCCCCACACGTGCGACAGGATCTGCTCACGCGACAGCACCTGCCCCGGGTGCCGCAGGAACAGCTCCAGCAACGTGAACTCGCGTGCGGTCAGGTCGACCGTCTGGTCACCGACGCGGGCGCGGCGGGTGCGCAGGTCCAGCGACAGGCCCTCGGCGGCGAGCACGGTCGGTTCGACGGCGTGGTCGGAGCCACGCAGCCGCAACCGGACCCGGGCGAGCAGCTCCTCGAACCGGAACGGCTTGGTAACGTAGTCGTCCGCGCCGCCCTCCAGCCCGGCCACCGTGTCCCGCACGGAGTCGCGTGCGGTCAGGATGATCACGGGGATGGCCACGCGGGCGTCTCGGATGGCGCGCAGCACGGCGAACCCGTCCATGTCGGGCAGGCCGAGGTCGAGGATCAGCAGGTCGGTCCCGCCCGCGCACGCGTGGTCGATCGCGCCGCGGCCGTCGGACACCACGGTGGTCGTGAACCCGTTGGCGGACAGTCCTTTGCGGACGAACGACGCGATGCGTTCCTCGTCCTCGGCGATCAGTATGCGGTGCACGGTTCTCCTGACGGTAGCTCGATGCCGAACGTGGCGCCCTCGCCCGGCGTGGAGAGCAGTACGACCCGTCCATGATGCGCCTCCGCGATCGCGCGCACGATCGCAAGCCCCAGGCCGGCGCCGCCGCGGTGTCCGGGAGTGCTGCCGCGCTGGAACCGATCGAAGATCGCCTCCCGGTCCGCTTCCGGTACGCCCGGCCCGGTGTCGGTGACCCAGAACGACACCCGCCCGTCCCGCAACGCGGACCCGACCAGCACCCGGTCGCCGTCGCGGGTGTGCTGCACGGCGTTGTGCGCGAGCGCCACCACGGCCTGCGTGACGCGCTGTGGGTCGACGTGGACGGTGCCGGTGCCGATGCCGTCGAGGCGCCAGTCCCGGTCGCCGAGCGCGCGGACCTTCGCGTCGACGTCGCTGGTCAGCTCGGCCAGCTCCACCGGTTGTGGCCGCACGAAGTCGGACCGTTCGGCCTTCGCGAGCAGCAGCAGGTCGTCGACTATGCGGGCCATGCGGTCCAGCTCGTCGGTGCAGATCCGCACGACCGACGGGAGGTCGTCGGGCTCGGCCAGCTCGAGGTGGCCGCGGACGATCGTGATCGGTGTGCGCAGCTCGTGGCTCGCGTCGTCGAGGAACCGCCGCTGTGTCGCGAACGCCTGCTCCAGGCGGTCGAGCATGGCGTTGAACTGCTCGGCCAACGCGGCGATGTCGTCCTTGCCGTGCACGGGGATGCGGCGGGTGAGGTCCTGTTCGGTGATCTGCGCGGCGGTCTGGCGGACCAGCCGGACGGGCGCGAGGATCTGCCCGGCCACGACCCACGCGGCGACACCGGCGAACACGAGCCCGGCGAGGCAGACGTAGGCGAGCGTGCGGACCGTGGCGTCCACTTCGGCCAGGTCGCGGTCGACGAGGTAGCCGATGACGAACACGCCACGCCCGCCGTCCCCTTCCTCCACGACGACCTTCGCCCAGTGCACCCGGCTGTCCACACCGGACGCGAACGGGGTCGCGAGGATGCGGTCGAGCACGGCCGCGTCGAGTGCTCCGCCGCCTTCCTGGCGCAGTGTCGTGCCGCCGTCGCGGGGGACCCAGCCGACGAGGATCTCGTCGTCGTCCGGGAACTGCCGGGCGAGGTGGTGGACCAGCAGGGCCTCGGCGCTGTCGAAGCGCTGGTTCCGCTCGTCCACCCCGCCCTTCGCGACCTCGGTGAACTCCTGCGCCTCCTGCTGGAGCGCCGAGCTGACGTGGTCGTGCGCCTGCTGGCGGAGCAGGTTGCGGGTGACGAGGCAGACCGCGGCCAGCACCACCGCCATCAACAGCAAGAGCCAGCACATGATCCGCACACGGGCGGGGACGGCACGGCGGCGCTCAGTCGTCGTCATCGCCGCCACCGTCATCGTCGTCGTCGTCACCGTGGACCGGTGGCACGTGCGGCACGACGGTGGTGGCGGGCGGGGGTTTCGCGGTCGTCCTCGGCGGCGCTGTCGTGGTCGTCGGTGGGGTCGTGGTGGTGGCCGGTGGCGCCGGGTTCTCCTCGCCGATGCGGACGACCGAGGGGACCGTCGGCGCCTGCGGGTCCCCGGCCAGCACGTAGCTGGCCAGCGCGGCACCCAGCGGCAGGCACACCGCCGCTGTCAGCACCACCGTCCGGGAGGTGAACCGCATGTCCCCACTGTCGGGGCGCGACGGACGCGCCCAGGTGAGGAGAAGATGAGAGTTTCTTCATGCGGGTGGCTCACCGTGCGTCGGCGAGCCACCCGCACGCGATCAGCTGCCCTTGGCCCGCCGGATCGTGTCCCGGTACCAGAGGGCGCTCTGCTTCGGGGTCCGCACCTGGGTCTCGTAGTCCACGTGCACCAGCCCGAAACGCTTCGCGTAGCCGTACGACCACTCGAAGTTGTCCATCAGCGACCACGCGAAGTAGCCGCGCACGTCCGCGCCCTGCTGCCGGGCCGCCGCCACCGCCGCGAGGTGCGACGACAGGTAGCCGGTGCGGTCGTGGTCGGCGACGTACCCGGACGGGTCCGGCTCGTCGTCGAACGCGGCACCGTTCTCGGTGATCACCAGCGGGGTGCCGGGGTACTCCCGCGACAGCCGCACGAGCAGCTCGGTGAAGCCCTCCGGCACGATCTCCCAGTCCATCGCGGTCACGGGGCGGCCGAGCGGCACGTTCACCGTGATCGGGTTGCCATCGTCGTCCTCGGTGCGGCCCGCGGCGTCGACACCGGTGAAGCGGTGGGACGAGTAGTAGTTCACGCCGAGCACGTCGATGGGCTCGCTGATGATCGCGAGGTCGCCGTCGACCACCGGCAGCTTGATCCCGCGTACGGACAGGTCGTCGACGATGTCGCCCGGGTACTGGCCGCGCAGCAGCGGGTCGAGGTAGACGCGGGCACCGAGACCGTCGGCCCGCCGCGCCGCCTCCTGGTCGGCGAGGCTCTCCGACGCCGCCATCGCGGTGCCCATGTTCAGGGTGATGCCCAGCTCGATCGGCTCGGTCGCGGCAGCCCGCATCCGCTGTGCGGCCAGGCCGTGGCCGAGCAGCAGGTGGTGCACGGCGTCCATGGCGTCGGCGAAGTTCTGCCGCCCGGGGGCCTGGCGGCCCTCGTAGTAGCCGAGCATCGCCGAGCACCACGGCTCGTTGAGCGTGGTCCAGGTGCGGACGCGGTCGGACAGCCGGTCGAACACCAGCATCGCGTAGTCGGCGAACCGGTACGCGGTGTCCCGCTCCGGCCAGCCACCCTTGTCCTCCAGGGCCTGCGGCAGGTCCCAGTGGTAGAGCGTGACCCACGGGTCGATGCCCGTGCGCAGCAGCTCGTCGACGAGCCGGTCGTAGAACGCGAGCCCCTTCTCGTTCGCCGGGCCGGTGCCGTCCGCCTGGATCCGGGGCCACGCCACGGAGAACCGGTACACGTCCACGCCCAGCGAGGAGATCAGCGCCACGTCCTGCGGCATCCGGTGGTAGTGGTCGCACGCCACGTCACCGTTCTCGCCGCCCTCCACCATGCCCGGTGTGCGGCAGTAGGTGTCCCAGATGGACACACCACGGCCGTCCTCGTCGTAGGCCCCCTCGATCTGGTAGGCGGAGGTCGCCACCCCCCACCGGAAGTCCGACGGCAGGCTCGCGATCAGCTCCGCCTCTGCCTCGACGTCTGTCCCATCCCCCCGTGCCACCGTGGTATCCAAGAGATCCATCCTCCGTAATCTCAGGTGTTGACCTTCTCCACCGAATGCAGCCAGCAGGCCACCGTCCGGTTGCTCGCATCCTCGGGCGCCGACAGGGTCGGCGACCGGTCGGCGCACGGCTCGAACGCCTGGGGACAGCGGGGATGGAACGCACACCCCGACGGCATCGCACGCAGGTCCGGCGGCGAGCCGGGGATGCCGGTCAGCTCCCGGCGCGGCCCCCGCAACGCCGGGAACGAGTGCAGCAGGCCGTCGCTGTACGGGTGCAGCGACTCCCGGTAGAGGTCGTGCGCGGGTGCGGCTTCGACGATGCTGCCGCCGTACATGATCGCGATCCGGTCGGAGAACTCGACCAGCAGCGACAGGTCGTGCGTGATGAACAGGACCGAGAACCCGATCCGTTCCCGCAGCTCGACCAGCTGGGCGAGGATCTGCCGCTGCATCACCACGTCCAGCGCGGTGGTCGGCTCGTCCATCACCACCACGCGCGGCTCCAGCGCGAGCGCCATCGCGATCATCACGCGCTGGCGCATGCCGCCGGAGAGCTGGTGCGGGTAGCTACCCAGCCGGTCGGCGTTGATGCCGACGAGCTTCAGCAGGTCCTTCGCGCGGGCACGTTGCGCGGCCCGGCTGGTCCTCGGCTCGTGCGCGGCGATCACGTCGCACAGCTGGGCGGCGATCGTGTGCACGGGGTTGAGCGAGTTCATCGCGCCCTGGAACACGATCGAGATCTCCGACCAGCGGAAGCGGCGCAGCTTCGCGGTCGACAGTGTCATCAGGTCCATGGGTTCGCCGTCGCGTGGGTGGTACAGCACCTGCCCGCCGGTGATCACGCCCGGCGGCGGCAGGAGCCGCAGCATCCCGTACGCCAGGGTGGACTTCCCGCTGCCGCTCTCGCCCGCCAGGCCGAGGACCTCGCCGCGGTGGAGCGTGAGGCTGACGTCCCGGACCGCGTGCACGGCCTCGTCGCCGAGGCCGTAGTGCACGTTCAGGTTCCTGATCTCCAGCACGGGCTCAGTCATTGCCCGCCCCCTTCACCACGGGCGTGAAACCGACCCGCATCTTCACGCCGCGGACCGTGCTGCTGGTGCGCAGCCGCGGGTTGACGTACTCGTCGATGCCGAAGTTCAGCAGCGCCAACCCGGTGCCGAGCAACGCGATCGCGACGCCCGGCGGCACGAACCACCACCACGCGCCCTGCGCGAGCGCCTGCTGGCTCTGCGCCCAGAACAGGATCGCGCCCCAGTTCCACTCGGACACCCCGGGCACGCCGATGAACGCGAGCGTGATCTCCGACAGCACCGCGAAGATCACCGTGCCGATGAAGCTCGCCGCGATGACGGCGGTCAGGTTCGGCAGGATCTCGAACCCGATGATCCGCCACGTCGACTCGCCGGTCGCGCGGGCCGCCTCGACGTAGTCCCGCCGCCGCAGCGACAGCGTCTGCGCACGCAGCACGCGGGCGCCCCACGCCCAGGACGTGCACCCGATGACCAGCGCGATCGTCATGTCGTCGGTGTCCGGCAGCGACAGCGTGATGATCAGGATCAGCGGCAGCGCCGGGATCACCAGGAACACGTTCGACAACGCGGACAGCCCCTCGGAGCTGACACCTGTCAGGTAACCGGAGGTCACGCCGATCAGCACGGCCAGCACCGTCGCGACGACGCCGGCGACGATCCCGACGAGCATGACGCTGCGGGAGCCGTCGAGCATCTGGCTGAACAGGTCCTGGCCGAGGTGGGTGGTGCCGAACCAGTGGTCGCCGTTGGGGGAGACCAGCAGCGCTTCGCCGCGTTCGCCGGGGTCGTAGGGCGCGAGCACCGGCCCGAAGATCGCGAGCAGGCAGAAGAAACCGAAGATGGCCATCCCGGCGCGGGCCTTGCGGTTGCCGAGGAACCGGGAGCGGCGGCGCCTGACCGGAGCGGCGGGCGGGACGGCCGTCATGACGTCCGCGGTGGGCAGTGCCACGGCTCAGCCCTCCTTCCTGGTGCGCGGGTCCAGCAGGAGGTAGATCAGGTCCGCGAACAGGTTCGCGACCAGCACCGACAGCGTGATGATCAGGAAGATGCCCTGCACCAGCGGGTAGTCCTTCGCGCCGACCGCCTGGAACAGCTGGAACCCGACGCCGGGGTAGGAGAACACGATCTCCACCAGCAGGGTGCCGCCGACGATCAGGCCGAGGGAGAGCGCGAACCCGGACACGTTCGGCAGCAGCGCGTTGCGTGCCGCGTAGCCGATCATCACGCGGCGCTCGGAGAGGCCCTTGGCGTGCGCGACGGTGATGTAGTCCTCGGAGGAGACCGTCAGCATCATGTTGCGCATCGACAGGACCCAGCCGCTTATCGACGAGATCAGGATCGTGATCGCGGGCAGGAGGCTGTGGTAGACCGCGCTCCACACGAAGTCCATGTCCCAGCTGGGCACGACGCCGGGGTCGTAGCCACCTGACGACGGGAAGGGACCGCCCGCGTCGGCGAGCAGCGTGATCGCGATGAGGCCGAGCCAGAAGTAGGGGATGGACGACAGGAACGTCGTCACCGGCATCAGCATGTCCGCCCACGAGCCGCGCCACCAGCCGGCGAGCACGCCCATGAACGTGCCGAGCAGGAAGGAGATGACGGTCGTCAGGCCGACCAGCCCGAGCGTCCACGGCAGCGAGTCGGACAGCACCTCGGACACCGGGGTCGGGAAGAACGTGAACGACAGGCCGAGATCGCCGCGGAACAGCTGGCCCAGGTAGTCGACGTACTGCTCGACGATGCTCCTGTCGGTGTCCAGCCCGAAGAGGATGTACAGCGACTGGATCGCGTTCGCGTCGAGCTGGCCGCGTGAGCGGGCGATCAGCGCCTGGACCGGGTCGCCCGGGATGAGCCTCGGCAGGAAGAAGTTGATGGTGATCGCGGCCCACGCGGTGAACACGTAGAACCCGATGCGGCGCAGGAGATAACCCATGTCAGGTTCCCTCCACCGTGTTCTTGTCGTACAGCCAGCACGCCGCCCAGTGCGGACCGTCGCCGTTGGACTCCACGGCCAGCCGGGGCGGCGCCTCGACCCGGCACCGTGCCATCGCGTGGGGGCAGCGCGGGTGGAACCGGCACCCCGTGGGCGGCTCGATCAGGCTCGGCGGCTCGCCGCCACCCACGTCCGCGACCTCCGTCTCCGCGCCCGCGATCCGGTCCGGGTCGGGTGCGGACGCGATCAGCAGCCGCGTGTACGGGTGCGCGGCGTGCTGCGTCACCGCCTCGCCGCTGCCGCCCTCGACGACCTGCCCCGCGTACATCACCAGTACCTCGTCGGCGAAGTACCGCGCCGACGCGATGTCGTGCGTGATGTACAGGATCGCGAGGTTGAGCCGGTCCCGCAGGTCCCGCAACAGGTTCAGCACGCCGAGCCGGATCGACACGTCCAACATGGACACCGGTTCGTCGGCGAGCAGCGCCTCCGGGCCGGCCGCGAGCGCGCGGGCGATCGCGACCCGCTGCCGCTGCCCGCCGGACAGCTCGTGCGGGAACTTCGCGAGGAACCGTTCGGGCGGCGTCAGTGCCACCCGCGTGAGCAGCTCCTCGGCCGTGGTGTCGCTGCCGTGGATCCTCAGCGCGCGCGTGAGGTGGTAGCGCACGGTGTGGACCGGGTTCAGCGACGCGAACGGGTCCTGGAACACCATCTGGACACGGCGGCAGTAGGCGCGGAACCGGCGGCCCCTGGCCCGCACCGGTTCGCCGTGCAACAGGACCTGGCCGTCGGTCTGGTGGATGAGCTGCGCCATCAGCCGTGCCACGGTCGACTTGCCGGACCCCGACTCGCCGACCATCGCGGTGACCCGGCCCTCGCGCAGCACGAAGTCGACGTGCTCGACGGCGTGGACCGCCCGCCGCGGCGCGAACAGCGTCCGCAGCCTGCGGCGGATCGGGAAGTGCTTGGTGAGGCCCACCGCCTCCAGCACCACGTCGGTGGCACTGGGGGCGGTGGGCTTTGTGCTCGCCGTCATGAGGTCACGAGGCCGGCTTCAGGTGCAGGATGATGTCGAGCGCGTTCGGCTGCGTCGGCTGGGCGGGCGCGTACTGGTCGTTCTCGTCGGGCCAGCCGACCCAGTTCTTGGTGCTGTACTCACCACCCGCGTTGGCCGCGCCGGTGATCAGGACGGGCGCCTGCTCGACGTAGATCCGCTGCAGCTCGTCCATCGCCTCCTTGCGGACCTGCTCGTCGGCGGCGTTGGCGTACTGGTTGAGCGCCTCGGTCGCGTCGGCGTTGCGGAACCGGCCCCAGTTGCCGTTCACACCGGACGTGCCGGCCGGCTTGTACAGCGCACCGTCCATGATGGACTGGTAGAGGTCGTACGGGGTGGCGCCGTTGTTGGTCCAGTGCATGGCGGCCTCGAACTGGCCGGTGTCGACGTTGGTGGTCCAGGTGTCCTGGTTGGCCTTGTCGACGGTGGCCGCGATGCCGATGTCGGAGAAGTTGTCCTTCAGGATCTCCAGCGTGGTGATGTAGTCCGACCAGCCGGCCGGGTTCGACATCGTGAGCTTGACCGGCTTGCCCGTCTTGTCGAGCAGCGTCTCGCCCTGGTAGGTGTACCCGTTGTCCGTCAGGAGCTTCTTCGCGCCCTCGACGTCGACCGTGAACTCCTGGCCCTTGAACTCGTCGGCGAGGAACGCGTCACCGGCCGGGGTCGGGATGCCCGTGACGTTCTTGATCTCCGGGTAGAAGTAGCCCGCCTCGCCCTGCATGAACACGTCGTTGCGGTTGATCACCATGTTCATCGCGCGACGCAGGACCGGATCGTCGAACGGCTTCAGCTCGGTGTTGAGGAACAGGCCGTGCGCGGCCAGCACCGGCGGGAACCACAGCTTGTGGTGCTCCGGGTTCTTGTCGACGTAGACGGCCTTGTAGTTGGAGATGAACGTGAACGCCCACTCCGACGAGCCGTTCGCGAGGGCGGTGGTCTGCGCGTTGTTGTCGTTGTACGACGTGTAGCGCAGCTCCTTGACCTGCGGCAGGTCCTGCCAGTACGCGTCGCGCACGGTCAGCGTGACGGTCTGCGGCGTGAACGACTTGAGCGTGTACGGGCCGGAGCCGACGGGGTCCTTCACGGTGTCGGTGGCCGGGTCGGCCATCTTCGACCACAGGTGCTCGGGCACCATCGGGGTCTGGGTGAGGATGTCCATCTGGTTCACGAACTGCGAGTTCGTGAAGGTCACGGTCACCTTGTTGCCGTTGGCGGTCGCGTCGGCGTAGGGGATGGCGTTGATGTTCAGCGCCGGGGTGTTCTTCAGCAGCGTGAACGTGTAGGCGACGTCCGCGCCGGTCAGCGGCCGCCCGTCGGACCACTTCGCGTTGTCGCGGATGGTCAGCTCGAGCTTGCGGTAGTTGTCCGACCACGTCCACTCGCTCGCGAGCCAGGGCTTGCCCTCCTCGGCCGGCTTGACCTGGTTGGTCATGACGAGCGGCTCGTAGAGCGCCCAGCGGTAGCCCAGCGAGCTGCTCGAGCTGGACGGCAGGAACGGGTTGTGGTTCTCCGTCTGCGGGCCGTTGGGCATGCCGATGTTCAGCACACCGCCGGCGTTGCCGCCGCCGCCCGTCTTGCCATCGCCACAGGCCGCCAGACCGGCGGTGAGCAGTAACGCCGCGGCGACCGCCACGGCCTTTCGCCTGAGTCGCATGGAACCGGACTCCTTTGTCGGGGAAAGGGATCGCGAGCGTGCACGCTGCCTGTTGGCTCGGAGTCAACCGGGTGAGCCGGGTCACGTCAATAACGGACAGGTAACGAACTTAGCCTTATTTAAAGACGCGAATAAAGTCTGCGCATGAACTATCGTGCTGGCTCGTTAGGCTGACGCGACCAGGTCGGGAGAGGACGGTGCCCATGCAGCCGAGACGTGCGACGGTCCGTGACCTGCGCAGGCGCAACCGGTCGACGCTGCTGTCCACGCTCTTCTTCGAGGGACCGCTCTCCCGGCACGAGCTGGGCGGCCTGACGGGTCTCTCGGCGGCGACCGTGAGCAACGTGGTCGGCGAGATGATCGACGACGGCCTGGTGATCGAGGCCGGGCTGGTCGAGTCGGACGGCGGCCGCCCCCGCGTGCTCCTGCGGGTCAACCCCGCGTACGGGCACGTGGTCGGCATCGACGTGGGCGAGACCGGCGTGACCATGGAGCTGTTCGACCTGTCGATGACCCGCCTCGCCACGGTCGACCGGCCGCTGGCAAGCCCGCAACCGGACGTCGCGCTGGTCGGTGAGATCATCGCGGCGGGCTTCGGCGCGCTGCTCGCGGAGGCCGGGGTGGCGGAGTCGTCGCTGCTGGGCGTCGGCATCGGCGTGCCGGGCACGGTCGAGCAGGGCGACACGATCCGCGTGCACGCCCAGACCATCGGGTGGGACGGGGTCGCGCTCGCGGATCTGGTTCATCACCACGGGATCACGGTGCCCGTGTTCGTGGAGAACGGCGCGAAGACGCAGGGGCAGGCGGAGATGTGGTTCGGCGCCGGGCGCGGCGCCCGGCACGCGGTGATCGCGTTGATCGGGTCCGGGATAGGAGCCACGGTGATCACCGACGGCACGACGTACCGGGGCGCGACGAGCAGCGCGGGGGAGTGGGGGCACACCACGCTGTCCTACGGTGGCCGCCTGTGCCGGTGTGGGGCGATGGGCTGCCTCGAGGCGTACGTTGGCGCCGAGGGGATCCTCGACCGGTTCCGGAAAGCCCGTGGCGGCAAGGCGATCCCGCGTACCGACGAACAGTCCCAACTGGACTTCCTGCTGTCCTCGGTGGACCGTTCCGACATCGCGGCGGCCGTCGTGGAGGAGACCGTCGGCTACCTCGGTGCCGGCATCGCTAACCTCGTTAACCTGTTCAACCCGGAGCGGATCGTGCTCGGCGGGTGGGCGGGCATGGCGCTGGGTGCGCGGCTGCTGCCCGAGATCCGCACCGCCACGGCCGCCCACGCCCTGCGGCACGCCTACGAGCAGACCTCGATCGTCCTCTGTGAGCTCGGCCCGGACGCGGTGGCCGTCGGCGCGGCCACCCTGCCGGTTGAGGCGCTGCTGAGCCTGGGGACGGACCCGCGAGTCCGTCCCCAGGCGTCCGCGCTGTAGTCGGATCACGGATAGTTGGCCACGTAGCTCACCTGGTGCGGCTGGTTCGCGACCTCGCCCGTGTCGTTGATGACGCGGTTGATCGTGCCCACGCCGCCCAGTGACACCGTGACCAGACCGTGGAACCTGACACCCGTTCGGTTGGGCGCCTCGAAGCCACGGCTCGCGACGACCGACGGGTTGGTGTTGAAGAAGCAGTACGACCCGACACCCCACGCCTCGTGGTTCGTCACCGAGTCGGCCACCTTGTAGGAGGCCCAGCCGAGCGAGCCGCCGCCGCTGGAGCCCCACGCGGCGTTGCTCGGCGGGTCGTAGGGCATCTCGTTCTGGTAGAAGTACGTCCGGCCGTTGTTGCCGTTCCAGATGGTGTTGTACTGCTGGTAGTGCTCGACGAACAGCCCGTACATGATCACGTTGTCGCCGTTGACGACCAGGCCGTTCTGCGCGGTGTTCACGTTCCACCCGATGCCGGTGCCGTGGTCGCCGCGCCACAGCCACATGTGGTCGCCGATCACGTCCTTGCTGTTGATGCGCAAGGACACCGTCGCCTTGCCCGCGTGCTGGCCGCCGACGCGGAAGAACACGTCGTGCAGGGACGTCGGGTTCGCCGCGTGGCTCGCGCTCGACCCGGCCGGCCCGATCTCCGCGAGCACCGGCGAGTTCGTCGGACCCGCGTCGATCAGCAGGCCCGCGAGCTTCACACCGTCCACGTCGGCCACCGTGATCGCTGCCTGACCGGTGTCAGGTGTGAGCGTGGCGAGCCCGATCCCCAGCACGACGGTGTTCGGGTTGGTGACCCGGATCGTGTCGTCGAGGTGGTGGATGCCGGGCGTGAACAGCAGGTGCCTGCCCTGTGCGAGCGCGGCGTTGATCGTGGCGGCGGGGGTGCCCACCTGCACGACGTAGAAGTCCGCGAGGGAGATCGACGTGCCTGCGGGGTTGCCGCTCGCCCATGACGTGCCGCGGGTGTTCTCGCGGAGGGCGGGGACGAAGACGCGGTACTCGCCGGTGCCGTCGACATACAGGAACGGCTTCTCGCGGATCTTCGGCGTGGTGTCGACGACCGTGTGCGACGGGTTCGGGAAGTGCTGCGGCGGCGTGCCGGTGGAGCCGGTGAACACCATGTTCCAGACGGAGCCGGACCAGCCGCCGCGCAGGTCGCTGTTGCGGGTGAAGAACTGTTGCTGCGACCCGGACTCGACGACCCCGTCGATCCGCGAGTCGGCGATCAGACCGCCGGACGCCCAGCCGTCGCCGCCGTTCCAGAGCTGGACCTGGCCGCGCAGGTGCATCCGCCGGTACGGCGCCGCCTGCGAGACCGCCCACCGCTCGATCTGTCCACTGGGGAGGGTGACCGAGAGGTTCTCGGCGGAGCGCCAGAAGTTCTGGGTGGCGTTGCCGAGGTTGTTCGGGTTGTCGCCCTGCTGGAGCCAGTCGGCCTCCACCCGCACGTGTCCGTTGAGGTTCACCTGATCCGGCAGCAACCCGAGCCCGGCGACCTGCGTGTAGAAGCGCAGGTCGACGTCGGCGTTGTAGGAGCCGGGCTTGAACAGGACGGCGTACCGCTGCGTGCCGAACTGGTTGGTCCTCATCTCGGCCGCGATGCTGTTCAACCGTGATTGGATGGTCGACTGCGGCGTCGAGGGGTCGAAGACGAACGTGTTCGGCCCGAGGTTCGGGTTGCGCGGGTCGGTCGGCGGGATCGAGGTGCCGCCGTTGTCGGTGTTGACCGACAGCTCCCACAGCGAGTAACCCCACTGGGTGGCCCTGGCGGTCCCGGTGACGCGCAGGTAGCGCCCGGTGCCGGTGACGTCCAGCGCCTGGTTGCCTCCGGTGCCGGTGGTCGTCGAGTAGATCGTGGTCCAGGTGGCGGCGTTGTCGGAGACCTGGAGCTGGAACGAGCGCGCGTAGGCGGTCTCCCAGTTCAACCCGACGCGGCAGATCTGCCGGGAGGAGCCGAGGTCGACCTGCAGCCACTGCGGGTCGGAGAAGGCGCTGGACCAGCGGGTGGACGTGTTCCCGTCGACAGCGGCCGAGGCGGGCGTCCCGGCGTTTTCGACCGAGGAGGCGGTGGCGGTCTTGCCCTGCGCCACGTTGGTGGTGCCACAGGCCAGTGGCGCGGCCTGGACCTGGGGAACCGTGAGAAGGGCCGCGGCCGCGAACATCGTTGTCGCGGCGGCGAGGATGCGTTTCATGGGCGTACCTGTTTCGATCCAGAAGCGTGCAGGGGATGGATCGGACGGCGGTTCGGAACCGGTACCGGAACCGGTTCCGAACCTGTGATGCATTCAACAATCGGTTCAGCAGGTCAGTCAAGGCGTCGAATGGGGGAGCGCTCGGATCGGTCCCGGTGGGCGGCCTCCGGCCCCCGGAATCCAGCGTAGTGAGGGGCACCGACGGGAACGGCCGTCGTCGCGCCGGGTTGGGGATGGCCGCACCGGCTGTGGACAACCCGAGCCTGCCGAGCCGGGACTGTCGGTGCCGGGCCGTACGCTGGAAATCGGGGGGCCGGCGGCCGCCCCGGCGCGGGTCAGACGGCCGGGGCGCTCTCCCGGACCACCAGCGACGTGGGCACCACCAGCGGTTTCTCCGGCGGCGTCTCCCCGGACAGGTGGGCCAGCAACATGGTCGCCGCCGCCTCACCCATCTCCCGGGACGGCTGGCGCACCGTCGTCAGCGCGGGCTGGGTGTGCTCGGCGATCGAGATGTCGTCGAAGCCGATCACCGCCACGTCCCCGGGCACGTCCCTCCCGGCCGCGCGCAGACCGTCCAGCACGCCGACCGCCATCAGGTCGTTGTGCGCGAACACCCCGTCGAACGACACGTCCCGCGCCAGCAGCTCCTCGATCGCCGCCTGGCCGCCGCCCCTCGTGAAGTCGCCCTCCACCACCAAGGCCGGGTCGCACGACGGGCCCGCCGTCTCGCGGAAACCCGTCGCGCGGTCGCGGGTGCAGCCGAACTCCGACGGGCCGGTCACCATGGCGAGCCGGCGGCGGCCCAGTGCCAGCAGGTGAGCGGCCGCGTCGGACGCGCCGGTGTCGTTGCTCGTCGCGACCGACGGGAAGCCGGGGTGGTGGCCGCGGTCGTCGATCATGACCACCGGGAGACCGTTCTCGTGCAGGCTCGTGATGTACGACAGCGTGTCCGGCGGCTCGACCAGCAGCAACCCGTCGAACGCGTTCGCGGACACGTGCCGCCGGAACTGCGTGATCGACTGCTCGCCGCGGTTGACGGTGTGCAGCAGCAGGCCGTACCCGCGCGCCTCCAGCACATCGGACACGCCCTGCAGCACGTCACCCATCCACGGCCACGTCAGCCCGGGCACCAGCATGCCGACGGTCTGCGTGCGCCCGCGCGCGAGGCCGACCGCGCCCGCGCTCGGCGTGTAGCCGGTCGCCGCGATGACCTCGCGCACCCGGATGGCGGTGGCCGCGTCCACGTCGCCCTTGTTGTTGAGCACGCGCGACACCGTCGTCTTGCTGACCCTCGCTCTTCTCGCGACCTCGGCGATCGTCACGCGCATGCAGGTCAGGATACGTTCACGACGTTCGCTTCCGTGTCCTGTTCGGTCAGCTCCGCCGCGACGAGCTTCGCGAACAGGCCGATGCGGCCGTCCTCGAGCAGGCCGTACTCGACCAGCCGCCTCGCCAGGTGCGGTGGCAGGTCCGCGACCGGCATGCCGCCGCCGAGGTGCCGGAACGCCGTGGCGGCCGTGGGATCCGACGCGGTCAGCTCGCGGTAGCGGCCCAGCAGCCGCGCCCTCGGGTCGAGGTCGTCGACCGCCAGTTCGTCGAGCAGGTCGCGGTCGTGCAGTCGCGGCGCGAGGTCCTCGATGCGCAGACCTGGGCTCTGGATCAGTACCGCCGCGACGGCGCGGATCGCCAGCGGCAGGTGGTCGCAGCGGGCCACGAGGTCACGGGCGTGCCGCTCCGACACGAGCCGTGCCCGACCGACGAGCCTGCTCAGCATCGCGACCGCGGCCGCCGGGCTCAGCCGCTCGACGGCCACGCGGGCGGTGGCGTCCACCGCCGCGAGCGGTGAGTCGGCCGTCACCACGAACGCGCAGCCCGGCTCCGACACCAGCAGCGGCCGCAGCTGCGCGGCGGTCGTGCAGTGGTCGATCACGACGAGAGAGCGCTTTCCGGCCAGCGACTCGCGCCAGCGCGCGGCGGTCTCCGCGGACAGGCCCGCGCTCGCGAGGTCCACGTACAGCTGCCCGTCCGGGAAGTGCCACGCCGCCTGGTGCGCGGCCAGCAGCGCCACCGCCGACTTGCCCGCGCCGGACGGTCCGTGCACGACGACGACCTGCGGGCCCGTCGTGGCGTCGCAGGCGGACGTCACGACCGACCGCACCTCCTCGCCGCGGTCCACCAGCGGCGCCTGGTGCGGCAGCTGGCAACGGCTGCCCGCGGAGACCGGCGCGGTCGCGGTCGGCTGTGCGAGGAGAGCGCTGTCCCGGTTCAGCATCGCGGCGTGCAGCTGCTGCAACCGCGGCCCCGGTTCCAGGCCGAGCCCCTCGACCAGGCGTTTCCTGGCCTCGGTGAACGCCTCCAGCGCCGCCGCGACGTCCCCGCTGCGGTAGAGCGCGATCATCAGCGCCGCCCAGCAGCGTTCGCGCAGCGGGTGGTCGCTGACGAGCCTGCGTGCGACGCCGACCTGTTCGGCGTGCCTGCCGACGGCCAGCTCCGCCTCCATCAGGTCCTCCTCGGCGAGGAGGCGCTGCTCGGCGAGCGCGTCGAGGTGCCCGGAGAGCGCTCTCCGAGGTGGGAGTCCCTCGCCGGGGTGGCCACGCCACAGCCCGAGCGCCTGGCGCAGGTGGGTACGGGCGGACGCGGCCTCACCGTCGGAGAGCGCTCTCCGGCCGATCTCCGCGAGGCGGCCGAAGACGTGCACGTCCAGTTCCTCGGGCGCGGTGGCGAGCAGGTAGCCGCCGCCCTTGGAGACGAGGCGGTTGCGGGATCCGTGGTCGAGCGCGCGGCGCAGCGCGGTCGCGTAGGTGCGGACGTTGGACCGGGCGGACGCCGGTGGACCGCTCTCCCACAGGACCTCGCCGAGCGCCGCGAACGACACCACCGTGTTCGGCGCGAGCGCCAGCGCGGTGAGCATCAACCGGATCTTCGTCGACGACAGGTCGACGGCGGACCCGCCGTGGTACAGCTCGACCGGACCCAGCAGGCGATACCGGATGCCTTCGTACGTCTCCATGGCATGAACCTCCCCAAGCGGAACCCATGCTCGGAGAGGGCGCTAACAACTCGCTAACACGCGGTCCCGGGTACGGTCCTGCTTGTGATCGTCGATGTGGTGCTGGCAGCGGAGGCGCTGCTCGCGGAGGGCCCGGTCTGGGATGCCCGCAGCTCGTGCCTGCGATGGGTGGACATCCTGCGGGGCCGGGTGCACCGGTTCGACCCGGCGACGGGGGTGGACACGTTCTTCGAGGTCGGCGAGGACGTCGGCACGGTCGCGGTGCGTGCCGCGGGCGGGCTGGTGATCGCGACGACGACCGGCCTGTACACGTGCCTGGAGGACGGCGGGCGGCGGACGTTGCTGCACGCCGTGGACACCGACCCGCCCGGCGGCCGGTGCAACGACGGCAAGGCCGACCCGTGGGGCCGGTTCTGGGCGGGCACGATGCTGGACGACCCGCACGGGGCGTGCGCGCTGTACCGGCTGGACCCGGACCGGTCACTGCACACGATGGTGACCGGAGTGTCCTGTTCGAACGGTCTGGCGTGGTCGCCGGACGGGACGACCATGTACTACATCGACACGCAGACCGGCGGCGTCGACGCGTTCGACCACGCACCGTCGACGGGCGCGCTGTCCCGGCGGCGCCGGATCGTCGACATCGACCGCGGCTGGCCGGACGGCATGACCGTCGACGCCGACGGTTGTCTGTGGGTGGCGTTGTGGGACGGCTGGGCGGTGCGCCGGTACGCGCCGGACGGCCGGTTGCTGGCTACGGTGGAGGTGCCCGCGCAGCGGGTGACGTCGTGCGCGTTCGGCGGGCCCACGTTGTCGACGCTGTACATCACGACGGCGCGGGTGGGGTTGGCGGATGTCGCGGACCAGCCGGCGGCGGGGTCGTTGTTCGCGGTGGACGCGGGGGTTGCGGGTCTGCCGGCGGGGGAGTGGGCAGGGTGAGGTGGGCGTCGCGGCTGCGTGCGCGGGGCTCGGACCCGGATCCGAGGTTCAGTTTCGCGAACGAGAGGACCTTTCTCGCGTGGATCCGTACCGCGCTGGCGCTGCTGGCCGCGGGGATCGGGCTGGAGGCGTTCGCGCCACCGCTGGCGGTGCCGGGGTTGCGGCAGGTGCTGGCGGCGCTGCTGGTGCTGGCGGGGGTGGGGATCAGCGGGGCGGCGTTCCGGCGTTGGTTGCGCAGCGAGGAAGCCATGCGGGAGCGGAAACCGTTGCCGCCACCGAAATTGGCGCCATGGTTGTCGTACGGGATAGCCGCGGTCGCGTTGGTGGTGTTCGTGCTGCTGGTGGTGGCCAATCTGCGTTGACCCGGCCCACCCGCGACGTCCCCCGTACGAACGGTCCATTCGTTCGCCCGGGGGACCCCCGGTTCTCATTCTACGGTGGGGCACCGACATTTCCGGTGTCCGCGGCACGACCCCTGGGTCGGCACGCGAGAGGCGTTTGGCGGTCGTTGGCAAGGGCGCGGTGGCGCGGCACCGCGCGAACGGTCCATTCGCTCGGCTGGGGACCCCCAGTTCCAACTTACCTTGGAGGACCGACGATTCCGGCATCCACGGGCACGATCTGGGAGTCGTACGAACGGTCCATTCGTTCGACCCGGGGGACCCCCGGTTTTCATTCTACCGTGGGGCACCGACATTCCCGGTGCGCTCGCCCGCCGCAGCGGTGTCCTCGGTCGGTGGCCTGGGAGACCGAACGAACGGTCCATTCGCTCGCCTGGGGGTCCCCCGGTTTCGACTTTACCGTGGGGGACCGACATTTCCGGTGCTCGCAGGGCGGGAGTTGGGCGGGGTGGCGAGATGCGTTCGGGGCTGAGCCGGTGCGGCACGGCCGCGGGCGGCGGGTGGCGTACGAACGGTCCATTCGTGCGGCCCCAGGGGTTCCCCCGATTTCAAGCTTACCTTGGTGGGCCGACAGTTCGGGGGAGCGACGGTTGCGGGAGGTGCTGGTGACTGAGCCGCCCGGTGTGCAGAACGAGCGGACCTCCCTCGCCTGGGTGCGCACCGCGCTCGGGCTCGCCGCGTGCGCGTTGCTCGCCGGGCGGTTGGCCATCGTCCGCGACGAGGCCTGGGCTGTCGGGGCCGCGCTCGCCTCCGCTCTCCTCGCCGTCGGGGTGGTCGGGTGGTCGCACGCGCGCTACCTGCGTGCGGCCCGGCGGCTCGAGGAACGCCGGTCCGTCGACTTCGCCGTGCCCGCACTGGTGCTCACGGTCGCCGTGGGCACGGTGGGCGGGCTCGCGCTCCTGTTGATCCTGCTGTGACGAACGCTCACCCGGCCGCGCGGAGGCCGAACTGCCACACGTCCAGGTACCGCGAACGGAACCCCGCCTCCGAGTACGCCAGGTAGAACTCCCACAACCGCCCGAACACCTCGTCGAAGCCCAGCGCCGCCACCTGCTCGCGGGCCGCCTCGAAACGGGCACGCCACTGGGCCAGCGTTCGCGCGTAGTGCGGCCCCAGGCTTCTGCGTCGCACGACCCGCAGTCCCACCCGCGCCGCCTGCTCCTCGATCACCGGCACCGACAACAGCACGCCGCCCGGGAAGATGTACTTCTGGATCCAGTTGTGCGACCGCCTCGTCACCATCAGCCGGTCGTGGGGCATCGTGATCGCCTGCAGGCCGACGCGGCCGCCCGGGGCCAGGACCCTTGCCAGCGTCGCGAAGTACGCCGGCCAGAACTCCTCGCCCACCGCCTCGATCATCTCCACCGACACCACCGCGTCGTACGTGCCGCCCGCGTCGCGGTAGTCCGTCAGCGAGACCGTCACCCTGTCGGCCACGCCCGCCGCCGCCGCGCGTTCCTCCGCCAGTCTCCGCTGCTCCACGGAGATCGTCAGCGACGTCACCGTCGCACCCCGCTGGGCCGCTCGGATCGCCAGCGCGCCCCAGCCCGTGCCGATCTCCAGCACCCGGCTGCCCGCCCGGACGCCCGCGTAGTCCAGGATGCCGTCGATCTTGCGCAGTTGCGCCGCGTGCAGGTCGTCGCCCGGCTCGAACCACGCCGACGAGTACGTCATCGACTCGTCCAGGAACGCCTCGAACAGCTCGTTGGACAGGTCGTAGTGGCGGTGGATGTTCGCCCGCGCGCCGTCCGGGGTGTTGCGTTCCGCCGCCGGGCGGCGCGCGTCCACCCAGCGGCGCAGCACCTGGAGTGGCGCGGGCACGAGCGTCGCCATCCGGGCGGCGAACGGGGTCAGCGCCGCGGCCGGGTCGTCGGCCGTCCAGTCGCCCGCCATGTACGCCTCGCCGAAGCCGATGTTCGCCTGTGCGCCGAGCCGGTGGAAGAACGCCGACGGGCGGACGATCCGCAGCTCCGGGCCGCCCCGGCCGAGTCTGGAGCCGTCCGGGAAGGACACGGTGACCGGCAGGTCCCGCACCGCGTACCGGAAGACGCGTTCCGCCGCCCATGCCCGGAACGGTGAGCGGGGCGGTGCCGCCGGGAGGGTTTCGATGGTTGTGGTCACTGCACACCCTCCTGTGGAACGTGGGGAGCACGCGGCACCACCGGGAGCTTGCGCAACCACAGCGCGATGCCATGCCGTTGGATCAGGAACCGCACTCGTTGCGGCGCAAGGGAAAACGCGTACCCGAGCATCCGTCGCGGGGTGGCCGGGCCCACACGGCGGCCGACCAGGGTCGCCGTGAACGCAGGCTCGTCGTCCTGCCGCAACGTGATCGTCAGGGCCAACCGGTCGTCCGGCGGTGGCAGCCGCATCCGGTAGCGGCCCGACACCTCGAAGAACGGCGACACGTAGAACTCCTTGTCCGTCTCCGCGTGCCACCGCTCGTCGGGCCGCAGCAGGTAACAGTGCCGCTCGCCGTACGTGTTGTGCACCTCCGCCACCACGCACAGCGGTGCGCCCCCGTCGTCCTCACACCAGTACACGGTCAGCGGGTTGAACACGTAGCCCAACGACCTCGGCGCCGTCAGCATCAGCACCCGCCCCGGCGCCGGGACCCCCCGCGTCGCGAGCCACGCGGTCAGGTTCGCGCGGATCGACCGGTCCGGCGCGCCGACGTGGTCGGCGGCGCGGAACGACACCAGCCGGGACAGCGGCGACGACACCGGCAGGTCGTCGACATCGACCAGCCACAGCCGCAGCCGGTGCGTGAAACGTCGGGTCGACGCCCGGTACCTGACGTGTGTCAGGTTCGCCGAGTACAGGATCACCAGGTCACCCCGAACGCGGCCGCCGCCCGCACCCCCGACGCGCAGCCGTCCTCGTGAAACCCCCAGCCGTGGTAGGCGCCCGCGTACGTGGTCCTGACAGTTGTCAGGTTGGGCAGGAACTGTTGCGCCGCAACGGACTCCGGCGTGTAGACGGGATGCTCGTAGGTCATGGTCGCGAGCACCGACGACGGGTCGACCCGGTCGGTCGCGTTCAGCGTCACCACGTACGGGCGCGGCTCACCCAGCCGCATGAGGCGGTTCATGTCGTAGCTCACCAGAACCTTCTCGCCGCCGCGGCAGGCGGGCTTCAGGTAGTTCCACGACGCACGCGCACCGCGGGCCGCCGGCAGCAGCGACTCGTCGGAGTGCAGCAAGGTCTCGTTGCGCGAGTACGTGAACGCACCCAGGACCCGCTTCTCCTCCGGCGTCGGGTCCGCCAGCAGCCCGAGCGCCTCGTCGGCGTGCGTCGCCACCACCACCCGGTCCACGGTGTGCGTCTCGTCGCCGTCGTCACGGACCACCACCGCGTCCGGTGTGCGGTGCAGCGCACGCACCGGCGTGCCGACGCGCACCGCCGTCAGGTCCTTCGCGGCACGCTCGACGTACTCGCGGGACCCGCCGACCACGGTCCGCCAGGTGGGGGAGCCGCCGACCGACAGCAGCCCGTGGTGGGCGAGGAAACGGAACAGGTACCGCACGGGGTAGGCGCGGCTCACCTCCTCCGGCGCCGACCACACCGCCGACACCATCGGCAGCAGGAAGTGCTCGGTGAAGTAACGGGAGTACCCGGCGGCGAACGCGCCCAACGTGACCTCCTCCCCGCCTTCCACCAGTACCCGCCGCGCGTGCCGGTGAAACCGGACGATCTCGGCAAGCATCCGCAGGTAGCGGGGCTGCACGGCGTTGCGCGGCCGCGCGAACAGGCCGGGGAGCCGCCGCGCGCCCGCGTACTCCAGCCCACAGCCGAGGCAGCGCACGCTCATCGACATCTCGGAGTCCTGGGTCCGCACCCCCAGCTCGCCGAACAGGCGCAGCAGGTTCGGGTAGGTGCGCTCGTTGTGGACGATGAACCCGCTGTCGACGGCCACCGTGCCGTCGCGCGTCGGCATGTCGTGGGTGTGCGCATGGCCGCCCAGCCTGGGCGCGGCCTCGAACAGCAGCACGTCGTAGCGGCGTTGCAGCAGGTAGGCGGCGGTCAGACCGGCGACACCGGACCCGATGACGGCAACCCTCTCCGTAGTCATGCCCCTCATTCGGCGCACCACGGCGTCCGGCTTGCGTCCAATCCGCGGACCCTCGGGCGGCGCGCTCGCCTTCGACGAGAACAGGCCGGGCCGTGGATATTTCGGCGTACGACGGCCGACGTGATATTTTTCGCGCTTCCGTGACAACTCTGGGCGAGACTTGTAACGGCGCTGGCCCGTGCGGCGATGCTGAGTCGGCCCGTCACCCGTGTGGGTAAACCATTGCCCGGGAATATCCGGCGGTCCGGGCCCCGGAATCTTCCCGTTGCCTTTGGAAAAAGCCTGACCAAAATGGGAGACAATCTCGCCGACGTCGCTAACATGTGCGAGTGGCAGCAACAGGCGCGGGGACGCCCAGGAGGCCGGTCAGACGCAGTGACAAGGTGTCAGAGGCGATCGCACGAGATATCGTCCGGCGAATCGGCGCCGAGGAGCTGACCCCGGGAACACAACTGCCGCCCGAAGCCAAGATGCTCGAGGAGTACCGGGTCGGCCGCGGCTCGCTGCGCGAGGCGTTGCGCATACTCGAGGTCCACGGGCTGATCTCGATCAAACCCGGTCCTCGCGGCGGCCCCACCGTCGACCAGGTCCACACCGAGAACTTCGGCCGCATGGCGACCCTGTTCTTCCAGATGGACGGTGTGACGTTCGCCGACCTGCTCGACGCCATGGTGATCATGGAACCGACGCTCGCGTGGCTCGCCGCGCAACGAAGCGACCAGCACCTGGTCTCCGAGATGTCCCGATTCACCCGGCCGGCGCGCACGGGTGACGAGGAGTACACCCGTGAGGCGGCCGACTTCCACCGGCTCGTCGCCGCCATGTCCGGCAACCCGGTGATGAGCCTGTACGGGCAGTCGCTCGGCGACATTGTCCGCGACCGGCTTTCCCCGCCGCTGTTTCCCAAGTCGCGACGGCCCGCGGTGATGAATGTCCACTGTGACATCGCCCGCGCCATCATCGACGGCGACGCGGCCAGGGCCGAGGAACTCATGCGTGAGCACATGACGGAATACGCCGCATATGTGCGGCGGCGGCATCCGGGGCTCATGCGAGAGGTCGTGGACTGGCGTTGACGCGCGCGTCGGCACGGGGTAGGTAGGTTGAGTGACACTGGACCGGAGGTCCGACGCGGAGTTGATCGCCGCGGTGCGCCGTGGTGACTCCGCGGCGTATGGCGCGCTTTACGAGCGCCACCTGCAGGCCGCCAAACGGGCCGCGTCGTGCCTGTCCGGCACGCTCGCGGAACGGGAAGACCTGGTCGCGGATGCCTTCACCCGGGTGTTACGGGTCCTGCGGGACGGCCGCGGACCGACCGAGGAGTTCCGCGCCTACCTGCTGGTCACGCTCCGCAACGCCGCCATCAGCGGGGCGCGGGGCGCGACGGTGTCGCTGTACGCGGACGTGCCGGAAACCTACCTCCCCCGATCGGGTGGTGATCCGGTGGTCCACCGATGGGACGCCAACGCGGCGGCCAGCGCGTTCGCGAGCCTGCCGGAGCGGTGGCGGACGGTGCTGTGGCACACCGAGGTCGAGGAGGAGTCGCCCGCCGAGATCGCACCGCTGCTCGGGCTGCGGCCCAACGGGGTCGCGGCGCTCGCGTACCGGGCTCGGGAAGGGCTGCGGCAGGCGTACCTGCGTGCGCACCTGGCCGACGTCGAGGGCCGCGAGTGCCGCGCGACGGTGTCGAAGCTCGCCGGGTGGGTGCGCAGGAGCGTGCCCGACCCGCTCGGCCGCAAGATCAGCAGGCACCTCGCGCGGTGCGCGGACTGCCGTGCCCGCGCCGACACGCTCGCGACGGTCAACGCCGAGCTGCGGTCGTCGGTGGCGCCGCTGCTGCTCGGCGCGTCCCTTGCCGCCGCCTACCTGCCGGCGGCCGCGCCCGCGACCGTCGCGAAGACGCTCGTCGCCAAGGCCGCGGCCGTGATCGCGATCGCCGCGACGGCTGTGACCACGGTGGCGTCGGCACCCGAGAACGGCGGGCGTACGCCGCTCGCGCACGTGCCCGCGCTCGCCAATCCGACGTCGGCCGCGGAAACGGTCATCAACGGGCCCCTGCCGTCGATGCGGCCGCCGGTACACGCCGGAAGGCCCGCCGTGGTGGAGCCGGCCCCTGCCGAAGAAGCGCCCTCGGCGGTGGTGCCGACGCGACCGTCGACGGTCCCGCCGAAGCCGCCGCTCGGCAACACGAAGGCCGAGGAACAGGTCGACGCCAACGAGGACCGCCAGGCAGAGAAGAAGGCGGCGAAGGAAGCCGCCAAGGAAGCACGGAAGACAGCCAAGGCAGAAGAGAAGCCCACCAAGAACCCCACCAACAGGTAACCCCCTCGCGAGTCGCGCCCCCGGACAGTACGAGTTGCCAGTTTCGTGCAGACCCGACCTCGCGAGTCGCGCTCCAGTACATGGTGAGTCGCGGTTCTATGCAGGCGCTTGGGCCGCCTGTCTGGAGGCCCGTGTGCACGAGTCCGACGTGTCGGTGTGTGTGGGGGCGTGACTCGCGGTGTGGTGGTTTCGCGAGTCGCGCTCCGGCGCATGGTGAGTTGCGGTTCTGTGTGGGTGCTTGGGGGGTCTGTCTGGAGGCCCGTGTGCACGAATCTGACGTGTCGGTGTGTGTGGGGGCGTGACTCGCGGTGTGGTGGTTTCGCGAGTCGCGCTTCGGCGCATGGTGAGTTGCGGTTCTGTGTGGGTGCTTGGGGGGTTGGCTGGGGGTCTGTGTGCACGAATCTGACGTGTCGGTGTGTGTGGGGGCGCGACTCGCCGGGGGGTGTGTTAGGGGTTGGGGGTGGCTTTCTTTTGTAGGTAGGTGCGTTCTGGGGGGCTTTGGGTGGATTGGGCGGCTTTTTGGTAGTGGGTGCGGGCTGCTTCCTGGTCTCCTGCTGCTTCCAGGATGTGGGCGCGCAGGGCGTCGATGCGGTAGTGGCCGGTCAGGCGGTCGTCGGCGGCCGCTCGGTCCAGGGTGGCCAGGGCGGCTGCCGGGCCGTTGACCTTCAGTTCCGCCACCGCCTGGTTGAGGGTGGTGACCGGGTTGTCCGTGATGCCCGCCAGCAGGTGGTACAGGGCCAGGATCTGGGGCCAGTCCGTGGCCTCGTCGCTCGCCGCCTCGTCGTGGACCGCCGCGATCGCGGCCTGCAGTTGGTACGGGCCGAAGCGGTCCGTCGACGTCAGGGCCTTCGACACCAGCGTGACGCCCTCCGCGATCTCCGCGCGGTCCCACAGCGTCCGGTCCTGCTCCGCCATCGGCACCAGCTCGCCCGACGGGCCCGTCCGCGCCGCGCGCCGGGCGTCCGTCAGCAGCATCAGCGCCAGCAGGCCGGCGACCTCGTGGTCGTCCGGCAGCATCCGGTTCAGCAACCTCGCCAGCCGGATCGCCTCTGCCGCCAGCTCGACCCGCTGCAGCGACTCGCCCGACGTCGACGTGTAGCCCTCGTTGAAGACCAGGTACAGCACGTGCAGCACCGCGCCAAGCCGGTCGGGCCAGTCCGCGGCGGTCGGGAGCCGGAACCGCGACCCCTTGATCTTCTGCTTCGCCCTGGTCACGCGCTTCGCCATGGTCGCCTCGGGCACCAGGAACGCGCTCGCGATCTCCGCCGTCGTCAGACCGCCGACCGCCCGCAGCGTGAGCGGGATCTGCGCCGACGGGGTCAGGTCCGGGTGGCAGCACAGGAACAGCAACGTCAGCGTGTCGTCGACGTCGGCAGGCGGCGCGTCCGCGGCGGGGGACAGGAAGTGGTCGCGCGGGATGTGCGTGCCCTCGGTGTCCTCGCGCCGCCGCCGCGCGATCTCGCTGCGCAGGTGGTCGGTCATCCGCCGGTGCGCCACCCGGATCAGCCACCCCCGCGGGTTGTCCGGGCGGCCGTCACGCGGCCACTGCACGGCGGCGTCGATCAGCGCCTCCTGCACCGCGTCCTCCGCGGCGGAGAAGTCACCGAACCGGCGCACGAGCGCCCCGAGGACCTGCGGCGCCAGCTCGCGCAGCAGGTCCTCGAGGGCTGGCGTGCTCAGAGCTGCCCCGGCCCGGACGGGATGGGCCGGACCTCGATCGTGTCGCCGACCGCGTCGCACACGCGTGCCGCGATCTCCATGGCGCGCTCGTGGGACGCGCAGTCCAGGATCGCGTAGCTCACCAGCACCTCCTTGACCTCGGCATACGGGCCGTCCGTGGCCACCACGCCGTCGGTGCTCCTGCGCAGCGTTTTCGTGTGCGACGGGTCCGACAGGCCCTCCGTGGTGACGAACTCGCCGGTCGCGGTCAGCTCCTTGCCCAGCTCCTCGTAGAAGTCGCAGGCCTCCTGGACCTCCTTGGGCATGGGCTGGTTCGGGTCCCAGTTGGCCAGCATCTCCTCCCAGGCCTTGGCGTTGGTGTAGGCCAGCAGGATGTACTTCATGGTCACTCCTTCGTTCGGGGGGCTTACAGCGATACGTCGGAGCCGCCGGACCGCCGAGGACATCCTGCCGCAGAAAATTTCGCGAGACATCTCCTGACCGGCAGCCGCCGTGCCGCCGTGCGGGTGACGGCGAAAGTTTCGGGAGCGCGCACGGCAGGAAAGCCTTTTCCTCAGGAAAATCTGCCGCTACGCTCAGAAGTGAGGTCACGACGCCATGTGATCATCCACAGTGGACCGACGGTCACGTGGCCCGACATGGGAGCGTGGCGAATGCGTAGGACAACGAGGTCGACCTTCGCGCTCACCGCGGTGCTGGTGGCCGCGCTGGCATGCGGCGCGCCCGAGACGAAGGCACCCGCGAACGCGCCGAGCACCGTACCCGACAAGCCGTCGGCGCCGGTCGAGCTGAACATCCTCGACGTGGCCGGCAACCTGCAGCTCACGCAGGGCATGATCGACGAGTTCGTCGCCGAGCACCCGGACATCGTCAGCGCGGTCAACTACACCAAGGCGACCGCGCCGGAGATGCCCGGCAAGCTGCAGGCCGAGCAGCGCGGCGGCCAGTCGCAGACGCACCTCGTGCTCACCGGCACCGACGGGCTCGCGTCGGTGATCGAGCAGGAGCTCGTGCTGACGCTGCTGCCGGACTTCTCCTCGCGCTTCCCGGAGCTGACCGAGAACTACCTGCCCGCGGCCGCGGACATGCAGGAGCTCGCGCAGGGACAGGGGATCACCGTTACCTTCTACCCGTCAGGTCCGCTGCTCGAGTACGACCCGAACGTGGTGAAGGACCCGCCTACCAGCGCCGACGAGCTGCTCGACTGGGCGAAGGCCAACCCCGGCAAGTTCCAGTACGCACAGCCCGCCAACTCCGGCCCTGGCCGCACGTTCCTCATGGGACTGCCCTACCTGCTGGGTGACGAGGACCCGAAGGACCCGGTGAACGGCTGGGACAAGACGTGGGCCTACCTCGCCGAGCTGGGCAAGTACGTCGACTACTACCCGACCGGCACCACCGACACCATGAAGAACCTGGCCAACGGCACGGTCAACATGGTCGCGACCACGACCGGCTGGGACATCAACCCGCGCGTGCTCGGCACGGTGCCCGCGCACATGAAGACGACCACGCTCGACGGTTTCCACTGGGTGACAGACGCGCACTACGCGGTCGTGCCGCGCGGCGTGTCGGAGGACGTGCTGTCGGCGAACCTCGCGCTGATCGAGTGGATGCTGCGGCCGCAGCAGCAGGCGAAGGCGTATGACAAGGGCTACTTCTACCCGGGGCCCGCGGTCAAGGACGTCACCTTGGACATGGCACCGCAGGACTCGCGGGACGCGATCGAGGAGTTCGGGCGGCCCGAGTACGACCGGCTGATCGCGGACAACCCGCAGGAGACGTCGCTCCCGGCGGAGCAGCAGGTGGCCGCGTTCCAGCGCTGGGACCGGGAGATCGGGTCGGGGAAGACCAAGTGAACTTCGCCGAGCTGCACATCGATCACGTCAGCCGCGCGTTCGGCGAGCACGTCGCGCTGCGCGAGCTGGACGTCACCATCAAGGGCGGCGAGTTCGTCGCGTTGCTCGGGCCGTCCGGGTGCGGGAAGTCGACCGCGCTCAACTGCCTCGCCGGGCTGCTTCCGTTGACCGGCGGTCAGATCCTCGTGGACGGCAGGCGGATCGACACACTGCCACCCGAGAAACGCGGCTTCGGCATGGTGTTCCAGAACTACGCGTTGTTCCCGCACATGTCGGTGCGCAAGAACGTCGCGTTCGGACTTGCCATGCGCAAGGTGACGCGCGCCGAACGGGACCGCCGCGTCGACGAGGCGCTGCGGCTCGTGCAGCTCGCCGGCCACGCCACGAAGTTCCCCGCACAGCTCTCAGGTGGCCAGCAGCAGCGGGTGGCGATCGCGCGGGCCATCGTCCTCGAACCCCGGCTCGTGCTCATGGACGAACCACTGTCGAACCTGGACGCCGCGCTGCGGCTGGAGATGCGCACCGAGATCCGCCGCCTGCACCAGACACTCGGCCTGACGACCGTCTACGTGACCCACGACCAGGAGGAGGCGCTCGCGCTCGCCGACCGGCTCATCGTGCTGCGGGACGGCGTGGCGCAGCAGATCGGCTCACCCGAGCAGGTGTACGCGCACCCGGCCAACCGGTACGTGGCCTCCTTCATGGGATACCGCAACCTACTGCCTGTCAGGTTGTCCGCGCCCGACACCGTCACCGGCAACGGGTTCAACCTGACAGGTGTCAACCGCGACGGGCTCACCGAGGGCGACGCGGTCGCCGCGTTCCGGCCGACCGACGTCACCGTCGCCGACACCGAGGGCGAGAACACCGTGCGCGCGGCCGTGGAGATCGTCGAGTACCACGGCCGCGAGCAGGCCGTCGAGGCACGACTGCCCGGCGGCGAACCGTTGCACGTGCGGACCGAGAGCCGTCTCGCGCCCGGCGACGAGGTGCTGTTCCACGTGCCGCGCGAGCGGGTCCTGGTGTTCGCGCCATGACCGTCACCGCACCAGCGCCGGACCGACCGAGCGTCAAGCACCGGCTGGCCGAGCGCGGGGTCGACCGCACCCTGCTGCTGCTCGTGCCGGGCGTGCTGTTCGTCGTGCTCCTGTTCGCGTATCCAGTCCTCTATGGACTCCAGCTGTCGTTCCAGCCCAGCGAGGGCGGCGGCCCGTTCGCCAACTACCGCAGGTTCTTCTCCGATCCGTACCTGTTCGACACGATCTGGATCACCCTGCGGCTGGCGCTCCCGGCCGCACTGATCAACGTGCTCGCGTCGATCCCGATCGCCTACCGAATGCGTGGCAGGTTCCGCGGCAAACGGCTGCTCACCACGATCCTCGTCGTGCCGATCACGCTCGGCACCGTCCTCACCGCCGAGGGCCTGATCCGCTACCTCGACCCGGTCGGCTGGTTCAACAAGATCCTCGCCCTGTTCGGCGCCGACGAACCCGTGCGGCTCGTGCACAACTACTGGGGCGTGCTGTTCTCGTTGATCATCACCGGGTTGCCGTTCGCGTTCCTGCTCACGCTTTCCTACCTGTCCGGCATCGACCCCACGCTCGAACAGGCGGCCGCGACGCTGGGCGCGGACCGGCGGCGCCGCTTCCGGTACATCACGCTGCCGCTGCTCGCGCCGGGCCTCGCGATCACGTTCTGCCTGACGTTCGTGCTGGCGTTCTCGGTGTTCCCGTCCGCGTACCTGGTCGGGTTGCCGCAGGGGGAGACCCGCGTGATCTCCATCGCCGCGTACGAGGCCGCGTTCCGCGACTCCGACTACCCGCTCGGCTCGGCCATCGCGATGATCATGGCGGTCGTGATGCTCGCGGTGATCGGGCTGGTGCTGCTGTGGCGGTCCCGGCTCTACCGCGGCGCGACGGGAGGCAAGGGATGAGGCTCTCCGCGTGGCTCGTGTGGGGCGCGGTCGCGTTCTTCCTGGTCAACCTGTTCGGCCTGGTGGCCTCGGTCGTCGTGAACTCGTTCGCCACCCAGTGGTTCGGCACGTGGTGGCCCGCCGGGCTGACCGCGTCGTGGTACTCGACGGCGTGGGCCGAGATGAACCTGCTCGACGTGCTGGTCGTGACGTTGCAGGTCGCGGTGGCCGTCGTGGTGTTGTCCGTGGTGATCGGCGTGCCGACCGCGTACGCGCTCGCGCGCCGGACCTTCCCCGGCAAGAAGCTCGTCACGGTGCTGTTCCTGCTGCCGATCCTGATGCCGCCCATGACCTACGGCATCCCGCTCGCGACCGTGCTGTACAAGTTCGACCTCGCGGGCGGCATCGCCGGTGTGGTGATCGCGAATCTGGTGCCGTCGGTGCCGTTCGTGGTGCTCACCATGACCCCGTTCATCGAGCAGATCGACCCGAAGATCGAGGCCGCGGCACGGATGTGCGGGGCGAACACGGCCGCCGTGTTCGGCCGGGTGCTCGCGCCACTGCTCGTGCCGGGCATCCTCGCCGCGTCGATCCTCGTGCTGGTCCGCACCGTCGGCATGTTCGAGCTGACGTTCCTCACCGCCGGGCCGGGCAGCCAGACGCTCGTGGTGTCGTTGTACGAGGCCATGTTCTCGGCGGGCATCCGCGCCCAGCAGGCCGTGGACGCGATGGCCGTGATCTACACCGGATCCATGCTCGTCCTGCTGGTGATCGCGCTACGGTTCGTGAACCCGACGCAGCTGGTCACCAGGTTGAAGGAGTAGGCATGCGGCTCACCGGTCACGCGTATCCGTGGGACGTGCTCGGTGACCGGGGTTTCGTGGCGCGTGCGGAGGGCATGGAGACGGTGGCGCTGGCGGCCGCGTACCACTCGGTCCGCGCCGCGACACCGCAGCACCCGAAGCACCAGCTGGTCAACGCGACCCACGCGGCGCTGTACCGGCCGGTGCGCGCCTCGGTGTGGGAGGGGCGGCGGCTGCGCCCGCTCGAGCCCACCTGGCTGTCCACATCGGACTCCTGGGACCGCGCGGCCGCCGAGCTGCGTGCCGCCGGGCTGCGGGTGTCGGCGTGGGTGGTGCTGACGCACAACTCGCGGCTGGGCACCGAGTTCCCGGACGTGTCGGTGGTGAACTGCTTCGGCGACCGGTACCCGTACGCGCTGTGCCCGTCGCACGAGGAGGTGCGCTCGTACGCGGCGCTGCTGGCGGCGGAGGCCGCGCGGGACGCCGACGAGGTGTCGCTGGAGGCGTGCGGCCAGCTCGGGCTCGTCCACGGCTCCCACCACGAGAAGACCGACAACGCGTGGACGAGGACCGCGCAGCGGTGGCTGTCGGTGTGCTGCTGCTCGGCGTGCCAGGAGGGCTGGTCGTCGCGCGGCCTGGACCCGGTGTGGGTGCTGTCGACGCTGCGGGAGGCGGTGCGCGCGTCGGCCGAGGTGCCGTTCGCGGACGAGTTGCTGGCCACCCGCCACGCGGCGACGGATCTTCTGCGCGCGGAGGTGCTGTCGGAGCTGGACGTGCCGGTGGTCCTGCACGCGCACCCGGACCCGTGGGTGACGGGCGCGTCGCCGGGGCTCACCCCGTCGACGGGGCCGGACGTGTCGGCGTTGGTGGTCCCGGCGTGGCCGACGGACAGCGCGCCGGTGGTGGCGGCCGCCGCGGAGGCGGGCCGGCAGGTGGACGCCTACGTGACGGTGCTGCAGTCCGAGGAGGGGCTCATCGACCACGCCCGCGACGTGGCGAAGGCGGGGGCGACCGGGCTCGCCTTCTACCACCTGGGCCTGGCTCCGGCCTGGCGCCTGCCGACGATCACGGCGATGGCGAAGGCGGCGCGCTCGGTCTGACCGTCGCCTGTGGATGGTGGGGAACTTGGCGGCTGGTTCTGTCGGTGGTCGCCGGTAGGCTGGATCTCGGGGGCCGGAGGCCAACGCGGGTTGGCGCTGTGGATGGTCGCGCTGCGGTCGGCTGGTTCGGTCGGTGGTCGCCGCTACGCTGGGATTCGGGGGGCCGGAGGCCGCCGTTGGGCGCGCGCCGGAACCCCTGCCGCTAGCCGATCCAGTAGCGGCGGGTGCGGCCGTCGGTGCTTTCCAGCACACCGCCGCAGTGTTCGATGACCTTCTGGGACGCCACGTTCGTCTCGCCGCACGTGAGCAGTGCCCGGGTCACGCCGTGGTCGCGGGCCAGCGCCAGGCTCTGACGCAGGATCTCCGTGGCGTGGCCGCGGCCGCGGTGTTCCGGCAGGACGCAGTAGCCGATGTGACCGCCCTCGACCGCGAGCTGCTCGTCCAGCTCGTAGCGGATCGACGTGCGGCCGACGACCACCCCGTCGACCTCCGCCAGCAGGAACGACGCGGGCACCCGGCCGTACGGGTCTTTGCCCGCCTCGACCTCCGCCAGCCGGTGCAGGTAGTACGGCCACGCCAGGCCCGACAGCCCGAGGCCGAACACGAAGCCCTCCTCGGCGAGCCGTGCGTGCGCCTGCCGGAACACCTGCTCGTCGGCCAGGACCGGTGGCCGCAGGGTCAGAGCTGGAAGTGCCATACGACCATCACCGGGATCCCCGCGTCCGCGGCCGCCGTCGCCTCCGGGACCAGCGCCGCCAGCGACCACGGCCACACGTCCCACGGGCCCGGATCGGTGGCTCGTTCCCCGGAAGGAGGGGGCAGCACCGGTTCCACGCACCGCCGCACCTGGAAGCCCGCGGCCAGCGCGGCACGCACGTAGTCGCCGATCAGGTGGCGGTGGGCCGGTACCCGCACCGGGCGACCTTCGGCGTCCCGCAGGGACGGGACCGCGCCGCGCAGTACGCGTTCCGGGTGCATGTCCGCGATCACCACGTGCCCGCCCGGCCGCAGCACGCGGGCGAACTCGGCCAGCACCGGCGCCAGCGACGGGACGTGCGTGAGCGCGAGCCCGCACGTCACCAGGTCCACGGAGCTGTCGGCGACCGGCAGCGCGGTCACGTCGCCGACGCGAAAGTCCGCCGCGGGCAAGCGTTTGCGGGCGTGGTCGAGCATGTCCGGGGAGGCGTCCACGCCGATCACGTCGTGGCCGCGGGACGTGAGCAGCGCGGCGTACCGGCCGGTGCCGCACGCGGCGTCGAGCGCCGGGCCCGGCGGCAGCTCCGCCAGGATCTCCGCGAGCACCGGCTCGTCCACGTCGAACGCCGAGTTCGGGCCGTCGTACGTCGGCGCCCACAGGCCGTACCCGTCGACCGTGCTGACCGGAGTGGACGTCACGCCCTCGGCCAGGGCCGGGTCGTCGAGCAGCGCACGGATCTCGGCGATCCGCGCCGCCACGAACGCCCGGTCGTGCTCCCCGCCGAAGGCCCGCAGCAACGCGAGCCCCTCCATCCCCAGCACGTACGACAGCGGCTGTTCATACCCCACGCGGCTAGGCTATCCAGCCCACTGCGGAGGTAGCCAACGGGTTTACGAGGTGTTGATCTCCACCAGCACGGTCGCCGCCTTCGCCGCCGCCTCGGCCAGCAGTTCGCCGACGCGGGCGTCGCCGAGGAGCCTCGGGTTGCCGTTCGCGACCAGCTCACGGGCCAGTTCCGCCACGCGCGTGGCGGCTGCCGCGATCTCCCGGGGCACCTCGGTCGCCGCGGCCAGCGCAGCCTTCCGCGCCTCGCCCCGCGCCGCCAGGAACGCCGTGTAGGCGGCCGCGTCGGCGTCGGCCAGCCGCAGCAGCGCCGCCCGCAGCTCGTCGGCGGTCGTGGCCGTCGGTTCGTCGTCGGCGAAGCGGGCCGCCATCGCCACCAGGGCCGCGGCCGAGGCGGCGGACGTCGCCGCCACCGCCCCGCCGCCCGGTGCCGCCGTTCGTGCCGCCACCGCGTCCAGGAAGGACTTCATGACAGCCCGACGATCTCGCCGTCGTCGTCCAGGTCGATCCGGGTCGCCGCGGGAGCCGAGCCGAGGCCCGGCATGGTCCGCATGTCGCCGCAGATCGGGTAGACGAACCCGGCGCCGACCGACGCGCGCACCTCGCGCACCGGCAGCGTCCAGCCGGTCGGCGCGCCGAGCAGCTTCGGGTCCGACGAGATCGACAGGTGCGTCTTCGCCATGCACACCGGCAGGTCGCCGAAACCGTTGCGCTCGAACCGGTCCAGCTGCCTGCGCGCGGCGGGGGCGTAGCTGACGCCGTCCGCCCCGTACACGCGCTTCGCGATCGTCTCGATCTTCTCCCGCAGCGGCGCCGACGACGGGTACAGCAGCTGGAACTCGCTCGGCTCGTCCGCCGCCTCGGCGACCGCCTCCGCCAGCTCGACCGCGCCGGCGCCGCCGTCGGAGAAGTGGGTGGACACGGCGACCTTCGCGCCCATCTCCTCGGCGATCTCGCGGATCACGGCGTGCTCGGAGGCGAAGTCGCCGGGGAACGCGTTGATCGCGACGACCGGGGAGACGCCGTGCATGCGGATGTTCTCGATCTGTTTGCGCAGGTTCGCCGCGCCCGCGTGCACGTCGTCGGGGTTCTCGGCGAGGAGGTCCGCTGGCAGCGGCTTGCCCGCCACGATCTTGAACTTGCCCGAGTGCGCCTTGAGTGCGCGCACGGTCGCGACCAGCACGGCCGCGTCCGGCGCCTCCCCGGACACCCGGCACTTGATGTTGAAGAACCGTTCCGCGCCCATGTCGGCGCCGAACCCGGCCTCGGTGATGAGGTAGTCACCGGTCCGCAGCCCGATCAGGTCCGCGACGACGGAGGAGTTGCCGGTGGCGATGTTCCCGAATGGTCCACAGTGGACCAGTACGGGTGTGTTCTCCAGGGTCTGCATGAGGTTCGGTTTGATGGCCTCCCGCAGCAGCACCGTCATCGCGCCGGCGGTCTCCAGCTGTTCCGCGGTGACCGGTTCACCGTCGGTGGTGTAGCCGACGACGATCCGCCCGAGCCGCTCGCGGAGGTCGTCGAGCCCGGTGGTGAGCGCGAGTGCGGCCATCACCTCGGACGCGGCGGTGATGTCGAAGCCGGTCTGGCGGGTGACGCCGTCGGCCTTGGCGCCGAGCCCGATCACGATGTTGCGCAGCGCGCGGTCGTTCATGTCGAGCACGCGCCGCCAGGTGATCTCACCGACGTCGAGGCCGAGCGCGTTGCCCTGGTGGAGGTGGTTGTCGACCATCGCGGCGAGCAGGTTGTGCGCGGCCGTGACGGCGTGCATGTCGCCGGTGAGGTGCAGGTTCAGCAGCTCCATCGGCACGACCTGGGCGTACCCGCCGCCCGCGGCGCCGCCCTTGATGCCCAGCGTCGGGCCCATGGACGGCTGGCGGACGGCGATGGTGGCCTGCTTGCCGACGTGTTTGAAACCCTGGCCCAGCCCGACGGTGGTGGTCGTCTTGCCCTCGCCGAGCGGGGTCGGCGTGATGGCGCTGACCAGCACGTACTTGGCGCGTGGCGCGTCGGAGAGCTCGTGGATCGCGCCCAGTCCGATCTTCATCACGTCGCGTCCGTAGGGCTCCAGCAGGTGCGGTGGCAGCCCCATGTCGGCGGCGACGTCGTCGATGGGCTTGAGCTTCGCGCCACGCGCGATCTCCAGGTCGGTGGGGAAGGTCATGAATGCGCTCCTCGGGATCACCGGTGTGCTGCCCGCCAGTCAACCAGCGCGCGCGGATCCGTGCCGCAACGGTCAGAGCCGGGTCGCCGTGAACAGGCGGCGGGCGGCGTGTTCGTCGCCGGTGACGGTGAGCCGGCCGCTGTCGATGGCGGTGGCGAGGGCCTGGGCGTCGCCGATGACGTCGTCCAACGTGTCGGAGTCGGTGTCGACGGTCGCGTCCGGGGTGGTGGGCTCACCTCGGCGCACGTCGGTCAGCTCGCCGTCGGTGACGCGGACGGTGAAGCGGTTGCGGCCGAGGCGTACCTCGTAGGTCGCGGTCCACGACTCGTCCGGGCGGAAGAAGCTGCGCAGCTTGAGCATGGCCGAGTCCGCGCCGACGTGTTCGTCGGACGGCTCTGGCGACTCCGCGCCCCACCGGCCCAGTGCGACGATGACGTCCTCCAGGCGGGCGCCCCACTCGGTCAGCTCGTACACCTGGGAGCTCGCGGGCGGCGCCAGCGTGCGGCGGCGCAGGATGCCGGTGTCCTCCAGCTCACGCAGCCGCTGGGCCAGGATCTTCGGGCCCGCGCCGGGCAGCCCCTCCTGCAGGTCGGTGAACCTCTTCGGGCCGAGCAGCAGTTCGCGGACGATCAACATCGACCAGCGTTCGCCGACGTGGTCGAGCGCGGTCGCGATCGCGCAGCCGTCGTGGTACCGGCGGGTCGTCGCCATGGTTCCCATCGTACACATTCGCACTTGCTCTTGACCGCATTTACACTTTCAGTTAGGAATGAAGTACTTCCTAAAAGAAAGTAGGAGGAGTGATGCCACAGATGTTCGTGGAGGCGCCGGAAGGCGTCCAGCCGGCGGCGAAGCGGAAGATGATGCGTGCGATCACGGAGGCGATCGACGAGGCGTACCCGATTCCCGACGTACGGGTCTGGCTGCGTGAGTACCCGCCGGACAACGTCGCGACGGACGGGCGGATCGGCGCCGAGCCGGTCAAGCCGGTCTGTTTCCTCGAGGCACCCGAGCTGACGAGCCTCGAGGCCAAGTCGGCGATGGTCACGAAGATCCTCGCCGCGGTCGACGAGGCCTACCGCGACCTCGCCAACACCGAGGAGACGCTGATCCTGATGAACCACTACCCGCTGGAGAACGCGGCGTGGGCGGGCAGGCTCGGCTCCGAGATGCCGGAGGTGGTGGCGGCCATCGAGAAGCTGAACGCGTAACCCGCCCCACAGACACCGCGAGTCGCGTTGTCAGACATACCGAGTTGTGTGTTTCGTGCACATGCCCGACGAGCGCATCTGCACGAGACGTACGACTCGCCATGTCTGGGCGCGCGACTCGCGGGTTCTGGACCGGACGGGGTTACTCTCGCGGGGAAGCTTGTGACGTGGCTGGCTAGACGACCACGGCGCGCAGGCGGTCCGCCACGTCTTCCGGGAGGACGTCGGTGATGAAGGCGCCCATGCCGGTCTCCGAACCCGCCAGGTACTTCAGCTTGTCGGCGGCCCGCTGGATCGACGACACCTGCAGGTGCAGGTACGCGTGCGCACGCAGCGGGTCCGACACCGGCGCCTGGTGCCACGCCGCCACGTACGGCAACGGCTGCGCGTACAACCCGTCGAGGCGGCGGAGCACGTCCAGGTACAGCAGGGCGAAGTCGTCGCGTTCCGAGTCGGTCAGGGACGGGATGTCGTGGACGCGGCGGTGGGGGTAGACGTGCACCTCCACGGGCCAGCGGGCGTACGCCGGGACGAAGGCGGTCCAGTGCGCGGACGTCGCGACCACCCGGGTGCCCGAGTCACGTTCGCCAGCCAGGACGTCCGTGAACAGGTTGCGGTCGGTGCGGGCGTGGTACGACGCCGCGTTGCCCAGCATCTGGCGGCTCTTCGGCGTCACGAACGGGTACGCGTAGATCTGGCCGTGCGGGTGCGCGAGCGTCACCCCGATCGCCTCGCCGCGGTTCTCGAACGGGAAGACCTGCTCCACGCCCGGCAAGGCGGCGAGCGCCGCGGTGCGGTCCGCCCACGTGTCCACGACGAGCCGGGCGTGTTCCGGCTTCAGCGTCGCGAACGCGGCGTCGTGGTCGCTCGTGAAGCACACCACCTCGCAGCGGCCGACGCCCGGCCGGTGCTCCACCAACGGTGGCAGGCCGGGGCCCGCGTCGCCGACCGCGTGCATGGACAGCGACGGGAAGCGGTTCTCGAACACCACGACGTCGTAGTCCGGGGACGGGATCTCCGTGTGGCGGTCCGGTGTGGACGGGCAGAGCGGGCAGTCGGTGGTCGGCGGGTGGTAGGTGCGGGTCTGCCGGTGCGCGGCCAGGATCACCCACTCGTCGAGCACCGGGTCGTGCCGCATCTGCGACGCCGTCGACACCGGGTCGAGCCGGCGCGGGTCGTGCGGTTCGCGCGCGGGGGCGGTGTCGTGGTCGAAGTAGATGATCTCCCGGCCGTCGGCCAGACGTGCCTCGGTTCGCTTCACTTGACCGCCTCGACGTTGACGATGCGCAGGTCGTCGACGTGCTCCGCGAGAATCTCCCTGCCGTCGGCGGGCAGGCCGTCGTCGGTGATCACCACGTCCGCGTCGGCGAGCCGGGCGATCGTCGACAGCCCGACCATGCCCCACTTGGTGTGGTCGGCGAGCACGACGAGGCCGCGGCCCGCCGCGACCAGCGCGCGGTCGGTGTCGGCCTCGAGGAGGTTCGGCGTGGTGAACCCGGCGCGCTCCGCCATCCCGTGCACGCCGAGGAACACGATGTCCAGGTGCAGCTGCGCGAGCGCGGACACCGCGATCGGCCCGACCAGCGCGTCCGACGGGGTGCGCACACCGCCGACCACGACCACGTTCTGGTCCGTGCGCGGTGGCGCGTGCAGCACGTCCGCGATCCGCATCGAGTTCGTGACGATCGTGAGTCCGTCGACCGCGCGCAGCGCGTGCGCGAGCGCCCACGTCGTGGTCCCGGCCGACAGCCCGACGGCGGTGCCGGGGGAGACCAGCTCGACCGCGGCGCGCGCGATCGCCTCCTTCTCCGGTTGCTGCCGCAGCGACTTGGCCTCGAAGCCGGGTTCCTCGGTGCTGGCCGAGCGGGCGCGGGTCGCGCCGCCGTGCACCTTGTCCAGCAGCCCCTGTTGCGCGAGTGCGTCCAGGTCCCTGCGGATCGTCATGTCGGAGACGCCGAGCATCTGCGCGAACTCGATGACCCGGACCGCGCCCCGCCTGTGGATCTCCTCGACGATCCGGGCTTGCCTCTCCGCTGCCAGCATTGCCTCTCCCAACCGGTAGGGCACCCCCGGGTCGATCGCCGGTTCAATCATAAACCGACTCATTCGCACAGGCCTAGACGCCAGCATCGCACACCCCGATCCGCCGACCGTACCGGTCGTTTCCTGGGGCAATCCTCGTACCGATGTGGACACGTCGCCTGTTGATCCGACGTTTGCGCCAACCCCGTGCCTCGCTCATGTTGACATATGTGCGCACGTGCGGGAAGTGGAGGAACCGCGTGTCCGGCCGAACGCGGTGGAGGACGAAGTCGATGACTGTGCATCACCGCAGTCCTCCACCGCACCGGCCGGTCGCGGTGTGCGGTGAACACCGCGACCGAAGCCCACCACCTGGCCCGGGTGGCAGCGGGTCCCGTAATGGTCCAGACCATATCGCCGCAGGGTGTGACCAGGCAAGAGCGCTCAGAGATCGGACGTCTACGGAGCGTGCATCGCATGTCAACCAGGTGAACGGGATAGGTCACGAAACCACCACCGGTTTCGCGTCGCCCCCTTGACAGGCGCCCGCGTCGCCCGCAATGGTTTCGATTCTGAGAGGTCACGTTCACAAGTGTTGGTTTTCTGGCCGCTCCCTGAGGAGGCGCACAATGATGAGCCCTCGTTCGTTCGGCGCAGGCGGCGTCTCCGCCATCAACGTCGGACGGCGCACGCTGTTGAAGGGGATGCTCGGCGCGGGTGCGCTCGCAGGTCTCGCCGCGTGCGGCGGCGGCAACGGTGGGGGTGGCGGCGGCGGTGACGTCACGCTCGGCTCGAACTGGTCCGACGAGGTGCCCAAGAAGGCCATCGCGGACGTGATGAAGGGCTTCTCCGGGAACGTCAAGGTCAACACGATCGACCACAACTCGTTCCAGGAGAACATCAACAACTACCTGCAGGGCGGCCCGGACGACGTGTTCGGCTGGTTCGCCGGCTACCGCATGCAGTTCTTCGCCGAGCAGGGCCTGGTCGGCGACATCAGCGACGTGTGGGCCGAGATCGGCGGCGGCTTCTCCGACGCGATGAAGCAGCAGTCCACCGGCTCGGACGGCAAGCAGTACTTCGTGCCGCTCTACTACTACCCGTGGGCGGTCTTCTACCGGAAGAGCGTCTTCGCCGAGAAGGGTTACGAGGCCCCGAAGACCATGGACGACTTCGTCGCCCTGGCCACGAAGATGAAGTCCGACGGCCTCAACCCGATCGCGTTCGGCGACTCCGACGGCTGGCCCGCGATGGGCACGTTCGACTACCTCAACCTGCGCATCAACGGCTACGACTTCCACAAGGAACTGATGGCGGGCGAGAAGTCGTGGGAGTCGAACGAGGTCAAGGCCGTCTTCGACGCGTGGCGGGAGATCCTCCCGTTCCACCAGCCCGACGCGCTCGGCCGCACCTGGCAGGAGGCGGCGCAGTCGCTGCTGAACAAGGAGTCCGGGATGTACACCCTGGGCATGTTCGTCGGCCAGCAGTTCCCCGAGGGCCCGGACCGCGACGACCTGGACTTCTTCCCGTTCCCCGAGATCGACCCGGCGGTCGGCTCGGACGTGGTCGAGGCGCCGATCGACGGCTTCATGATGGCCGCCCGCCCGCGCAACGAGGACGGCGCGCGGGACCTGCTCAAGTACCTGGGCACGGCCAAGGCCGAGGACACCTACCTCAAGTCCGACCCCAACAACATCGGCGCGCACAACGACGCCGACAAGAGCGGCTACAACGCGCTGCAGAAGAAGGGTGAGGAGCTGGTCAGCGGCGCCAAGTCGATCTCGCAGTTCCTCGACCGCGACACCCGGCCCGACTTCGCGTCGACCGTGATGATCCCGTCGCTGCAGGAGTTCATCAAGAACCCGAATGACGTGGCCGGCCTGACGAAGAACATCGAGAGCCAGAAGAAGTCGATCTTCGGTGGCTGACCTGATGACCCGGCCGGAGCGCACGGCGCGGAAAGCCCGTGCGCCCCGGTCGAAGCACGCGCGCACCCTGTCCACGATGGACAAGTTGACCGTCGTGCTGATGGTCGCGGTGCCCGCGGTCATCGTGACCGGTTTGGTGTGGTTCCCCGCGATCTCGACGATCGTGCTGTCGTTCACCGACTGGAACGGCATCGGGAACGTCAGCGACATGAACTTCGTCGGCTGGCAGAACTACACCGACGTCACGTCGAACTACCCGCCGTTCGGCCCGGCCATGGAACACAACCTGATCTGGCTGGTCGTGTTCTTCTTCGGGCCCACACTGCTCGGCATCTTCCTGGCGGTGCTGCTCGACCGCGAGATCCGCGGTTCCCGGATCTACCAGAGCGTCTTCTTCCTGCCGGTCGTGCTGTCGCTCGCGCTGATCGGCTTCATCTGGCAGCTCATCTACTCCCGCGACCAGGGCCTGCTCAACGCCGTGTTCGGCGGCCAGACCGACTGGTTCGGCGACCCGGACATCAACCTGTGGGCCGTGCTCGTCGCCGCGGGCTGGCGGCACACCGGGTACATCATGCTGCTCTACCTGGCGGGCCTGAAGGCCGTCGACCCGGCGCTGCGCGAGGCCGCCGCCGTCGACGGCGCGGGCGAGGTGCGCACGTTCTTCAAGGTCATCTGGCCGGTGATGCGGCCGGTGAACATCGTGGTCCTGGTGATCACGGTGATCGAGTCGCTGCGTGCGTTCGACATCGTCTGGGTGATCAACAAGGGCCGCAACGGGCTCGAGCTGATCTCCACACTGGTCACGCAGAACGTGATCGGTGAGGCGAGCCGCGTCGGCTTCGGGTCCGCGCTCGCCACCATCATGATCGCGATCTCGACGGTGTTCATCGTGATCTACCTGATCCAGGTCATGCGGGAGCAGCGATGACCACAACGTCTCAGGCAGTCGGCAGGCGCAGGCGGCCCGCACGGGTCGTGCTGACCGTGTTCCTGACCGTGATGGCGGTCGGGTGGCTCTTCCCGGTCGCGTGGGCGGTCTACAACTCGTTGCGGGACTACGACTTCACGTCCACGCACGGGTACTTCTCGTTCGGCGGCTTCACCATCGACAACTACGTCAACGCCTGGACGCGCGGCAACTTCGGGCAGACGTTCTGGAACTCGGTGATCATCACCGTGCCGTCGGTGGTCATCACGCTGCTGCTCGCGTCGTCGGCCGCGTACGTGCTCGCGCGCTACAGCTTCAAGTTCAACCTGGCGCTGCTCGCCCTGTTCACGGCGGCGAACCTGTTGCCGCAGCAGGCGTTGCTGGTGCCGCTGTTCCGGATGTTCCTCAACATCGAGGTGCCGTTCTGGTTCAGCGACTCCGGTTCGCTCTACGACACGTACTACGCGGTCATCGCGGTGAACATCGCGTTCCAGACCGGGTTCTGCACGTTCGTGCTCAGCAACTACATGAAGACGATCCCGAAGGAGATGACGGAGGCCGCGCTCGTCGACGGCGCCGGTGTGTTCCGCCAGTTCTGGCAGGTCGTGCTGCCGCTGTGCCGCCCGGCGCTCGCGGCGTTGGCGACGCTGCAGATCACGTGGGTCTACAACGACTTCTTCTGGGCCGTCGCGTTCATGCGGACCGGCGACAAGTTCCCGGTGACGTCGTCGCTGCAGAACCTGCGTGGCCAGTTCTTCACCGACTACAACCTGCTGTCCGCCGGTTCGGTGATCGTCGCGATCCCCACGCTCGTGATCTTCTTCCTGCTGCAGCGGCACCTGCGAGCCGGTCTCACGCTGGGAGCCACCAAGGGATGACGATCGTCCACCTGCGTGCCGACACCGTCAGCGTGGTGATCGACGCGCGTGACCTGCCGTCGGTCGTCCACTGGGGCGCGCCGCTCGGCGACCTGACCGACGACGAGCTGCGCGGGCTGGCGGACGGGGCCGTCTCGCCGATCCCGAACAACGCGCCGGACGTGCCCATCCCGATCGGGTTGCTGCCGTCGGCCCGGCAGGGCTATCCGGGGCGGCCCGGGTTGCGGGGACACCGTTCCGGCGGTGGCTGGCTGCCGTCGCTCGCCCGGACGTCGGTGGCGCGGTCGGCGTCGGAGGCCGTGTTCGACCTCGAAGGCGGCGGGCTGAGCGTCCGGTCCACGGTGGAGCTGGCGCCGTCGGGAGTCCTGCGTGTCCGGCACGAACTGCGCAACGACGGGTCCCGCGCGTACACACTGGAAGGCGTGGAGAGCGCTCTCCCGGTGCCCGAGCAGGCGACCGAGCTGCTGGACTTCCACGGCCGGTGGATCCGCGAGAAGCACCCGCAGCGGCGGGGTTTCGACCTCGGCTCGTGGGTTCGGGAGAGCCGCCGCGGCCGCACCGGCCACGACGCCACCCCCGCGATCCTGGCAGGCACCAGCGGTTTCGGGTTCCGCACCGGCGAGGTGTGGGCCGTGCACGTCGCGTGGAGCGGCAACCACGTCACCTACGCCGAACGCGTCCACGAGGGACGTGGCGTGCTGGGTGGCGGTGAGCTGCTCGGCAGCGGCGAGGTGGTGCTCGCGCCGGGGGAGACCTACACGTCGCCGTGGCTGTACGCGGCCTACTCCGCCGCCGGGATCGACGGCGTCACCGCCGCGTTCCACCGGTGGCTGCGGGCGCGGCCGTCGCACCCCGTGCGGGCGCGGCCGGTCGTGCTGAACACGTGGGAGGCCGTCTACTTCGACCACGACCTGACACGCCTCAAGGGCCTCGCCGACGTGGCCGCACGCATCGGCGTGGAACGGTTCGTCCTGGACGACGGCTGGTTCCGGCACCGCAGGGACGACACCGCGGGCCTCGGCGACTGGTACGTCGACGAAGGGGTGTGGCCCGACGGGCTGTCACCGCTGATCGACCACGTCACCGGGCTGGGCATGGAGTTCGGCATCTGGGTCGAACCGGAGATGGTCAACCCGGACTCCGACCTGTGCCGCGCGCACCCCGACTGGGTGCTGGCCCCCGGTGACGGCACGCTCCCGCCGACCTCCCGCCACCAACAGGTGCTCGACCTCGCGAACCCCGAGGCGTACGCGTACATCCTGGCGCGGCTCGACGAACTGTTGCGGGACAACGACGTGCGGTTCCTCAAGTGGGACCACAACCGCGACCTCATCGGCGTCAGGACACACGCGCAAACGCTCGCCACATACCGGTTGCTGGACGAACTGCGCACCCGGCACCCCGGCGTGGAGATCGAGAGCTGTTCCAGCGGCGGCGGCCGGACCGACCTGGAGATCCTGGCGCGCACCGACCGCGTGTGGGCCAGCGACTGCAACGACGCGCTCGAACGTCAGACCATCCAGCGCTGGACCGCGTTGCTGCTGCCGCTGGAACTGATCGGCGCGCACGTCGGCCCGCCGCACTCGCACACCACGGGCCGCACGCAGGACCTGTCGTTCCGGGCGGCGACGGCGTTGTTCGGGCACTTCGGCATCGAGTGGGACATCGCGTCGGCGTCCGCCGGTGAGCAGCAGGGGCTGGCCGACGCGATCGCGTTCTACAAGTCGGTGCGCGGGCTGCTGCACAGCGGCACGCTGGTGCGTGGCGACGTCGCCGACCCGTCGGCGACGCTGACCGGCGTCGTGTCCGGCACCGAGGCGGTGTTCGGCTACGCACAGCTCACGTCGTCGGCACGGACCGTGCCGCCGGCCGTACGGCTGCCGGGGCTCGACCCCGCGCGCCGGTACGAGGTGACGCCCGTGACGCCCGGCGGCGCACCCCGCACGCAGCAGGTTCCGGTGCCGGAGAACGCTCCGCGCGTCGTGCCGGGGCGGGTGCTCACCGAGGTCGGGCTCCGGCCGCCGGTGCTGATGCCGGAACAGGCGTGGCTCCTCCACGTGAAGGCGGTGTAGCTCGGCCAGACGGACGCCCATAGGATCGTCCGCTGTGCGTAGTGACGACGTCATCGCCGATCGTTACCGGCTCGTCGAGCTGATCGGGCACGGTGGCATGGGCATCGTCTGGCTGGCCGAGGACCTGGTCGAACACCGCCAGGTTGCGCTGAAGCGGCCGCACGGCGGTGGCAGCATCCGCGCCGACCTCGAACGGGAGGCCGAGATCGCGCGCCGCGTCGAGCACCCCGGCGCGATCGAGGTGTTCGAGGTCGCCGGTGAGGGCGACGACTGCTGGCTCGTCATGGAGTACTTCCCGTCCCGCAGCCTCGCCGCGGTGGGCACGCTCGACCCCGGCGAGGTCGCGGACATCGGCGCGCAGGTCGCGGCCACGCTCGCCGCCGCGCACGCCGCCGACGTGGTGCACCGGGACGTCACGCCGGGCAACGTGCTGGTCGGCGCCGGCGGCGCGGTGAAGGTGACCGACTTCGGCATCTCCGCGTGGCGGGCGGCGACGATCACCGGTTCCGGCAAGATCTCCGGCACCGCGGCGTTCGTGTCACCCGAGGTCGCCGACGGCGTGGGCGCCAAGGCGCCGTCGGACGTCTTCTCCCTGGGTGCCACGCTGTTCAACGCGGTCGAGGGCACCCCGCCGTTCGGTTCCGGCGACCCCGACGTGATCCTCACCCGCATCCGCGCGAACCGCCGCGAGCCGATGACGAAGGCGGGCCCGCTGGCCCCGGTGCTGGACGCGATGCTGACGCGGGAACGCGCCGCCCGCCCGACCGCCGAGCAGGCGAAGGAGATGCTCGACCTGGTCGTGGCGGACCGTCCGGTGCCCGCGTGGCGGCCACCGGTCACCGAAGGGCGCCGTCCGGTGCTGATGGCGGGCGTCGCGGTCGCGGTCGTGACGTTGCTGGCGCTGGCGTTGCTGCGCCCGTGGGACGGCGACGGACAGGGGCCCGCGCAGACCGTACTGGGCGACCCGCACACGGCCGACCCGTGCGCGCTCATGTCGGTGGAGTCGCTGGCCAGGTTCGGTGACGCGGCTCTGGACGCCGACTACGGCGGCTTCAACCGCTGCGACGTGGTGGTGGACCTGGGCGGGCACGACGCCGACGTGCGGGTCGAGCTGAGCAGCGGCGACGGCGGCGGCGCCGAGGTCGAACGCGGCCCGGCGGAACGTGACGACGACAGCTGCGACGTCGACTTCACCCTCACCGACGGCAACCTCGTGGAGATCGTCGCGAAGGCCGACGAGGGCGCCGACGCGAACCTCTGCGCCATGGCGACCGCCGCCGCCGACGAGGCCGAGTCGGTGCTGCGGGTCAACGACGAGATCCCGCGTCGCCCGGCGGCGGTGGCGGGCTCCCTGCTCGACGTCGACGCGTGCATGCTGCTCACCCCGGCCGACCTGCGCGAGCTGCCGGGCTTCGCGAACACCGAGCCGGTCGGCGGGTTCGGCAACTGGGACTGCCGCTGGCCCAGCGTCGACGGCGCCGCCGCGGCCCGCGTCATCTTCGACAAGGGCAGCGCGACGAGCTTCCGCGACGGCGTCCGCGCCACCCGGTCCGGGCGCGCCGTGTACCTGAAGGAAGAGGACTTCGGCGAGGGCACCTGCCAGGTGGACATCGTGAACCGCGAGTACCACGACAACGACGGTGACCTGCTCGCGGAGGTCGCGATGGTGGTCGTCGAGGGCGATCCGGACATCCCGGAACTGTGCCGGATGGCGACCGCCCTGGCGGGCCCGGTCGCCTCCCGCCTGCCGCGATAATGACCGGGTGAGCGCGAAGATCAGGACGTACCGGCCGGGCGAGGAGCAGGTGCTGTACGACATCTGCCTGCTGACGGGCGACAGCGGCGCGGACGCGACCGCGTTGTACGAGGACCCGCGCCTGCTCGGCGAGGTGTACGTGGGCCCGTACCTGCGTTTCCCGGCGGCGCTGGCCCTGGTCGGCGACGAGTCCGGGGTCGCGGGGTACGTACTGGGCGTCCCGGACACGTTGGCGTTCGAACAGTGGTGTGACCGGGAGTGGTGGCCGGACCTGCGGGACCGCTACCCGCTGGGCACGTTCCCCGACGGCTCTCCGGACGACCGCATCGTCCGCCTGATCCACAAGCCGCCGACAGCCAGCCTCGACGTGGTGGAGCGGTATCCCGCCCACCTGCACATCGACCTCCTGCCCCGGCTGCAGGGACAGGGGGACGGCCGCCGGTTGCTGACGGCGCTGCTGGACGGGCTCGACGCGCCGGGCGTCCACCTCGGTGTCGGCCTGGCGAACCAGCGGGCGATCGGGTTCTACCGCCGCATGGGTTTCACCGAGGTGCACGCGTACACGCACTCGCTCATCATGGCCCGCAGGCTGTGATGACCAGGCGTCAGCCGCACGTGGCTAGATGCCCAGATGTGTTGCCAGACGGTCCGTGTGGGTGTCCGCGTCGCCGAAGGCCAGGGCGCTCGACATGGCGTGCCGGGTGTAGTGGTGCAGGTCGTGTTCCGCGGTGAAGCCGATCGCGCCGTGGACCTGGTGGCCGAGCGCGCACACGCGTTCGTACGCCTCGCTCACCCACGACTTCGCCACCGACACCTCGGCCGTCGCGTCCAGGCCCTCTGCCAGTCGCCAGATCGCCTCGTACGCGATGAAGCGGGCGCCCATCACGTCGATCGCCATGTTCGCGCAGTGGTGCTGCACGGCCTGGAAAGCACCGATCGGCTTGCCGAACTGCTCCCGGTCCTTGGCGTAGGCGACCGTCATGTCGAGCACCGCCTGCGCGCCGCCGACCATCTCCGCGCACGTGGCCGCCGCACCATAGGACTCGATCAGCGGGGACGGACCGCCCGTTCCGTTGTGCGTCACCCGGTACGTGGGCGCCAGGCCCACCGCCGTCACCGGGGTGCACTCGGCGTCCGCGATGACGTCCGAGTCCAGCAACTCGGCGGCCTCCGCTGCCCACGGAACCAGGGCACCCGAGAACGGGACGTACGCGAACACCTCGCCGGCGGCCACGCGAGAACGCAGGGCAGGCACCGCCATGCCGCAGATCAACGACGACACGTACGGCACCGTCACCCGGGCACGACCCAGCTCCTCGGCGATCAGACACCCTTCGAGAAACCCGAAGTCGTCGAACGGGAGTGCCTGCCAGCCGAGGTCGGTGATCTCCTTCCAGATGTCGTCACCGGCCCGGCCCGCCAGGAACTCGCGGGCCGTGTCGGCGACCATGCGCTGGTCCTCGGTGAGCGCGAGGTCCGCCATCAGCGCCTGCCCGGGATCTTGTCCGAGCGGACCCACACCCCGGGCCGCTCCTCCCAGAACAGCTGTACCAGCACCCCACCGGTCTGCTTCGGGTGAATGAAGGTGTGCTTCCAGTGAGCGCCGTCCGTGAGACCTTCCTCGTCGTCGAAGGTGGGAATCTCATGGTGGCGGCAGGCATCGAGCGCGGTGTCCCAGTCCGCCACCTGGAACGTGACGTGGTGGGCGGCAGGACCGTTGCGGGACAGGAACTTGTCGATGAACGACTCGTCACCACGGGAAGTGATGACCTCCAGGCAAATGCTGGACCCCGGCACGTTCAGCACGAGGTCCGCCATGTCCGGGTGCTCGTCGTCGGCGGTACGCCACACCTCGACGACGCCGAGGAGGTCCTGGTACCACGCCGACAGCTCGTCGCGATCAGGGAACGCCTGGCAGACGTGGTCCAGGTTGACGATGCCGAGCGTCGGACCGTCCACTGGGGACGACGGCACCGGCACCGATGCCTCGTCACCCGTCATGGTCAGGGAACCGGGGCCGCGGAGGCGGAACAGCACACCGGGGCCGTGGACGGGCGGGGACAGCGAGGCCTCCACCCATTTGCCCGGCACGCCATCGGTGATCTTGATGCCGCGTTCGTCCAGTTCGGACACCGCGGCGTCCAGGTCCGGGACCTCGACGCCGATGTGGTGCAGGCCGGGCCTGCCGCCGTGCTCGTCGAGCCAGCGCTGGATGGGGGAGTTGTCACCCGCGGGCGCGAGCACCTGCCATTCGTGGCCCCACGTGCCGGGCACCTCGAGACGGGCACCCTGCACCCCGGCCGACGGGTTGTTCCACTTGTGGGTGGCGCGGAAGCCGAACAGCTTCTCCAGCAACGCGACCTGCGGCTCCAGCGCCGGAACCGCCTGTGCCACGTGGTCGATCCGGTAAATCTGCATGACGGCTCCTCTCAGCTGGGGTGCGGCTCGATCCAGTCGTACTCGTTGTCCACCAGTTCCTTGACCAGCCGCAGGTTGTAGCGGTTCATGGCAGCGACCCGCTCGGCCAGCCCCGCGACCTCCTTGTCGAAGTCGTCGGCGGGGAAAACGCTGTTGACCAGGCCGAGTTCGAGCGCGCGGTCGGCCTTCAGCTGGATGCCGGTGAAGAGCATCTCCTTCGCCCTCGCCTTGCCGATCCGGCGCGGCAGGCGCTTCACGCCACCCCAGCCGGGGGCGGAACCACCGAACTCCGGTTGGTCCGGGTCCTCGCCGCCGTTCATGTACTTGGGCTGGAACGGGGGCCGCGCCGACAGCGTGATCTCGACCAGGCCCATCTTCGCGTTGTCCGAGCACACGATGAAGTCCGCCGCCAGCGCCAGTTCCAGGCCGCCGCCGACCGCGTAGCCGTGCACGGCCGCGATCACCGGCACCGAAAGGCGCTCCAGCATGGAGAAGGTCTTCTCACCGAGCCTGCCCTGCTCGATGCGCTCCTTCTTCGTCAGGCCCTCGGACCACTTCAGATCCATGCCCGCGCAGAACGCCCGCTCACCGGCGCCCCGCAGAACCACCACGTGCACGTTCTCGTCATCGTCGTGTTCGGTGCAGAACCGCCGCAGCTCCGCCATCGACTCCGGTGTCAGCGCGTTCAGCTTCTCCGGACGGTTCAGCGTGAGCCACGCGATCCGGTCCTCGATGCGGACGTCGAGCGTTTCGTAGGTCATGCTGTCCTCTCAACTCCTGGGCAGTCCCAGCCCTCGGGTGGCGATGACGTTGCGTTGGATCTCGGTGGTCCCACCTAGGAAAGTAGCGGCTACCGAGTCGAACCGCAGGTGGGTGAACGCGGCACCCAGCGGCGCGTCCTCGCGTTGCCACAGTTCCGCGAGGTGCCCGAACGCCTTCGCGCCGGTGCGGGCGAGCCGCTGGTGCAGCTCCGCGCCGAACAGCTGGCTCACCGAACCCGCGTAGTCGCCGGACGACGCCGAGTGCCGCGCCAGGTTGTACAGCACGCGGATCTCGGCGTACCGGCGCGCGATCTCCAGCCGCAGGCCCTCGGTGTCGGGCCGCGCGTGCACACGGCCCTCGTCCGACTTCAGATAGTCGACCAAAGTGGACAGTGCCTGCTCGAACTTGACGGTCGCGCCGATGCCGGACCGTTCGAAGCCGAGCGCGGTCATGGCCACGTACCAGCCGCGGTTCTCCTCGCCGACCCGGTTCGCGACCGGCACGCGGGCGTCGTCGAAGAACACCTCGGCGAACGGGGCGTCGCCGCGGATGTCGGTGATCGGCCGGACGGTCACGCCCGGCGTCTTCGTGTCCACCAGCAGGAACGTGATGCCCTTGTGCTTCGGCGCGTCCTGGTCGGTGCGCACGAGCACGAACAGCCAGTCGGCCTGCACACCCAGCGACGTCCACACCTTCTGGCCGTTCACGACGTAGTGGTCGCCGTCGCGCACGGCCCTGGTCCGCAGCGACGCCAGGTCCGACCCCGACTCCGGCTCGGAGAACCCCTGCGCCCACGTGGTCTCGCCGCGTGCGATGCGTGGCAGGTGCTCGGCCTTCTGCTCGTCCGTGCCGAGTTCGAGGATCGTCGGGCCGATCAGGAACGCGCCGATGCCGTTCACCGTCGGCACGCGGGCCCGCATCATCTCCTCCTGCAGGATGAACTCCTGCTTCGCGGACAGCCCGGCGCCGCCGTACTCGGCCGGCCAGTGCGGTGCGATCCACCCGCGTTCGGCGAGCACCGCCGCCCACTTCCGCGCGCCCGCCCGGCGTTCGGGGTCCGGCGAGACGCGGTCGGCTGCCCAGTTGTAGCCCCACACGTCCTCGGGCTCCAGGCTGTGCTCCGCCTCGTGGTCCGGCCGGTACTCCGCGGGGAAGTGCGCCGCGACGAACGCCCGCACCTCCGCCCGGAACTCGGCCTCTTCCGGGGTGTCGTCCCAGTTCACCGTGTTGCCTCGCTGTCCCAGGTGTTGTCGGTGATGCCGTGGTCGCCCTGCGCGCGCAGCTTGTACTTGGCGACCTTGTCGGTCGGGGTGCGGGGGAGCGCGTCCGCGAACTCGACGTAGCGCGGCACCATGAACTTCGGCAGCCGCTCGGCGCAGAACTCCACCAGTTCCTCGTGGCTGAGCTTCTTGCCCGGCCGCGGCACCACGACGAGCTTCACGTCCTCGTCCTCGAGCTCCGACGGCACCCCGATCGCCGCGCACTCGAGGATCGCCGGGTGCGTGTTGACCTCGATCTCCAGGTCGAACGCCGAGATGTTCTCGCCGCGGCGGCGGATCGAGTCCTTCATGCGGTCGAGGAAGAAGAAGTAGCCGTCCTCGTCGCGCCAGACGCGGTCGCCGGTGTGGAACCACAGGTTGCGGAACACCTCCGCCGTGGCCTCCGGCGTCCCGTAGTACCCGCTGGTGATCACGTACGGCTGCTTGGGCCGCAGCACCAGCTCACCGGGTTCGCCCGCGGCGACCTCGCGGTCGTGCTCGTCGACCACCGCCGCGTCGAACCGTTCCGCGTGCACGGTGCCGCACGAGCCGAGCCGCCACTCGCCGTACGGGCTGCCGGTCGCGATGCCCGCCTCGGTCGACGTGTACGTCTCCACCGACCGCACCCCGAACCGTTCCTTCAACGGCTCGTCCAGCGCGGACTTGCCCATGTAGAACATCTCGAGCGGGTGGTCCTTGTCCCGCTCCGTCGGCGGTGCGCTCATCAGGATCGGGATCATCGAGAACACGCTCAGCGCGAGCTGCGCGTCGAAGTGCCGCACGTCGTCCCAGAACCGCGACGCGCTGAACCGGTCCACCACCGCGATCGACGTGCCGGACAACAACGCCGAGAACACGCCGTCCCACAACCCGGCCGCGTGGAACAGCGGAAGCGGGCAGTAGGTCGTCTTCGTCCACCGGTCGAGGTAGTTCAGCGAGTCGTACGCGCAGGTCAGCGCGAGCGAGTGGGACACCATGGCGCCCTTGGACGGCCCGGTGGTGCCCGACGTGTACATGATCGCCTGCAGGTCCGAGAACACCACGCCCGCACGTGGTTCCGCCGCGTCGCGGCCGCGGAGGCTGTTCAGGCTCACCGCTCCTTCTGGTGGTGTTCCCCGAACCACCAGGCGGGTCAGGCCGGGAAGCCGTTCGAGCGGCAGCGTCTGTCTGTTCGGGTCGCAAGCTCCCCGAAGCCTCTCCAGGTACTCCTCGTCGATGATCAACGTCGTCGAGTCGGAGCTGAACAGGACGTGTCTCAGCACCTCGCCGCGGTGTCCCGTGTTCACGGGCACCGCGACCGCGCCCAGCCGGGCGAGCGCGAAGACCACGGTCACCAGCTCCGGGCAGTTCGGCAGCATGACGGCGACGTGGTCGCCCTTGCCGACACCCGTTCCGATCAATCCCTGTGCGATGCGGTTGGCCTCGGTGTCCACGTCGCGGAAGGTGAGATCGCCGTCACGGAAGCGTAGAAAGGGCTCGGTCCCGTGGCTGTCCGCACGCGACCTGAGCACGTCGCCGAGAACGAAACTCTCCACCGACCCATCCGAGCATGGATACCTCGAAAGTGCACAAAGGTCGGATGAATGAGTGGTCGACTGGTTCGCGTGCCTAACGACACCTGCTAGGCTCCGCGTACGTCGTACGTGTCGCCGCGAGCGGGTGGCGGCCCTGGTCAACACGGAGGTTCGCCTTGCGGCTGATGCGAGTGGGTGACGTCGGCACGGAACGGCCCGTCGTCCTCGATGACGGTGATCGCGCGTTCGACCTCTCCGGCCTGACGAACGACATCGACGGCGCCTTTCTGGCCGCGGACGGCGTCGCTCGGGCGCGGGCCGCGCTCGCGGCGGGCGAGTTGCCCCCGGTGGACGTCGCCGACCAGCGGATCGGCGCTCCGATAGCACGCCCGCCCGCCGTTGTCTGCGTTGGTATGAACTACGCCGCACACGCCGCCGAGTCCGGTGCGGCACCCCCGCAGCAACCCGTGATCTTCTACAAACATCCGAACACTGTGGTCGGGCCGAACGACGATGTGATCCTTCCCCGAGGGGCCGAGAAGGTCGACTGGGAGGTCGAACTGGGCATCGTGATCGGCAGGCGGGCCCGCTACCTGTCGTCACCGGACGATGCCTTCGCGTACATCGCCGGCTACGTGGTGTCGAACGACGTGTCGGAGCGGGCGCTGCAGCTGGAGGTCTCCGGCGGGCAGTGGTCGAAGGGCAAGTCGTGCGAGACGTTCAACCCGCTCGGCCCGTGGCTCGTGCCCGCCGAGGACGTCGGCAACCCGCAGGCCCTGGGGCTGCGGTCGTGGGTCAACGGCGAGGTCCGGCAGGACTCGAACACCTCGGACATGCTGTTCTCGGTCGCCCAGCTGGTGTACGACATCAGCCAGTACACGGTGCTCGAACCGGGCGATCTCGTGAACACCGGCACCCCGCAGGGGGTCGCGCTATCGGGCCGCTTCCCATACCTTTCGATCGACGACGTGGTGGAGATCGAGATCGACGGGCTCGGCAGGCAGCGACAGGTAGTCGTCAAGGGTTGAGACCGGCGGGGAGGGAAGAGGAGTTGGGCACGCGGGTCGCGCTGTTCGCCACGTGTCTCACCGACACGTTCTTCCCGGACACCGCGCGCGCGGTGGTCCGCCTGCTGGAACGGCTCGGCTGCGACGTCGACTTCCCGGCGGCGCAGACCTGCTGCGGCCAGATGCACTACAACACCGGCTACCGCGGGCACGCGGCGACGCTCGCGAAGCGGCACGCGAAGACGTTCGGCGGCTACGACGCGGTGGTCGCGCCGTCCGGGTCGTGCGCGGGCATGGTCCGCGAGGTGTACCCGGACCTGCACCGCCGTGCGGGCGCGGTCGCCGCGCGCACCTACGAACTGTCCGAGTTCATCGTGGACGTGCTCGGGGTGACCGACGTGGGCGCGTACTTCCCGCACCGCGTCACCTACCACCCGACGTGCCACTCGCTGCGCATGCTCGGCGTGGGGGACAAGCCCCTGGAACTGCTGCGGCACGTGCGCGGCCTGGACCTGGTGGAGCTGCCCGCCGCCGACTCGTGCTGCGGGTTCGGTGGCACGTTCGCGCTGAAGAACGCGGAGACGTCGACCGCGATGCTCGCCGACAAGATGACGCACGTGCTGGAGACCCGCGCGCAGGTCGTGACCGCGGGTGACAACTCGTGCCTCATGCACATCGGCGGCGGGCTGTCGCGGCTGAACACGGGGGTGCGGTCGCTGCACCTCGCGGAGATCCTGGCGAGCACGGAGGAGGAGCCATGGGCCGCAACCCCGTGACGTGGCTGGGCAGTCCGACCTTCCCGAACGCGGCGCGCGACGCGCTCTCCGACGTCCAGCTGCGCGGCAACCTCGCACACGCCACGACGACCATCCGCACCAAGCGGGCCGCGGCCGTGTCGGAACTGCCGGACTGGGAGGAGCTGCGGCGCTCTGGCGAGGCCATCAAGGACGACGTACTGTCCAATTTGGACGTATACCTCGAACGGCTGGAGGCGTCGGTCACCGCCCGCGGCGGGGTCGTGCACTGGGCGCGGGACGCGGCCGAGGCCAACGAGATCGTGCTGCGGCTGGTGCGCGAGGCGGGCGCCGAGGAGGTCGTCAAGGTCAAGTCGATGGCGACCGCGGAGATCGGGCTCAACGAGGCACTCGCCGCCGGGGGCGTCTCGGCGATCGAGACCGACCTCGCGGAGCTGATCGTCCAGCTCGGCGACGACCGGCCCTCCCACATCCTCGTGCCCGCCATCCACCGCAACCGCTCGGAGATCCGCGACATCTTCCGGTCCCGCATGTCCGGTGTGGACGATCTGTCGGACCGGCCCGCCGAGCTGGCGGAGGCCGCGCGGGCGCACCTGCGCCGCAAGTTCCTGTCCGCGAAGGTCGCCATCTCGGGCGCCAACTTCGCGGTCGCGGACACGGGTTCGGTGGTGGTCGTGGAGTCCGAGGGCAACGGGCGGATGTGCCTGACGCTGCCGGAGACGCTGATCACCGTGATGGGCATCGAGAAGCTCGTGCCCACGTGGTCGGACCTCGAGGTGTTCCTGCAGCTGCTGCCGAGGTCGTCGACGGCGGAGCGGATGAACCCGTACACGTCGGTGTGGACCGGCGTGACCCCGGGTGACGGGCCGCGGCGGTTCCACCTGGTGCTGCTGGACAACGGCCGCACCACGACGCTCGCCGACCGGGTGGGACGGCAGGCGCTGCGGTGCATCCGGTGCTCGGCGTGCCTGAACGTGTGCCCGGTGTACGAGCGGACCGGTGGCCAGGCGTACGGGTCGGTGTACCCGGGCCCCATCGGCGCGATCCTGACCCCGCAACTGGGCGCGGGCACGGACGACCCGGCCACGGCGGCGTTGCTGAAGTCGCTGCCGTTCGCGTCGTCGTTGTGCGGCGCCTGTTACGAGGTTTGCCCGGTGCGCATCGACATCCCGTCGGTGCTGGTGCACCTGCGCGGCAAGGCGGTGTCGTCGGCCGGGGCGACCCCGGAGGCGGTGGCGATGGCGGCCGCGTCGTGGGTGATGCGGTCGCCGACCCGGTTCCGCCTGGCACAGCGGGCGGCGACGGTGCTGCGGTTCGTGGCCCGTCGTGGCCGCGTGAAACGCCTGCCGTGGCCCGCGTCGAGGTGGACGGACTCCCGCGACCTGCCGGTGCCGCCGGCGGAGTCGTTCTCGGCGTGGTGGCGGAGGACCCGTGGCTGACGCACGTGCTGAGGTTCTGGGCCGGATCCGCGCGGCGCTGCGCGACCGCCCTGGCCCGGTGACGGTGCCGCGCGAGTACGAGCGGACCCGCGACCTGGGCGACGTGCTCACCCTGCTCGAGAAGCAGGTGGCCGACTACCGCGCCGTCGTGCGGCGGGTGCCGGAGTCGTCGCTGCCCGCGCAGATCGAGTCGTCCCTCGCCGCGCGCGGGGTGCGGGTGATGGTGACACCGGCGGACGTGCCGTCGTGGTGGCGCGTTGGCGAGTGCGTGTGGTCGCTGGACGCGCCGATGTGGCCGCTGCCCAACTCCGCCCTGGACCGCGCCGACGGGGTGCTGACCGGCTGCGCGGTGGCGATCGCCCAGACGGGGACGATCGTGCTGGACGCCGGGTTCGCCCAGGGGCGGCGGGTGCTGACCTTGCTGCCGGACTACCACCTGTGCGTGGTGCGCGCGGACCAGGTGGTGGCGACGGTGCCGGAGGCCCTGGCACGGTTGGACTCCACGCGTCCGCTGACGTTCATCTCCGGCCCGTCCGCGACGAGCGACATCGAGCTGGACCGCGTGGAGGGCGTGCACGGCCCCCGCAACCTGGAAGTCCTGATCGTCGGCTAGCGGTCGTGGTGGATCCACCAGCCAGGGCCCCACCGCAGGACCCGGCCGAGCAGCGTGAGCACGAGCCCGTCCTCGAAGGTGTCCGCGGGCACGCGGACATCGCGCACGAGCGGATCGTCCTCGACGGGTACGTCGAACCGTCCCAGGCCGGGTTCGTAGCGGGGTGTTCGTTCGTCCCAGCAGTCGACGAAGACCCAACCGGACCCGTCGGCCGGGGCGTAGCACAGCACCTGCTTGTCCACGACCAGGCTCGGTGCTCCGAAGGTCGCCACGACCTCGCCGCGCCGGATGTCGCGCTCGCCGACCCAGTCCCGGACGTCCGCGAACGGCGCCCACTCCTCGACGGTGAGGAGCCGGTCCACGGACAGGTACCCGAGCCGGTGGTAGACCTCGGCGAACACCGACGCCACCTCCGGCACGTACCGCCCTTCGGCGCCGAAGAGCGCCGCGAACGGGCCGTGCACGCCGAGCTTGCCGTGCCGGCGCAACTCCTCGGTGGCCGCGCGGAACTCGTCGTCCCGCTCGTCGAGGAAGCAGAGGTCATCCAGCAGGGTCTCGGCGTAGAGCTGCATCTCGTGGCCGGTGGTCGCGTACATCCCGACCCGGGCGAACACCAGGCGTACCCGGTCGTGCCAGCGGCGCCTGAGGTCCTCCGCCGTGCGCACCGACCAATCCTAGTGCGCTACGCCGCGAACGGGACAACCGGCGCGTCAGCTCCCTGTCCTCGTCGTCGGACACGGCGACCCGGCCGCGGATCTCGATCGTCCGGTACGGGTTTCGCGAGGTCGACGACCGTCAGGCTCACCCGCGGGTCCCGGGTGATGTTGCGGATCTTCTTGCGGGCCTTCGTGCTGGAGAAGACCACCGTGTCGCCGTCAAGGCCGATCCAGATGACCGAGGTCTGCGGTGAGCCGTCCGGGTTGAGCGTGGCGAGGGTCGCGAAGTTCGGGCTGTCGAGCAGCTGCCGGGTCGAATCATGTCAGTACTGGTCGGATCAATATGGACACGGGATTGAGGAAAGGGTGGATTCTGCGACCCGAGTCGGGTATACATCGGATGTCTTGCTTCGAGGTTGAAAGGGGACGGCGGCTCACATGGCGCGCATCACCGGCATGGATGTGCTCGACATCCGTTTCCCCACCTCGCGGGAGCTGGACGGGTCCGACGCGATGAACCCCGACCCCGACTACTCCGCCGCGTACGTCGTCCTGCGCACGGACGACGGGCCGGACGGCTACGGGCTCGCGTTCACCATCGGGCGGGGCAACGACGTGCAGGCGGCCGCCATCGCCGCGCTCGACCACATCGTCGTCGGACGGCCCGTCCCGGAGACCGCGCTCGAACTGGCCGCCCTCAACCGGGACCTGGTCGGCGACTCGCAGCTGCGCTGGCTCGGCCCGGAGAAGGGGGTCGCGCACATGGCGGTCGGGGCCGTGGTCAACGCGGCCTGGGACCTCGCGGCGCGCCGGGCCGAACGTCCACTGTGGAAGTTCCTGGCCGAGCTGTCGCCCGAGGAACTGGTCGCACAGGTCGACTTCCGGTACCTCTCGGACGCGCTCACCGAAGGGGAGGCGCTCGACATCCTGCGCAGGCCCGGCCGGGCGGAACGGATCGCCGCGATCGAGCGGGACGGCTACCCCGCCTACAGCACCGGCGCCGGCTGGCTCGGCTACCCCGACGACAAGATGGTCCGGCTCGCGAAACAGGCCGTCGCCGACGGGTTCACGATGCTGAAGCTGAAGGTCGGTGGCAGCCTCGACGACGACGTCCGGCGGTTGCGGCTCGCGCGGGACGCCGTCGGACCGGACATCCGGATCGCCGTCGACGCCAACCAGCGCTGGGACGTCGAGGCCGCGATCGCGTGGATGCGGGCGCTCGCGGGCTTCGACCCGTACTGGATCGAGGAGCCGACCTCACCCGACGACGTGCTCGCGCACCGGGCGATCGCCGAGGCCATCGCGCCGATCCGGGTCGCCACCGGTGAGCACGTGCAGAACCGCGTGATGTTCAAGCAGTACCTGCAGGCAGGCGCGCTGTCGGTGCTGCAGATCGACGCGGCGCGGGTCGGCGGGGTCAACGAGAACATCGCGATCCTGCTGCTCGCCGCGAAGTTCGGGGTGCCGGTGTGCCCGCACGCGGGCGGTGTCGGGTTGTGCGAGATGGTCCGGCACCTGTCGATGTTCGACTACGTGGCGGTGTCCGGCACGCAGACCGACCGCGCGATCGAATGGGTGGATCAGCTGCACGAGCACTTCACCGATCCCGCTATCGTGCGCGGCGGACGCTACCTCGCGCCCACGGCCCCGGGTTTCTCCGCGCGGATCAACGACGAGGCGCTCGCCCGGTACGCCTTCCCCGATGGTCCGGAGTGGAGGGTCAAGTGAGTGACTTCGACGGGTTGACAGCGGTCGTCACCGGTGGTGCGTCAGGGATCGGTGCCGCCGCCGCGCACCTGCTGACCGAACGCGGCGCCACGGTCGCCGTGCTCGACGTGAACCCCGGCGATGACGGCATCCGCTGCGACGTCTCGTCCGACGACGAGGTCCGCGCCGCCATCGACGCGGTGGCCGAACGGTTCGGCGGTGTCGACGTGCTGGTCAACAACGCGGGCATCGGCGCGCAGGGCGACGTGACCGCCAACGACGACGCCGAGTGGCACCGGGTGCTGGACGTGAACGTGGTCGGCATGGCCCGCGTGACCCGTGCCGTCCTGCCGCACCTGCGGCGCAGCAACACGGCCGCCGTGGTCAACACCTGCTCGATCGCCGCGTGGCAGGGCCTGCCGAACCGGGCGTTGTACTCGGCGAGCAAGGGCGCGGTCCTCGCGCTGACCCTGGCCATGGCGACCGACCACCTCGACGACGGCATCCGCGTCAACTGCGTGTGCCCGGGCACCGCCGACACCCCGTGGGTCGGCAGGCTCCTCGACGTGGCGCCGGACCCCGCCGCCGAACGTGCCGCGCTCGCCGCCCGTCAGCCGATGGGCAGGCTCGTCACCGCCGACGAGGTCGCGCACGCGATCGCCTACCTCGCAAGCCCCCTCTCCGGATCGACCACCGGGACCGCGCTCGCGGTCGACGGTGGCATGTACGGCCTGCGTCCCCGACCGCGGGCCTGACCCGTTCTTCCCAGCATCAAGGAGGATGCCCAATGCGCAAGACCTTCGGCGCGGTTGCTGTGGTCACCGCGCTGGCCGTCGCGGTGAGCGGTTGCGGGTCCACGAAGGACACCGCGGGCGGCGGCGGTGGTGGCGGTGGGGGCGGCAAGATCGGCGCCACCGTGCCGCTGTTGACCTCGCCGTTCTGGCAGGCGTACAACAACTACGTGCCCCGGATGGCGGAGGAGGCGGGCCTCGACGCCCTGCCGACCGTCAACGCGGACAACGACACCCAGAAGCAGATCACCGACATCAACAACCTGCTCAACCAGGGCGTCAAGGGCCTCGTCGTGACCCCGCTCGACTCCGCGGCCATCGTCGCGGGCCTCAACCAGGCCGAGCGCAAGGGTGTGCCGGTGGTGTCGGTCGACGTGGCGCCCGAGTCGGGCAAGGTCGCGATGGTCGTCCGCGCCGACAACCGCGCCTACGGCACCAAGGCGTGCGACGTGATCGGCGAGAAGGTGCCGCAGGGCAAGGTCATCCAGATCATGGGCGACCTCGCGTCGGTCAACGGGCGCGACCGGTCCGAGGCGTTCCGCGAGTGCATGAAGACCAAGTACCCGAAGCTGCAGGTGCTGGAGATCCCCGCGGACTGGCAGGCCGAGAAGGCCGCGTCCGGCCTCGAGGGCCTGCTGACCGCGAACCCGGACGTCAAGGGCATCTACATGCAGGCGGGCGGCGTCTACCTCGCGCCGACGCTGCAGGCGTTGGAGCGCAAGAACCTCAAGTTCCCCGTCGGCGACCCGAGGCACATCGTGCTGGTGTCCAACGACGGCATCCCGCAGGAGCTGGAGGCGATCCGCAACGGCGAGCTGGACGCGACCGTGTCACAGCCCGCGGACGACTACGCCAAGTACGGCATGTACTGGCTGAAGAAGGCCATGGCGGGCGAGACGTTCTCCGAGGGCCCGACCGATCACGGCAGCACGGTCGTCGAGACCATGCCGGGCATCCTGGAGGACCAGCTGCCCGCGCCGGTGGTGACCAAGGAGAACGTAGACGACGACGCGCTGTGGGGTAACAGCTTGTGACGAACGTTGTCGAGGCGACCGGGGTCGGCAAGCGCTACGGACCCACCGTGGCGCTCGCCGACGTCAGTCTCACGGTCGCGGCGGGCGAGTCGCACGCGCTCGTCGGCCGCAACGGCGCGGGCAAGTCGACGCTCGTGTCCATCCTCACCGGACTGTCCAAACCGGACACAGGAGTGGTCACGTTCGCCGGGGAGCCCGCGCCGCCGCTCGGCGACCGGGAGGCGTGGCGGACCAGGGTCGCGTGCGTCTACCAGCACTCGACGGTGATCCCGCACCTGACCGTCGCGGAGAACCTGTTCATCAACCGGCAACCGACGAGACGCGGCGTGATCTCGTGGTCGCGGCTGCGCGGCGACGCCCGCGAACTGCTTGACTCGTGGCGCGTCGACGTCGACGTGGACCTGCCAGCCGGTGAGCTGTCGGTCGAGGACCGGCAGCTCGTGGAGATCGCGCGTGCCCTGTCGTACGGGGCGCGGTTCATCGTGCTCGACGAGCCGACCGCGCAGCTCGACTCGGACGCGATCGCGCGGCTGTTCGTGCGGATGCGCGAGCTGCAGGACGCCGGGGTCACGTTCCTGTTCATCTCGCACCACCTGCAGGAGGTGCACGAGGTCTGCCAGGCGGTGACCGTGCTGCGGGACGCGCGGCACGTGGTCACCGCGCCGGTCGCGGACCTGACCCGCGCACAGCTGATCGACGCGATGACCGGCGAGAGCGGCGGTCTCACGGTGGCGGACGCGGCGGAACGGGAGGGTGTCGCGGCCGACGCCGAGGACGTGCTGACCGTCGCCGGCCTGTCCGGGGACGCGTTCGCCGACGTCTCGTTCGGGTTGCGGCGCGGCGAGGTGCTGGGCATCGCCGGGTCGAACGCGAGCGGCAAGCACCAGGTCGCGGAGACGATCTACGGGCTGCGCGCACCGGTGCGCGGTGCGGTGTCCGTGCACGGCCGCCCGCTGCCGCCGGGCGACGTGAAGGCGGCGCTGCGGGCGGGGATCGGTTGTGTGCCACGGGATCGCCACCACCAGGGGCTGGTGCTGGGCATGTCCATCGCGGACAACGCGGCCATGTCCGTCCTGGACCGGATGGGCTCGGCGGGCTTCGCGTCACCCGGCGCGCGGACCGCGGTGGCGACGAAGGCGATCGGCGACTACGACATCGTGGCCGCCGGTCCGGAGCAGCCCGCCGACGCGCTCTCCGGCGGCAACCAGCAGAAGGTCGTGCTCGCGCGGGCGCTGGCGAGCGACCCGGACGTGCTGGTGCTGATCAACCCGACGGCCGGGGTCGACGTGAAGTCCAAGGAGGCGCTGCTCGGCCAGGTCGAGCGGGTGCGCGCCGAGGGCAAGGCGGTCCTGATCGTCAGCGACGAGCTGGACGACCTGCGGCCGTGCGACCGGGTGCTGGTGCTGCGGTCCGGCGAACTGGTGGCGGAGCACGAAGCCGGCTGGTCGGTGACCGACCTGGTCGCCGACATAGAAGGGGTCACGCATGACTGACGTTCTCCCCGGTGAGCGCACGGCGACGCCGTCGGTGGCCAGGAGGTCCGCGCGGTTGCCGAGGTTGCGGGAGCTGGCTCTGCTGCCCGCGCTCGTGGTGCTGCTGGTCATCGGCGCGGTCGTCAACGACAGCTTCCTGACGACCGGCAACCTGATCAGCATCCTCGGCGCGTCCGCCGCGCTCGCGTTGGTCGTGCTCGGCGAGTCGCTCGTGCTGATCAGCGGCAAGTTCGACCTGTCGCTCGAGTCCACGGTGGGCATCGCACCCGCGATCGGCGCGCTGCTGGTGATCCCGTCCGGTTTCGGCACCGAATGGCCCGCGGCGGCCGGCATCGCCATGATCCTGGTCGTGGGCGCGGTGATCGGCACGTTCAACGGCTTCCTCATCGTGAAGCTGAAGCTGAACGCCTTCATCGTGACGCTCGCGATGCTGATCGTCCTGCGTGGCCTCCTCGTCGGCGCCACCGAGGGCAAGACGCTGTTCGACATGCCGGAGGCGTTCTTCACGCTCGCCACCGCCACGTTCGCCGGGCTGCCGATCTCGGTGTGGCTCGCGCTGATCCTGTTCGCGGTCACGGGGTTCGTGCTGCGCTACCACCGGGTCGGGCGCTCGCTGTACGCGATCGGCGGCAATCGGGAGGCCGCGCGGGCCGCGGGCATCAACGTGGACCGGATCTCGTGGCTGGTGTTCGTGGTCGCCGGTGTGCTGGCCGCGATCGGCGGGCTCGTGCTCACCGGGTACGTCGGCGCGATCAACGCCAACCAGGGCGACGGCATGATCTTCACGGTGTTCGCGGCGGCGGTCATCGGCGGCATCTCGCTCGACGGCGGGCGCGGCACGATGTTCGGCGCGCTCACCGGTGTGCTGCTGCTCGCGGTGGTGGAGAACCTGCTGACGCTGGCCCAGGTCCCGTCGTTCTGGATCCAGGCGGTCTACGGCGCGATCATCCTGGTCTCGCTGATGCTGGCCCGGTTCACCGGCGGCAAGCCGCAGACCTAGTCGTGCTCACCGAGAGCGTTCCGCAGCCACTGCTCGACGCCGGAGATGTGCACGGTCGCCCACGAGCGGGCCAGCTCCGGCTCGCGGGCGGCGATCGCGTCGTAGATCGCGCGGTGCTGTTCGCGCGTCTTCGCGACCGCGCCCTCCTGGGTGAGGCCGCGCCAGATCCGCGCGCGGGTCGTCGGGCCGGACAGCGAGTCGATCAGCGAGCACAGCACGGGGTTGCCGGTGCCCAGGGCGATGCGGCGGTGGAACTCCAGGTCGTTCGCGACGAGCGCCTCGACCGTCGGCGACTCCTCGAGTCCTTCGAGGAGCTTCTCCAGCTCGGCGATGTCCTCCTCGGTCATGTTGGTGGCGGCCATCGCGGTCGCCGCCGGTTCGAGGATGCGCCGCACGGCGAGGAAGTCGAGCACGGTGTCGTCGCGGTGGAAGTCCACGACGAACGTCATCGCGTCCAGCAGCAGCTTCGGTTCGAGGCTGGTGACGTACGTGCCGTCGCCCTGCCGGACGTCGAGCACGCGGATCAGGCACAGCGCCTTCACGGCCTCCCGCAGCGAGCTGCGCGACAGGCCCAGGTGCTGGGCAAGGTCGGCCTCCTTGGGGAGCCGGTCGCCCGGCGCCAGCTCACCCGAGATGATCATGCCCTTGATCTTGTCGATCGCTTCGTCGGTCACGGGCATGGCGTCGGACTCCTCAAACCTCGGATGTTTCCCTCTAGAGTGCCACGAAAGGCGAACGGATGCGGGTAGCACTGCACACCCGGCTCAAGCCGGGCAAGGAGGCGGAGTACGAGCAGGTGCACGCCGTCATCCCGCGTGACCTCGAGGTCGCGCTCCGCGACGCCGGCGTGTCGTCGTGGGCCATCTACCGCGACGGCCTCGACCTGTTCCACGTGCTGGAGGTCACCGACTACCAGGCCATGCGGCACGCGCTGCGCGACCACCCGGCCAACGTGCCGTGGCAGCGGCGGATGGCCGAGCTGCTCGACGTCGAGGACGACTACTCGGGCGCCGACACCGGCATCAAGCTCGTGTGGGAGCTGCCATGACCGTGACCGTCGGGCTGGGCTGCGCGCAACTCGGGAACCTGTACCGCGCGATGACCGACGAGACGGCCGCCGCCATCGTCGACGCGGCGTGGCTGACGGGTGTCAGGTACTTCGACACCGCACCGCACTACGGCCTCGGCCTGTCGGAACGGCGGCTCGGCGAGGCGCTGCGGGACCGGCCACGCGACGAGTACGTGCTGTCCACGAAGGTCGGCCGGTTGCTGGCGGAGAACCCGGCGTACGCGGGGGAGCGGGACACCGCCGGCTTCGACGTGCCCGCCACGCTGGTACGGCACCGCGACTACTCCCGTGACGGCGTGCTGCGGTCACTGGAGTCCAGCATGACGCGGCTCGGCGTCGACCGGATCGACATCGCGTTCGTCCACGACGCGGAGGACTACGTCGAGGAGGCCCTCGCGGGCGCGATCCCGGCGCTGGTCGAGCTGCGCGACCAGGGCGTGCTGCGCGGCATCGGCCTGGGCATGAACTTCGACAAGGTCCTCGCCGAGTTCGTCCGCCGGTCCGATGTGGACACCGTGATGGTCGCGGGCCGGTACACGCTGCTGGAACAGCCCGCCCTGGACGAACTCCTGCCACTGTGCGAGGAACGCGGGGTCCGCGTGATGGCGGCGGGCGTGTTCAACAGCGGCATCCTGGCCACGCCGACCCCGGGCACGACGTACAACTACGAACAGGCCCCGGCCGCTCTGGTCGAACGCGCGCAGCGGATCGCGGAGGTGTGCGGACGGTTCGGCGTCGACCTGCCGACCGCGGCGATCGCGATGCCCGCGCGCCACCCGGCCGTCGAGGCGGTCGTCCTGGGCGCCAGCTCGGTGCGGCAGGTGGAGTCGAACGCGGCGCGCGCGGCCACCGAGGTGCCGTCGGCACTGTGGGAAGCCCTGGCGGCGGAAGGGCTGCTGCGGTGATCATCGACGCCCACCACCACCTGTGGGAGGACCTGACCCGCCGCGACTACGACTGGCTGGCCGACCTCGACGCCATCCGCCGGCCGTACACAGTGGACGACCTGACGGCCGTCAGCCCCGCGGACCGCACGGTGCTGGTCCAGACGGTCCCGACGGTCGAGGAAACGGAGGAGTTCCTGGCGACGGCCGCGGCGACCCCGGTGATCGCGGGTGTCGTCGGCTGGGTGGACCTGACCGCCCCGGACGTGGCGGACCGCCTGGCGGCACTGCGCACGGACGCCCTGGTGGGCATCCGGCACCCCGCGCAGGGCGAGGCGGACCCGGACTGGCTGGTGCGCCCCGAGGTGATCCGCGGCGTCACGGCGGTGGCGGCGGCGGACCTGACGTACGACATCCTGATCCTGCCCGCGCAGCACCACGCGGCGATCGCACTCGCGGACGCGGTACCTGACGCCCGTCTGGTGCTGGACCACGCGGGCAAACCAGCCGTCGCCGAGGGCGGCTACGAACCGTGGGCGGAGTTCCTGACCGCGCTGTCGGCCCGCCCGAACGTGTACTGCAAGCTGTCCGGCCTGGTCACCGAGGCCGACTGGGCACGGTGGACGGTCGACGACCTGCGCCCGTACGCGTCGCACGTCCTGAAGTCCTTCGGCCCGGACCGGGTCATGTTCGGCTCCGACTGGCCGGTGTGCGAACTGGCCGCCACGTACGACGAGGTCCTGGCCGCGGCGCGGGCGTTCACGGACGAACTGTCACCGGCGGAGCGGAGCGAGGTGTTCGCGGGCACCGCGCGGCGCGCGTACCGGATCTAGGCCGAGTACAGGTCGGCGGCGGGTGCGCTGGGGACCTGGATCCAGCCGTCGTGCCGCTGGCCGCCGACCTGCAGGCAGATGGCGCGCTCGAAGGTGCGCCCGTCGATCCCGTCGTACCCGTGGCTGATGACGGCCCGGTGGATGTAGTCGGAGACCGCGAGCACCAGCGGCGCACCGGTCTCCCGGAGCCTGCGCTTGAGGTCCCGCGAGTTCAGCAGCCGGAACGTGAGGTCGATGTCCGCCCCGAACACGCCCCGCCGATCGAAGTGAACTTCACCTGAATGGATGGCGACCCGCAGCCGGAAGCTCCGCCCCGGGTACGTGGCCGAGTGCGCGGACAGCCGCTCGGTCATCATCGGGACGAAGGTGTCCAGGAGCAGCGTCTTCGGCACGTCGTCGTGCGGACGCAGCAGCAGCATGGCCCCGTCCCCGCGATCGTGGAACGGCGCCCACACCTCTTCCGGGATGCCGCACGCTCTCAGGGTCTCCTCGAGCAGGTCGTACATGTCGGACCGAAGGGCCGCCTTGGCGGGGTTCGTCCTGCTGGTGGATCCTTCGACGTCGCAGGCGATGATGACGCGCTGACGTGGATGGTGTCTGGTCACCTCATCCATGATCCCCTCCAGACCGCCTCTTCAGTTCTTAACTGAAGTCAGTTGAAGCAGCTGATGGGCTAAGGGTAGAGCCGCGTCATGGGCGCATGCAAGGAGCCAGGGAACTGCCGGACAACGTTCCGGCCACATTCTGGTGTGATGATCTCTCTTGCGGGGGCAATCGCCACCGGTATACTTCAGCCTTCGGTATTTGCCGCTGAAGTTCGCTGAAGGGCTGATGGTGGTGAACCTCGCTGAGGACCCGGCGGTTCGTCTCGCGCAGCGGCTGCGGTCGCTTCGTATCACCGGCTTGGTGGGCCGGAGGATTACGCAACGCGACCTGTCGGAGGCGTTGGATGCCAGTGGTCCGTTGATCTCCTCGTGGGAGAGCCGCGCGAACCCAAAGCCTCCCCCACCGGAACGGCTGGAGGCGTACGCCACGTTCTTCGCGACCGAGCGGTCGGTGTCCCGCAGACCGTATCGGGTGCTCGCCGAGGCGGAGCTGACCGGCGAAGAACGGGTTCGCCGTGACGACCTGCTGCGCGAACTCGTTGGTCTGCGAGACGAGGCGCGCGGCCTGCAGTCCCCTGGTTCGACCGTCAGTGATCCGTTTGCGAACAGCCACTGGCGTTTTCCGCGCGATGAAGACATCACGATCGTGTGCTCGGCGTTGCCCCGGCAGTATCTCGAGCGGATGCCGTACTCCAACCCGAAGGCGCCGGACTACGTCGACCTGTACCGGTTCGCGGATCTCGACGCGCTGCTCGAGCTGTTCGGGCACCTCCGCGCGGCCAACCCGCTCAACAACGTCCGGCTTCGTGCCCCCTACGAGATCAAGACGGACGACTACGCCACCCATCTTGTGCTGCTCGGTGGTGTCGACTGGAACAAGATCACCGAGGAGTTCCTGCACCGCCTCGACGTTCCGGTGCGGCAGTTGGCCAGGGACACCGAGGCGGAGCCAGGAGGTTTCCAGGTCGGCAAGGGTGACGACCGACGGTTGTTCACGCCGGTGTTGCGAAAGGTGGGTGACGAGGAGGTTCTCATCGAGGACGTCGCGCACTTCTTCCGGACAGTCAGCCCGCACAACGACAAGCGCACCGTCACCATCTGCAATGGCATGTACGCCCATGGCACCCTGGGTGCGGTACGTGCTCTCACCGACGCCAGTTTCCGCGACCGGAACGAACATCATCTACGAACGCGGTTTGCCGACACGACCACCTTCAGTATTCTGAGTCGTGTCAAGGTCTTCCTCGGTGCGGCGGTCACCCCCGATTGGAGCAGCCCCGAGGACCTGTTGCATGAGTGGCCGGAGCCGACAATGTGAGTACTGTGACCAGCAGCCAGTCCTCTCGCGGGGCGCACTCCCAGCACCACCACGGGTCGCACCGACAGTTGCTGGACAGACCGCGAATCGCGCACTTCCCAGCGGACGTGGACGCGATCATCGTGCCGACCGCGCGGCACGCGGCGAGACTCAACGCCACCGTGGAGGTGGCCGCCAAGTTGCAGTGCACCCTGGTGGCGCTGTGCAGTAAATGGTCATCGGCGCGTGATGTCGTGGCGTTGGCGCGAGGGCGAGCCAAGCTGGTCGCCATCGACGTCGACGGGGTACCGGATGGCGTCGTGCCGTTCTTCGAGACCTCCCGGGTCCTCACGGGCACCCGCTTCGAGCGGTCGACCGATCTCAGCCTCAAGCGGAACCTGGGGCTGCTGCTGGCACGGTTGACAGGCTGGGAACGAGTCGTCTTTCTCGACGACGACATCCGGGTTCCGGAGCCGACGGATCTGCGCGAGGCGGTGGGTCTCACCGATCACTACGCCGGTGTCGGGCTGATGATCGACGGCATGCCCGACAACTCCGTGGTCTGCCACGCCTACCGTGCGGCAGGTGGTACGCAGGACACCTTTGTCGGCGGTGGGGCGCTCGCCGTGGGTGCGGCGTCCATGACGTCGTTCTTCCCCAACATCTACAACGAGGACTGGTTCTTCCTCCTCGACGACGACGGCTTGCGTCCCACGGCGGTGACGGGCAGGGCCATCCAGAAGCCGTTCGGCCCCTACGTCGAGCAGCGCGCGAGAATGGAAGAACTCGGTGATGTCCTTGCCGAGGGGCTGTTCTGGCTGCTCGACAACGGGCGTTCCCTGCGGGATGCCGGCAGCGCGCACTGGCGGACGTTCCTGCGTGAGCGTGCCGGGTTCATCACCGACGTCATCGGGATGGTGGAGCGTGCGGAGAGGGATCCTCGGCAACGCGGGCGGATACTCCAAGCTCTGAAAGCCGCGCGTGGGCGGTGTCAATGCATCACGCCCGAGTTGTGCGTTCGCTACGTCGACGCCTGGCGAACGGACCGCGTCAGGTGGCGTCGTCACGTCGAGGACATGGGCCTCGCGGCCGGGGCCAGGTTCGCGAACGAAACGGAGCGACGTTCAGTCACCGGGCTGCGCGCGTTGCTCAGGTGGCTGGGCTTGCCCGACGCGGCGGCCCACCTATGCCTCTCGTAGCGACTTCACCATGACCTGGCACAACTCGGCGTGACGCACCCCGTGGTTGTCGGCCAGCGAATAGCACTTCACGGGACCGTGGGCCCATTCCTCGTAGCCGAGGCGCTTGTACAACAGCGCGGCCCGGTAGTTGGACAGCTCCACCGCGAGGGCGACCCTGTGACACCTCAGTCGCCGGAGGCGGCGCTCGGCCGCCAGGACCAGTGCGGTACCGGCGCCACCGCCGCGATGGTCGGAGTGAATCTCCAGGTGGTTCAAGATCGGGACGGCGTGCAGATACTCGCGCAGTTCGGGCTCCTCGGCGTCCTCGAGCCACAGGTAGATGACGCCGATCGGCCGGCCGTTCCGCCACCCGGCCAGCAGCATCCCGCGTCGGTCATGCTGACGGGAGAAGTGGTCGTCGAACAACCGTTCCTGTCCCAGTTCCCGGATCAGGATCTCCCGGTCGGCCCAGCGGGCTCGTCGAATGCGCAGATCGTCCATTTCAGTATCTGACCGTCTCACAGACCCGTCACGAATCGGTGGTGGGACGGCCACCAGGATACGCATTGGCGGGTGGGAATATCGGCCGAGGACGTGACCGGCGGAACACTGCGCGACCGTCACGCCGGGGCGGGCTGTCCCGTCCATCAGGTGAGCCGAGAAAGAAGGCACCCGATGCGCAGGATCCTCATCGTCGGCGGCGGATACGCCGGCTTCTACACCGCCTGGCGGCTCGAGCGGAAGCTCCGCCGCGGCGAAGCGGAGGTCACGCTCGTCGACCCCCGCCCCTACATGACCTACCAGCCGTTCCTGCCCGAGGTCGTGGCCGGTTCGGTCGAGGCGCGGCACGCCGCCGTGTCGCTGCGGCGGCACCTGCGGACCACCCGCGTGGTCGCCGCGACGGTGACCGCCGTCGACCACCGGCACCGCGTGGTCACCGCGCGCCCCGCCGACGGCGACACCATCGAGCTGGACTACGACGTCATCGTCGTCACCGCGGGCGCGGTCACCCGCAAGTTCCCCGTGCCCGGCATCGGCGAGACCGCGATCGGCCTCAAGCACGTCGAGGAGGCCGTCGCGATCCGGGACCGGCTGCTCACCGCGTTCGATCGGGCCTCGGCGCTGCCGCCCGGGCCGTTGCGGGAGAAGCTGCTGACGGTCACGGTCGTCGGCGGCGGCTTCTCCGGCGTGGAGGGCTTCGGCGAGCTGCTGTCGCTCGCGACCGCGCTGCTGAAGCGCTATCCGGAGATCACCCGCGACGAGCTGCGGTTCCACCTCGTCGAGGCGACCGGCCGCATCCTGCCCGAGGTCACCGACCGGCCCGGCCAGTGGGTGGTGCGGGAACTGATCCGGCGGGGCGGGCGGGTCCACCTGAACACGCGGGTCACCGCCGCGGTCGACGGGCACGTGGTGCTGTCGACCGGCGAGGAGTTCGACTCGGACCTGATCGTGTGGACCGCGGGCAACGGCGCCAACCCCGTCGTCGGCAGCCACACCGACCTACCCGTCGATGAACGCGGCTACGTCGTGGTCCGCCCCGACCTGCGGGTCGGCACCGACGACGCGCCCGTGCCCGACGCGTGGGCCGCGGGCGACGCCGCCGCGGTGCCCGACCTCGCCGTGCCGGACGCGCCGCGCACCGTGCCGAACGCGCAGCACGCGTACCGCCAGGGCAAGCTCCTCGCCCGCAACATCGTCGCCACGCTGCGCGGCAGGGAGCCGAAGGAGTACGTCCACCACAGCCTCGGCGCCATCGCCACGCTCGGGATGGGGCGCGGGATCTTCCAGTACCGGCGGATCGTGATCACCGGTCTGCTCGCGTGGCTCATGCACCGCGGCTACCACGTGCTGGCCGTGCCGAGCTGGGAACGCAAGGTTCGCGTGCTCGCGATCTGGCTGACGCAGGCACTGTTCGGGCGGGACATCCTGTCGCTCGCGTCGGTGCAGCACCCGAGGGACGCGTTCGTCGCGGGCGGCGAGCCACCCGTGGAGAGCGCTCACATAGAGAGGACGACCTTCGCGCGGGCGTGCTCCTCCTCGACGTAGCGGATGGCGGCCGCGGCGTCGGTCAGCGGGTAGGTGCGGTCGACCACCGGCGTGACCCTGCCCGCCTCGATGAGGTCACGCAGTGCGTCCAGGTTGCGCGTGTTCGGCGACTCGCCCAGCACCACCAGTCGCTGCCGGACGAACGCGTTCAGCAGCTGCCCGCGGACGATCAGCCCGACCGGGCCGACGACGCTGCCGCCGCCGTACACGCCGCCGCCGGACAGGACCACCGTGCCGCGCGGGCCCGCCGCGCGGCGCAGCGACGTGAGAGAGCGGTTTCCCACCAGGTCGAACACCACGTCGTAGCGTTCGGTGGTGAAGTCCTCTCGGGTGTAGTCCACGACCGCGTCCGCGCCGAGGCCACGTACGAGGTCCACGTTCCTGGTGCTGCACACCGCCGTGACGTGGGCGCCGAACGCCTTCGCCAGCTGCACGGCGAACGTGCCGACGCCGCCGGACGCGCCGTTGACCAGAACCCGTTGCCCTGCTTGGACGTCCGCGACGTCACGCACGCCCATCAGCGCCGTGTTCGCGGCCAGGGGCACCGCGGCCGCCTCCTCGAACGTGAGGCCGGCCGGCTTGCGTGCCACCTGGCCCTTCGGCACGGCCGCGAACTCGGCGAACGCGCCCTCGGCCGACCCGAGGTCGCCGTACACCTCGTCGCCCGGCCGGAACTCGGTGACGTTCCGGCCGACCGCGGCCACCACGCCGGCGAGGTCGCGGCCCCGGACCGTCCTCTTCGGACGCCGCGGCGCGCCCACCATTAGCCGCGACAGGTACGGGTCGCCGCGCATCATGTGCCAGTCCCACGCGTTGAGCGCGGCGGCACGCACCTCGACGAGCACGTCGTCGTCGCCCGCCACCGGGGCCGGGATGTCCTGGAGCGCCAGGGTTTCCGGGCCGCCGTAGTTGTTCTGCACGATCGCCTTCACCGGTTTTCCTTCCTGCGAATGATCCATTCCGCGACGACGAGGTTCAGCACCCAGCCCGCGCCCAGCAGCAGTGCCCTGGTCAGTACGTCCGGTTGACCGGCCACCGCGATCCAGCACCCGAAGATCACCGCCTGGGAGCCCGCGCCCTGCCCGATGGCGTAGCCGCGCACCATCCACGCGCGGTGCGCGCCGAAGTCCCGCCGTCGCACGGCGACGAACCCGAGCACGAGCGCACCGGCCATGGCCGAGCCGAACGCCAGGCGCAGCACCATCATCAGGTCACCGTCGTGTGCGGGCAGCGGGTAGAACACCGCCATCCACGTCCCGGACAGCGCGGCGACGAGTCCACACGGGACGATCAGCCGCCCGAGCACGCGGTGCCGTGGACCGTGTAAGAACTGGAACGCGCCGAGGACGCAGAACAGGCTCGCGCCCACGATGTGCAGCAGCACCGGCACGGGATCGGCGAAGAACCGCGCGTTGTCGTCGGTGACCGCGCCGCCGGTGCCGAGTTCCGTGACCCGGAAGGCACCCGCGATGACCGGCACGGCGGTGAGCGCGAGCAGTGCGGCGGTGACCCGCTTCCGCGAGCGGGCCGGGGCCAGTGTCGTCATACCGAGAATGGTGGCGGGCGAGCGGCCCCTGGCTCATCGGGCGATGGTTCCGTTGTGCCGCCGTACTTTCGGCTACCTGCGGGCCCGGCCCGTCTCGTACGCCCAGATGGCGACCTCGACGCGGTTGCGCGCCCCGAGCTTGTTCATCAGGCTCGTGACGTGTGACTTCACCGTGCTGAGCGTGATGTGGTGCTCGTCGGCGATCTCGTTGTTGGTGCGCCCGCGGGCCACGGCGACGAGGATCTGCTCCTCGCGTTCGGTGAGCGGGTCGATGGGCTGGACCGGGGGCTGCCCGGGGCCGTTGCCCGCGAACGTGGCGAGCAGCCGGGCCGTGACGCTCGGCGCGATCAGCGCGTCGCCGCTCGCGGCGGCGTGGACGGCCTGCGACAGCATGTCGGCGCCCGCGTTCTTGAGCAGGAAACCGCGGGCGCCTGCCCGCAGCGCGGCGTAGACGTACTCGTCGAGGTCGAAGGTCGTGATCACGACGACGGCCATCGGGTCCGCGACGTCCGGGCCCGCGAGGCGGCGGGTGGCCTCGATGCCGTCCACGTCGGGCATCCGGATGTCGAACAGGCACACGTCCGGCCGCAGCCGCCGTGCCAGGTCGACCGCGTGCCTTCCGTCGGGCGCCTCGCCGACGACCTCGATGCCGGGCTGGGCGTTCAGGATCATCGCGAGCCCGGTGCGGACGATCTCCTGGTCGTCGGCCACCACCACGCGGATGCTCACCGCGTCGCCCTCGGCAGCACGGCCGTCACGGCCCAGCCGCGGTCCGGTGCGGGGCCCGCCTCGCACGTGCCACCGAGCAGTTCGGTGCGCTCGGCCATCCCGACGAGGCCGTAGCCGGACCCGTTGGTCCGTCCCGGCGGGTCGCCGTCGTCGCGGACGGACAGTCGCACCTCGGTGTCGCCTGCGTCGACGCGGACCTCGATGCGGGTGACGTGCCTGGCGTGGCGGTGGGCGTTGGTGACCGCTTCCTGTGCGAGGCGGTAGATCGCGGACTGCACCGGTGCCGGGAGGTCGTCCACGTCGCCGGTGAGGGTGACGTCGACCGGTGGCGGGAGACGGGTGAGGTCGGTGACGCGCGGCCCGGGGGAGAGGGCGGCCGGGTCGGACCGCAGGAGCCGCACCATGCCCCGCATCTCGTCGAGCGCGCGGGCCGCCTCGGTGTCGATGAGGCGAAGCGCGTCGACGGCCGCGTCCGGGTCGGCGGCCGCGGTGGCGATGCCTGCCTGCGCGCGGATCGCCATGGCCGACACGTGGTGGGCGACCGTGTCGTGCAGGTCGCGGGCGAGCCGTTCGCGTTCGAGGAGCTTCACCTGGTCCAGTTCGCGGTGCCGGGCCCGCGCCCGGTACCGCACGGCCGCGCCGACGGCCATCAACGCGGACACGATGAAGAAGCCCGCAAGCGCGTCCCCGAACGGGAGGAAGCCCATCACGGCGTCGATCCCGAGCTTGACGTAGATGATCGCGGCCCCGAGCACCTCCTCGCGCCCGGAACCCCACCGGAAGAGCGCGAACGGCAGCAGGATCATGTACACGAGCACGTTCTGCTGCGGAAACGCGTGCCCCACCACGAACGGGGACAGCCCGCACACCCCGAACGCGATCGCGACCACCAGCAGCGGCCGGGACCGCCGGAACGGCAACGTGAACACAAGCCCCGCACACACGACGACGGAAAGCCACCGCCAGTCCAGCCCGGCCCGGAGCACCCCTTCGAGCACGGCGACCGGCACGAGCACCCCGACCAGCGCCCAGTCCCACCAAGCGGGCGGTGGCGTGGGAACGGGCCGCGCCTCCCGCCACACCGACCGAAGAAGCTCGAACACCGCCCCATGGTAAAAGCGCCACCCCCCACCCGAATCGCCCAAAAGTACGACCACCCCGCGAGTCGCGCGCCCAAACATGGCGAGTCGCGCGCTCAGACATGGCGAGTCGCGCGCTGAGACACCGCGAGTCGCGCGCTCAGACACCGCGAGTTGTCGGTTTCGTGCAGAGGTCCGACCCGTGGACATGCACGAGATCGACAACTCGGTATGCCCGGGCGCGCGACTCGCGGTGTTCGAGAACGCGACTCGCGGGGTTGCTATAAGTCGATCATCGGTATATACCGTTCGTGTGACGGATGCTTTGCGGGAGCCGACGTTCCTGATACTCACCGCGCTGGCCGACCGGCCCTTGCACGGGTACGGGATCCTGCGTGACGTCGAGGAGATCTCCGACGGTCGTGTGCGGTTGCGGGCGGGCACGCTCTACACCGCGCTGGACCGGTTGACCTCGGACGGCTGGGTGGCCGTGGACCGGGAGGAGGTCGTGGACGGCAGGCTCCGCCGGTACTACAAGCTGACCGACCTGGGGGCGGCCAGGTTGGCGACCGAGGTGGCACGGATGCAGGCGAACACCCGTGTCGCGGAACGACGTCTGCGGGTACGGCCCATGGAAGGAACAGCGTGAGCGAACTCGAGAAGCGGTACCGGCGGCTGCTGGCGCTCTACCCGCGTGACCACCGCGAACAACACGGCGAGGAGATGCTCGGCGTGCTGGTGGCGGACGCGGGCGAGCGGACTCGACCGGGCTGGCGGAACACGATCGACCTGGTGTGGGGCGCGTTCCGGCTGCACCTGCGCCGGTTGATCGCCGCCGACGTGCTTGCGATCGTGAGCTTGCTCGGCCCGGTCGCGATCCTCGCGGGCGCGACGGTCAGCTTGCACGAGCTGGCGTGGTATGTCCGAATCGGCTCGGTGCCGCCGTTGGAGCGGGTCCCGGACGCACCTGTCTGGTTCGTCTGGCTCGCGGTGGCCGTGCTCGCTGTGTTCGGGAAGCGGCGGGCCGCGGCGGTCGGCGCGTGGGTCGGAACGGCCGGGCTGGCGCTGCTCCTCACGATGGCCAACATGAGCTGGCGGTGGAACTACTCCGAGGCGGGCTGGGTGCTGCTCGGGCCCGTGATCGCCGTCGCGCTGACGCTGTCGCCCGGTCCGGCACGCGGCCGCGAACTGGTCGGCAGGGGGTCGGTGGCCGTGATGGCGGCGACGGTCCTTGCCGTCGCGACGACCGGCGTCCTGGGGTACGGGGAGACGGTCGCCGAGGTGGCGCAGCTCGCGGCGCTGGCCGTCGGCGCGGCGGTGGCCACCAAGGTCTGGTCCCGTGCCGGCAGCCGGGCCACCCTGGTGCTCCTCACACCGGTGATGACCGCGTTGCTCGCGCATCTGGTGTCGTGGCTCCACTCGGGACCCATCAACGACACGGTCACCGCGCTGATCTTCTTCGGGTTGCCGCTGCTGCTCCTGGTCGTCTCCGGCGGGCTGGTCCGCCTGAACAGGCGGCCGACCGTCAGCTAGTCCCGCACAGACAACGCGAGTCGCGCGCTCGGACACACCGAGTTGTGGGGGTGGGGGGGGGGGGCCGCCCCGGGGGGGGGAGGCAGACAAGCACAACGTAGGGGGGGGGGGGGGGCGCCC